>NZ_JBNKHD010000019.1:0-59598 GCF_050290165.1 Tenacibaculum sp. | reverse complement strand
AACATTAGTATCTAGAGATTACGATGTAACCAATCCAGAGATTGTTGATGTACCCGATTATAAGTTAGAAGGTTGTAACACCCCATGGCCAGAGAACTTAACTACCGATTGGACAGATAACTGTTCAGCAGGTGGTCAAGGTATCTTGTCTGATGGTGGAGTCAATCAACCAGATAGCGAAGACGGTTGTACTCAATACAGACTGTATACTTTTATGGTTACTGATGATTGTGGAAACACCGATACCGAGACAACATTAGTATCTAGAGATTACGATATGACTGACCCAGTGATTACTGATTTACCTGAATCATATGAAATATGTGATGCTGAATTACCAGAAGTACTCAATGCAAAATGGACAGATAATTGTGCAGTAGGTGGCGATTTGATTGCTTACCCAACAAATCAAAGAACAGAAGGATGTGCTATGTATGCAGATTATGTGTTTACAGCTACAGACGACTGTGGTAATACTGCAACAGAAACAGTAACTCTAGCAGTTAAAATGGATCTTTTTGAAAACTGTGGTACTGCATTTGCAAGAGGTAACGACTACACATGTTTCTTAGATGATGGCTTTAATCGTTGGGGTTGGACAAACTACTTTGCTGAAGAAGGAGTTTATGTCTTACCGTTGTATACTGGAGCCGCACAATGTGATACTTCTAATGGAGTACAATCAGGAGAGGTAACAATTACTTATCAAGATGGATTCGTAACGGTAGAATACAATCTATATGAAGGGTACGTAATGAGTGTTGCACATGTATATATAGGATGTGAAAAATATCCTACGAAGAATGGAAAAGAAACAGTAGCACCTGGACAGTATAATTTCAATACGAGTACTTTAGATTATGTATCGAATTATACGGTAGGACCTATTGAAGCTAGCGGACCAATTTACATAATTGCTCATGCAGTAACATGTGAAGAGGTTTGTAGATGTCATGAATCTGTTGATAATGGAGGAACATATACTCCTGAAGGTTCAGTACATTGTCAAGGGCAAGCTATTGAAACTGTTCAACAGCAAGAACAATCAAACTTTAGTGCATATCCTGTACCATTTAAAAATGAAATAACTATAGAATATGAGTATAAGTTTGATACAGACGTTGCCATTGAATTCTATAGTATGAATGGTATTTTAATTAAGAGAATTGAAAATAACTCTTACATTAAAGGAACCAGAGAACAAATTAAAGTGGATTTATCAGATGTACAAAATCAAGCTTTAATTGTAAGATTGATTACAGATAGAGGTGTTGCTAATAAGAAAATTATAGCAATGCGACCTAAAAAAAGAAAGTAATCTGAGTTATAGATAGAATAGTTTAGAGAAGTATAGTTTTAATATAAGCTTCTCTAAACTTATTCTTAAAAAGTTAAATTAGTTAAAAGTAGAGGTACTAAGAGTTAATCTTAGTGCCTTTACTTTTATTATCAAATACTTAAGTAATATTCTTTTTTAAAGTATTTATTATAGAGTATCTCGTTATTTAGAAAAAGACTAAATAATTGTAAAAAAATCTTGTTTATATCTATAACAAACTTATTTTTGCTCATTATTTTAAATAAATCTAAATAAAATGAATAAGATTTTAAGAACCCCTTTACTAATTTTTGGTATTGCTACTCTTGCAAGTTGTTCAGATAACAACGAAGTAATATCAGAGACTGCTATTGAAACAGCAAAAACAGAATTTGTTACGAATTATGTAAATATTGTAGAGGCAAATTATAATGATGCTTTGTCTAAAGCAAAAGAATTACAAACAGCTATTTATAGTTTTGTTGATGTGCCAGATGCAATAAAATTTGAAGCAGCAAAAGAAGCTTGGTTAGAAGCACGTGAACCTTACGGACAAACAGAAGCTTATCGTTTTTATAACGGTCCAATTGATGGTTCTGCAGAAGGGGAGCCTGAAGGTTCTATTAATGCGTGGCCATTAGATGAAGGGCTTATCGATTATGTAGTTGGTGGAACAGAAGGAAGTTCAAAAAACTTAATTGCTGATAATACTTTTGAATTGACAGCAGAGAATATTAAATCTTTAAATGGAGAAGGTGGAGAAACTAATGTTACGTTAGGTTACCACGCGATAGAATTTTTATTGTGGGGTCAAGATATTACTGATCCATCAGAAAAAAAAGCGGGTCAAAGACCTTTTACTGATTATACTACAAAAGAAAACGCAGATAGACGTAAGAGCTATTTAAAAATTGCGGTTGATATTTTGGTTGAAGATTTAGAATCGGTAGTTGTGCAGTGGAAACCAGGAGCAGCATACAGAGATGAGTTTTTAGCTTTATCGAAAGACAATGCTATTGAAAAAATCTTAACAGGTGCTGCAAAATTAAGTAACGGAGAATTAGCAGGAGAAAGAATAGCTACTGCTGTTGTAAATCAAGATCAAGAAGATGAGCATTCTTGTTTTTCTGATAATACACACAGAGATATCTTTTTAAATGCATTATCAATAAACAATATCATTAACGGAACATATACCAAAGTTGACGGGACTAAAATTTCAGGAACTTCATTACTAGAAGTTTTAAAATTGGTGAATTCAACAGAAAGTGCTTCTTTAAAAAGTACAGCAGATGAAGTAATGGTAAAGGTACAAGAGATATCTGATAAAAAGTTTTTCGATTATCAAATTATTGGTGAAACTGAAGATAATACAAGTAAACCTATCATGTCTACTGTTTCTTCCTTAAGAAGGCAAGGAGATAAACTGGTTCAAGCAGGGAAAACAATTTCTAATAAGAACATTGATCCATCAGTATAATCAATTATAAACTAAGTAAAATCAAGCTGCTATATAGCAGCTTGATTTTTGAATGTAAAATAGTAAACACAATGAAAAAAAGTTTCTTTTTTCCATGTATGGTTATCCTAATGTTGTTTTCTTGTAGCACAGATGATGATTATACTCCTGTTTATAAATACGAAAGTGGAGAAGAATTATCTGCAGGTAAATTAACAACTACTATTTTGGGAGCCAATGCTTTTGATCAGGCAGTTCCAGGCTTGTCAGAAACAGACGATATTTTATTTTTTGCCGGTAACTCACTATTTCGTCAAAATTGGGTGAGTGCTCCATCTTCTACTACTGCTAGAGATGGTTTAGGGCCTCTTTTTAATGCGAGAGCTTGTAGTTCGTGTCATGATAAAGATGGTAGAGGTAAGCCTATAGAGGTAGGACAAGAATTTTCTACTGGTTTTTTAATGAGGATAAGTACTCTTGGTGTAGGTGAAAATGGAGGACCTAATCCTGTTCTTGGTTATGGTGATCAAATTCAAGAACATGCTAATTTTGGTATTCCATTTGAAGCTAAAGTAACGGTGAGATATGAAACCATCAATGGGGCTTTTGCTGACGGAGAAGCTTATGAATTACAAAAGCCTATTTATAGTATTGGTGAAGAGCAATTTGGTTCTTTACAAGATGTGTTGACCTCACCAAGAGTTGGACAACAAGTTATTGGTTTAGGATTAGTAGATGCCATTGCTACGGAAGCTATTCTAGCAAACGCTGATGAGAACGATGTGGATAATGATGGTATTTCTGGTAAACCAAATTATGTTTGGAATGTGGTCACTAAAACAACTGAGTTAGGTAGATTTGGTTGGAAAGCCAATCAACCTAATTTAAAACAACAAGTGGCAGGTGCTTTTAATGGTGACATGGGATTAACAACGTCATTATTTCCTGATGAAAATTGTCCGTCACCTCAAAATGATTGTTATGATGCTCCTAATGGAGGAAGTCCAGAAGTGACAGACAAGTCATTGCATAATGTTATGATCTATTCAACTTCGCTATCAGTTCCTATTCGAAGAAATTTTAAAGATGAAAATGTTTTAAAAGGGAAACAACTTTTTAGAGAGATGAAATGTGCAAGTTGTCATGTAGAATCTTTTACTACTTCTAATGATTATCCTTTTAACCCAACTTTAGAAAATGTTACAATAAGACCTTTTTCTGATTTTTTATTGCACGATATGGGAGATGATTTAGCGGATAATAGACCTGATTTTAATGCAACAGGAAAAGAGTGGCGTACGCAACCTTTATGGGGAATAGGAATGATAAATACAGTAAACGGACACACTTTTTTATTGCATGATGGTAGAGCACGTAATATTGAAGAAGCTATACTGTGGCATGGTGGTGAAGCTAGTAAAAGTAAAGAAGAATATGTAAACTTAACCAAGGAAGATAGAGCGGCCGTTTTATCTTTTATAAACTCTTTGTAACATGATAAAAAAAATTACATCTATATTTCTGTTAGCACTTTTAATTTCTTGTAGCAGTGATAATACAGAGCCAACAAATAGTTTTAATGTAAAACAACTTAGAGTTGATATTATAAATTCTGTTGAAGCACCTGTAGTAGCAGATTTTTCAGAGAGTATAACACAGTTAAACAATAGTATTATAACTTTTGCGAATACTGTAAATGAGCAAAATTTAAACTTGTTAAAAGAAGCTTGGAAGCAAGCAGCTGCAAACTATTCGTTAATTGAAGTGTTGAATATTGGTGATATAAAAGATTCTTTTATTCAAACGGCATTTTATAGTTGGAGTGCTAATGAAAGTGCGATTGAGAGTTATATAGCCTCTACCAATGAAATTAGTAAAGAAGCTTTCAATTCAGTAGCTACCAACACGAGAGGATTAAGCGCAATTGAGTTTTTGATTTATGAAAAGTCAGTAGCAGAAACCTTAGAAGATTTTAAAAATACAAGAAGATTGAAGTATTTAAAAACCTTAGGAGAAAACTTAGAAGAAAAAATAACAACGTACACTTCTTTATGGGATAATTTTAAGGATACTTTTATAGAGAATAATGCAACTGGAATTAACGGTGGAGTGAACCAAGTAGTTAACAGTATGTATGCTTTGTTAGAAGATGTAAAAAGTTTTAAAATTGGACAACCAGCAGGAATTGAAAAGACAACTGCTGTTGACGCTACACTATTACAGGCTGAAAAGAGTAGCTATTCTTTGTTTTTGATAGAACAAAATCTTGAAGGGATAAAAAAACTATACTTTGGCGATGAAAATGGTTTAGATGATTATGTCTTTTCTATAACTAATACTCAAGAACTTAATAATAGAATTGAAGCGCAATTTGAGACACTTAATACTATTTTGTTAAAACTTAAAACTACTTCATTAAAAGAAGCTCTTGTCAATGAAAAAGAAGAGGTAACTAATTTATACAATGCTGTTCGAGATTTATTAGTGTTATTAAAATCCGATGTGGCTAGTACACTCTCAGTAATCATTACAGTTACTGATAACGACGGAGACTAGTTTATTATAGTAGTCGTTTTATTAAACCCAAAAAGAGAGCCAGAAAGAATATACTTTCTGGCTCTCTTTTTGTTCTCAATTTCATTAAACTTTAAAGGTAAGCATTGGTTTGATAGATTTTTTAGCCAAGTGTTTGGTAATGCTACCATTAAAAATATGTGATAGACCACTTCTACCATGTGTTGCCAAGGCAATGATATCTGCATTAATTTTGTTAGAAAAATTTAGAATACCTTTTTCGATTGAAGAATCGTTATAAATATTTATAGAGTAATTTTTTAAACCATATTTATTGATAAAGTTTTGAATACGTTCATTTGTGTGTTGACTATCCTCAAATTTTTGAGGCGTATTAATTTTTAATAAATGGATAGTACTGTCGAAGTTACGAGCAAACTCTAAAAAGCGTTCAAAGGCTTGGTTTTTTTCTGGCTTAAAGCTTGAAGCAAAAACTAAATTTTTGGGGCTAAAATTCTCCCCGTTTTTTTTAGTAACCAAAACAGGAACTTCAGACGTTCTAACAACTTTTTCTGTATTAGAGCCAATAAGAATTTCTTCTAACGGAGTATGTCCTTTAGCCCCCATAATAATAAAGTCGATATCATTTTTTTTAACATAATCGCAAATTCCATCATAAGGATTTTTAAAGAGGATTGCGTATTTTACATTTTCATCATTAGAAAAATATCGTAGTTTATAATCAAGCAGTCTTTCACGAACTTTTCTAATGTATAACATGCTTTCTGGAATACTAAAATTATTTCCAACACCCATGTCTATAACTCCCGTAGGAAGCTCAACCATATGTAGTAAATGAACTTCACTATCTGTTTTTTTAGAAATTTTGGCCGCAAGCTTAGATGCGTGCTCTGAAGGTTTTGAAAAATCGATAGGAACAAGTATTTTTTTCATAATAGAAAGATTTAAAGAGAGATAGTTACCGTAATATACGAAAAAGAACTTAAAAAAGAAAAGCAATTGTATTTGTATGTTAATGAATAACTTACTATATTTGCAGCAAATTTATTAATCAGATAGATGAAGGGGACGATAGTCCCCTCTTTTTATACCTAAGATGAATCAACAACGAGTTAAGGAATTATTACAAGAAGCTTTGCAAGAAAACGAGTCGTTATATTTAATAGACTTACAGTTTTTGTCAGACAATAAAATAAAGGTAATAGTAGATGGAGATTTAGGAGTACCGTTAAGTGAGTGTATTCGTATTAGTAGAAAAATCGAACATAATTTAGATCGAGAAGAAGAAGATTTTTCGTTAGAAGTTACCACACCAGATATTGCACGCCCGTTAACTGTTAATCGTCAGTATAAAAAGAATATCAATCGAATTCTACAAGTTAAAACAGCAACTGAAGAATTCGAAGGAACATTAACCGAAGTAACGGAAGATACTATTACGTTACAATGGAAAGCAAGAGAGCCAAAGCCAGTAGGCAAAGGAAAGCATACGGTAGAAAAAACAATAACACTAGCGTATCAAGATATTAAAGAAGCAAAAGTGAAGATCATATTTTAATTAGAGAATGTAATGGAAAATATTGCGTTAATTGAATCGTTTTCGGAATTTAAAGATAATAAGAGTATAGACAGGGTAACCTTAATGTCTATCTTAGAAGAAGTATTTCGTGCAGCCTTAAAACGTAGGTTTGGGTCTGACGATAACTTTGATATTATTATCAATCCAGATAAAGGAGATTTGGAGATTTGGAGAAACCGAGTAGTGGTTGCAGACGGGATGTCTGAAGACGATAATGAAGAAATTGAACTTTCAGAGGCGAGAAAAATTGAGCCAGATTTTGAAATTGGTGAAGACGTATCTGAAGAAGTAAAATTAATAGATTTAGGGAGACGTGCCATTTTAGCATTGCGTCAAAACTTAATATCTAAAATTCACGAGCACGATAGTACTAACATATTTAAGCAGTTTAAAGATTTAGAAGGTGAAATTTATAGTGCAGAAGTGCACCATATTCGCCATAATGCTGTAATTTTGTTAGATGATGAAGGAAACGAAATCGTATTACCAAAGAGTGAGCAAATCCGTTCAGACTTTTTTAGAAAAGGAGATGCGGTTCGTGGGGTGATTAAATCGGTAGAGTTAAGAGGTAATAAACCAACGATTATATTATCAAGAACTTCACCAGCGTTCTTAGTGAAATTATTTGAACAAGAAATTCCTGAAGTTTTTGATGGTTTAATTACGATTGAAGGTGTTGCAAGAATTCCTGGAGATAAAGCAAAAATTGCTGTAGATTCGTACGATGATAGAATTGACCCTGTAGGGGCTTGTGTTGGTGTAAAAGGTTCTCGTATTCACGGTATTGTTCGTGAGTTAGGAAACGAAAACATCGACGTAATTAACTATACCAAGAATGAGCAATTATTTGTAGCTAGAGCATTAAGTCCAGCAAAAGTAACTTCTGTTGAAATAGAAATGTTCGACGAAGAGAAAAATGGTAAAAAAGGACGTGTAGAGGTTTTATTAAAACCAGAAGAAGTATCAAAAGCAATTGGTAGAGCTGGAGTTAATATTCGTTTAGCAAGTGAATTAACAGGTTACGAAATCGACGTTAAAAGAGAAGGTCTTGAAGAAGAAGATGTAGAGTTAACAGAATTCTCTGACGAAATCGAAGCTTGGGTAATTGAAGAATTCAAGAAAATAGGTTTAGATACAGCGAAGAGCGTTTTAGAAAAAGACGTGTCAATGTTAGTACAAAGAACCGATTTAGAAGAAGAAACTATTTTAGATGTTCAACGAATTTTAAGAGAAGAATTCGAAGACTAAAAATTAATAAAAGGAAGTTAGCATCCTATGTGATAGAAATCTATAAAAGCTAGCAAAAAAAGAAAAAAAACATAACTATACGTTAAGTATAAAGTGTGTTTTTTGAATAAAAAAGTATTAAACAATATATGGCTGAAGGCAAAAAGTTAAGACTAAATAAGGTTTTAAGAGAATTAAACATTTCTTTAGATAGGGCTGTAGAACACTTGGCAAAGAATGGTCATGATATAGAAGCTCGTCCTACTACTAAAATATCTGATGAAGAATATCAAATTTTATTTGATGGTTTTCAAACAGATAAATCTAAAAAGGTGGCCTCTAAGGAAGTAAGTGAAGAAAAGAGAAAAGAAAAAGAGGCAATTCGTCAGCAATTAGAAGAGGAGCAAGAGAAGAAACGATTAGAGGAGGAAGCTAAAAAACAAGAAGTTTTAAAAGCCAAAGCTGAAAAGTTAGAACTTAAAACTGTAGGAAAGATTGATGTTGAAACTGGTAAAGTAGTAGAACAACAACCAGAGCCTGCAAAGAAGCAAGAAGTAGAAGTTACTAAACAAGAGGTAGAAGTTACTAAAGAAGAAGAACCAGTTCAAGAAACTAAAAAAGTAGAAGAACCAGTTCAAGAAGCTAAAAAAGTAGAAGAGCCTGTAAAGGTTGAAGAAAAGAAGCCAGAGCCTCAAAAAGCTGAAAAGCCGAAAGAAACTGTAATTGAAACTCCTAAAAAGGAAGTTAAAATAGAACAACAACCAAAAGAAGTGGCAAAAACAGTTGAAACTAAAGCTGCAGAAGTAAAAAAACCGGAAAGAGAGGTTGAAATTACTCCAGAAAATGCTGAAAAAATAAAAACTCAGTATAAAAAATTAGACGGTCCTAAAATTACAGGTCAAAAAATTGATTTAAAGCAATTTGAAAGACCTAAGAAGAAAAAACCTGAGAATAAAGGAGCTGTAAGCGAAGGAGATAAGAAGAAGCGTAAGAGAATCAGTAAACCAGCTGGTGCTGCTGGAGGAGGAAATGCAGCAAGACCTAATCAAGGGCCAAACCAAGGTCAAAATCGAGGAGGACAACAAAGAGGTGGTCAAAACCGAGGTGGACAACAACGAGGCGGTAGAAGGCCAAGTGTAGCTCCGAAAGAAGAGTTAACTGAAGCACAAATCCAAAAACAAGTTAGAGAAACCTTAGAGAAACTTCAAGGGAAATCTAAAAAAGGAAAAGGTGCAAAGTATCGTAGAGACAAGAGAGATGCTCACCGTCAACAAAGTGAGGCAGAATTACAAGCAGCACAAGCAGAAAGCAAAGTGTTAAAAGTAACTGAGTTTGTTACAGTAAGTGAGGTTGCTACGATGATGGATGTTCCAGTTACTCAAATTATTTCTACATGTATGATGCTAGGAATGATGGTAACAATGAACCAACGTTTAGATGCAGAAACATTATCAATTGTTGCAGAAGAGTTCAATTACACTGTAGAGTTTGTTGGAGCTGAAGTAGAAGAAGCAATTGAAGAGATAGAAGATAGTCCAGAAGATTTAATTACACGTGCACCTATTGTAACAGTAATGGGACACGTAGATCACGGTAAAACTTCATTATTAGATTATGTTCGTAAAGCAAACGTAATTGAGGGAGAATCAGGTGGAATTACACAGCACATTGGTGCATACTCTGTAAAAGTTGGAGATCAAAGAATTACGTTCTTAGATACCCCTGGTCACGAGGCCTTTACAGCAATGCGTGCTCGTGGAGCTCAGGTTACCGACTTAGTTATTATTGTAGTTGCTGCCGATGATGATGTAATGCCGCAAACAAAAGAGGCAATTGCTCATGCACAAGCAGCAGGAGTACCAATTGTATTTGCGATTAACAAAATAGATAAGCCAAACGCAAATCCAGACAATATCAAAACACAATTATCTGCTATGAACTTATTAGTAGAAGATTGGGGAGGTAGTATTCAATCACAAGAGATTTCTGCAAAAACAGGACAAGGGGTTGATGAATTACTAGAAAAGGTGTTGTTAGAAGCAGAAGTATTAGAGTTAAAAGCAAACCCTAATAAAAACGCTAATGGTGCTGTAGTAGAAGCCTTATTAGATAAAGGTAGAGGGTATGTATCTACGATTTTAGTACAAGCAGGTACTTTAAAAATTGGAGATTATATCTTAGCCGGAAAACATAGTGGTAAAGTAAGAGCTATGTTTGATGATAAAGGTAAAAAAGTAAAAGAAGCAGGACCTTCTATGCCAGTATCAATCTTAGGTTTAGATGGTGCACCACAAGCAGGAGATAAGTTCAATGTATTTGATGATGAACGCGAGGCAAAACAAATTGCAGCAAAACGTTCTCAATTACAACGTGAACAATCTGTAAGAACTCAGAAAACATTGACACTTGCAGAAATTGGACGTCGTATCGCATTAGGAGATTTCAAAGAATTAAACATCATCTTAAAAGGAGATGTGGATGGTTCGGTAGAAGCCTTAACAGATTCATTCCAAAAATTATCTACTGAAGAAATTCAAGTAAATATCATCCATAAAGGAGTTGGTGCTATTACAGAGTCTGACGTATTGTTAGCAACTGCATCTGATGCCATTATTGTTGGATTTAATGTACGTCCGCAAGGTAATGCACGTGCCGTAGCCGATAGAGAAGAAGTAGATATCAGAACGTACTCAATCATCTATGATGCTATCAACGACTTGAAAGATGCGATGGAAGGAATGTTATCTCCTGAAATGAAAGAAGAAGTTCTTGGTAATGTTGAAATTAGAGAAGTTTATAAGATTTCTAAGGTTGGTAACATTGCAGGATGTATGGTTATGTCAGGTAAGATTACAAGAGATTCTAAAGTTCGTATTGTTAGAGAAGGAATCGTTGTTCATGATGGTGAATTAACTTCATTAAAACGTTTTAAAGACGATGTTAAAGAAGTAACGAAAGGATACGATTGTGGACTTCAAATCAAAGGATATAACGACATTCAAGAAGGTGACGTTATCGAGGCTTACATTGAAGTAGCAGTTAAGAAAAAACTTAAGTAGTAGTACTAAGTTATATAAATAAAAAAGACGCCTTTTAAAGGCGTCTTTTTTTTTGATTAAAACTTTAAAAAAAATAATAGAAGATTTTTTCCATTTGACGTTTTTTACTGTTTTCTATAAAGTTTGTATTGAAAATTTTTTCAAACTGAAATAGCTTTAGGATTGATGTATAAAGGGTTTAAGGTGTTGTAAACCAGTTGTTAAATTATTTTTGGAGGGTTTTTAAATATGTGTATATTAGATTTCGTTAAAAAACCCTTCAATTTGTTATTAAAATAACAAAAAATTAACAACTTCTTTTTTAAAAGTTTTGTTACTAGTTTTTTGACAAAACAAAGAACACATAAAGTGTTTACAAATAACTAATTTTTAAATTTTTCACAACATGAAAAGAATTTTTCTTACCATGGCAATTGCTGCTGGAATTTTAGTAGGTTGCCAAACCAATGAACAAAACCCAAATTCAGAACCTGAAGTAGAAGCTTCAGTTTTACAAAAAGCAGATCAACAATGTTTTGCTAACGATGTTTTAAATGCGAATATGGCTAAAGATCCTAGCTTAAAAAGTAGCATGGAGAACATTGAAAATTTTACCGCTAACTACATCGAAAAAGTAAAAAGAGGAGAAGTATCTGCACGATTAGTAAATGGGAAAATTCAGATTCCAGTTGTTTTTCACGTAATTTATCGTCAAGCAAGTGAAAATTTAGCTTTATCGGTATTACAGGATCAAATTGCAGCGTTAAACGAAGACTTTAATATGCAAAACCCTAACAGAGGTGCTATGCCAGCAGAATTTGCAGGAGTAGAAGCGAATGTGAATATTGATTTTGCTCTTGAAGATGTAATTAGAGTAGAAAACACTAAAAAGAGAAGCTGGAGACCAGACGACTCTATGAAATTTACTTCGTCTGGAGGTAGTGATGTTGTAAACCCACAAGAGTTTTTAAATATTTGGGTGGTTAACGTAATGCCATATCACGGAGGTCAAATTTTAGGATATGCTCAGTTCCCTGGAGGTAGCTGGTCAACAGACGGTGTAGTTTTAGCACACAAATTTGTAGGGCGTAACCAAAGAACAGCTACACACGAAGTAGGTCACTATTTTAACTTACGTCACATTTGGGGTGACGGAGGATGTGGCGCTAGCGACTTTGTAGATGATACTCCAGATGCAGATGGTAATAGTAGAGGATGTCCTACTTACCCAGTAATTGAGTGTGGAAGTGCTAACATGACGATGAACTTTATGGATTATTCTGACGATAGCTGTATGTATATGTTTACAGAAGGTCAAAAAGCTAGAATGGATGCAGTTTTTGCTCCAGGTGGATTTAGAGCTACTATGGCAGACTAATCAGATCTAATACGAATTCATATATTAAGACGTTCTTTAATTAAAGAGCGTCTTTTTATTAAGGTAAATTATAAAAGATAAGAATAGATGAAATACTTAAAAATAATAGCGCCAGTAGTTTTTTTATTAATGACGAACTGTGCAGCTCAAAACACCGCTAAAAGTTTTGATACTATAGCCTATGAAGCTCAAACTAGAGGAAGTTTAATCCAAATAACAGTTGAAGGAAGTAAACTGTCTTATAAATCAAATCAAGGTGAAGGAACTAAAGAAGTTTCAAAAAAGCAATTAGATGAATTGAAAGAAATAGTTGGTGCTTTAAATTTAGAAGGAATAGCGGCTTTAAAAGCGCCAAGTGAAAAGAGAATAACAGATGGAGCTTTGCATGCGGAATTTGTGATTAAAATAGGAGATAAAGAGTATACATCAACTACTTTTGATGCAGGAAACCCACCCAAAGAATTAAAAAAGTTAGAAGATTTTTTATATAACCTTTCTAATTTAAAAGAATAAAAAAACCGAGCAATTTGCTCGGCTTTTTTATAAGGAAAAAGAATATTAATTCTTTTTGTAAATTTTACTTTTTTTACCGTCCTTATTTATGAAATAAAGTCCTTTAGGTAATTTTTTGATAATTTCAGTTTCTTCAGATTTACTATTAATAGTTGTTTCTTCAATCTTATTACCATTTATATCATGTATGGTTAACTGAGTCGGGGTTTTACTCATATACTCTCTAAAATATATAGGAATTACAAATGTATTATTGTTATCATTAGATTCATTAATGTTTTCAATTTCTCCAATTATATAATAATTTCCATAATGAACAGCATCATAACTATCACCTGTTTTTATTTCACTTCCAAAAATAGTAGTAGATAGTGTTTTATAGCTTCCTTTATTGATAGAAGAAATGCTAGTTGAGTTTTGTAGAGTTAATTTATAATCGCTAGCATCTAAAGTGTTGCCGTTTAATGAGGTGTAGAAATTTATTTTTGTTGGATAAGAGTTTGCGTTACCAATATTTTCTATGACTATATTCATAGAAAGTATACCACCATTCCTAGAAATAATATGTTTGTTAGATCCTAAATTATCTAAATTTGAAGAACACGAAGTACATTCACTATATATAATAATATTGCTAGGTTTTAAATCAGGGTTACCTACAGGACAACCATTATTTGAAGAAGGACCTGCTTGAGTTGGACAGCTATCGCAAACATTTCCTACTCCGTCTCCATCTGAATCTGCTTGATCAGGGTTTGATGAATTCACACAATTATCTACACTATTCTCAACTCCGTCATTATCATTATCACAAAACGGAATTAATTTGGTGAAATTTGAAGCTGAATATGAATCTCTATCACTATAAGCACTTGTGTTTTTTCTTACTATGTAATAAAAATAGAGTACATCATCTTCATTATTTTTATACAACTTATTAGTTTCTAACGGACTTCCTCCTACAGTAGATAACACATTAAAACGTGACAAGTTTCCGCTATTTGAAGCATTTCCAGAACATACTATGTTTTTAGCATTTGATTCATTAGTTCCTAAATATCTTGTTTCATATCCTGTTTCACACAAAGGATTCAACATGGTAAAGTTTGAACTTAAAAAAGAATCTCTATCGCTATAAGTATTTGCATTCTTTCTTATTATATAATAATAACGAATTTCTCCATTTTCATTTCTCTTATACAGTTTGTTTAGGGTTAGAGGATTCTCCGAACTAGATAATACATTAAATCGTCCTAAAACACTACTGTTAGAAATATTACCCGAACACCAAGAGCTTTCGGCATCGGACTGGTTTACTCCTAAATATCTTGTTTCATAACCTATCTCATATTGAGCGTTAACTCTGAATGCGTAAAATGCAAATAAAAGGAGTGTAAAAATACTTTTTTCATATTAAAATTTTTAAACTTAAATTATCATACAAGATAATTACACTCTGTATTCATGAAAGTTAATTCAATGTTATATAAACAATAAAAAAAACCGAGCAATTTGCTCGGTTTTTTATTATTTGTTAAAATGTCTATTTATATACCTCTAGTCCATCCAGCAGCCCAATCAGGAGCGTCAGCACCGTTACCAGCACCAGTAGCAGTTCCTTGAGAAATAAATGATTGGTTAGCTCCAGTATAATCAGTTAAAGTAAAGCCAACTACATTATTTACAAACTGAACATTAGTCATTATTAAATCATTATTTTCAATTCTTACAGCAGCTTCAACATCTGTAGATTTTACCTTTACACCTAAATCAACTCCTGAGATGTAGAAGTTATCAATAGTAAAGTTACCTCCACCTTCTTTGTAGTATAAAGCACCTTCAGTAACAGGTCCTACAACTGTGATATTTTTTAAAGTAGCATTGGTAACAGGAGCAGCATTTCCGTTGTCTCCATTGTTAGATCCTTCAATACCAGCTTTAGCGCTTCCAGAAATGTACCAATATTCACCAGTTCCAGCCCATCCATCAGCGAAATCAATAGAATCATCCCCTGAATTAGTAGAAACTAAGTATTTACCATTAACAGTACCACCAAAGAATTCGATTCCGTCATCTCCACCTTCGAATGATTGTACATAT
Organism: Tenacibaculum sp.; assembly: GCF_050290165.1. Lineage (GTDB taxonomy): Bacteria > Bacteroidota > Bacteroidia > Flavobacteriales > Flavobacteriaceae > Polaribacter. The sequence goes on along the minus strand of NZ_JBNKHD010000019.1, from coordinate 44,451 downwards.
TCTAAAGTAGTTCCAGAACCAACACCAAATAAAGAAAGCCCGTTAAATTCTTTAGAAGAGTTAAAAGAAGCTCCTGTATATTCAATTCTTAAATAACGAATAGACCCAGAATTGTCATTAGCAACGTCTCCACCGTAAGCTAAACCTGCAACTTCTGAAGTAGAAACAGAACCAACATTTGTAGGAGCTTTACCACATACAACTAATCCTCCCCAATCTTTAGCAGCTGGAGTAGCAGAGTTTGAAGTCATAACTACAGGATTGTTTGCTTCACCATTGATAAAGATTTGTCCTCCTTGAGCAACAGCGATGTAAGAAGAAGTTCCTCCAGTAGCTTTGATAACTGTTCCTGCAGGGATTGTTAATTTTCCTCCGTCTTTTACTACAAAAGCACTTGTTAGTTGGTACTCTACATCAGCTTTTAAAGAAACTTCACCAGTAACTTGACCTGCTAAGTTTTCTTTAGAAACTCCACTATTGCTTAAACCTCTAGTCCATCCAGCAGCCCAATCAGGAGCAGCAGCTCCATTACCAGCACCAGAAGCAATACCTTGGTTGATAAAATCCTGATTAGCACCAGTATAATCTGTTAATTTAAAACCATCAACATTTTCTGCGAATTGGATATTAGTCATTTTTAAATCTCCATTTTCAATTCTTGTACCAGCCTCAGCATCTGTAGATTTTACTTTTACACCTAAATCAACTCCTGAGATGTAGAAGTTATCAATAGTAAAGTTACCTCCACCCTCTTTGTAGTATAAAGCACCTTCAGTAACAGGTCCTACAACTGTAATATTTTTTAAAGTAGCATTGGTAACAGGAGCAGCATTTCCGTTGTCTCCATTGTTAGATCCTTCTACACCAGCTTTAGCGCTTCCAGAAATGTACCAGTATTCACCAGTTCCAGCCCATCCATCAGCGAAATCGATAGAATCATCACCTGAATTGGTAGAAACTAAGTATTTACCATTAACAGTACCACCAAAGAATTCGATTCCGTCATCTCCACCTTCGAATGATTGTACATATTCTAAAGTAGTTCCAGAACCAACACCAAATAAAGAAAGACCGTTAAATTCTTTAGAAGAGTTAAAAGTAGCACCAGTATATTCAATTCTTAAATAACGGATAGAACCAGAGTTATCATCAGCAATATTTCCTCCATAAGTTAAACCAGCAACTTCTGATGTAGCAGTGCTACCAACATTTGTAGGAGCTTTACCACATACAACTAATCCTCCCCAATCTTTAGCAGCAGGGTTTGAAGATCCTGAAGTCATAATTACAGGATTATCTTTATTACCGTTAACAAAGATTTTTCCTCCTTGAGCTACAGCGATATAAGCAGAAGTACCTCCAGTAGCTTCTATTTTTGTACCAGCAGGAATATTTAAAATTCCTCCCTCTTTTACTACGTATGAACCAGTTAATTTATAAGTAACACTAGCATCTAAAGTTACTTCAGTCAAAATTTCTCCTGATAAATTTGCTTCAGCACAAGGCTGACAAGATCCACCACAGTCTATACCTGTTTCATCTCCATTTTGAATCCCATCAGAACATGAAGAAGTTTGGATAGGATCATCTTCTCCGCAGGAAACTACCGTAGTTAGGGTAGCAGCCATTATCATTAAAGTAAAAAGTTGTTTTCTCATTTTGTTTTTTAGTTAATTTATTTGCTACAAAAAAAAGAACCCAACATTAATTTAGTGTTCAGATAAAATTAATGTTGGGTTATAGGATTGTTAATTAAAAGTTATAAGATAATGATAATTTAAAGTCAACACCTTTTTTATAAGAAGATATTGTAACGTCTTGATTATCTTGAAGTCTTTTGATAGTTGGGTTTAATAAGTTCTTTGCTGTTACACCAAGACTTAATTTTTCATTTAATTTTGATTTTAAGATTAAATCAAGTGTTCCAAACCCTTTGTCAACTAAATTTCCTTTTCCTTCTGTTCCTAAGGCAAAAATTCTATCTGAGAAATAGTTATACACTAGTGTAGATTGAATATTTGTCCCGTTATTGAAATCTTTTGAGTAACTTAAATCAGTATTTATTAATAAATCAGAAGCTCCTGCAAAACCGTCTTCTGTTTTACTAAAATCTACACTCATTCCAGGGTTTTCGGCAATAACTTTTTCTTTATTTAATTCCTGTTTATGGTTCATGTATGATGCATTAAGACCATAAGTTAATTTACTATTAAGAGCGTTTTTACCAGTTTCTTTATTGAATAAAACTTTTCTTAATTCAAGCTCAACACCATAAGCAATACCCCAATCTCCAGTATTAGCATAACTAATATCATTTGATGCAGAGTTTATTCTAACTTCGTTGATTGGGTTTTCAATGTATTTACTAAATGCTCCTACAGAAATAATCTCTTCTCTTTCTGGGAAAAATTCCCATTTTAAATCAGCATTATAGTTATCTGAAGAATATAGGTTAGGGTTACCAATAGAACTATTTACTACACCTTCATATAAAAACGGAGCTCTTTCTTTAAATTGCGGTAAAGTATACGATTTACTTGCTGCAAATTTTAAGTTATGTTTATCATTTATGGCATACTTTAAAGATGTTGCTGGTAATATTTGTAATTGATCTAACTCACTTTGACCTGAATTAACAGAAGTATCATATTTAAGTGATTGGTTAATTTGTTCTCCTCTTACTCCAAAAATACCAGTAAACTTATCCGAAAATTTATATTCAAATTCTAAATACCCAGCATTAATGTTCTGATCGCCTCCATATGTTTGAGGTAGTAAAACATTTGTTGAAGTTCCTAGTCCTCCTCTAAATGTTCTAATAGAGTATAATCCAGCATTGAAATTAGCTTGATTAAAATAGCTGTCTAAGTTATAAACATCATCAATGAATGGTTGAGCAGTTCTTTGGTTAATAACAAAGTTAAACTGAGTAGCATCAAAATCTACATTTTTAAACCTTCCACTATACCCTAACTTAACTTTAGCTCTATATATATCATCATTGTTTTTGGCAAATTGATATGTAAATGCTGCATTAGCGGCTAATTCTTCTTCTTCTAAATCAGAATAAAATCTATGGTTATCAGAATCATTACTGATTAATAAAAATGATTTTGGACCATCAGGGTCATCATTTCTGTTAGGTAAAACAGTTGTTTGTCTACGATCAGGAACATTATTTTTATTAAAATTGTAAGAAGCTCCCCATTCAGCCTTAAATGCATCACTAATTCTATGATTTCCTAATAATTGGTGAACATATAAGGTGTTTCTCATAAATGTTTGTCTTTGAATTACAGCACCACCTTCTGGGGCATTGTCAAAAACATCATAAATACCTTGATAGTCATCATGAGAATTACTTGAGTTATTTACCATTAACCCATTATACTTTAACTCTTGCCCTTTATGTTTTAATCGAATATTCCCCATAAAAGTAGTATTAGTACCATATGAATACGATTCTCTAGTTAAGTTTTTTCTTGCTACCCCAGAAACGTTAACATCACCTCTGGCAACACCTTGCTTATAACTATAATCGTTATCAAATGAACCTACAGCAAAAAAGCTTATTTTAGTATTATCAGATAGACTATACGAATCACCTCCTTTGATAGACAAAGAAGAATTAATAGGGTAGTTTCCAGTTTTTCTATCCCAGCTTGTTGTAAAGTTGTAGTTATTTAAAGGAAAAGCTGGATAGTATGTTTTATAAAAACCAAAATCATTTGGTCCGTCAGCTACATAGAATTTACTTTTTTGACTAGCAATTGTATTTAAAGAAGACCCTAGTTTAATCTGTACAAAGCCATCGCCTTTATAAATTTTAGAGGCAATGTCAATGTTAGCCCCACCAAAATCTCCATAGTTTTTGGTTGAATAAGTTTTATCTATACCTATATACTCAACAATGTCTGTAGAAAAAATACTAAGATCTATATTTTTTCTTGACGGATTGTTAGAAGGTAATGGAAGTCCATTTAATGAAGTTACATTATATCTGTCTCCAAGACCTCTAACAAAAATACTACCTCCTGAACCTTCTTGTTTTGAAACTCCAGTAGTTTTGGTAACAGCAGTAGCAATATCACTAACACCTTTTCTAGAAAGTTCTTGGTTACCAATTTTTGTTTCTATAGTAACAGCTTTTCTTTGTTCTAAAAGTAATGCACTTTCTTTTTCTTTACTAACAGAAGCGTTAATTTTAACTTCGTCTAATGTTACACCTTCATTAGCTCCTAATTCTTGGTTTACAATTAAACTTTCGCTAGCTTTTACAGTAATTGGTTTTTCAATAGTTTGATATCCAATAAAGCTAAAAACAATAGTTTGGTTACCTGCAGGAACGTTTAGTGTGTATTTACCATCCATATCAGTAGTTCCACCTATAGATGTTCCTTTGATAAAGACGTTAGCAAAAGGTAATGCCTCACCATTCATTTCTTTGTCAGTAACCGTACCTGTTACAGTACCTTTGCTTTGAGAAAATGCTAAATTACATAAGCTTAAAAAAGCTATAAATAATATTTTTTTCATTCTAATCTTTGAATTCTGTTTATTTACGCCGCAAAATTCACGTTAAATAGTAAAGCTAATGTTATGTAGGAATTACTATTCTATTATTAGAATGTTTATTTAACGTTAACGAAAAGAATATATGTTACCTTAACATTAATTACTTGTAAATTTTAGTCCTAAAACATAGGTTCTGGGTGCTGAAGGACCATAAATAAAATTACTGTCGCGGTCTTTGCCAACATCGAAAATAGGTTGGTAATCATTGAAAATGTTCCTAATACCTGCGTTAAGCTCTATATTGGTGTTAAGTTTTTCTATGTTAAATGTATAACTACTGTTAATTCCTAAATTAAAAAAGGAAGGTGAAGTAAAATATTCATCTGTTGTAATATTAGGAAGTTCTGAAGCTAAGTGTAATACATTCATTTTACCTGTATAAACTAAATTTAGAGAAGTTTTAAACTTTTGATTTGGAGTATAGGTTGCTGTAGCATAACCATAGGTAGTAGGTGTGCGTAAAAATTCTCTTTTAAGAGGTAAATCATCAGAGTTATTTACTGCGGTGTCATATTTACTAGACTGATAGGTGAATCCAGCATCTACTTGTAAAATTCCATCGTAATTTAAGCGTGTTTCTAAAGTGATTCCTTGTACAACAGCACCATCTCCATTTCTTTTTTCGAAAACTTCACCGTAAGTATCTTCTCCTATTGATTCTAAGTAAAAGGCGTCTTTTAAATTGGTGTAAAAACTTTCAACTGTAAAACCATAAATATAATGTTCGGTTGGTTTATCGTAGTTGAAGGAAATAGTGTAGCTATTAGAGCGCTCTCTTTTTAAATTGTCTGCTAACACTACTCGTGATACTCCACCACCAGCAAAAGCTATATGTAAATCGGTATCGAAAGCTTGTGGGGCTCTAAAACCAGTACCCCAAGTTCCTCTGATTTGAGTGTTTTCAAACGGTTTGAACAATAAAGATACTCTTGGACTAGCAATATTATTAATGATGTCTTTTTTAGAACCATCAGTTTTAAGTGAGTTTAATGTATGGTTATCATATCGTACACCAGTTAATAAATTCCATTTGTCAGAAATTTCCCAATCGCTTTGGAAAAAGAATCCAAAGTTTTGTGTTAATTGATCTACTTTGTACTGGTATGCATCAATAACATCAAAAACATCATCTTGCACAAACTCTCCTCCAATAGTTATTACATTGTTACCTCCTAAAAACTCCTCTAACTTATGGTTGAATTGCAATCCTCCTTGAAAAGTAGTAGTGGTAGAGTTTCCGTATGGCGGATTTGCTAAGTGTTCTGTATCTTCAGGAGTATTTGCTTCAGGGCGAATTCCTGTGTAATGTTCTCTTCCAGTATATTGTGTAGCAAAATAGGTGATGATTGAACTTTTGTCTTCATTAAAATTAATTTGGTAATCAATATTTCCTACATATACATCATGAACACGTTCTTCAGATTGCATAGCAAAATGTGGAGCTTTATCGACCATCTCTCCTCCATAGCGGTATTCATTCATTTTACTAAAGTTAACTTCTATTTTTTGATTTTCTGTAGGAAGGAAGAATAAATTAGTTCCAAACGAATTGTTTTTTAATTCAGGAAGTTCAGAGAAGTTATCGTTATTAGCATCGTACATTGCTCTTCTTCGGTTGTTGATAAAGAAAGAAGCCCCTGCATTACGATTTTCATTAATTACAGTTGCATTTCCAGCAATGATGTGGTCAGAAGCTCCTTTAATGTTTTGATAGGTATAACCAATACTATAATTGTTCTTTTTTGGAATTTTAGTAATCACATTTACAGTACCACCAATAGCACTCGATCCATACAAAGCAGAACCTCCACCTCTCACTACTTCAATACGTTCAATCATGTTAGTAGGTATTTGCTCTAAACCGTACAAGCCGGTTAATGGGCTAAAAATAGGACGACCATTGATTAAAATTTGAGAATATCCACCTGCTAAACCATTCATGCGTAATTGAGTATAATTACAAGTTTGACAATCGGTTTCCACACGTAAACCTGTTTGGAATTTTAGTCCTTCTGACAAATTGCAAGCCTGAACATCTGCTAATGTTTGACTATTGATAACATTTACAATAACAGGACTGTTTGTACGACGTTTATCGGTACGAGTTCCAGTAACGGTAACTTGATCTAAAATTTCAGCGGTTTCTGTCAATGTAAAGTCTACTATTTTTTCTTCTGATGAATGTAATGTTATAATTTTTCTTTCAGATAAAAATCCAACAGTTGACGCTACTATAGCAAGTTTACCTTTGGTCGCTTTTAGTTCATAGTTTCCATGTTCGTCAGCTGTAGCTCCTGTATTTGTATTTTTTATAAAAATAGAAGCAAATGGAATGATTTCACCTGTAGAAGAGGTGATTTTTCCTTTTAAAGTTTGCCCATTAATAACACTTGAAAGTAGAATGATTGCTAAGGCAATGTAATTTTTCATTTTAAATAATTTACTGATAAACAGATTTTGAATTAAAAATTTATGCAAATATAAAATAAATTTTAGATAAGTCTAAAAATATGTTTATATGAAACAAATTTGTACATTTGTATAATCTAAAAAGTGAATATGTTTAGTCAGTCTGAAGAAAATTATATCAAAGCAATGTATCATTTAACTGCTGATTCAAAAAATGGAATTAGTACTAATTCAATTGCTAAGAAATTAGAAACCAAAGCATCTTCGGTTACTGATATGGTGAAAAAGCTATCTGATAAAAAAGTGGTAGTGTATAAAAAGTATCAAGGAGTAACCTTAACTGATTTTGGTAAAAAAATAGCGGCTAATATTATTAGAAAGCACCGATTATGGGAGGTTTTTTTAGTTGATACTTTGAATTTCTCTTGGGATGAGGTGCATGAAGTGGCAGAGCAATTAGAGCATATTAAATCGCCTAAATTGATTAACGAGTTGGATGCTTTTTTGGGGTATCCTAAAAGAGATCCACATGGAGACCCAATTCCAGATAAAGATGGTAATTTACAAATGATAGACAAGAGTTTGTTGTCAACTTTAAAGGAAAATGAGATGGGAGTTTGTGTTGGAGTGGATGATAGTTCGTCAGAGTTTTTACGATTTTTAGATAAACAAGGAATTTCTTTGGGTAAAGAAATTAAAGTGTTAGATAAAGAGCCTTTTGATGGTTCGTTGGTAATAGAAATGGAAGGTAAAGCATTTTCTGTTTCAAATAAGATAGCAAGTAATTTATATATACAAAAACAATGAGTACAGTAAATCCTATAGTTTCTCTTTTGGTGTTTTTTAGCTTGGCTATACTGTTGTACTATATTTTTAGGCCAACAAAAGGGATTTATTATCTATTGAAAAAAAATTACAAGTTTAAAACAAAAACGATTATAGAAGATATTTTAAAACTTCTATATCACAATCAAGTATCTAATAAAAAGTTAACTACTAATGATTTGACGGATAAGTTGAATTATAACAATCGATTGCTTATTGAAAGTATTAGTAAAATGATTGAGAGTGAACTTATTTATATGGAAGATGATTCGTATCGATTGACAGAATTAGGGAATGAATATGCGCTTCAAATCGTTAGAGCACATAGGTTGTGGGAGAAATTCTTGTCAGAAAAAACAGGTTTTGATAAGAAAGAATGGCATCAAAGAGCGGAGCGAAAAGAACATGAATTAAGTGTTGATGAAACCAATCAATTATCAGAGCTTTTAGGAAACCCGAAGTACGACCCTCATGGAGATCCTATTCCTACTAAAACAGGAAAAATAGCTCCTAAAAAAGGGGTTCAATTGTCAGAACTTTCAGTGGGTGAGGTGGGTCGAATAATTCATATAGAAGATGAGCCAGAGATTATCTATAAACAAATACTGGCGGAGAAAATACATTTAGATTCTCAAATTCGTGTTGTTGAAAATAACAGAATGAGAGTAGTGTTTCATTCAGAAGGAGAAAAATTTGTTTTAGCACCAGTAGTAGCAGGAAATATTACTGTATTGGTTTTTGAAGACCAATCAGTATCTGAAGAAAATATTATGCGATTATCTAGTTTGCAAGAAAATGAAGTCGCAAAAATAATAGGGTTATCTAAAGAATGTAGAGGAGAAAACAGAAGACGATTGTTAGACTTAGGTTTTGTGAGGGGAGCAATAGTAGAGGTTGATTTGCGAAATCCGTTAAAAGACCCTACTGCTTTTTTAATAAAAGGCACATCTATTGCTTTACGAGAAAACCAAGCTTCAAAAATTCTGATTAAAAAAGAATAGTGATGGAAAAACAGACAAAAAGCCCATGTGAAACTTGTACGCACTACAATGCAGAAGGGTTAAAAAAGTTAGGGGTAAATACCGATAATTTTGATTTTGTAGTGGCGTTGGCAGGGAATCCTAATACAGGAAAAAGCACGGTTTTTAATGCGTTAACAGGATTGCGTCAACATACAGGTAATTGGCCAGGGAAAACGGTAGCAAGAGCAGAGGGAGGATTTGAATACAATGCTCAAAAATATAAGTTAGTAGATTTACCAGGAACTTATTCGTTGCTCTCTACTTCGGAGGATGAAGAAGTAGCCAGAAACTTTATCCTTTTTGGTAAGCCTACGCTTACCGTAATCGTAGTAGATGCAAGTAGATTAGAGCGAAATTTGAATTTGGTATTACAAATATTAGAAATTACGGATCACGCTATCTTATGTTTGAATTTAATGGATGAAGCTAAGAGAAACCATATAGAAATTGACACACGAATACTGTCTAAAGATTTAGGAATTCCTGTAGTGGCTACCAGTGCTAGATTTAAAGAAGGAATTCCAGAGCTGCTTAAAACTATAAGTGAGTTGGCTAATAGAAAAATTACATGCAAACCACGAAAAATAAATAACATTCCACATAACATTGAAAAAGCAGTAGAAGAACTTAGTATGTCAATAAAAAAGGAATATCCAACTATAGCAAATAGTAGATGGTTGGCATTTCGATTGTTAGAAGGAGATAAGCAGGTGATAGAGGGTCTAAGGACAGGAAAGTTTATATAAGAAGTAGAAAAATGAGTGCTAAAAATATAGAGAATATAATTTCGTTATCTAAAGATCTTCGATGGCAAATTGGAGATGACTTTCATGATGTTTTGTCGGAAAGTATTTATGCAGAAGCTTCTAAAATAGTAGAAGGTTCAGTAAAAAAAGATGACCAAAAAAGAAAGTTTAGAATTGATGCTCAAATTGATAAAATTGTAACCAGTAAAATTTGGGGGTTTCCAATAATGTTGTTTCTTTTAGGAGTAGTACTTTGGGTTACCATCATAGGGGCTAATTATCCGTCTTCAATGTTGGCTGGTTTATTGTTGGATACGATTCATCCGATGTTGAAAAATGGAGCGAGCTTCTTAGAGTTTCCTTGGTGGTTGTCAGGTTTTTTAATTGATGGAGTGTATTTGGCTGTAGCTTGGGTAATTGCGGTAATGTTACCGCCAATGGCTATCTTTTTTCCGCTGTTTACTTTATTAGAAGACTTTGGGTACTTGCCAAGAGTTGCATTTAATATGGATGCTTTGTTTAAAAAATCAGGAGCACATGGAAAACAAGCGTTAACTATGACCATGGGATTTGGTTGTAACGCAGCAGGAGTGGTTGCAACAAGAATAATAGACAGTCCTAGAGAACGATTAATAGCAATCATAACCAATAATTTCTCATTGTGTAATGGTCGTTGGCCAACACAAATATTGCTAGCCACTATATTCATTGGAGCTGTTGTACCAGAATCTTATTCGAGTTTAGCTTCGTTATCGGCAGTAATCGGAATAGCAGTTTTAGGAATTTTCTTTATGTTTTTCTTTTCTTGGGCCTTGTCAAAAACAGTATTAAAGGGAGAGGTTTCTACTTTTAATTTAGAATTACCACCGTATCGCCCACCCGTATTTTGGAAAACAATTTACACTTCGTTAATTGATAGAACGTTGATCGTATTATGGAGAGCTATTGTTTTTGCAGCACCAGCAGGAGCGGTTATTTGGTTGATCTGTAATATTTATATAGGTAACGAAAGTATTGCTGCTTGGTTAGTGCATTCGTTGGATGGTTTTGGATTCTTGTTAGGGTTGAATGGTGTTGTTTTGCTAGCATATGTAGTAGCAATACCAGCAAATGAAATTGTAATTCCAACTATATTAATGTTAACGGTTATGGTTGTGGGCATTGATGCAGGTGCAGGTGCAGGAGTAATGTTTGAACTAGACTCAGTAACAGCTACGAGTGATGTTTTAAAAGCTGGAGGTTGGACTTTGTTAACAGCAGTGAATGTGATGCTGTTTAGTTTATTACATAATCCTTGTAGTACTACTATTTATACCATTTATAAAGAAACAAAGAGTAAAAAATGGACAGCTGTTGCTTCTATTCTTCCTGTTATAGCAGGTTTTGTAGTAACTTTTTTAGTAGCTCAAATTTGGAGAATCTTCTCTTAAAGTAATTGAGAAAATAAACACAACCTATAAAAACAGTTTTACTTGGTTTTTGTATTTTGCGTTAAAATCAAGTAGTGCAAAATCATTCTGTATTTCAAGTATATAATGCCTCAGCAGGTAGTGGAAAAACCTTTACTTTAGTAAAAGAGTATTTAAAGGTGTTATTGCTGTCTGAAGATATTTTTCGCTTTCAAAAGATATTAGCAATCACGTTTACTAATAAAGCTGCTGGTGAAATGAAAGAGCGTGTGTTGCACAATCTACAAGTTTTTTCAGAAGGAGGAAGTAATGATTTACTAGAAATTATTTTAGAAGAAACTTCACTTGATCGAAATGTTGTAAAAGATCGAAGTAAAAAAATATTAGATGAGATTCTTCGGAATTATGCAGCGTTTTCAATTACTACAATTGATAGTTTTACGCATAAAGTTATCAAGAGTTTTGCATACGATTTAGGATTACCGCTCAATTTTGAAGTTGAAATGGATGCTGGATCGCTACTAAAAGAAGCAGTAGATGTACTCATTTCAAAAATTGGAACCGATGAGGCTTTAACAAAGTTATTGATTGATTTTTCATTGGATAAAGCGGATGATGATAAATCGTGGGATATTTCCCGTGAACTAAATGAGTTTTCAAAAATATTACTGAATGAAGATGATATAAAGCATTTTAGAAAACTGGTAGATAAACAACTCGCTGATTTTACCAGTTTAAAAGCGAAGTTGTCCAAACATCAAAAAGAAATAAAAAAACGTTGGAAAGAAATTGGGGAGGAGGCGTTAAAAATGATTGAAAGTATGCAGTTGGCGCATAATGACTTTTATCGTTCAATGTTACCTAATCACTTTGTGGCGTTGTCTCAAAATCCTGAAAAAGCTAAGTTTTTTGACGAAAGTGCTCTTAGAGAACGAATAGAAGAAAATAATTTTTACGCTAAGTCAAAGTCAGAAGATATAAAAACAGCTATCGAAGGACTTTTACCAGAATTACTTCGATTATATACTGAGTCAGAAAAGTTGTGTCAGCAATTTTTGATGAATAACTTGGCGTTAAAAAGTTTGATTCCGCTGGCAGTTTTAAACAATATCAATCAAGAACTTTCACACTTAAAAGAAGAAAATAACTTACGATTAAACGCTGAGTTCAATCAGTTAATTTCTGATAATATTAAAGATCAGCCTGCACCATTTATTTATGAACGTATTGGGCAAAGATTCATGCATTATTTTATTGATGAAATGCAAGATACTTCCACTTTACAATGGCAAAATTTAATTCCGTTAATCGATAATGCGCTAGCGCAAGAAAATAGTAATTTGTTGTTGGTGGGTGATGGTAAACAGGCAATTTATCGTTGGCGTGGAGGAAAGTCTGAACAGTTTATTGGATTAGGATCAGAGAAAGATAATCCGTTTCAAATTTCGAAAGAAGTAAAAACCTTAGAGACTAATTTTAGGAGTTATGCTGAGGTAATAAATTTTAATAATCAATTTTTTCAACATATAGCAAACTTCTTGCAAAATGAATCCTATAAGCAATTGTTTATTGATGGAAATAAACAGTTAGAGAACTCAAAAAAAGGAGGTTGTGTGTCATTAACTTTTTTAGAAAAAGAAGAAGATAAAGAGGAGGAACAGATAAAATACCCTAAGAAAGTTTTAGAGATTGTCAAAAGATTAGAAAAAGAGTTTTCTTTGAATGAAATATGTATTCTAGTTCGTAAAAAGAAAGACGGAATAGCGGTTGCAAATTATTTGTCAGAAAATGGAATTGATATCATTTCTTCAGAAACCTTATTGTTAGAAAATAGTTCTAAAGTAAAGTTTATCATGGATGTTTTACAGGTAATTCAACATCCGAATGATAAAGAAACCTGTTTGGAAATGCTTTATTTTTTGCAGGAACATTTAAAGACTGTAGAAGATAAACATTCATTTATAGCAGAACTGATTCACCAACCTAACGAAACCATTTTTCAACAATTAAAAAACTATGGAGCTTCTTTTGAATTATCAACTTTTCATCAACTACCTTTTTATGAAAAAGTAGAAGAGATTATTAGAGGATTTCAATTGATTACTTCTTCTGATGCGTATGTACAATTTTTCTTAGATGTGGTATTGGAGCAGCAACGGAAAGGGACAAGTATTCAAGAGTTTTTAGATTTTTGGTCAGATAAAAAAGATAAGTTGAGTATTGTGGCTCCAGAGAGCGGAAATGCGGTGCAAGTTATGACGATTCACAAATCGAAAGGATTGGAGTTTCCTGTGGTTATCTTTCCGTATGATTTAGATGTATACCGACAAGTGAATCCGAAAGTTTGGCTAAATGAGTTGCCAGAAAGTTTTGATGGATTTAAAGAGTTATTGGTTCCATTTAATAAAGATTTGAATTATGTGAATGATCAAGGTTCGGAGATTTACCAACAACAAAGGGAAGAGTTAGAGTTAGATAATTTTAACCTATTATATGTTGCACTGACAAGAGCGGTAGAGCAATTACATGTTATAACGGAAAAGAAAATTTCGTCAAAAGGTGAAGAAAACACAAATTTTTACTCAGGAGTTTTTATCAATTATTTAAAAGCTCAAAACTTGTGGAATGAAGAGCAATTAGAATATGTTATTGGTAATTCGGGAAGAGTCGGTGAACGTAAACAAGAAATTAATGCAACAGAAATTCAAGAAACATTTATTTCTACACCTTGGCGAGAGCACAATATTCACATGTTAGCAAGTGCTTCTAAATTGTGGGATACCGAACAAGGAAAGGCTATTGAGTTTGGTAATTTGGTTCATGAGATGATGGCTAAAATTATCACTGCAAAAGATATTGATAAAATAGTACACCGATATGAACAACAGGGAATTCTTCCTCAGGAGAAAAAGGAAGAAGTGACTAAAAATATTGAACAAATTGTAAATCATCCTTTATTGGAAAAATATTTTTCTAACGAGGTAACAGTTTATAATGAACGCGAAATTGTAGATGTTGATGGTCAAATTGTAATTCCAGACCGATTGGTGTTTAACCAAAATAATGAAGTAGTTATTATTGATTATAAAACAGGAAAACCATCGAAAGCTTATCATCAACAATTATTAAGATATGCTAGAGTGTTGCAGACAATGAATTTTAAAGTGCAAAAAAAACTACTTGTATATATTGATGAAGAAATTTTGGTTGAAGAAGTTTAAAAACTAACTTTGACCTTTTATATATAGCAAACAACTTTCAAACATAAATTATGTACGGAAAAATAAAAGAACAGTTACAACAGGAAATTCAGGATATTAAAGATGCTGGATTGTATAAATCAGAACGTATTATTACTTCGTCGCAAGACGCAGTAATAAAAATTTCTACAGGAGAAGAGGTGATTAACTTTTGTGCTAATAACTATTTAGGGCTGTCTAATCATCCAGAAGTAATTCAAGCGGCTAAGGATACAATGGATACTCATGGTTTTGGAATGTCGTCTGTGCGTTTTATTTGTGGTACGCAAGATATTCACAAACAGTTAGAGAAAAAGATTGCTGATTTTTACACTACAGAAGATACTATATTATATGCTGCAGCTTTTGATGCAAATGGTGGAGTTTTTGAGCCATTATTAACAAGTGAAGATGCTATTATTTCTGATAGTTTAAACCATGCCTCTATTATTGATGGAGTGCGTTTGTGTAAAGCGGCACGATATCGTTATGATAATAATGATATGGCATCACTAGAAGAACAATTAATTGAAGCGAACAAGCAAGGTCACCGTTTTAAGATTGTTGTAACTGATGGAGTTTTTTCTATGGATGGAATCGTAGCGAAGTTAGATGAGATTTGTGATTTAGCAGATAAGTACGATGCAATGGTGATGGTAGATGAATGTCATGCAGCTGGGTTTATCGGAAAAACAGGAAGAGGAACAGTAGAACTTAAAAATGTAATGAATCGTGTTGATATTGTTACAGGAACTCTAGGAAAAGCCCTAGGAGGAGCAATGGGAGGGTATACGACAGGTAAAAAAGAAATTATTGAAATCTTACGTCAGCGTTCACGTCCGTATTTGTTTTCAAACTCTTTAGCACCTGCGATTGTAGGAGCTTCTTTAAAAGTATTTGACTTGTTATCTAACGATACATCATTACGAGATAAATTAGAATGGAATACGAATTATTTCCGTGCAGAAATGGAAAAAGCAGGTTTCGATTTGGTAGGAGCTGACGCAGCTATTGTACCAGTAATGCTGTATGATGCAAAGTTGTCGCAAGTAATGGCAAATAAACTATTAGAAGAAGGTATTTATGTAATAGGGTTCTTTTACCCTGTGGTTCCAAAAGATCAGGCAAGAATTCGTGTACAGCTTTCAGCAGCTCATGAAAAAGAGCATTTAGATAAAGCAATAAACGCTTTTATCAAGGTTGGAAAAGAGTTAAACGTGATATAAATATCTTAGTCAAAAACTTGCAATTTTTATAAGTTTTTGTAGATTTGTTTTTGTAAATAAGTTTTAACAACTTACATTTGCGAGTATATAAACGAACTTTTAATTTAAATTTTTAATAATGAAACAATTAAAATTAGCTGTGATGGCTTTAATTACGTTTGCTGCTGTAAACGTTAGCGCACAGGATTCAAACAACCCTTGGGCGGTTGGTTTCGGGGTTAATGCAGTTGACATTAGAATCCCTTCAGAATTTGGAGATTATGCTAAAGATTATATCGGTACTAGTGACTGGAATATCTTGCCTTCAATTTCAAGAGTAACTGTTGATAGATATTTAAACGACGGATTTACTTTACAGTTAGCTGGGTCGTTAAATAAAATTGAAACTTTCAGTGTAGAGGATGATATGGACGAGCTTTACTGGGCTATCGATGCTAACGTAAAGTATGACTTAAACAACTTAATTGGAGAAACCGGATGGTGGGATCCTTATGTATATGTTGGTGGAGGTTATACTTCTTTGGCTGATGAAGGTGAAGGAATGTTAAATGTTGGAGCAGGATTCAATACTTGGTTTAACGATAACTTAGGTTTAAACTTTCAAACTGGAGGGAAAAAAGAATTTGCTGATAAAGTTCGTGATCACTTCCAACACTCAATTGGTTTAGTATTCAGATTCGGAGGTAAAGATACTGACGGAGATGGAATCTACGATAAAGATGATGCTTGTCCAGAAGTTGCTGGATTAAAAGAATTCAACGGGTGTCCTGATACTGACGGAGACGGAATCAAAGATTCTGACGATGCTTGTCCAGAAGTTGCTGGTTTAGCTGCTTTAAACGGATGTCCTGATGCTGATGGAGATGGTATTGCTGATAAAGATGATGCTTGTCCAACAGAAAAAGGAACTCAAGCTAACAACGGATGTCCTGATGCTGACGGAGACGGTGTTGTAGATGGAAAAGATAAATGTCCTGAAACTGCTGGTCCAGCTGAAAACAACGGATGCCCTTGGCCAGATACTGACGGAGACGGAGTATTAGACAAAGATGATAAGTGTCCAAACGAAGCTGGTGTTGCATCTAACAACGGATGTCCAGAAGTAGTAATCAAAGAAGAAGCTGTTAAGCAATTAAACGAATTCGCAAGAGCTATCTACTTTAACTCAGGAAAATCTACTTTCAGAACTGGAGTTACTGGTAAATTAGATTTAATCGCTGGAATCATGAAGGAGTACCCAAAAGCTAACTTCAGTATCCAAGGTCACACAGATAGTGCAGGTTCTAACGTTACTAACCAAAAATTATCTGAAAAAAGAGCTAAAGCTGTTTTAGATTATTTAGTAGGTAAAGGTGGAATCGCTGCTGATAGATTAACTTCTGCAGGATTTGGTGAAGACTATCCAATTGCTGATAACAAAACAAGAGCTGGTAGAGCTGAAAACAGACGTGTTGAAATTAAATTAGTTAAGTAATTTAATAAACACTTCTATATAAAATAAGCCTCACGAAAGTGGGGCTTTTTTTTGTTTAATTTTTTTACGGAAAAATACTTGGAAACGTTTTTTAAATTCCATTAAAAAAATTACCTTTGCACCTTGAAAAAACGAGCTAAAGCTCATATAGTAAATAAAATAACTTTAATTACACATAGTAATGTCTACAATAACAGGTAAAGTTTCTCAAATTATTGGTCCAGTAATCGATGTTGAGTTTAATACAGAAAATGCTGAATTACCAAAGATTTATGATTCGTTAGAAATAAAAAAAGCCGATGGTTCAATTTTAGTTTTAGAAGTTCAACAACATATTGGTGAAGATACAGTTCGTACTATTTCTATGGATGCGACTGATGGTTTACAAAGAGGGCAAGAAGTAATTGCTACTGGTAACCCAATTCAAATGCCAATAGGTAATGATATCTACGGGAGATTATTTAACGTAACA
Organism: Tenacibaculum sp.; assembly: GCF_050290165.1. Lineage (GTDB taxonomy): Bacteria > Bacteroidota > Bacteroidia > Flavobacteriales > Flavobacteriaceae > Polaribacter. Next base: position 27,054 of record NZ_JBNKHD010000019.1, on the reverse strand, counting down.
GGTGATGCAATTGACGGATTAGGGAATTTACCTAAAGAAGGAGATGCTGGTTTACCAATTCACCGTACAGCTCCAAAGTTTGAAGATTTATCAACTTCTACCGAAGTGTTATTTACAGGGATTAAAGTAATCGATTTAATTGAGCCTTATGCAAAAGGAGGTAAAATTGGATTGTTCGGAGGAGCAGGAGTAGGAAAAACTGTATTAATTCAGGAGTTAATTAATAACATCGCAAAAGGACACGGAGGTTTATCTGTATTCGCTGGTGTAGGTGAAAGAACTCGTGAAGGAAACGATTTATTACGTGAGATGTTAGAATCAGGAATTATCAAGTACGGTGATGATTTCATGCACTCTATGGAAAATGGAGGATGGGATTTATCAAAAGTTGATAAAGCTGGAATGAGAGATTCTAAAGCAACTTTCGTATTCGGTCAGATGAATGAGCCACCAGGAGCACGTGCTCGTGTAGCTTTATCTGGATTGACAATTGCTGAGTATTTCCGTGATGGAGCTGGTGAAGCACAAGGAAAAGACGTATTATTCTTCGTTGATAATATCTTCCGTTTTACACAAGCAGGTTCTGAGGTGTCAGCATTATTAGGGCGTATGCCATCAGCGGTAGGTTACCAACCAACATTAGCAACAGAGATGGGAGCAATGCAAGAGCGTATTACTTCTACTAAGAAAGGATCTATTACATCTGTACAAGCGGTTTATGTACCTGCGGATGATTTAACGGATCCAGCACCAGCAACAACGTTTGCTCACTTAGATGCTACTACAGTATTATCTCGTAAGATTGCTGAGTTAGGTATTTACCCTGCGGTTGACCCATTAGATTCTACATCAAGAATTTTAACTGCTGATATTTTAGGTGATGAGCACTATAACTGTGCACAAAAAGTAAAAGAGATTTTACAGCGCTATAAAGAATTACAAGATATTATCGCAATTTTAGGTATGGAAGAATTATCTGAAGAAGATAAATTAGTAGTTCATAGAGCACGTCGTGTACAACGTTTCTTATCTCAACCATTCCACGTTGCTGAGCAGTTTACTGGAATCCCAGGAGTATTAGTAGATATTAAAGATACTATCAAAGGATTCAACATGATTATGGATGGAGAGTTAGATAAATATCCTGAAGCGGCATTTAACTTAAAAGGATCAATTCAAGAAGCAATTGATGCTGGAGAGAAAATGTTAGCAGAAGCGTAATTAATTGCCTTAAGCTTATAGCTTAAAGCCTAAAGCATTAAATTTATGTATTTAGAAATTGTAACACCAGAAGCTATTTTATTTTCATCAGAAGTTGATTCTGTTGTAGTGCCAGGTGTAAATGGAGAATTCCAAATTTTAAATAATCACGCACCTGTAGTGTCTATTTTAAATGAAGGAAGAGTTAAAGTACACGTACATACTCAAAATCATTTAGTTTTTGATGACTTACATGGAAGCATTGAAAGGTTAGCAGGAGATGATAAAGTTTTAACGTTAGCTATCAAATCAGGAACCATTGAAATGAAAGATAACAAAGCGATTATTCTAGCAGACTAGTTCGCATTATTATAAAATAAAAAGCAACCGTTTTAGGTTGCTTTTTTTATTCTCTTAAAGAAAATAGCACATCGAATTTAATTATCTTTGTAGTGATGAACGGAATATTTTTATTTATTGGAGGACCAGAGATTTTTGTAATCTTGTTAATCGTTGTAATGCTGTTTGGAGCCGATAAAATCCCTGAAATAGCTAGAGGGTTAGGAAAGGGTATGCGTCAAATTAAAGATGCTACAAACGATATTAAACGTGAAATTAATGAGAGTGCCAAAAATCAAGGTATAGATACCGACTTTGTAAGAGATATAAAAAACGAAGTAAACGAAGTAAAAGATAATATTGACGATTTTACAGGACCTATAAAAAGAAATCGTTAAACCAATAAAATTGACATAGTTTACAAAAACTATGTCAATTTTATTTTTGTAGTGTTTTTTACTTGCTTCATTACAAATGAGCTTTGAATGTTTGAAATGACTTCTAACTGCGATAATTTTTTTAGTACAAAATCTTGATATTCATTCATGTCTTTCAAAACAACTTTTAATAAGAAATCGTACACACCAGCGATGTAAGATACTTCTACGATTTCATCTATTTTAGACATATACTCTTCAAATTCTTTAAAGGCAGTTTCTTGATGTTTTACTAAGGTTACTTGGCAATACACAATTAAACTCTTATCAATTGTTTCTAAGTTTAATAAGGCAACATATTTGTCTATAATCCCAATGGTTTCCATTTTTTTAATACGCTCATGGGTTGGAGTTATGGATAGATTTACCTTATTTGCTAGTTGTTTTATGGATTGTTTGCAGTCTTTTTGTAGCTCCTCTAAGAGCTTTTTATCTACGTTATCTAATTGATGCATGGTAAGTTTTTCTGTTTTAAAATACTTTTTTACTCTTAAAAAGTATTTATACCTGTTTAAAGTTTAAAAATAGTTTTTTTTTCTTTATTGATATGTGTTTTATAGATATATATCCTTTAAGGATATATTTGTTAAGTGATTTAATAATATTTAAAACAGGTAAATATGAGCAGAATAAAAGAAATTTATGATAGAATTAGCGAGGCTTCATCTCATTTTCTTGGTTATCCTTTAGCAAAAGATTTCAATTACAGTGAATTTGCACCTTTTTTAAATTTATGTATTAACAATGTAGGTGACCCAGAATCTCCTTCAACATTATCTATAGATACTAAGGATGTTGAGAGAGAGGTTATTAGTTTTTTTGCCAATATGTTATCTTCTTCAACTGATGATGTATGGGGTTATGTTACTAATGGAGGTACAGAAGGGAACCTGTATGGATTGTATTTAGCGAGAGAAAGTTTTAATAATCCAGTAGTTTACTACAGTGAGTCTACACATTACAGTGTAAAAAAGAACTTACACCTGCTTAACTTGAAAAATATAGTTGTAAGAAGTCAAGAGAATGGTGAAATGGATTATGAAGATTTAGAGAATTTGATAACCCTACATAGAGATAAACCAGCAGTTTTCTTTTTAAATATTGGAACTACCATGACAGAAGCTGTAGATGACTTAGATAGAATAAAAGGAATTATTAAAAAGTACGCTATCAAAGATTATTACATTCATTGTGATGCTGCATTTTTAGGATGTATTGCTCCTTTTGTTGATCCAAAACCAAAATTTGACTTTGCAGAAGGAATTGATAGTATTTCTATATCTGGGCACAAGTTTATTGGTGGGCCAATACCTTGCGGAATAGTTTTAGCGAAGCGTAAGCATAGAAACAGAATTGTAAACTCAGTTTCATATGTTGGAACTTTAGATACTACTATTACTGGTTCAAGAAATGGATTAACACCTTTATTGTTATGGGCTTTTATAGAAAAACATGGGAAAGAAGGATTGATATCCAGAGCAAGAAAATCACAAGAATTAGCGGGGTATACAGAACAAAAATTAAACGCAATAGGAGTAAAAGCTTGGAGAAATAATGAAGCGCTAACCGTGGTGTTAGATAAACCATCTGATGTTTTATGTAAAAAATACCAATTGGCTTCAGAAAATGATATGGCTCACATTATTTGTGTACCTGGGATAGAAAAATGGCAAATAGATGCTTTTATTGAAGACTATGCAAAAGAGTTATTTATTGCTGAAAGATTAACGCATAATTAAATCCTTATTACAGCTATAAAGTTAAAAAGCAAACCTCAAGGTTTGCTTTTTGTTTTTATAAGACTCTACTAATTGTTAAACCGTCTCGTATGGGTAATAAAACGGTTTCTAAGCGACTATCTTCATTTAAAAGTCTATTATACTCTAAAAGAATTTTAGTGTCTATATCTTTAGGATCTAGCTCTTCCACTACTTTACCACTCCAAAGTACATTGTCAGATAAGATAATCCCCCCTTTATTCATTTTTTCAATAATCAAATGAAAATAGTTTACATAGTTAGATTTATCGGCATCTATAAACACTAAATCAAACTTGTTGTCTATAGTTGGAATTATGTCTAGAGCATTTCCTACATACTGAGTTATTTGATCTTTATATTCCGATTTTTGAAAATACTTGTGTTGAAGTTCTTCTAATTCCTCGTTCTTATCAATGGTATAAATTATACCATCTTTAGCCAATCCTTCTGCTAAACACAAAGCAGAATACCCAGTGTAAGTTCCAATTTCTAAAATTGATTTAGGTTGAATTAATTTTGAAAGCATAGACAAAACTCTTCCTTGAAAAGCACCACTTAACATGCGAGGATTTAACACTTTTTGCCAAGTTTCTCTACTTAATTCTTGTAGTAGTTTTGGTTCAGCTTGAGAATGCTCAACAACATAATTATCTAGTTTTTCTGGTAAAAAGTGCATACTATTATTTTTTCTGGAGCAAAATTAAAAAAACGGAATTTATCACTGCGATAAATTCCGTCTCAATCTAACAAAAAATCAAAAAAATGGTTTTTAAAAACCAAATCGGTTAATTAAAATTATTTAATTGTTCTTTCAAAGCTTCTTTATCTTTACTCGATAAACAAGCATTATTTTTATTACAATGACCGTTTTTTAGATTAAAAATTTCGGACATTCTTTTGTTTTGTTTAGAGTATAAAGCACAAATTTTACAAACCAGTAAATGCCAATTAAGTTGCATTTTTTCATATACAGAAGCTTCACCATATTGACTTTTATCGCAAATAGTAGTGGCTTGATCACATGTAATTTTAAAAAATTTAAACATTGTTATTACTTATTAAACCAGTTTTTTTCCATACAACTTCTTAATTGTGTTCGTGCTCTGTGAATGATAACCCATAAATTCGACGGAGAAATATTTAACTCCTTACAAATATCCTCAGTTTCAAATTGCTGAATAGTTTTCATTCTAAAAACCATGGCATATTTTTCTGGTAACTTATCAATACACTTATCTAATTGAATTCTCAATTCTTCATTTTCAATATTTTGTTCAGCTTCATTGTTCCACGATTGAGGAACACGTTCTTCAATCCAACTACCTTCATTATCACCGCTATCATAAAAATTTACTCTAACTTCGGCTTGTCCTTTCTTAGAATTTATTTTTCGATAGTAATCAATAATTTTACGTTTTAATATTGAAATCAACCATGTTCTTTCAGTAGATTTTCCTTCAAAATTTTTGGCAGATTTTAGCCCAGCAAAAAACGTTTCTTGTACCAAATCTTTGGCAACGTTTGCATTATTTACACGAGCTATGGCATAATTAAATAAATAATCAGCATAGTTGTCTACCCACTTGTCAGGCGATAATATGTTAGAAGGATCTAGTTGAGTCATTTATTCAAAGATAAGGCTATTTTTTGATGAAAGAAGTTACGTAAATTCTACTCAATCCATTAGGATTTTGGTTTATATAATTGATAATTTCATTCATAATCATTTTTTTTGGTAGAGATTTAGCAATACTGGAAATACTTGTAGTAAAATATAGAGTATTGGCACTCATATCAACAAACGGACAATAATCAAGTTTATTAGAATTGACTTTTGTTAAATGAATTGCTGGCTGCCACTGATTATTTTTGTCTTTTTTACTGATATACAAATCACCTCTTCCTAAATCATTTTTTCTACCATATGAAGTAAAAATGATAAAACTTTCATCAGGTGCTACAAAGGCATTAAATTCATATTTCTCTGAGTTTACTCCGGCACTAAGAGGAGTTGGTTTTGTATAAACTCCATTAACCAACCTACTCACATAAATGTCTTCTTTTCCTTTTGAATTTTCATATTCGGCAGTAAAAAATAAATCCCCTTTTTCAGTTACTGAAGGATAAAATTCATCAGCTGTTGTATTTACATTATTACCAATATTTATAGGTTCTGACCAGTCACCAGATGAAGATTTTCTAGTAACATACCATATATCCATATCTTTTTTTATTTCTCCAGAGATATTGTCTTTTCTATTAGAAGCAAAAAAGAGTTGCAATCCATCAGGAGATAAAAAAGGTTCTAAATCTTTATGTTGACCAGAAAAATTGGCAACCTTAGGTTTTTGCCATTTTCCATCTATTTTTTTTGAATAGGCTATAAAAGAAAATTCTTTTAAGTAGCTTTCAACAGTAAAATAAAACTCATCATGGTTTTTGTTCATTGAAAAATCCCTTACATTAGGTAATCCTTGAAATAATTCAGGCATAAAGGGTTTGTATTCTTGAGCAAAACAGAAACAAGAAAAAAGTAAGAAAAGTAAACTAAGCTTTTTCATGCATTTATTGTTTGTTAGCTTCACAATCACCTCTACGTCTCATATCAACTAAGTATATAATCTCCCATTTTCCATTATTGTTAAAAAGCTGAAATGAATTCGCTCCACAGTGGCTAAATGCATCATTCAAATAAAACTCATAAGGAGTCCAAACAGATGCTAAGTTTCCATCGATTTTAATATCCCAAGACAGTAATTTTTCTAAATAAGTGTGTTCGGCTTTTTTATTAGCAATGCTAGTTAGTAACTTATTTCTGGTTTCAGTAACTAACATTTTTTTACCTTCTTTGTTGGTAAAAGTTGTTTGTATTTTGATACTGGGATGCAAGGTAGTACTAACTATGGTACTATCACCTTTATGTAGCCCTTCAAAAAAAGTTTCAATAGTGTTTTTAATAGCTTCTTTATGTGAGTTTTCTTGAGCGTTTACAACTGATGAAAGGATGATGACAATAAGTAAGGTGAGTATTTTTTGCATGTCAGTTTGGTTTTGGTAAGTAAAGCTATTAAAAAAATAAGCCAAGAATATTTAATTAACAGAAGATTAACGACTTTAGAAAATAGAAACAATTTGTTAAGTAGTTATAAAGAATAATAACATTGAATAATTGTGTATTTTTACATTCCATAAAACAAAAGAAATGTCTGTAGCAAAAAAACAATATAAAAGAGTTACCACAAAATCTCTTGTAGAGATGAAAGCTAACGGAGAAAAAATCTCTATGCTTACAGCTTATGATTACACCATGGCAAAAATTGTTGATGGTGCAGGAATAGATGTGATTTTGGTTGGTGATTCAGCATCAAATGTAATGGCAGGACACGAAACAACATTGCCAATTACTTTAGATCAAATGATTTATCATGCGTGTTCTGTAGTAAGAGGAATTGATCGTTGCTTGGTTGTAGTAGATTTGCCTTTTGGAAGTTACCAATCAGATCCTAAAGAAGCATTACGTTCAGCTATCCGAATAATGAAAGAAAGTGGAGCGCACTCAATTAAATTAGAAGGAGGAAAAGAAATTAAAGACTCAATAAAACGAATTTTAAATGCTGGAATCCCAGTAATGGGACATTTAGGGTTAACACCGCAGTCTATTTATAAATTTGGAACCTATACAGTAAGAGCAAAAGAAGAGGAAGAAGCAGAAAAATTAATGCAAGATGCTTTAATGTTAGAAAGATTAGGATGTTTTGCTCTTGTCCTTGAAAAAGTACCAGCAAAATTAGCACAGAAAGTAGCGGAAGCATTAACAATTCCTGTTATAGGAATTGGAGCAGGAGCTGGTGTTGATGGACAGGTATTAGTAATGCATGATATGTTAGGGATGACGCACGAATTCAACCCTCGTTTTTTACGTAGATATTTAGATTTACATACCGAAATGACAAATGCATTTGAGCAGTATATTGCTGATGTAAAAAGCAAGGACTTTCCAAACGAAAACGAACAATATTAATAATATGAAGTCTTCCTTTGGAAGGCTTTTTTGTTTTAGAACAGAATAAAAAATGAAAATACTTCATTTAGATACTAATCACCCTTTATTATTAAAACAACTCCAAGAGTTAGGTTTTGAAAATTACGAAGATTACACGTCTACAAAATCAGAGATTGAAACAAAAATTCATCAGTATGAAGGAATTGTTATTCGAAGTCGTTTTACCATTGATAGTCAATTTTTAGACAAAGCAACAAATTTGAAGTTTATTGGTCGTGTGGGGGCTGGTTTGGAAAATATTGATTGTGAGTATGCTGAAAAAAAAGGAGTAGAGCTTATTTCAGCACCAGAAGGAAATAGAAATGCGGTAGGAGAACATACTTTAGGAATGTTACTTTCTCTCTTTAATAAATTGAATAAAGCAGATAAAGAAGTACGAGAAGGAAAATGGTTGCGAGAAGAAAATAGAGGAATTGAACTGGATGGGAGAACAGTTGGAATTGTTGGTTATGGTAACATGGGGAAAGCTTTTGCAAAAAAGCTTAGAGGGTTTGATGTAAAGGTTCTTTGTTATGATATTAAACCAAATGTAGGAGATGAAAATTGTGAACAAGTTTCTTTAGAAGAACTTCAAAAAAGAGCAGAGGTTTTAAGTCTACACACTCCACAAACAGAGTTAACAGAGAATATGATTAACTCAGAGTTTATTAATGGTTTTTCAAATCCTTTTTGGTTGTTAAACACAGCACGTGGAAAATCTGTAGTAACCAAAGATTTGGTTCAGGCTTTACAATCAGGAAAAGTATTAGGAGCAGGTTTGGATGTGCTGGAATATGAAAAGAAATCGTTTGAAAATCTGTTTACAGATCAAGAAATGCCAGAAGCTTTTAAATACTTAATTAATGCAGAGAATGTGTTGCTTTCTCCTCACGTAGCTGGTTGGACCATAGAAAGTAAAGAAAAATTAGCGCAAACCATTGTAGATAAAATCAAAGCAAAATTTTGCTAACTTGTAGCTTCAAATTCATATAATATGAAATATGAAGCATCAACAGTAGAGGAATACATAGCTCAATTACCAGAAGAAAGACAAGAGGTAATAAAAAAGCTTCAAGTAGTTATTCGAAAAAACTTACCTGAGGGTTTTGAAGAAGGAATCAACTATAATATGATTGGATATTATGTTCCTCATTCGAAATATCCTGAGGGCTATCATTGTGACCCAAAATTACCGTTACCTTTTATGAATTTAGCGTCGCAAAAGAATTCAGTAAACTTATATCACAATGGAATTTACGCTAAAAAAGAGTTACACGATTGGTTTGTTGGGGAATATCCTAAACATGCTAAACGAAAATTAGATATGGGTAAAAGTTGCATCCGTCTTAAAAAAATGGATGATATCCCATACGATTTGATAGCTGAATTGTGTACGAAAATATCTGTTGATGAATGGGTGTCTATCTACGAATCTGTCATTAAAAATAAATAAAATGAAAAAAGGTAAAGTAACAGGAATAGGAGGAGTATTCTTTAAAACAGAAGATCCTAAAGCGACCAAAGAATGGTATAAAAATAACTTAGGATTTAATACTGATGATTGGGGGTGTACATTTTGGTGGAAAGATGACGAAGATAAAAAAGCTTCCACACAATGGAGTCCGTTTGCTAAGGATACTAGTTATTTTCAGCCTTCTAAAAAAGATTTTATGTTTAACTATAGAGTTGAAAATTTAGTAGAATTATTAGAAGGGTTAAAGCAAAAAGGAGTAACAGTTATAGATAAGATAGAGGAATATGATTATGGTAAATTTGGTTGGATACTAGATTTAGATGGAAATAAAATTGAATTATGGGAGCCAAAAGACGAAGCTTTTTTATAAATTTAGCATCTTATAATTTAATAAAAAAACAAAAAAATGAATGTAATCGATGAAAATGGGAATACAGTTCCTAATCAAGAAAGTAAACGAGTGTTAGCTGGTGTTTTAGCAATTTTAATTGGTTCAATAGGAGTTCATAAGTTTCTTTTAGGATACACAAAAGAAGGTGTGATTCAACTTGTTGCCACAATTATAACTTGTGGGTTTGCTGGGATTATTCCTTTTATTGAAGGAATAATTTATTTAACAAAATCTGACCAAGAGTTTATTGATACTTACCAAGTAAACCAAAGAGGTTGGTTCTAACCATTTTTTATCATGTCTAAAGAGAAAAACATAAAAGGTAATTTAAACGAAGGTTTAGATAAAGCAAAAGATGTTATAGATGATGTAGCTGGACAAGCCAGTGAGCTGGTTGGAGAAGCTAGTGAACATATAGTAGACATGGTTGAAGAAGCAAAAGAAAAAGTTCAAGAAATTGTTTCTGATGAAGCTGTTCAAAAAGCAAAAGAGAAAGCGAACGAGTTTGTCGACGGAGCTAAAGAAGTATTAGATGATATAACAGAAAAGGCTTCTGAAGTTGCAGGAGAGACAAGTGAGCATTTGGCTGATTTTGCTAAGGAAGCAAAGGAAGAATTTAAAGAGTCAAAAACAAAGACTAAAAACTTTTTTCAAAGACTATTTGGGAAATAGATATAAAAGAAAAGCGCCAAAGTGGCGCTTTTTTTATGATGCAATTTTGTTTGCTTTATTTGTTCTAGTTATGGCTTGTTCGTTCTTCCAATCAATCCATTTTTGACCTTTTATACGACGCATAAAATTATCAACTGTACGCATAACAAATACATTATAAACAGCTTTACCTAAATTTTTAGGTGTACGAGCAATAGCACGTAAACTCATCGAAAAACCAGGAGTAACATAACGCATATAATGCCAATATCCTTCAGGCATATATAATACATTTCCATGTTCTAACTCTGCAACATATCCTTTAGCTTTTTTTAATGCAGGCCACTTATCAAAATCAGGATTGTTAAAATCAATATCCTCACGTGTAATTAATGAGTGTGGAATTTTGTATAAAAACTTGTTTTGTTTTTGATCGAACAAAATGCATTTCTTTTTTCCTTCAAAATGAAAATGGAAAATATTAGCTAAGTCGATATCATAATGCATAAATGTATATGAATCGCGTCCGCCAAAAAATAACATTGGTAACCCTTTCATTAAACTTAAGCCAAAATCTGGAAACTTAAAATCATTTTGCAACTGAGGCACTTCCTTTAAAATGTTCCACAAAAAAATTCTAAATTTAGTAGGTTCACGTTTTAGCAAATCTACATATTCACTCATTTTCATTGTGGCATGAGGCTCATTGAAACCATCTTTATAATCAACAGGTCTATCGTCATATAAAGGAACAGTTTTGTCACCAGCAATTTCTTTCATATAGTCTAAAGACCATTTGGAATATGCAGGCCAATCTTCAATAAAGCGTTCAATTACCACAGGCTTTTGTGGTTTAAAATAGTTTTTGATAAAGTCTTCTTTGGTAATCGTTTCTACTCTATCAACATTAGAAAGATTTAATCCCATAGCTCTCAGTTTAAAGCAGCAAAGTTAAGAAATTGTTACGATGTATTTTTGAGTTAATTGTGTTAAAAATTGAGGAAGATTTTATAAGAATTAAAAGTTAATTCTGAAGCTAAGATTTGGAGTAAATGGTAATGAATAAGTGTCTATTCTTTTAGCTTTATCAGTATCATTTTCATCAACAATATAATAAGTGTTTACGATATTTTTCCTGTTTGTAATATTAGTAAAACCAACCCTAGCAATTGATGTTAATTTTTTTGACAGATTGAAGTTATAACTGAACGAAGCATTAACCCTGAAAAAATTTTGATGTCTCTCTTTATTTGGAGTATCGTAATTTACGATAATTCTATTTCCATCTTGTATCGTTTCGTTACCAACAACAGGTTTTGTATATGGGACTCCAGAACGTAAAATAGCACCCAGGGAGAGTTTTATATTATCGTTGAGGTTATAATTTAAAGCACTGCTAAAAGAATGTGTAATATCTAAGCTACTAGGAAATGTATTAGGTGTAAATTCTGTAAAATCGTAATTGTTTTCAGAAAAAGTATAACTTATCCAAGTACTAATTTTTTCACTTTTTTTATTGACCAAAAACTCAATTCCTTTTACTTTATAATCTCCTATAGAGTTTAATGTTTGTACGTTGTTATAAAAACCTTGATTAGCAACAGTTATCCCTTCAACAAATTTGAAAAACCCAGTTATGTCTATTTGCAGGTTGTTTTTAGAATATTCGGTTCCAAAGGATGCTTGTTTACTTTTTATAATTGGAGTTTTATTGTTATCTGCTAAAACCCATCTTCTTTTTTCAATACCTAAAAAGTTATCCTGAAAGTCTATTTTCTGTGTGGTTGTTTGATTTTTAAATTCTCCGGCTAATTTTAAAAAGAAACCATTACGTAATTTTTGTCTAACATTAATTCTTGGTTCTACAATAAACTTATTGAAATCGTGAAAGTAATTGGCACGTAAACCAAACCTTGCATATGTATTGTTTTTATGAAATTCTATTTCAGAAAAAAGAGCAGATTTAAGCAAAACTTCTTTTACAGATTTTGTATAGGTAGGTGCATTTACAGTTGTTTTATTAGCAACACCTATTTCGTTAAAAACAGCTCCATTAGTAAGAGTCATAGCATCGGAAAGAAGGTGATTCGTAGTAAATTTAATCTCGGTTTCTAAAACATTATTAAATTGAGTTTGAAACTGATCGGTCTCTTTATTGAAGTCTGATGAATTTATTTTGTAATCTGAAATAAAAGCAGAAAATTCTGTAGAAAAGCTAGAAGTCCATTTAGCATTCCAACTAATATTAGCTCCAATATTTTCTTGTTTTAATAAACTGTTTTCTTCAATAGTTGTGCTTCCAGAGGTATATTCTTCGGTATAGTCTAAGCTGTTTTGTATGTTTATTAAATTGGCTCGTAATAAATGATTTTGGTTAATGTCATATAAAACCTTAAAAGAGTAATCATAAAAATAAAAATCAGTAGAAGCTTTATTTTCTTGGTTTGAAGCGATAGAGTTTTCTTGAAAACTTCGACTAAAATAATTGTCATAGGTGGGAGTGTCTACAAAATCGGTAATAGATCTTCTACCCGAAGCATGAAGCCCTAATTTTTTAGTTATAGGGATTTGTATAAATACATCAGCACTCAATAAATTAAAACCAGCACCTCCAGAAATTTTATCGAAAATAGTATTCGTTGTTTGCATGTTAATTGTACTTGAAACACCATCGCTAAACTTTGTACTAGTACCATTTTTGGTTACTGTAGCTTTTTGAGTTAAGTATGGATTGTATGCAGAAATTAAACCAAAAAAATGACTCGTATGGTACATTTTTATTCCATCCCAAAGCATTAAATTTTGATCGTTGGTACCTCCTCTTACATTAATGTTGGATACACTTTCATTTACACTTTCTATACCGGGAAGAGCTTTAATGGTTTTTAAAATATCGGGCTCAATTAAACCAGGAAGAATTCCGAATTTCTTTGTGTTTAAAACAATACTACCATCTATGTTTTTTTGTAATCCAGTAGTTAATAGATTAGGGATTATTACTTCAGGTAACTTTTCCATCAAATCGTCCAAGTAAATTTCTTTACATGTGCCTTCAGAAAATAAGCTTTTTGCAGGTAATGTAATAGACTTATAACCTACATATGAAACGGTAATGTCAGCATTAACGGTAACAGAGTCAAGTTCGAATTCACCGTTATTGTCTGAAGAAGTTCCGTTGTTGGTATTATTAACTATAATAGTAGCTAAAGCTAATGGTTCAAGAGTGTTGGAGTCTAAAATTTTTCCGCAGATGGTAATTTTCTTATCTAAGTACGATATTGTAATAAATCGACTATCTAAAATCTTAAAATTGAAAGGAGTTACTGATTTAAGGTAAGCTATAGTTTGAGGTAATGATAAGTCGTTATTGGGTTTTACAATGTAAATGTTTTCTAAATCCTTATCAGAATAGGTAAATGTTACTTGATGCTTTTTTTCAATTTCTACTAAAACATCCTTTAGTAGAGTTTTTGCTATGTTATCTTGAGCTTTTACAGCAAAAGAAAAAAAGAAAAGAAAAAGAAAAGTTATTTTGTTACTTATCATACTTATAAATAGTAATATTTTTTCCTTCTATTTTATATGATAACTGTAATGGAATAGTAACTGCCTGTAAAGCTACATTTATATCGTTATGAGTAAAACCACCAGTATAAAGCTGATCTAGATTTACATTTTTAGTACGTATGGTATAGTTGTATTGATTTTGCAAATCGTCAATAACAAACTTTAAGGGAACACTTTTAAAATTAGATTCATTTTGTAGCCAATATTTATCATTAATGTTAAACGTAGTAACTCCATGAATTGTATTGTTGATTACTTTAAAAGTTTTTCCTTTTGGGAGTTTTACTAAAGTATCTTTATATTGTACACTCACCAACCCTTCAAAGGTTTTTACTTCGAAAAAGTTTTTACGTTCCTTAACATTAAATTGAGTTCCTAAAACAGTAACCTTACCTAAAGAAGTATTTACAGTAAAAGATTTTCCTTTTTTTACCTTAAAATAGGCTTCTCCATCAAGGTGTAAATTTCTATTGTCTTTCCAATTTTTTTTATTGAAAGAAATGTTAGAGTTCGCATTTAATATTACTTCAGAATCATCAGGTAAATTGAAGGTTTTTGTTTCTGCATATTGCGTACTAAAGCTAGCGGAGTTATTAAAAAATAAAAAGTAGGAAGAAACTAATAAAACAACTACAGCAGCGGCATACTTGTATACACTCTTATAATTAAATGAAATAACTTTGCTTTTTTTAACAGTAGTTTTTTTCAATTCAAACTCTTTAAGAGCTTTTTCAATGTCCACTTTAGGAGTCTCTATTTGAGAAGAATAGTGCGCTGTTTTTTCAAGATTTTTAAAGCTTTTATCTTGTTTTAATAGAGACAATTCTTCTTCAGAAATTTCTCCGTTTAACCATTTTAATATGTATTTCTCATCTTTCATTTTCGTACTTAACTAACTTTTAGACAATAAAGAAGTAAATTTCCCTACCCTTATAATAATTCTATTTTTGTTCTTAGTTTTTTTAATGCAGAAGACATTCTTTTTTCTACTGCTTTTTGAGAGATCGTAAGTAATTCTGCTATTTCTCTATATTTTTTGCCATCTATTCTATTTAATAGAAAAACTTCTCGTTCAGCTTCTGTTAAGTCTTCTATAGCTCTTTTTAGTTTGTTTTTAAATTCTTCTTCTTCTAATAAGTATTCCGGACTTTGATTATTAATATCAATGTAAGGGGAGTTTTTAGCGTAATTTAAAACTACTTTTTCGTGCTTTAATTTGTTTAAAAAAAGGTTGTTTACGCTGGTAAATAAATATGATTTTGCTTTTTCATACGATATTTCCGAGCATTTTTCCCACATTCTTAAAAAAGCTTCTTGTATTAAATCTAGGGCAGTATCTTTATCATTAGATTTATACGAGGAGAAGTTGGTAACAAATTGAATGTTAGATCGATAAAACTCGTTAAAATCTTCTTCGTTACACAATGATTTTTTAGTCATATGAATACTTTTATAGAGTTAAAATAGAAAAAAAATCAGAAACAAAGGTAGGGTAAAATGTTTTATAGTTTTCTAAAGGACAGAAAGAGCTCAGAAAACAAATGTTTAAAAAACTAAAATTTACTAAAATGAAAACGATAAAAATAATCACCATAATTGCATTAACAACTTTGACGGTTTTTACTTCGTGTCAGTCTGAAGAATATGTACAAGTAGGTGAAAATCCTAATGCAAATTCATCAACATCACAAACTGCTAAAAATTATGAAAGAACAACTATGAATGATGGTTCTGAAGATGATTTCTTAGATAACAACTCATGTACAGAGTTATTGTTTCCATTAACAGCTACTGTGAATGGCCAAGAAATAACTTTGATAAGTAGTTTAGATTATGTAAAGGTATTAGAAATTATGGGAGAGTTTAATGACGATGAAGATACGGTTGTTTTTAGCTTTCCAATTAGAGTTAAATTAAGTAACTATATAGAATTGACTATAGCTTCTGAAGCAGGTTTTGATGAATTAAAATCACATTGTGAAGAAGTGTCTGATGCTATGGAAGATGCTATTTCGTGTGTAAATATTAGCTTTCCAATTACCATGCTAACGTATGATGCAAATATTGAACAAACAGGGGCTGTTGTAGTAGAATCGGAAGAACAGTTATACAATTTCATGACCGATTTAAACTCAGACGAGTACTTTTCTGTAAAGTATCCTATTACTGTAAAATTAAGTGATGAAACTACTGTGCAGGTGAACAGCGATGCAGAGTTCCAAGATTCAATAGAAGAATGTACTTCTTATGAAGAAGAAGAGGAGACAGCAGAGGAAACAGCTGAAGAAGTAGAAGTTATTATCAGTAAGTCTAAATTTAAGGTAGAAAGCTTTATTGAGGCAGGTATAAATAAAGCGAATGAATATGCAGATTACACCATAGAATTCACAAACGATTTAAAGTTGATAGCAAGAAATACTGTAAATACTACCTTAGAAAATATTGAAGGAACTTATAATGTAAGTTCAGACATTAAAGTGTTTTTAAATATTTCTTTTGCAAGCAATACAGCATTAAGCGCTTTAAGTAACGATTGGATTATTACTACTTATACCAGCACCATGGTTACATTACAAAGTAAAACAGATGCGTCTGTAACCCTTACATTTAAAAAGATATAAAAATTAAACATTTCTTAAGTTAGTTGATTGGAGCTTTATGGCTACTCCAGTAGTAGCCTAAAGCTTTTTAAAACCAAATCAAGTACAATTACGTAAGTAAGGTAAATACATAAAAAGGAGTTAGATGAAAAATTTTCAATTGGTAATATTATTTATAACAATGATTGGTGCATCTGTATATGCACAAGAAAACAACAAAAAATCCAAAGCAGGTATTAAAGGAGGTTATAACCTGTCAGCAGTTAGTTTTGATGGAGATTCTGAAACAGAACAATTGCATGGATTCCATATAGGTTTTTATGGAGAATCTTTTATAGGTGCAAATGCTTCACTTCAGTTAGAATTATTGTATTCGCAACAAGGATATAAAATTATTGATGGTACTGGTAACTATAAACAAGAGTTAGATTATATCAACCTTCCTTTAATGTTGAAACTATATCCTTCTGAAAATTTCTTTTTAGAGGCAGGACCTCAGATAGGGTTATCTATATCACATAAAGAAACTTTTGATAGTGGTTTTTCTCTTTATAATACATCTCAAGAGTTTAATCCCAATAATTTTGATTGGGGAGTAAATTTTGGAGGAGGTTTTAAAACCAATAGTGGTGTAAGTTTAGGAGTAAGGTATCATTTAGGATTAAATGATATTTATGATGAAGACAAACCCAAAAATAGAGTCTGGCAATTTTACATAGGGTTTGACTTCTAATAAAAAAAGCGATGTTTTAAACATCGCTTTTTTCTTATTGCTTTCTTATTGCTATAGCTTCTTGCTTCTTTTGTTCGTTGCGTTCAATTTTATGATCTGGTCTTGTCCATTTTGGTTTTTCACCTAAGGCTTCGTATTGAGAATCTTCAGCTTCTATCGATTCTCTTTGCTCATGTTTAAAGAAAGGCTTTTGTGTGTTCAATCCTAAATCTTCAAACATCTTCATATCTTCATTAATATCTGGATTCGGAGTTGTTAATAATTTATCTCCTGCAAAAATAGAATTTGCCCCAGCAAAGAAACACATAGCTTGTCCTTCTCTACTCATTTGAGTTCTTCCTGCCGATAAACGTACTTGCGAATCTGGTAACACAATACGAGCAGTCGCTACCATACGAACCATTTCAAAAATGTTTACAGGAGGTTGTTCTTCCAATGGAGTACCTTCAACAGCAACTAAAGCATTGATTGGCACAGATTCTGGATGTGGAGAAAAACGTGTTAAGGTTTCTAACATTCCTGCTCGGTCTTCTAATGATTCTCCCATACCTATAATTCCTCCAGAACAAACTGTTACGTTGGTTTTACGTACATTTTCAATAGTATCAATTCTATCTTTAAAGGCACGTGTAGAAATTACATCATCATAATAATCTTCCGAAGTATCAATATTGTGGTTATAAGCATATAAACCAGCTTCTGCCAAACGTTTTGCCTGATTTTCGGTTACCATACCTAAGGTACAGCAAACTTCCATGTCTAATTTATTAATAGTACGAACCATTTCTAACACTTGGTCAAATTCTGGTCCGTCTTTTACGTTTCTCCAAGAAGCACCCATACATACTCTTGATGAACCACCTTCTTTAGCACGTAAAGCTTGTGCTTTTACTTGGTTTACTGTCATCAAATCATTTCCTTCAATGTCAGTATGATAACGTGCTGCTTGCGGACAATATCCACAATCTTCAGAACATCCACCAGTTTTAATTGAGATTAGTGTACTTACTTGTACCGTATTTGGGTCGTGGTATTTTCTATGTATAGTTGAAGCTTCGTACAAAAGCTCCATTAAAGGCTTATTGTATACTTCTAGAATTTCCTCTTTCGTCCAATCGTGTCTAATTTCATTCATAAATTCGAGTTGTTTGTGGTGGTAAAAATAAAAAATTCCGCTTCGAAAGCGGAATTTTATGAATCTTATTTTTTTATGGAAGGAGAATCGTCTTGGTCAATAACATTTGTATCGTTGTTTGTGAGCTCTTTCCCTTTCAAATAATCAGGTAATTGCATTCCTGCCATATTAAACATTTCTTGTAGCGGTGGTACTGCATTATACATTCCTGAAATAAAGTTAGATGTTGAGGTTTTTCCATCTTTTCCTCCACCATTTTCCCAAACGGTAACTTTGTCAATCTTAATGTTTTTAATTGCTTCTGACTGTAATTTTACTAATTCAGGTAATTTGTCAGCAATTAATAATAAGGCTGCGTTTTGTGAATCGTTACCAGCAGCTTTTACTATTTGATCTAAACCTGCTGCTTGTTTGGTTAATACTTCATATAGTCCTTGCGCTTCTGCTTGTGCCTTGAATAAAATAGCATCTGCTTCTCCTTTCGCTTTTCTACGAATTCTTTCTGCTTCTGCTTCTGCATCAATTTCAACCTTTCGTTTGTCAATTTCAGCAGGTACAATAATATCGGCTAATTGCGAAGAACGTTCTCTCTCTGCTCTGGCAATTTCGGCTTCTTTTTCAGCAGCATATGATTCTTCTAAGGCTTTTGCTGATTGTACTTTTTCAGAAGCAATAGCTACCCTTTCAGCCTCTGCTTCTCTTTGGCGACGTAATGAGTCAGAGTTTGCAACTGCAATTTTTGCGGTGTTTTCACCATCTACAGCTTGTGCATTAGCAGCAGCAACTTGTGTTCTCTCATCTTGTACAGCATTTGCTTCACCAATAGAACCATCTCTGTTTTTTTCAGCAACAGATTTACGAGCGGCGTTGATTGCATGTGCAGCAGCTTCTTTACCTAATGCTTCAATATATCCTGATTCGTCAACAATATCGGTAATGTTTACGTTGATGAGTTTTAAACCAACCTTTTTTAATTCCGATTCTACACTTTGTGATATGTTGGTTAAAAATTTATCTCTATCAGAGTTAATTTCTTCAATATCCATTGAAGCAACCACTAAACGTAATTGACCAAAAATGATTTCTTTGGCTAATTCTTGAATATCGTTCATTGCTAGACCAAGTAAACGTTCAGCAGCGTTTTGCATTACTCCTGGCTCAGTAGAAACCCCAATGGTAAATCGAGAAGGAACATTTACACGAATATTTTGTTTAGAAAGAGCATTTACTAGATTTACTTCTATAGAAATAGGTGTTAAATCCAAGAATTCATAGTCTTGAATTACAGGAAAAATAAAGGCAGCACCTCCGTGAATACATTTTGCCGATTGTCCACCACCCACTTTACCATATACAACTAAAATTCTGTCGGATGGACACCTTTTATATCGTTTTATTAAGGTAACGAGTAAAATGAAAATAAATAGAATGGCAATTACAAGTCCAATAGGACCTGCAAATCCAAAACCATCAATTTGTAATAATGTAAATTTTAACATAGTCAATTTTTATTTCTGAGATTTAACAATTAATATTCCGTTTGAGGTAACTTCAGTTACTTTAATAATCATTCCTTGAGTTAATTCAGTATCGTTATCTGTCAAGGCATCTAATTCACGAAGTGAATTTTGTACTTTAATGTGTACTTTACCCATTTTAGAGCGATTTGCTCCAATAGTCAAGTATACCTCACCAATTTGATTTAGTGCATTTTTCATTTTTAAAGTACCACTATCTGTAAGTTTACTAATATAATAGAATAGGGCTGCCATAATGGTCATCATTAATAATCCGCAGATAACAGAAATAAAAAGAGTAGTAGTTTTTGAATAGCCTGCGTCTATACAGGCAATACCACTCCAGCCAAAAATGGTAAAAAATGCAACCATATTTTTAAAGGTAAAAAATTGAAATCCAGCTCCGGTGTCAGCATCTATTTCCGCATCAATATTACCAATATCATCAGTATCTGCACCAATGAAACTTCCAATAAGTACAAACACAAAAATTAGGGTAAAAATACCTGTAATTCCCCAATACATTTTTTGAAAAGAAGTCAATTCAGAAAACCATTCCATCATAAAGCAATTATTTAAATGAGCTACTAAAAGTATGTAAATTGCCCGAAAGCGGCAATTTTTATTTCGTTAACAAAACAGAAACAGCATTCCCTCCAAAACCGACAGCATTTACCAAAATTTTTGATAATTTTTTGGGATGTTCTTGAGGTTGAGCAAATGGAACTTCAATAACTTGTTGATGTTGTAACATTAATACAGCTAATTCTAAACTTAATAAGCCAGAAGCGCCAAAAGTATGCCCAAGTTTCCACTTATTGGTTGTTAAAAATGGTGTTTTGTTACAAAATACTTTTTGAATCGCGTTGATTTCTGACTGATCCCCTTTGATGGTACCTGGTGCATGCATTATGATAGCGTCAACTTCATCAGAAGGAATAGTACCTAGAGCCATTTTCATCGATTTTTGAAAGCATTCAGCATTAGTTGATACAGAAGTATTGTGTTTTAAAACTTCTGTAGCATAACCTATACCTTCAATAAAAGCTAAGGCGTTTTCTTTAATTCCTTTTTCTAAACAAAAAACAGAAGCAGCTTCACCTAATACCATAGTGTTTTTAGGTTTGTTGAGGTCGAAAGCTTTGCATGGGTATCCATTTTTTTCTTTAGAATATACTTTTAAGGCTTGCATTTGTGCAATGGTAAAGTCGGTTAAAGAAGCTTCACTAGCACCAATCATAAACTTTTCAGACATTCCCGATTGCAACCAAGCAACTCCGTTTAACAGAGAATGTAGTCCGGTTGAACAAGTAATAGAATGTGAAATTTCTGGTCCGTTAGTTTGTAAATCGTGTGCTATCCAAGAGGAAATATTTCCTAAAGTAGTGGTTGGAGAACTTAAGGTTGACGATTTACCCGTTTTTAAAAATTCTTTATGGTATTTTTCAAACAAAGAAGTGGCACCGCGAGAAGAACCTATATTGATTCCAAAATTGTCAGAAGCTTTCCAGTTGGTTTGCTCCATTGCTTTTCTAGCCACAAACAAGGTGTATAAAACAGAAGGATCTAAATTTTTATACTTATTGTCTGAGTTTTGAACCTCCTCAATAGCATATTTATCTTCTTCAGTTAATAGTGCAACCCATGCTTTAAAAGATTCGAACTCTTTTAAAGTTAAAAAGTGATGGTTGTTCAGATAGTTTTTCCATATTTCTTCGGAAGTGCTTCCTAAGGCAGAAACTGATGCAAAAGATGTTATTGAGATAAGTTCTTTCAACACTATAAAATTTCTGCAAAAATAAAGGTAAAATCAGGGATTCTAAAGAAAATAAAAATATTTATCTTGGGGAAAAATTTTAAGTTATGAGTGAACAAGGTCAAAAAAGTTGGTTTGGGAGAAATTGGTTGTGGTTTATACCATTAACAGGATGTTTAGGGTTTATTTTATTGATTGTTTTAGGTGTAGGAGCAGCATTTTTTGGAGTGTCAAAAATGATAAACAATTCTACTCCTGTAGAATATGCTATAGAGCAAGCATCCAAAAATGAATTAGTTATTGAAAGTTTAGGAGAACCTATTGAAAAATACGGAATTCCGTCTGGAAATATTTCGCTAACAAACGATGATGGAAATGTTGATTTTTCTATCCCGATAAGAGGTGATAAAGGTGAAGGAGTTTTAATTGTTAGAGGAATTAAACTAGATGGTGAGTGGATTTATGAAGATTTGTATGTTCGAATTAAAGAAACTCAAGAAGAAATTAATTTATTAGAAAAAGAAAAAGTTCTAGAGAGTATCTAGAACTTTTTCAATAGTTGTATATATTTTATCAAGCTGTTCTTCACTAATCACATAAGGTGGTTGAATGTAAATGGTATTCCCTAACGGACGTAAGAAGACACCTTCATTCATAAAAGATTGTAATAGTTTGTCACGTAACGACCCATAACGACCAGAATTGGTGTTTAAATCGATAGCTAAAATGACACCTTTATTTCTTGTTGAATTTACTTTTGAGTGATTTTCTATCTTTTTAGCAAATGATTTATTATTCTTTTCAATAAACTGAATATTATCCTGAATTTCTTGAGTTTGTAATAACTTTATGCTAGCCAATGCAGCACTACATGCTATTGGGTTTGCAGAATAGGTATGGCAGTGAAAAAAGCCTTTAGCAATATCATTATCTAAAAAGGCAGTGTAAATTTCTTCGGTACACGAAGTAATCGACATAGGAACCAAACCAGCTGTTAAGGCTTTACTCAAACACATGATATCAGGTTTGGTTGCTATTTCATCAGAAGCAAAATTGTTACCTGTTTTTCCAAACCCCGTCATTACTTCATCGGCAATAGTTAAGATGTCATTTTTTTTGCAAATTTCTAAGATCTTATCTAAATCTTCTGCTTGGTGAATTTTCATTCCAGCTGCACCTTGAACTAAGGGTTCATAAATAAATCCTGCAACTTCGTTTTCAGCTATAATTTGTTGTAATTGCTGTTTTATAAGATCATTATTTTCTCCATTCGGAACAGGAATACGTTGAATGTCCATTAAAAATTCTTCAAACGGACCATTATACACTGATAATCCAGAAACAGACATAGCTCCAAAAGTATCCCCATGAAAACCATCTTCAAAAGCAATAAAGGTTGTACGCTTTTCACCTTTATTAAAATAGTATTGCAAAGCCATTTTAATACCAGCTTCTACAGCAGTAGAACCATTGTCGTTAAAGAAAATTCTATTTTGATTCTCGGGAAGAATTTTAATCAACTCTTCCGATAATTTTACCGCTGGTTCATGTGTAAAATCGCTAAACATTATTTGATCTAAAGTTTGCATTTGATTGTAAACACGACTTGTAATGTAGTCGTTACAATGCCCAAACATACAAGTGTACCAAGACGAAATCGCATCGATATATTCGTTACCGTGTTCGTCGGTTAGTATACATCCTTTAGCTTTCACAATACCTAAGCTATTAGGGTGTGTTTGGTGCTGTTTTAGTGGGTGCCACAAATGTTTTTTATCGCGTTCTTGTAAATTCATAATGTTTAATTCTTTTGAAAAAGAGCAGTCAAATGTACGATAGAAATACATAAAACTATCCCAAAATAAGCAAGAAACAATAACCACATAATGGCTATTGAAAACAACTCAGAAAAAAATGAAGGAAATACTAAAATGAATTCAGAAGAGAGAACAAAAAAAGCATAACCAATCCATGTTTTTTTTGAGATTCTTTGGTTTAATTCTATCCAAATAAAAGGTACATACATCCCTAAAAAAAGTAAATGTAACCAGGCAATTAGCATAAATCTGTTAGATACTACCAAATTAGAAAAGTAAGGAATACTACCAAGACCATTCAAAATTCCTATGAATAGTAAAGTTCCGAAAAGTAGTTGATATTGAAGCTTTTGATGTAAAAATGAATTTTTAAGTTTGAAAAGCGCTATGATTAAAATTCCTGCACCAATACTTCCTGCAATTTGAATAGCTGAATGATTAAAACTGTATTTTAATGAATGAGCATACAATAATATAAGAGAAGTAACAATTAAGATAATTTGGGTTTTTGAGAGGCTAATTGTTGTTTTTTGAAAGAGTATGGCAAGCATCCAAAGGAAAAACGATCCGAAATATTGAAAATGTAAGTAGAAAAAAATAGCTTGTTGGTACCAAGGAGAAGTTTGCATTTTCAAAGCCATTAAAGGCCCTAAAGCATAGGGACCTATTGAAGATATAAAATGAAAAACAATTCCTGATTTAATTAATACTATAGTAGTTTTTTCACCTTTCAAATGCCTCCATAATCTAATAACTAGCCAATAACTAATCCATAAATGTATGGTAGAGAACAGAATAGTAACGAAGGCATAGCCCTGAAGGACGAAACCTATCAATAAAATAGCAACACAAACTTGTAGAGCAATATAAAGAAGGTAAGAGGTTTTGTCTATTCCGTTGGTAAACCTTGTAAAGAGTAAAACAATTAGAGCATTAAAAAGTAAGCCCAACAACATTACATGCGAATGTGAGTGGAGTACAAACTTAAAAGGGAAGTTGGCAATACTTCCTGTAAAAGCGTAGCGCAAAACTAAACCTATGATAGCTCCTAAAAAACCAAAAAGTAAAGGAAAAGACCAAAGATGTTTTGCGGTAATGGTTTTCATTTATAAGTTGTCTTTAAATAACTCTGCGTATTCTTTAATTACATTTTTGTCGAAATAAGGTTCTTCTTCAATACGGCCAATTACAGGAACACCAGTCATTTTTTTGATAATGTCTTCTGTTGTTTTGTATTCATTTCCAGAAAAAATTAACGAAACCTCAAATCCTTTTTCTTTTAGTAAATTAACTGTTAATAAGGTATGATTGATACTTCCTAAATAATGACGAGAAACCACAATAACTTTATAATCGGGTTTAATAACATCAAGCAATGTGTTTTTGTCATTTAAAGGAACCAATAACCCCCCAGCACCTTCAATGACTAAATGATTTTTTGTTGTAGGTTCTTTAATCTTGTCTATCTCAATAGTAATGCCGTCAATTTCAGCAGATGCATGCGGACTCATAGGTGTTTGTAAAGCATATGAGTTTGGATGAAAAACAGTTTTTGAGTTTGAAATAAACTTTTCAACTTTATGAGTGTCGGAATACTCTAAATCGCCTGATTGAATAGGTTTCCAGTAATCGGCTTGTAAGGCTTCAGTTATGATAGCAGAAGCAACTGTTTTGCCTACTTCTGTTGATATTCCTGTGATAAAATATTTCTTCATTTAAAAATTGTTTTACAATTGTTGCAGATTAATTTTCTACTTTCAAAAAAAGGAAAGAGCATAAAAAAGATGTTTTTATGTTGTAAATCGGCAACTAGTATTTTTGTTGAATCACACTTAGGACAATGAATATCGTTTCCATTTTCATCCTTTGTGTAATTTCGTATTTCGTTATAAATAGTAGCAGCGTTTTCTATATCATTGTTGTGTACAAGTAGTTTTACACCACCAATAGCTTGACTAATCAATGGGTCAGAGTCTATTGTTTTTTCATCCATTAGCATGGTTTTAACCCCTTCTGATTCTAATTTAGCTTTTACGACTTGTGCTTCAGTAGAATATTCAAATACTGCTAAAATGGTATAGTTATCTTGCATTTTATTTTTTAAACAAAAGTAGCAAGGTTCTCTAAAACATTAGTGATTTCTTCTTTAGAATTGTAAGAGTGTAAGCAAAAACGTAAGCGTTCTTGGTTTTGAGGAACGGTAGGTGATAGAATAGGTTTTACATCAAATCCATTTTGTTGTAATAGTAAAGCGATTTTTTTTACGCGTTCGTTTCCAGAAATAATACAACAGTGAATTGCAGAATTACTCTTGATAAAGTTTAATTGCAATCGGTTTGAATCTGAAACAAAATGTTGAATGTTTTGTTGCAGCTTTTCTTTAGAATTGCTGATTGATAATTCGTCGTAAGCAATTTTTACAGTAGCCAATGCGTGAGGTGATAATCCCGTCGTGTAGATAAAACTACGTGCAAAATTAACAAGATATTGTTGGAGTTGTTCGTTTCCCAAAATAGATGCGCCATGACACCCTAAACCTTTTCCAAAGGTGACAATTCTAGCGAAAATGTCATTTTCTAATTGTAGTTTCTGAATCAATCCAAAATCAAAAACCCCAAGAGCGTGTGCTTCATCTATAACAAAATGTACATTGGAGTGTTTCTTGATTATTTGAGACATTGCTGCCAAGTCGGGAGAATCCCCGTCCATAGAAAAAACAGATTCGGTTACCACGTAAATTTCTGAGTCTTTATGCTGAACACGGTTTAATAGCTCTTCAAGATGAATTAAATCGTTATGCTTAAACTTAAACGATTTTGCGTTCGATAGTTGTATGCCATCTCGTATGGATGCATGAATAAATTCATCATATAAAATAATATCACCACGTTGAGGTACCGAAGCAAAAAAACCGATGTTAGCATCGTAACCAGAGTTAAAAACTAAAGCCGTTTCAGAATTATGAAGTTCTGCTAGTTGTTTTTCAACGGTTGTATACAGCTTATGATTTCCTGAAAGTAATCGTGACCCAGTAGCTCCATTGATTTTAATGTTATTATCAATTAAATATTGATGAGTCTTATCAAAAAGGCTTTCTGATTTCGCAAAACCCAAATAATCATTGGAAGAAAAATCGATAAGTGAATTTTCTTTACCGAGTGTTCTCAAAGAGTTTTGAGCTACTCGTTGTGTAATCTTTTGATGTAGTTTTTTAGGAAATCGCATACTGTAAAAATAAAAAAAGACTTACAATATTGTAAGTCTTTTTTGCTCCTCAACCTGGACTCGAACCAGGGACCCTCTGATTAACAGTCAGATGCTCTAACCAACTGAGCTATTGAGGAATGTTCTTGTAGAACAAATATATGTTTGTTGTAGAAATTATCGGCTTCTACGTTGCCTTTGCTCCTCCTCTTGGGCTCGAACCAAGGACCCTCTGATTAACAGTCAGATGCTCTAACCAACTGAGCTAAGGAGGAATTTTGTGAACCATTGTTGATTAATGGTGTGCAAATGTAGATCGGTATTTGAAAAATTACAATACTTTAAAGAATTTTTTTGTAAAAAAATTATTCAACAAAGGGGGTTAAAATAATACTTTACTCATTTACAGTTATTTGTACTTTTCTAAAAGT
>NZ_JBNKHD010000018.1:0-1562 GCF_050290165.1 Tenacibaculum sp. | reverse complement strand
GAGTTTTTAATAAAAGCTAACGTGTTTGTATAAGAATAGTGCGGTTTTGTGAGCGAGGATTTTCCGAAGGAAAATCAGAAGCTAGCAAAACGCACTAACTTTTGATTAGCACTAAACTAAGCATTATTTTTATACGGTGTTGCCCATAGTTTTTATAAATTCCGACTTTTTTTGATATTTAAAAATCATTAATATCGTCATCTTGATTAAGTTCCGATTCTATTTGTTCTTTTCTTTTCTTAAGGATTTCTTTAGCTTTTCCTTCAAGTGTTTTATTATATTCAACAACTTCACTATTTATCACAGGAATAATTTTTTTCATTAAGTCAATTGTTTCCTTTATAGATTCTTTGACTTCACTTATTTTATCTTCTCTTAATGGTTTTTGTGAAAATGTTTGATGCTCGATATTCAAATAAGTATTATTGATTGATGCTTCAACATTTTTATTAAAAGTCATATTTTTTGGCTGAAAAGAGAAAAGTTCTAAATTTCCACTAACCTTAAATGTATAAACAGCTTTTGCACAAACCATACTTTCATTAGGATTTATATCATAACCTTGAGGAAATTTCATTCCACTAACATTTTCATTTACCAATTTTCCTTCTCTACTTTCGTAATCAACTTCAATCGGATTGATTTTATTCTCTTCAGATATTTTTTTGGCAAGTGCATCAATATCTTCTTCCATTATTTGATAGTCAGAAAAGTGATTTATTTTCTGTACAACACTATTGTTTGCTATTTGAAAAGCATAATCAATTTTTCTTTCTTTGAATAATTTTATCATTGTGTACTGTTTTTTTAAATTATGGGCAACGGTTTTGGCTATGGTTTCGTTGCGTGAAAATCCGCGAGGATTTTCCGCCGTAAACCAAAGTTAGCAAACACGCAGGAATTTCCGAGAGGAAATTCCGCCGCAATGAATTATAGCCGGTGTTGGCAGTAGTTTTTTTAATCAAAGTCATAATTGAATTTAACATTAGAATAGACATAAGAGCTTTTTCCAATTCTTCTTTGAATAGAAATTGGAGACTCACAATATCCACTATCAATTAGCTTGTCTTTAAATGCCTCGGGAAATTGAGGGTTTATTCTTATTATTTTGGATTCTGGCTCAAATAATTTTGTTAAAGTAAACTTGAGCTTATTCTTGTATGCACTCTTTACAAAAACGTGAGTTAATTGAGAATCTATTTGATATCTAATCTCTTCTCGAATATCAATAATGATTTTCCAAAACGATTCTGAATATAAAGATGCTGGCTCTACAAATCCGTAAATGTGACCAACAGGAGTTGACAAACTTCCTCCTTGCTCATTACGTACGATATGAAATAGCTCGCCAATTAATCCATCTTTAGATATAGACCTAAAGTGAATTGTATAGTCTAAAACATTTATTTGTTTATTGTTCATTTAAATGTCTTATCCTGAAATATGGCTACAGGTTAAAATTGAATTTACGCTGTTAATTTATATACCATATTCGGTGTTTTAAAATCTAAAGATAAGTGTAATCTTATTTCGTTGTACAAATTAATTGCATTTTTTGTAGC
>NZ_JBNKHD010000017.1:0-94261 GCF_050290165.1 Tenacibaculum sp. | reverse complement strand
TTTAAAGGTCAGTTAAAAAAAGGAATGTTGGTAAATGCTCGTTTCGAACTCACAGAACGCTCATTATTTGACTTACTCTACGATAAAATGGACGACTGGCTAAACCCTAGTACTCAATTATCAGCTAACAACTAATCATTCTAGTTACGTTAAGCATAACAATTGTTTAAAAACTACTGTTAGAAGAAAAAGAAAATATGAAAAATTTAAAAACATTAGAACGCTTACAGCAACTGCACAACCTAATTACAAACGAAAATACAGGAACACCTAAAGAATTAGCTAACTTATTACAAATTAGTCAACGATCTGTACATTTATTGTTAGAACAATTAAAAGATTACAATGCGAATATATGTTATAGCAGAAGTAGAAAAACCTACTATTACTGCAATAACTTTGACTTTCAAGTATCTATCTCAGTAAATGTATTAACTAACAATGAAGTAACCCAAATATTTGGCGGTAGTTACTTTTTACAAAATAGTTTACACATTGCAAGTTAGTTGCAGTGTACAAACCTATGTTTGTAGTATCAAATCAAACAAGATAGATGCATATATTTAGGTTGTTTTGATGTGTATTGTGATTTTATAATCACAAAAAGTATTAATTAAAAAATTAAATTTTATGAAAAAATTAGAAAGTTTTGGTGTTAAAGAATTATGTCCTGAAGACATTAGAAAAACCTATGGGGGTTTTTTAAGTACACTTCAACCTTTTTTAGGTGTAGCTCATGCTATAACTGACTTTGTTGATGGAGCTATTGAAAGGTTTAATACTTATAGAACAAAATAATACCCATCACTATGAAAGAATTATCAAGAAAAGAGTTAGTTGAAATTTCTGGAGGACATGAGGGGTTTTTCTATAAAGCTGGTGTTCTTTGGATGACAGTAACTTTAGAAACTTTAGGTACTCTAGCTGGTATAGCGGATGGATTTAACCAAAATATTAAATAATTAAAAAATGGAAGAATTAACATTCAACGAACTAATTTTAACTAATGGAGGTAATACAGTACCTGTGGTATCTGAGGATCCCAGTGTACAAGAAGGCTATTCAATTGGGTATAGAATAGGAAGAGCTCTTGCTACTACTGTTAACATGTTTAAATCAATTTTCTGATTTAGCATTAAAATTAACCTAAAAAGGGAAGTTTTTATTAAATTTCCCTTTTTTTATTTAAAAGTCATATGGATTTGAATTTACTCGAAACTCCAATAAAAATAGGGAGTATTTTAGCTATGATTATTTCTTGGTCAAGAAATAGGTCTATTTTAATGGCACTTATTCATTGTTTTTTTGGTTGGTTATATGTAATATATTACTACTTAGGCAAAGACGAAGAAAAATCAAATAATATAGAGTAAGAGATAAAAACAGCTTTAGTTATACCAATTAAAACTTTCTTAAACATGAAAAAACATAAAATTGGCATTCGTATTTATTGTTTCTTTGCTTTTATTTTCCCTTATCTTTTCTGACTGGGAGTACTTTAAAGCTGGACTTTTTGGTTATTAAAAAATCTCTCCATTTTAGATTGACTTACTAAGATTACAAAACTTCTTCCTTGCAATCAATTTGCACTAAACACTTCTTTCTTTGCGATTCTAAATTGAAAAAGAATGGCAAAAGTTACCATAAAACAACACGATATTACCGATTGCGGTGCTGCTTGTTTAGCATCCATCTCAGCACATTATAAACTACAACTCCCCATTGCTCGTATACGTCAATATGCTGGAACCGATAAAAAAGGCACCAATGTATTAGGGCTTATAGAAGCTGCTGAAAAATTAGGTTTTGAAGCCAAAGGAGTTCGTGGTGAACTCGATAGTTTATTTAAAATACCAAAACCTGCCATAGCCCATATAATTGTTAGAGAACAGTTACAACATTATGTAGTTATTTACGAAGTTACCAAAGAACACATAAAAATTATGGACCCTGGTGATGGGAAAATCCATAAAAAAACACATGAAGAGTTTTTAAAAGAATGGACAGGAATACTGGTATTACTATTACCGAAAGAAGAGTTTTCAGCAGGTAATGAAAAAGTGTCTGTGCTCAAACGTTTCTGGTTTTTGCTAAAACCACACAAGTTTGTTTTATTGCAAGCTTTAATAGGAGCAGTTATTTACACACTCTTAGGTTTTTCAACCTCAATTTATATACAAAAAATTACAGATTATGTATTGATTGGCGGCAATACTAAGTTATTAAACCTACTCAGTATTATAATGCTTGCGCTACTAGCGTTACAAATTATTATCGGGGTGTATAAAGATGTATTTTTAATAAAAACCGGGCAACAAATTGATGCCCGATTAATTTTAGGATATTATAAACACTTACTAAAACTCCCTCAACAATTCTTTGACACCATGCGAGTGGGAGAAATTATTTCTCGTATTAACGATGCTGTGAAAATTAGAACTTTTATCAATGGTGTGTCGTTGAGTTTAACAGTAAACATCCTTATTTTATTTTTCTCTTTTGGTTTGATGTTTATGTATCATTGGAAATTAGCTTTAATTATGTTGTTAGTAATTCCTTTTTACCTAGCTGTATATATTATTATTAATAAACTAAATAAGAAAACAGAACGTACAATAATGGAACGCTCTGCCGATTTAGAAAGTCAATTAGTAGAATCATTAAACTCAGTAGGTACTATAAAACGTTTTGGCTTAGAAAGTTTTGCAAACGTGAAAACTGAAACTCGTTTTATTAGTTTATTACACATAGGTTACAAATCGGCTTTAAACTCCGTTTTTTCAGGGACCTCAACTACTTTTATTGCACAATTATTTACTATAATTTTATTATGGAGTGGTTCTTATTTTGTAATTGAAAGGCAAATAACTGCTGGAGAGTTAATGTCTTTTTATGCTATTATTGGCTACTTTATGAACCCTGTAGCTAGTTTAATTGGAGCTAATAAACAAATACAAAATGCCCTTATTGCTGCGGATCGTTTGTTCGAAATTATGGATTTAGAACGTGAAGAAAACACAGAAAAAGTGGTTCTTACAAAAGACAAAATACAAGATATTGAGTTTAAAAATGTAGCTTTCCGTTATGGAACAAGAGTGCAAGTTTTTACAGACTTTAATTTAAAAATTAAAAAAGGAAATATTACTGCAATTGTTGGCGAAAGCGGTTCTGGAAAATCAACCTTAATTTCCTTATTGCAAAATTTGTATCCTATCCAAAAAGGACACATCACTGTGGGAGATTTAGACTTAAAATACATCCAACATGAAAGTTTAAGAGAACTGGTAAGTGTTGTTCCTCAAAAAATAGATCTATTTGCTGGAAATGTAATAGATAATATTGCTATTGGAGATTTTGCTCCAAACATGGAATTGATTATAGATATTTGTAAATCTATAGGGATTTTAGAGTTTATTGAGAGTTTATCTAACGGATTTAACACCTATTTAGGAGAAAATGGAGCTACTTTATCTGGAGGTCAAAAACAACGAATTGCTATAGCCAGAGCTTTATACAAACAACCTGAAGTATTAGTTTTAGATGAAGCTACTTCTTCCTTAGATTCTACTTCTGAAAATTATATTCAAAAAGCTGTAGAAAGGTTACGCCAAGAAAACAAAACTATTATCATTATTGCTCATAGACTGAGTACTGTGATTAATGCTGATGAAATTGTAGTTTTGAATAAAGGAAGTGTATTGGAGCAAGGGAATCACCTAGAATTGTATTCCAATAAAGGTCAATATTATAATTTATGGCAACAACAAATGCCTCAAATATCCTTAAATTAAAAAAACTCATCAATATTGATGAGCTTTTTGAGGTGTCGAGCGGATTCGAACCGCTGTAGATGGTGTTGCAGACCACTGCCTAGCCACTCGGCCACGACACCTTATACTGATAAGGACTGCAAATTTACAGCTTTTATCTTTTTTTGCAAGCTTTTTTTACTTTTTACGCGTATCTGATAAAACAATGACAACCTCAGCCACATTTCCTCCAATTGGCGGGTTTATTTTAGCTACACTAACTTCCGCTTCGTCAACCAATTGTATCTCTCTAAATATTCTATCAAGAATACGCTGCGCTACATGTTCTAACAACTTAGAGCGAATTGCCATTTCTTCTTTTACAATCTTATTCAAATGCACATAATCAACCGTGTCGATTAATGCATCTGTTTGTGCTGACTTTCGTAAATCGGCTTTTACCTCTACATCTACTCGGTATTCTGAACCTATCTTACCTTCTTCATCTAAACATCCGTGGTTGGTAAATAATCGGATGTCGTTTACACGTATAATTCCCATGCTGCAAAAATAGGAATGTTTCCTTATTTAAAAGCATTCTTCGTGTTTTTTCAATAACCGTAACAGACCTTAACAATATTATTCATTTCTTTAAATAATAAGATTTCTCACTTCGTTCGAAATGACGTGTTTATTAATTGGTAAAGAAATCGAAAATGTTACTCAATGCACTCGTTTTAGCCTTATAAAACTCTGTGTAACTACATCTTTGACAGGTTACACTCGTAAACTTTTTGTTTTGAACATCAAAAATTTTAGATAGTGTACCTCCTGTAGCTCTCATTTCTGCCACTTCATACGTTTTATTGTTACATTTAGGACAGGTATAATTCAATGGTGTGCTCATAATTTATTTGTTTTATACCTATTAGTCCCTAAAAACCAACAAATGTTACAATTACTTAATTTCAAACGTTTTGCTCAAATCACCCATTAAAACCTTATACTTCCCTTTTGGTAAATAGTACTTATCATTTTTAGCTTTTTTTACTACTGCATCTTTATACTCCTTAAGATATTCTTTTCTCCCTTTTTCTGAAAAAGTAACATCATACATTACTTCATTGAATCCTTTAGATGCTTTTGTCTTTATTGTATTAACCAAAATGTCATCTGAATAAATTTTTATTATAATTTCTTTATCAGTAGCTGCATAAAAAGGAATCACAACTTTGGGTGTATTCGGTTGTAACCACTTACTCCACGAGCTTCCCCAAGAATTATTCTTTCTAATATTTTTAATAGTAAACAATGCTTCTTTATTATTAAACTCTTGTAGTGATGCAATATTTGCTTTGTACAAACTACGCCCATGCGTACCAATTACCAGATGCTTTGCTTTTGGTTGAATTACCAAATCGTGTACTGCAACATTCGGCAACCCGTTACTAAAAGCTTCCCATGTTGAACCCTTATCAAAAGACACATACAAACCATTATCGGTTCCTACATATAGGATATTTTCTTTTTCTGTGTCTTCCTTTATTACATTCACTGGTGATAGTGGTATATTACTACTAATATTTTTCCAAGTTTTTCCGTAATCATCAGACATGTATACATAAGGCGTAAAATCATCAAAACGATATCCATTTAATGTAACATATACACGTTCTTTTTTATGTTTCGAAGCAATTACGCGACTTACCCATAAGTTTTGAGGCAATGTGTTTGAAATTTTATCCCAACTTCCTCCTCCATTTTTGGTTATATGTACCAATCCGTCATCAGAACCCACATAAATTACCCCGAACTGAAACGGACTTTCTGTGATTGTAGTTAAGGTTCCGTAAGCTACATTTCCTTTTTTACCTCCTTGAGTTAAATCATCAGAAATGGTTTCCCAATCATCTCCCTGATTTAAAGAACGGTGTAATTTATTTCCTCCTAAATACAGTATGTCTTGATTGTGTTTTGATAGGTGAATAGGGGTTTGCCAATTAAATCGAAACGGACTCTCTCCTAACTCATGCTTTGGTTGAATATACTTGTTTTCTCCTGTTTTTCTATCAATTCGGTAATAGTTTCCAAACTGATATCCTGTATACACTATATCTGGGTTTCTATCGTCAACTGCTACTTGCATACCATCGCCCCCCATCAAACTTTCGTATGGATTTTTACCCGTTTGCTGCCAACTTTTATCAATTTTCGCATTGTGATTAGCTACCCACACTCCATTGTCTTGCAAACCACCATACACCTTATAGTTTTCTTGATTATCAGCATACACCGTATAAAACTGCCCTACTGCTGGTTGATTTAATTTCGTCCAACTTTCACCATCGTCATAAGATATATTAAGTCCTCCATCATTTCCATCAATTAAGTACCCTTGCTTCTTAGGATTTACCCATAATGCTTGATGATCAGCATGTACATTTTCTTTACTAATGGATGTAAATGTTTTTCCACCATCTTTTGATTTTAAAATAGGAACTCCCATCACATAAATTCCATTTTCATCTTGTGGGTCTACACGTATTTCTCCAAAATAATATCCGTATGAATAATACAAGTCATCTAAATAACCTTCGTGAGTCTTTTTCCAGGTTTTTCCTCCATTGGTAGTTTTAAAAACTTCTGCCCCCACTACTGGTGTATCAAATAACAATGCATTTGCATCTTCTAAATACTTTGCCAAATCAATTGGTTTTACTGAACCTGATCGCACCATTTGTTTTACATTTTCAGCACGATATTTTTCCTGAAAACCATTCATTTTTAAGTACGTATTCAGTTTTTTATCTTTTAAATCCAAAAACTCAGTAACCGACATGGTTTTGAAATCTTCTTTCATTAAAGCATTAGAATCATCCTCTTTTTTTGGGTCTTTTTTTCTTCGGAATTGACTATCGTGAAAAGCATATACTGTGTTTTCATCATACACCGCTAACCCTATTCTACCGACTCCATCTCCATTAGGAAAACCATTATTCTCTGAAACTTTTTTCCAGGTATCCCCTCCGTCAGTAGACTTGTATATTGCTGAGTTTTTTCCGTCTCCGTCAAAATTCCACGCTTTACGTTCTCGTTCCCAAGTTGCTGCATACAATACGTTAAAATTGTTTGGAGCTTGTTGTACATCTATAACTCCAGTATTTTCATCAATAAACAACGATTTCTTCCAAGTCTTTCCTCCATCCGTGGTTTTAAAAATCCCTCTTTCTTCATTTGAAGAGTATAAATGGCCTATTACCCCAACAACAATCTCATCTGAATTTTTCGGGTTGATTAAAATTCTACCTATATGATGCGAATCAGTTAATCCAACATTTATCCATGTTTTTCCTTTGTCGATAGATTTTAAAATTCCAATACCTGCATACGAAGAACGAGAAGAATTATTTTCTCCTGTTCCTACCCAAAGTGTTCCGCTTTTCCAATCTACAGCAATATCACCTACATTTTGTGTTGGAGAGCTATCTAACACTGGTGTAAATGTAGTTCCATTGTTATTGGTATACCACATGCCTCCTGAAGCATATCCAACATAGAATTCTGTCGGGTCTTCTGGATTCACATCAATATCTACCACACGCCCACTCATCACAGTAGGTCCCATACTTTCAAAAGGTATGTTTTTTACTATTGAGTTTTTAGTTAATACTTCTTTTTGTTCTAAAGCTTGTTGAATTTTTTCAGAAGAAGTGGGTTGTTGTGCAACTATTGTAAATGGAAATAAAGCGAGACACACTTTAATTAAGACTTTCATATAATTTGGTTTAGAAAAAATGAAAATACTACAAGGAAATACCAATTCAAAAAAATTAACAGAATATCAACGTACATCTTTTTAATTAGTAGATTTGTTTTGTCTCAATTTTTAAGCTATGACTATTTTTATTCTCTCTGTTAGCGAGCACATCCATTCAACGCAAAGAATTTACAAAGAAGCTCGTCGTCGTGGGCATACAGTTGAGATTATTAATCATTTAAAATGCTCCATCAAACTGGGTAACGATAAACCCGAAATCATATATCAAGGTGAAAATATTATTGACATTCCTGATGTCATCATTCCTCGAATAGGAGTTTCTGCAATGAGGCATGGAGCCGCTGTGGTAAAGGAGTTTGAAATGAATGGAGTTTATAGCATTGCTAGTTCTGAAGGAATTATCAAAGCACAAAATAAAGTCTCTACCTTACAAATAATGAGCAGAAATAACCTTCCTATTCCGCAAACTGTTTTTTCGGTAGATCCTGAAAGTGTAAGTGAGCAATTAGATTTATTAGGAGGTGCTCCTATTATTATCAAATTACAAGAAGGAACACATGGTTCTGGTGTTATTTTAGCAGAAAGCAAAAAATCTGCTATCTCTATTATCGATACCATGTATAGCTCTAATACTAGTATTTTATTGCAAGAGTTTATCAAAGAAAGTAATAATGAAGATATTCGTGCTTTTGTGATAGGTGATAAAGTAATTTCTTCTATGAAACGTAAAGGCTTAGAAGATGATTTTCGTTCAAATATTCACAAAGGGGGAAGTGGTTCTAAAGTAGTTTTAACTCCTGAAGAAGAACAAATAGCTATCAAAGCTGCTCAGTACCTAGAACTTCCCATTGCAGGGGTTGATATGATACGCGCAAAACGAGGTTCGCTATTAATTGAAGTAAATTCTACCCCCGGTTTACAAGGAATAGAAACCTATACCAATGATAATATAGCCAAAGCTATTGTTAAATTTTTAGAAGCCAATGTTCAAACAAAACTTTAAAAATGATGTCGTAGAAATTCGTGGACAAAAAATTGGGTTGGGAGAATCTAAACTGATTAAAATTCCAATTGACAGATTACCCACTGGTACGCTGATAGAAATTCCCATATACGTTTTTAATGGTAAAACATTAGGACCAACTATTTTACTTCAAGGTGGTTTGCATGGTGATGAAGTAAACAGCATTGAATTGGTACGAAGAATGTTGATTGACAAATCGTACAAAATTCACCGTGGTTGTGTCATTGTAGTTCCTTTGTTAAATGTTTTTGGTTTTTTAAACATGTCTCGTGATATGCACGGTAAGGATGTAAATCGTAGCTTTCCTGGTTCAAAAACTGGATCTTTAGCAAGTAGAATGGCCTATTATTTAATGGAAGAAATTACAAACAATGTAGATTTTGCCATTGATTTTCATACTGGTGGAGAGCAACGCAATAATTTTCCACAGATTCGTTATACTCCTGAAGACGGAATAGGCTTTGAATTAGCAAAAATTTTTAACGCTCCTTTTATGTTTAGCTCAAAACTTATCCCAAAATCTTTTAGAAACCAATGTTTTAAAAACAATATTCCTGTTATTGTTTATGAAGGAGGAGAATCTTTACGTTTAGAAGAAAACGCCATTCAACATGGTATTGATGGGACGCTACGTGTTTTAAAACACTTTAACATGATTCACCGCAATGTTGAAGTTTCTAAAAATCCAACTTCAATACATATTAACAAAAGAAACTGGATTCGTGCTAAGGTAGCTGGGTTATTTACCTCAACAGTTAAAAATGGAGAAAAGGTAGAAAAAGGACAAACTTTAGGGCATATTATGGATACTTATGGCGAAACAAATTTCACTATAAAATCTCCTTCCAACGGTTATATTATTGCAAAAAACAACTTTCCAATTATTAATATGGGTGATGCCTTATTCCACTTAGGAAACCCATAACTCTCTGATTTTATTTGCTTTATTGATTATTTTTCACTTTCTTTAATTCTATTAACTAATCAAAAATTATACATTATGGAATTAATTATTAGCTTATTAAGCGGTGCTGTTGGTGGTAATATTGCAGGAGCTTTGTTAAAAAAGTATTCAATGGGTACCCTTTGGAATTCTATTATAGGAATTTTAGGTGGTGGCCTAGGGGCTCAATTATTAGGAATGCTAAATATTGACATTTCTGGTATCGTTGGTAACATTGCTAGTAGTGGTGTTGGAGGTGCTGTTTTATTGGCTATTGTAGGTCTTATTAAAGGTGCTACAGCTAAAAGTTAAGCAAACATCAATAACTTTAGAAAAGCGCGCTTTTTTAGGGCGCTTTCTTTATTTATAGGTATAGCCCAATAAATAGCTGTACCTTTGTTGGCTCATAGTCGTATTGTTTTTTCAATACTACTGAAGAAATATATATGACATTTACATCATTAGGTTTATCAAATGCTTTAGTAAAAGCGGTAACCGAAAAAGGGTACGAAACCCCCTCTCCTATTCAAGAAAAAGCAATTCCAGTTATTTTAGAAGGCAAAGATATATTAGCTTCTGCACAAACCGGAACAGGTAAAACTGCAGGTTTTACATTGCCTATTTTACAACTTATATCGGAAAAAAAGAATCCGAAATATCGACCAATCAAAGCATTGGTACTAACTCCAACAAGAGAATTAGCTGCTCAAGTATATGATAATGTGCGTGAATACAGTAAACATTTAAACATTAAATCTACCGCTATTTTTGGTGGAGTAAAACCAAGCTCTCAAATAGCAACCCTTAAAAACGGGATTGACGTTTTAGTTGCCACTCCTGGTAGATTAATCGATTTACACGAACAAAATGAACTTTCATTAAAACGAGTAGATATTTTAGTTTTAGATGAAGCCGATAGAATGCTCGATATGGGTTTTTTAAGAGATATTCAAAAAATTATCTCTTTATTACCCGAAAGACGCCAAAATCTATTGTTTTCTGCGACCTTTTCAAAAGAAATTAAAAAGTTAGCACAAGGTCTTTTGCACCAACCTGTAATGGTTGAAGCGGCTCCTGAAAATACAACTGCTGAAAAAGTAAACCAAAGGTTATACAAGGTACCCAAGAGCAAAAAAACTGAGTTAGTTGGACAATTAATCTCGAAAGGAAATTGGGATCAGGTATTAATTTTTACTCGAACCAAACATGGTGCCAATAGATTGACTGAAAAACTAGTTAAAAGAGGAATTTCTGCCGCAGCTATTCACGGAAACAGAAGTCAAAGTGCAAGAATCAAAGCTTTAAAAGGGTTTAAAGATAATTCTATTCGAGTATTAGTAGCCACTGATATTGCTGCTCGTGGGTTAGATATTCCTCTGCTACCTCATGTAATTAATTTCGAACTCCCTAATATTCCTGAAGATTATGTACACCGAATTGGTAGAACAGGTAGAGCAGGTGCTAGTGGAGAAGCCATTTCATTGGTCTCACAAGAAGAAGA
Source organism: Tenacibaculum sp. (assembly GCF_050290165.1). Taxonomy (GTDB): domain Bacteria; phylum Bacteroidota; class Bacteroidia; order Flavobacteriales; family Flavobacteriaceae; genus Polaribacter. The sequence goes on along the minus strand of NZ_JBNKHD010000017.1, from coordinate 83,266 downwards.
CGCTTATTTGAAGGATATCGAAAAGTTATTGAAGCAAAAAATCATCATTTCTCAATTGGAAGGATTTGATTTATCTACTATAAAAGAGGAAGTAAAAACTGAGGAGTCAAAATCAAAACGCTCAGAAAAAAAACCTGAGAAGAAACCTCTTAAAACTTCTTTCAACCCAAAAAAGAAGAGAAAAGTAAAAAGCTCTTCCGAAGAAACACAAAAAAAGACACCTAAAAAACGAAATACTCGAAATAAGAGAAGCAACAATAAAACAGCACGTTAAGCAATAATCTAACTAGAAGAAACTCTATTTTGGTATTGAATTATTCTGCTTCACCAAACAAGCAAAACAATATTTTGGTATAAAACTTGTTATAATTACTGTGTATTACAAAACCCAATAATTATGAAAAAACATGTTTTATTACTCGTTGCATTAGCAACTTTTTTTACCGCTTTTATTAGCTGTTCTAGTGACGATCCCCAAACTTCAGAAGTAGCGGTTCGTTTAGTAGATGCCCCTGGTGACTACGACGCAGTAAACATCGATGTACAAGATGTAATGATTAACAAAAGTGACGGAGACGGTGGTTGGCAAAGCCTTGGAAACGTTACTCCTCAAGTGTATAACTTATTAGAGTTAACAGGTGGAATTGACGCTTTATTAGTAGATACTGAAATTCCATCAGGAAAAATTAGCCAAATTCGTTTAGTTTTAGGTGAAAACAATTCAGTTGTTGTAGGTGGAGAAACATATCCATTAGCTACCCCAAGCGCTCAACAATCAGGATTAAAATTAAATGTACACCAAGACTTAGTAGGCGGTGTTAAGTATACTTTTATCTTAGACTTTATGGTTGATAAGTCTATCGTAGTAGAAGGTAACGGAGCTTATAGCTTAAAACCTACCATTAGAGTAACCACTGAAGCGACTTCGGGTGCTATTTCAGGAATGGTAAATCCTTTTGAGTATCAAGTAGCAGTTGAAGCTGCTTCAGCTACTGATACAATTACAACAGTAACAAACGAAGAAGGTAAATTTATGTTACACGGTGTGCCTGCAAGTACTTACAATGTAACGTTTACTCCTGATGAAGCTTCTGGATTAGCTCCAAAAACAGTTGAAGGAGTTACCGCTGTATTAGGTGAAAATACTGATATGGGAACTGTTGAGTTGCAATAAACTCTTTTTATAAATTATTATAAAGGATGCTGTAAAAAGCATCCTTTTTTTATACTTTTAAGCTAAAATTTTCTAGAAATGGAGGCTTCAAAAAAAGCTATTACTCAACGCATACAGAACATCGTAAATGATGAAAATTTAAACACGTTAATTCCTGAAATTATTAACTGCTTTAACGAATTTTCCTTATCTAGAAATGAATTTTTAGTAAAAAAAGGAGAACCTTGTCGTTATTTCTGTTTTGTAGAAAGTGGCATTTTACAGTATGCTGTTACCGTTTCTGGACAAGAAAAAACCACCTATTTAGCCTTAAGAAATGGTTTTGCTTCTTCTTTAAAGAGTTTCTTACAACAAACCCCTTCTCCAAAAGACATCAAAGCTTTGAGTGCCTGTAAACTTTGGGTACTAAAAATTGATGATTTTAAATACCTAATGAAAAACAACAAAGCTTTTCATCAATTTTATTATAACTTTATAGAAAATCAAATTTTTTTAATTGATGATTATCGCATTGACTTACTTACCCTTACTCCTGAAGAACGCTATACAAAGTTACTGGTAAACGAACCTAAGTTACTACAAGAAGTCCCGCTACACTATCTAGCTTCCTTTTTAGGTATTTCTACCCGACATATGAGCAGAATTCGAAAAAACATAAAATAGCGCCAAATGGCTAATATTTGCACAGTTTCTTTCCGTATTTTTGATGGAATCTTATCAATTTAATTGAATCATTATGAAATACCATGCAATAAATAGCCAGTTATTTATAAAGAATCGCAAAAACTTTATGGCGCAAATGAAGCCTAAGAGTTTAGCTATTTTTAATTCAAACGATATATATCCAGTAAGTGCTGATAGTACGTTACCTTTTGAACAACACCGTGATATTTTCTTTTTAAGTGGTGTAGATCAAGAAGAAAGCGTATTGGTTTTATTCCCAGATTGTCCAAAAGAAAACTTACGCGAAGTATTGTTTTTACGTGAAACTAACGAGCATATTGCTGTTTGGGAAGGTGAAAAACTAACCAAAGAAAAAGCTTTTGAAACCAGCGGAATTAAAAATGTACACTGGTTACAAGACCTAGAAAAAGTATTGGCTGAAATGATGGCTTTAGCCGATACAGTATATATTAACACAAACGAGCACTATCGTGCTAGTGTTGAAACTGAGACTCGCGAAACTCGTTTTACCAAATGGTTGTTAAACAAATATCCAGCACATTCGGTAGCAAAAAGTAATCCTATTTTACAACGTTTACGTTCGGTAAAAGATCAAATCGAAATTGATTTGATTCAAACCGCTTGTGACATTACTGAAAAAGGATTTAGACGTGTGTTAGACTTTGTAAAGCCAGGAGTTTGGGAATATGAAATTGAAGCAGAATTTATTCATGAATTCATCAGAAACCGTTCGAAGAAATTTGCCTACACACCAATTATTGCCTCTGGTAACAATGCCAATGTATTGCACTATATTGAAAACAACCAACAATGTAAAGCAGGTGATTTATTATTGTTAGATGTAGGAGCTGAATACGCTAACTATTCTTCGGATATGACACGTACCATTCCTGTTTCTGGTCGTTTTACTGACAGACAAAAAGCAGTGTACAATGCTGTAAACCGTGTAAAGAACGATGCTACAAAAATGTTAGTTCCAGGAACCCTTTGGGCTGACTATCACGTAGAAGTTGGAAAATTAATGACTTCGGAATTGTTAGGTTTAGGTTTATTAGACAAAGCTGATGTACAAAACGAAGATCCAAATTGGCCAGCATACAAAAAATACTTTATGCACGGTACTTCTCACCACATGGGTTTAGACACACATGATTATGGATTGTTACACGAGCCAATGCAAGCTAACATGGTGTTTACTGTAGAACCAGGTATTTACATTCCTAATGAAGGTTTTGGTATTCGTTTAGAAGACGATGTGGTTATCCAAGAAACTGGTGAACCTTTTAACTTAATGCGCAACATACCTATTGAAGCAGACGAAATAGAAGATATTATGAATAAATAGTATCACTTTATATACATTTAAAAATGTCATTAGTGTATTTTTTATAGAAATTCTAATGACGTTTTTCTTTTACATCTTAAACAAGCTTTTTTACTGTCGTTCCAAACGACAAAGGAGAAGGAATCTTTTCTTTCAATACCTAAAGGTCAGCTTTTTTTATTATTTTTAGATTTTAAAAAGCGAATTTATAGGAAACAATAAAATCATTTGGGTTCTCGTTGTTTTATTAACTAACTTTTTTGGAGCTGTATTATATTTCTTAATTGGAAAAGAACAAAAAATAAAAAAGTAAACACTAAACCCCTCACCTCACCATGAAAAACCTACTTTACATATTCCTTTTTACATTAGTTTCATGTGCTTCTAGCCAAATAAACCAAATAGATAATTCCGATTTAACAGGTACATGGCACTGGACCAATACCGACGGTGGTTTTGGAAACCACATTCATAAAACCCCTGAAAAACTAGGTAAAAGCATACAACTTACCTTATTAAAAAACTATCAATTTTCAATATCAGAAAATGGTGTTGTAGTTTCAAAAGGTACCTATAGCTTAGAACTAAAAAAAGCGATATATACCAATCAACAAGAACGATTTATACAGCTTTCTAAAGATCAACAATACTCAGATATTGTACTGTCGGGTATTGTCAAATTCCAAAAACCAGATGTTTTAGAAATTTCTGACAACAACTATGACGGACTTGGAAGCACTTTTGTGCTAACTAAATAAACAATACCTATTTATAAAAACAGTAAAAAACCCTGCTAATTAGCAGGGTTTTCCTTTGTTATTTTGTTTTTTTTGTGCTTAATTCGTTCCGCTCCTCATGTTACTAATGGGTCTCTTCGCTTTTAACTTTTTAAGCACATAATTAACGAGTTGGTACTCATTAGTTTTTCACAAACAACTAAACGATTAATTATGGAACTAAACGAAACGAAACTACACGATTTACTAGGCAAAGTAGTTACTGAAATGGGTGCTGCAGCTAATGGCCCTCTTGTTATTCTTGGTGACAAACTAGGATTGTATAAATCTCTTTCTGAATCAGACTCTTTAACATCACATGAGCTAGCCAAAAAAACAAACACTTCAGAAAGATATGTAAGAGAATGGTTAGCTGCACAAGCAGCTTCTGGATATATAGAATACGATAACAGCGACAATACTTTTTACATGACACCAGAACAAACGGCTGTTTTTGGCAATGCTAAAAGTCCTGTTTTTATGACGGGGGGATTCTACGCGCTATCTTCTGTATATCACGACGAACCAAAAGTTGAGGAGGCCTTTAAAACTGGAGAAGGAATCTCTTGGGGAGATCATAACAGTTGCTTATTCTGTGGTACTGAAAAATTCTTTAGTCCATCTTATGAAGGAAACTTGGTTAATAATTGGCTTCCTGAATTAGATGGTGTGGTAGAAAAATTAGAAGAAGGTGCTAAGGTTGCCGATATTGGCTGTGGGCATGCTGCATCAACAATTATTATGGCGAAAGCATTTCCTAACTCTACTTTTGTTGGGTACGATTTTCATGAAGAATCTATAAATCAAGCTCGAAAAAGAGCAAAAAAAGCCAATGTTGATAATATTTCTTTTGAAGTTGCCACAGCAAAAGATTTTCCAGGAAAAGATTATGACCTTATTTGCTTTTTTGATTGCTTACACGATATGGGCGATCCCGTTGGAGCTTGTAAGCATGTAAAAAATGCCTTAAAACCAGATGGTACCTGTATGATTGTTGAACCTTTTGCAAATGATTCGTTAGAAGACAACCTCAACCCTATTGGAAGAGCTTTCTATGCTTTCTCAACAACTATATGTACACCTTGTTCTTTAAACCAAGAAGTAGGACTCGCATTAGGTGCTCAAGCAGGACAAAAAAGATTAGAAGATGTTGCCACTAAAGGCGGGTTTACACGATTTAGGTTAGCTACACAAAACCCATTTAATCTTATTTTAGAAGCAAGACCTTAAAAATATATTACTAGTCTCCAATAACCCCTCTCTTTATCTTTCTACACCTACTTTTTACCACCTATTTTAAAACAGTTTTTTGCTTTTAGACAACAGTAAAAGTATAAAAAACACAGTAACTTGATTATTTGTTAAAACTTAATTAATACAATTACAAATTGTTAACCGTAGTTTTATCTTGTCAAGAAAGGTTGTTTGTATTAGTGTAACAAACACATTAGTTGTGTCGTTGACCACGCATTGCGTGGTTTTTTTGTTTCCTTACTTTTTTTACTTAGAAAGTAAAACCATAAATCTTTAAATATCACCCAAAACAAAATTCGTTTTAAAACCCGAATTATCAATTATTCGGGTTTTAAAACGAATTTTAACAATGAAATTTATAGTGAAATTTAAAACCCTCTATATACTTTCCATTTATCAGGATTTAAATCTACTCTTAATGAACTAGAAGAAACAGTTATTTTTAAAATGGCACTATCTTTAGGCTCTATAATTACATCTGAACTTTCTTGTCTTTGCGAATAAGTAACATTTTGGAGCCCTTTTTTTATTGGCTCTAATAAATTATTTATATTATGCTGATCAGTAAATTCAAAATACATCCACTCTGTGTAATAACAATTCTTATCTATGTCATCATATTTTTTAAAAACAACTTTTGTAATACCTTCTTTACTAATTTCCTTTTCTTCTAAATAAAAATCAATATCTTCATTTAGCTCTTCTGGATATGAGATATTATTATCTAAATCTCCTATAAACCTTGTCGACCAGTAAATATCATTTGCATATCTTTTAGCATAACTTAATATAAGTAACTCTACTAGATTTTCAATGCTTGTTTCTTTTACATATTTTTTAAATTTAATCGAGTCCGGTCTAAGCTCTTCTTTTTTTTCATCTCTACCATCTAAAATTAACTCTCCTTGGTAGTATAAAAAATCTAGGTTAAAATCTAATTTCATAATCTATTTATTTACGTAGTGAATATATGTTATTTTGTCTTCTAAAGCTTTAAATATAGCTTCAAACTCTCTTTTTATTGAAATAGCTTCATCTCCTACCGAAATTAAACGAAGTAAAGAAAAATCATCTTGTATTTCTTCTATTTTAGAAGTTATTGCTTGAATCTCTTTAATTTTAACATTTTTATTCCATCGAAGACTAAATACTTCTCCTTCTGGTGTAACCGCCCTAATTTCTTTCAATTTAGTTTTAACAAAAAAATCAATATCGGCAATACTTAAACCTGTTCCTCCTGGGTGGTTATGCGTTAAAATATATCCTCTTAAATTATTAGTAATACGATTAGGCCATATAATTCTATCTGGTAAGTTTGAAGTATGTACTTCAGCTTTTTTAGTTATAGGATTGTATACCTTTCCAAATTCCTCTTTACTTGTTATATGCAACCCCTCAAATTGTGTAATTTGATTAGGAGCTTCATCCAGATGTTTACTCACTTTTTTTGCAAATTTAGAACTATATCCTTTTATTCTCTTTGTTAAATCATCTTCTCTTATTAGTTTTTCAAAAATTTTCTTGCGTGCATCTGGTTTTAATTTTTTAAGTTTATTAATCCCTTTTTTACCATATTTTTTTAAATAAAGTAATCCTTTTTTAGTAAAGCTTACCAAATTGCCTACTGTCTTAGCAAATTGAACCGCGCCAATAAAAAATGATACAATTTTAATAGTATCATATCCTAGATGATAAACTACTTTTTCAGTATTCTTGGTATAAACACCTTCTTTATAGCCTTCTATAGCTTTATTTACTATTGCTTTAATTACCTCTACATCTGTAAATAGCTTTTTTATACCTTCAACAAATTGCTTTGACTCAGTTTCACTATTAAACATTTTAATTATAAAAGTAGCCATCTCTGGTAACTCCTTAAATGCCTGTACAGCACCATTAAAGAGTCCGCAAAAAAATGCATTTTCTAATTTGTCTGGAAAAATAGGGGTATACGGTTGTAGTTGAGGATTCCATACATTATCTGCTACTTTAAATTTTTCAATTCCTTGAGTTATATAATCAATTCCTTCAACTGCTAAAAAAGCTACTGGGTTTGTTTCTAGTATTTCTTTAGCTATTGGATTATTTTTAGTTTTTTCTTGAGTATGTAACTTAAGAATAGGGATAAACAATCCTTTTTCAACAGCTTTTTCTATTTTCGAATTGCTAAACGTTTGACTTTCTACTTCTTCTTTTATCAGATTAGACAAATAACCTACAAATTCTTTTATTGTGGTTTGTTTTTCTTTTAAATCGTTTGCTATTCCTGTTCCTATCTTTATCTTAATAAATGAGGTGTCAAAATTGATATTGTCTTCACTTACCAGCCAAATAAACACTTCGTTAGGTAGTGGCTCAAAAACTTTTACTTTTTTAAAATCTAGATCTCCAGATTCCAAACCTGCTTCTTTTTGTGTTTTTTTTATAAAGATTTGCACTTTATACTTTCCATTAATCTCGGCTTCTTCCAGGTAATTCAGTACTTTCTTACTAAAAAATTGATTGTAGTTGGCTTTTGTAATCGCTTCTTTTTCTACCCCTAAGCTTTTTAATACAAATTCTGTCGTGTTTTCATGTGTAATTGTATTGTTAAAATGCGTTCTAATTTCTTGAACTGTTGTGTTTATACTCTCTTTTTTTGGAAACAGTTCTTTTAAAAATTCTTTAAAATTTTCTCCATAGGTAAATGTTAGATTTACCGTATCTTTTTGTGTTACCTCAGCAAAAAAACATACTTCGTGTGCAGCTGGTTTTACTAAGTTCTTTTTCTCTGAAGCTAACACTCCTTCTGGAAATGTGTAACCAATTATAGAAATCAACTTATCGTCATTGGTTAAAGGTTGTAATTTCCTTTCCGTTTTACGAATTTTTCCAAATAGATTAGCACCATCATAAATTTGCATTCCTTTTACTTGATAACCGCCAACTTGTGGCAAAAAGGTATCTGCAAACTGTAATAAATAGTATTTATTCCATTCTGTATTAAATACTTTATGTGGTTGCGATTGTTCAACCAGTTTATCAAATTCTTCTTGTGTCATTTTTCATATTTCTTTTTAATTCAACAATCGGTAGCCTACTCCTATATTGTGGGTAGGTTGATTGAGTTGGTTGATATTTAATCGGTAACTAGCAAACCATTTTCCTTTTCGATTGTATTGCAATCCGAAACTGAGGTTGTCAAAGGTTTGTGGGTTTCCTCCTATTTCGGTAAAGAGATACAAGCCACTTCTGTAGGTTTTTGGATGCTCAATTGTTTTGGTAATCGTAATTTCTCGTGGTACTTTGAGTTTGTACGATAACTGACTATCTAACAATTTTCCTTTTACCAAATCGTAGTTGTAAATTTCTATATCGGTATTTTTTAAGGTATCTCGATATATTTTTGCCGCAACATAATTGATGGTATCTTTTATAAAAATGGTGTCTTTTACAATATTGGTTACATCATTTTTATGTACATACACTTTTTTGTATCGGATGGTTTGTACTTTAAACGTATCTACTTTAGTTTGCCAAACCGTGTCTTTTACTATGGTTGTTTTTGGGGTTTGTGGGTTTGTTTTTTGGTATCTTTTATTAAAAAGATTGACAAATAACAACACTATAATGACCCCCAATAGCAACCTATCGGTTTTATGGTTAAAAAAATTCATGCTATTTTATTTTAGGTTTTATACCATTTACAACTTGAAATTACCGTAATAAAACACCCTTTTTTCCTTTCTTCTTCATTTAAAAAAGAAATCGTAGCTAAGGCTATGTTTGATTTTTGAAACTCGAATAAAGAAAAAAATCATTATTTTCTTTTACAATAATTTCAAATCATAACTGGTATTAGAAAAATGTTTGTCGGTTCAAAGAGCGAAGAATGAGTAGCAAGAAATCTCATCTTTAAAAGATTTCTCCTCGTACCTTGTCGAAATGACACAAAACACTAAAATTTACTAGAAAAAGAACCACTAAAAACAAATGTTAGTGGTTAGACTTTGGTTTTTGGTTATGGTGTGTATACGTTTGTTTTATAAGTACCTTTTACCCTAATTGTTCCATTTCCAGTAAAAATAACATTTGATAATAGATTACTTTCATCTAATATTTGAAAATAAATTTTATTACTATTACCACTTACAACAGAAGATAGTTTACTTAAACGTGATTCACTTACATCAGAAGCACTAAAATTACCTACTGTACCTGGTGTAGGAAAAACATTATTAACAAATGGCAATCCATCTATATATAAGCTAGATGTCGGAGTTCCAATAGTGTCTCCATTAATAAATATATTTACATGATAATAAACTAAGTTCCCTAATCTAACATAATGTCCAGTTTTAGAACCTGTAGTATATGTTGCTCCAGAGGTATTTAGGGTTGGAGTAAAAGTCCCTTCCTCATAAAAATTCGCTTTCATTAATCCAGCATTAGTAGTATCTGCTAATGGTAATACTGCATCTGTTCCTGTGCTGGAAGCTACCGTTCTTGTGGCTGCATCGTATGATAAATTGGTTGTTCCTCCACTACCTGTTGTCGCATTAATTATAGGTTGTAGAGGATCTGTAGTATCAATTGTAATGTTTGAACCTGCTTGTATTTGTGGAATATCATTTGTTAAGGCTAAAGTTCCACTTTTTTTAGGTGACGTTAAAGTTCTAACATTAAAACTATCGTCATCTGCTGGCGTTATATTAATAACAGAAGAAGAAGAGTTATTACTATTTCTAATACCTAATCCTTTTTCAAATGTAGTAAGTGCATCTATATTAATTCTACTATTTGCAATCTCCAATATTGGTGTCCACCCAATATGTTCACCATTATCTGGGTCTAAAAATTGTTCGCCTATTCTAAAAATAGAATATTGAGAAGGTGAACCATCCTGATAATTAGGATCAATTCCTATTGTATAATCATTTTGAGCACTTATTCCCTTAAATCTTATACACTGTTCATTACCAGTTGTTCTAGAGCTAGAGTCTAAAATCAAAGTATCTTTATCTACAGAAGTTAAAGTAATTGCGTTATCAGTAATAGCTCCTTCATCTGTTACTTTCTGTAAAGTAAGATTATCTTTTAAATTACTCAAATCCACTGTAAAAGTGGAATTATCATCACGTGTAAATGTAGCTACCCCATTCACGTCAACAGTTCCTGATACCAATCGTGCTAAGTTGGTATTGTCTAAATACGGCGTTAAGTCAATTTGTGAGACACTTACCCCGTCTTTTAATAAATCAACCGTATTGGTTCCAGAAATAGGTGACAAGATATATTCAGGAATTTGTTGCTCAGAAGCTACACTTACTTCTCCTAATTCGTCAATGACAAACCTACGGTTTGCTTCTCCTTCAAGTTGTTTTACATCGATATAACTATCAATTAAATCGGCATATTGCTGTTGTGTTGGCTTATCGCCTGTTTCAAAAAATTTCTTTAAGGTTTCTTTGTTTTGTTTCATTTTTGTTCTTTTTTATCGTTATTAAATTGTTTTTGATAAAAAAGAGCCACTAAAAACGAATGCTAGCGACTAAACTTTTTGTTTTTTTATTCTTTTTCTTCCAAGAAAGGCATTAATATGTTTATGGAGTTTAATGCTGTATTAGCTTCTAATAAGCTAAAAACTCCTTTACTTTGTACATATTCTGTACATTTAATTAAAAATGTAAGTGCTTCTTTTTGTTCTTTATCCATTATATATCTAAATTAAGGTGGTTACAATGTTTCCAGAGTTATCAATACTAATACGATATTGTTTTGTACTGTCAGGAGTTGTTAATACCAAACCTTTACCAATGCCCGTACTTATATAATCTCCTACAGTTGTTACTTCTTCTATACTAAGGTCTCCTAAAACAACTTGATTAGATTTTGTAAAAAGTGCATCATAACCAACAGATGTTGAATTATTTATTTCTTCTAATTCAGTGAATATTTGACGTCCAACAGGTGTACCAAAATAAGTTTCATTTAAACATTGCAAAATATTATTATCTATAGCTTCCCATATTGATATTCTTGGATTTCTTGCACCAATATTTGCTAGTAATTGACTTGTTGGGTCTGTCGAATCTGGTTCATAAAAAAATAATTTTCTTTCTCCTATTGTAAATCCATGGTTAGTTATAGTAATTTTTCCATCAGATGTTATATCTGATGCTTCAATGACATACCTCTTTGATGGATCGGTTGAAACTACTTTTTGACTATTTATTGTATTTAAATTAGCTCCACCTATAGCTGTATTTTGACTACCATTAAAACCAAAAAGAGAATTCATTCCTACTCCTGTATTATCTCTCCCTGTGTTTAAAAACATAGAGTACCAACCTATACCTACATTGTAATCATTATAACTGAAATGACCAGTCTTCGCACCAAGCATCAAATTATGCGAACCTTTTAAATTTTTAGAATTTTGCCATCCTAAAGCCAAATTATAATCTCCTTTTATTTCTTCGCCACTAAAAAAACCAACACCAACATTATATTTACCTTTGGAGCCTTTTAACGCTCTCCCTCCAATACCTATGTTTGAAGAACCAATAGTACTTTGTATTGCTTCATAACCAACTCCAATACTTTTGTAATAGTCATTTGTATAATTTTTATCTAATTCATTATACACTTCTGTTCCTAATCTAAAATAAGGGGTATTATCATAAGTTAATAAAACTCTATTCTTATTAACATCTGGATTTTCTTCTAATTTTCCAAGGTTTATTGAATGATTTCCTAAATCAACATCCTGCGTGGCTCCTGTATATGGCACTAAATTACTTGTATCAGTAGATTCTCCACCTGAAGCATTAATTATTGGTTGTAAAGGATCTGTATTATCAATAGTAATATTTGTTCCCGCTTGATATTGTGGAACTGTATCTTTCAAGTTACTTAAATCTACCGTAAAAATAGAATTATCATCGCGAGTAAAAATGGCTACTCCATTGGCGTCAACAGTTCCTGAGACCAACCTCGCTAAATTGGTATTGTCTAAATACGGTGTTAAATCAATTTGTGAGACGCTTATACCGTCTTTCAATAAATCAACCGTATTAGTTCCAGAAATTGGGGATAAGGTGTATTCAGGAACTTGTTGCTCAGAAGCTACACTTACTTCTCCTGTTTCATCAATCACAAACCTACGGTTAGCTTCTCCTGCTTCTTGTTTACTATCTACATAGCTATCAATTAAATCGGCATATTGTTCTTGCGTAGGTTTATCTCCCCTCTCAAAAAACTGTTTTATTGTTTCTTTGTTTAATTTCATCTTTTTTATCTGTTTTAATTATTAATTTTTTTGATAAAAAAGAGGCACTAAAAACGAATGCTAGTGACTAAACTTTTTGTTTTTTTGTTTATGGAGTGTAAACGTTTGTTTTATAGCTTCCACTGATCATATATTGTCCAGATGTAAATGTTATTGCATTTAGTGTTTTAGATTTCTCAAAATCATATATGTATAAATTGCCTGCTATAATTCTTATTGTTGAATTGTTTAAATCAGTACTAGAAGCATTTGAGTTTGCAAGTTCAAGTATATTTATATTTTGTAACCCTGCTACCCATGGATATGGAATGCCAGAAATACCTAATGCCCCAGTAGGTGTTCCACTAGTTTCTATACCTAAAAAAGAGATATAAAAATTCACAACATTACCTATCCTTGTATATTTACAGGTGGATGTAGACATATTATAAGTTGCTCCTGAACTAGAGTCAAATAAAGTGGGTGTAAAAGTCCCTTCTTCATAAAAATTAACAGGCAAACCCGCTTCTGGTTTGTTTTTAATAAAATCTGGTTGTGTACTATCTGTTTGATTCCAATCTGATTGAGAAATAGCTAACTCAGAAGCAATACTTACTTCTCCTGTTTCATCAATTACAAACCTACGATTAGGTTCACCTGCTGGTTGTTTAGCATCCACATAACTATCAATTAAATCGTAATATTGTTGTTGTGTTGGCTTATCGCCTGTTTCAAAAAATTGTTTTAAAGTTTCTTTGTTTTGTTTCATTTTTGTTCTTTTTTATCGTTTCTAAATTGTTTTTGATAAAAAAGAGCCACCAAAAACTGTATTTGTTAGCGGCTAAACTTTTTCTTTGTCGTTGTTTTTTTCTTTTTCAATTGTTTGTTCTAAAGTGCTTTGCATGCCTGCTTGTTTTAACAAAGTATGCAATGCTTTAAAGGGATTTACTCCATAAATTTTATTGTAATTTTCTAAAATTGACTTTATTTCTGTAATTGCTATAAAACCTGCTATTATTTTTAAAAAAGGAACTTCATTTACAATATGTTTTTCTAAAAAATAGGCTGATATAATTACCAAATTATAAATGAAAAACTTAGAAATGGTATGTCCTATTCGTTCACTTTTTATAGGAATTTGCAATTTTAATGAAGCATAAGCTCCTGTAATAAAATCAACAACTATTAATAGCATCATGGTAGTTAACACTCCATTTAAAGGCGACAATAAAGCAAGCAACCAAAAAATGAAATGCGAATATTTATCCATCTTTTCTTAGTTTTCTATAGTCTAATACTCTATTTTTAGGATATGCTTTAATGCTTACACTATTACCTTGATTACCTCCTAAAAGGTATACATAACGTTTCGTTTCTTTTATTAAGAATCCTACATGTCCTTTCCAACTAGTAGGATCTTCTCTCCATAAAACAACCACATCACCTAACTCTGGGGCACTAGTAGAAGCACCTACTGTTAACCAACTACGAGCTGTGAGTTTGTTAGAGTGTTCATAACCTGCTTTTTTAGCTACCCAATTAGCAAAGGCACTACACCAAGCGGTTTCGTCTTTAAATTTTGCGGCATCGAATCCTAGTGAGGTAAAGTAGTTTAAAATTTGTGGATGATCTTTTGTTCCTATAACTTCTTTTACTCCATACTGCGATAACGCTACTGATATTAAATTATTCATACAAATGTTTGATTTTTTAAAAGCGTTAGCAGACAAAACTTGTAAGTTGTTGATTCTTTTTCTTTTTTCTATACCTGAAAGGGGTTTAATCATAACTTTTTTGGGTTTCTGCATAACATTAACGGTTAATAATACATTGAACTGTTAGAAAAGCAAAACAAAAATACAACATATTACAACAATAAACAAAACAAATTACAAATAATTATGTATTATGTTTTAATTCAGAATTATTCTAAACTATTTTTTGAAAAAAAAGATTTTTCCGTTTTTAACAGAATCTGTATCAACAAATACACTGTGAATAGTATCAAACTGAATTGAAAAATTAGTTTCATAAGAAAGTATTTCAAAATACATTCCACTACCATTAATAACCACTCCTAGTTGGTTTCGTAAATTTTCTTTTTCTTCTTCACAAATGCATTCATTGACAGTAACCAATAGGTTGCATTCTTTTTTCTTTCCTTTTACAATAGCACAAAAGGTCATTTGATAAACTTCCGTTTCAAAATTTTCTTTTGATGCTTTTCCATTGATAACCGACATGGATTCTGACAGGTTTACAGCATTTTTTTTACGTGTTATTTTAAATAACCGTTCATAATTAATTGTGGGGTTTTTCATAGCTTGAAGGTTTTTACAATAATAAACATATTAACATATGTTTAAAAATCTTGTTAAAACACTGGTATTATTTTGTTAAAACAAGAATTCGTTACTTTTTCATTAGAATTTGTAGCTCACTTTATAGCTTTGGTGAGCTACTCTTTTTCTTTTTCAAAAAAAAACCGCCTAAGATTTTAGGCGGTTTTGACATTTTAATCTTTAATTTACGGTATCTTCTTCATATTTTTCTATATCTTATAATCAGTTAAGAAAACCTTCTAAAAAGTCTTTTTATTCCAATTCTATAAAATCATGAGGGGTTGTAATATATAAAGCCTCCCCTGTTTCAGCATTTATATCTATAAACATGCTTCGTTCTTCAAGTCCCCAATACTCACCATAAGTCACGATAAAAAGATCTATTTTTTCTCCTTTAAATTTTCCAACTGGAATGGGATACTCTAATTCTTCTTTAGACTCAAATCTAATGTCTTTAACATCATCTATACTGGAATACTCAATACTCTTTTTCTTTAAAACTTCTAAAGCTATTTTATAAGCCTCTTCTTTTGTAATCATAATTTACTTAATTATCACATCTTAAACATCTGTATTCCATTCCGAAAAATCAATTTCCTTAATTTCAGAAACATCCTTTAAAAGCTCTCTTACCTTTTCTGCTCGCGAAGTATTTTCAAAACTTGATAGACTAGTAAAATTTATCTCAACAGCCCAAGGACAAATTTTATGATAATCATTATCCCAAGAATCACCTACTCTAAATTGCTTCTTAATACATAAATAATCAACTAAACTCTTTTCTTTTCCAAAAAAAACATAGGGACCTTCATCTTCATAAAAATCTTCATCTTTAACTAATTCTATTTCTAATTTTTCTGAAAGAATCTCAGCTAATTTAACTTCATCTTTTTGAGTATATCCAAAAATTGTGTAAATCATTTTTTTTTGCTTCATAATTTAAAATTTAATTCTGTATGATTTTCCTTTTCTATTTAACTCCTCTAGACTTTTATAAAATCTAAAATTAACCTCTCTACCATATTGTTTTTGTAAAGCTAAAACAAAATCACTAAAACCTAACTCTTTCATATCTTCAAACTTTAACGGTAAAGAATATGGGTGAGTCTCTTTAGCCAACTTTTTACTTTTAGCCAAATCAAGTAATTTTTCACTAACGACAGCTATATCAAAATCACTTTTCCGTCCAGCATCAAAAATTCTTCCTGTTTCATAACTTCTCCCTGTAACTGAACTTCCTTGCATAAAAACTTCAATGTTTTTAAATCCTTTTTTTGAGAAAAAATTAAATATCTGTGTTCCAAATTGTTTTAGCTGCCCAAAGCTTTTAAAACCATATAAAGGAGAATTACCTAATAGTTTTGAATAAGTTCTTTTTGCTGATTCATCCAAATACTCTTGAACTTTCTTTTTACTATTCCCTCCACTAGAACGAATCTCATCGATTTTTTGAGCAAATTTCCGAATAGCATCTTCCGCCCCCTCGAGAATGGTTTTATCACCTTGTTTAATAGTATAAAGAACTCCGTCGGGACCTACTAAAACTTCTCCAGTTTTTGGGTCTAGTTTCTCAAAAATAACAACTCCTAAATCATACAACAACTCTAAAACAGCTTCAAAACCTTTGAATAATTGATTAGCCACGTTTACCAACTTAACAACCAACTCATCAATCCATTTTTTAAGCTCACTTAAATGTTTAGGAAGGTTTTTTACAAATTCTTTGAGTTTTCTAATAACTGCAAAAAAGGTTTCTACGGTTACTGTAACTGCTTTTGCTGTTTTTTTAACAACTACTTTAGCTAATTCTTTGTATGATTGCAATACTGCTTTGATAGCTTTGGCTATATTGGTAGTTCCTCCTGTAGCTATAAACTCTATAACTTCAGAAGCTATAAAACCAACCAAAAATCCTATATAATAGCCTAGAGCACTTGGATCTATAGTAATTTTGGCGTTCGATGTCTTTGTAAATAAACCTACCATTAGTTTGGCAGTTGCCATAGGCATTTCTACTAAAAACTGCACCCACGCTTTTAGATTTTCTAATGTAAAAGCATTAAGTACTAAATCGATGAGGTTTTCAAAACCTTCAGCTAATAGTCGTAAGTAATGCCCTGGTTTTTCAAAGAACTTTCCTGCTTGGATTACAGCGTTTACAACGTCTACTAAAATAGCTAAAATATCAAAGATTGATTTAAAAAAATCAATGATACTATTGATAAGTCCTACAAGCAACCCGTTAATAAAATCGTAAGTGTTTTGTATATTTCCTTTTAGTGCATCTAAAAACTCTTTGAGTATTTCAGGAATAAGTTTAAACAGTTTTGTTATGCGTTCACTTTTAAAGGGCATCAATTCTTTAAACAACCAATGCTTATTAAAGCGTTCGGCAAATTTTACTACTGGTATTTCTATAGGCGTTACAAAGGTTTTGTATATTGAGTTCGCTACTTCTTCAGAAGAAAAACTTTCATTAAACTTAATTTTAGGCAAAAGCGGATCGTACTTCGAATTCTTTTCTCCCTCTATTTCCGTTTTCCAATAGTTTTCTCCCAGTTTTAACTCGTCAATTTCCTCGCCTATATTTCTTAGAAATTTTGATAAATTACTCAAGGTTACATCTGCACCCCAACGTACTACCTTCCCTCCTTTAGCCAGCACCAAGAAAAATTCACTTTCTCCAGTTTTATTGAGCTCTTGCTCCAACATTTTACTCAGCTCATTGGTAAACACATCCACCCCATAAGTTCTAGCAATTTCTGCAATTCGAGTTCTATTAGTTTCTATAAGAGAACCTACATTTTTTCCTTTTCTGATTCTAAACACTGTACCAAATAGGTTACTTCCTGAGCTACGTTCCATGAAAATAACCACCTCATGCGCACTAACTTCTTGTATAGCATCATAGGCTTGTAATAGCTGTGCACCATCTTCAGAAATAAACAAGGTAACAAAAGCATCATACTCGACACTTTTTATATTTCTACGTGTTGGTGATGGGTTTGCATTTACAATTACTTCCTTTAAATCAAGATTACCATCGAGTTGTATATAAAACTTCTCATTAATTTTATAATAAGGCAATGTTTCATTTTGAAAATCAACAATGGTGCTTTGGATAAATGCTAAATTCTCATCATTTTTCTCGTATTGATACTTTTCTATTTGTCCATAAGGTGGATTATTTTCTAGAAAAAAATCTCCATATTCACCAGACAATCGGCTATTAAAATGGATTAACCATTTATCAGGGGTTATTACTCCTTTTTCAATTTCTACATATATATTGGGACTAGGTGTTTCTGTTTCTTTTATTTTGTTTTGTTGGACATCTGAAAACACCACCAAATCTTTAAAATTGGTTTTGTATTTAAAATGTTTGAGTCCGTATTCATGAGCATGCATATTTTTTTGTTTTTTAAGGTTATTAAAAAACAAACCTTACCCAACCCTCCTCTTTAAAAAGAGGAAGGAACTAAAAACTATCCTAAAGTTTTAATGATTTTTTTACAGGTAAGGTTTGCAACTGTGTGTATAGAAGAAGCTCTCTAAAAAGTCATCATTTCGTATGAAATGAAGAAATCTTTAACAATTAAGTTACTTTTCAGATTACCTCTTACCGCACTTATGCTACATTGTTGGTTTCTCCCACAATATCATAATCTACACCGTCTAATGCATCTCCAATTTTATCAGTACTCGATTCAAATAAGGTATGATCTCCACAATCTGTATTACATGGTAAACCACCTTCTTTTAATACCACAGAATCTGCTTGTAATACGGTTAAAGTTGTTGGTACACGTGTTTCCCAAGTACCTTCCACTTCACCTTCAATAGTTTGCATTTCTTCAGCGACAGACACATACAAGTCATCATCCATATCAGTAACCATACCTTGTCCGTTCCATACTTCTCCAGTTTTCATATACCAGTTCACTGCCTCTTCAAAACCAGGGCGTACAGGTACTACTGATCTTGCCATACCACTTTGTAAAAAGGCTTGGAAAATAGGATCACTACCTTCGTTGTACTCAAAATTGGCATCCCAATTATCTTCAGCTCCATAGAAATAAGGGTAGAACGTATATGCCATAATTTCCCAATCAAAAGCTTGTTCAAAAAACTTAACGGTTTCAGCATGCTCCTGAAACTTAGAGCTTCTCGCCACATGCTTAGCATCTACTTCTTTACCTTCTTCTTTATAATTATCTTGAGCAGTAACAACATCAAAAGGTTTTGTCATTAAGTCAATCGCAATACGCTTTAATTCACGTTTTTCAATGCTACGGTTAATTTGAGAGCTTAACTCTTTTTTCTTTTCATAAACCTCCTCGTCTACCGCTTGATTTTGCTTAAACTCATTATACTCTAATAAACGCTCATTATAAGCATCCATAATCGCTTTATATGTTTCATTTTGCCATTGTTCTTTAGCTTCTCCTGTTAAACTACAACGAACTGACACCGAAATATTAACACCATGAAAACCTTCTGCAGAAAAAGAAATAGGTATAGAGCCAACATAATTACCTATACTTATATAAGTTGGTGCTAGATTACTCATCGATTTATGATAGTTAATAGGAAACTGACTTGTACCTACAACTACCGAACCTCCATTTCCTACAAACCCTTCTTCAGGTACTTTAAATCTTGCAAAAGCTTTGTTTGCTTGATAACCATCAGGTATTTTTAAATCTGCATTACCATGAACTACCTCTCCATGATCACCACTACCTCCAGCTGGCTTACTTGCAATTGATGAAAAAGCTTTACCTATATAAATACTCTCTTCAGGAAATGCTTCAACCTCAGCATTATATTTTGCCGCTATTTTCTGATAATTTGTTTCTCCTAAATCTTTCGCCGATTGAATGCCATTTGTCAATTCACTCGGGTGTATCGGTTTTTCAGGAATAATTAATCCTTGAACAGTTTTTTCACTCCCTCCACCATTTTTAAAATACGATTCAATATAAAACTTCGCAGGTTCTGGTAACGCAAATTCATACATTAAGCGCTTGCCATAATTTATCAATTTATTTTTGTAAATCTTATCTACCCAACGATACACTCCTGTAACATGTTTATCTCCTTTACGATTATCAAAACCATGGGTGTTGTTTTCCTCAAATTCACGTAACATACGAGATGTGCGCTTAGTACTAATTTTTTGTACTACTCGTTCTAAAGCTCTTTCCGTTACTTCTTGCGCATAGGTTTGAGCTTGTAAATTAGAGTTTGAAGTGGAGTTTGAAGACGATGAGTTAAAGTTTGTATCAAAACTATATCTTGGACCAGTACTCCCTCCACCACTTACACTCGCGTTAGCTCCAAAACTAGTAGCACTATCACTATTCACAATAGAAGATGCTTCACTTTGTAACTCATTACGCTCTGTAGAAGTGGTATCCGTTAAATTTTCTACTTCTTTTTCTGTTGTTTTCTCTGTAATCTGCTCAGATACTGTCAGGTTTCTCGTAGAACGCTCTTTATATTCGCGTGCCATGATATTTTCAATATGCGATACTTCTCCAGGTACATAACAACATACTTCTTGTTCTACACGTCTAAAATCTGCCACCCCTAGTTGAGATACTCCATAAAGAACACCTTTTCCATCTGTACTTGTGTCTCCAGAAGCATTATCAATAACTGTACATTGCCCAACAAAATTGTTAATTATTTCATAGTACCCATCATCAAACTTAACCTGAAACATAATGTTTTTAAACTCTAATGACACTCCATTACTTAAAACAAAACTACCATTCAAACCAAATACAGGCCCTGATTTTAACTGTTCTAAATTTTCTGGAAACAACTCAATTTGTAACAACGTATTATCAAAACTAGCAGGGCTACTCTTAAATGAAGTACTAGTATATGGTAATTGAGCATTAATATCATTTAAAGTATAATTTGCCTCTGTTACTCTTACATTAGTAGAATCTTCAACCTTTAAAAACATAATAATTTTTGACCCTTTCCCTATTCGACCAAAAACATCTCCCGAATAAGAGTACAATGGTGTACTTTTACTAAAGTCATAGTTTAATGTTCCTCCTTGAATAGAAACGGCTCTTACTTTTTCTGGAGTGTTTTCTAAAATTTTCTGGTTCTCTTCTTTTATTTTTTGTCTAAGAACCGCTTTAGCTTCATAAAAATTATCATATAATTTAAGTGCTTCAGAATTTAATAACTCTTTCGTCTCTTCTGAATACTGAAAAGTAGTCGTTGTTGTACCATCCGTAGCTCTACTGATCTCTTCTGCTTTTTCAAATTCAAACTTAGGTAATTCTAAATCTGGATATATTTCTAATCTTTTTTCAAATCCTGATTTAGCGTCTACAATTGTTTGAATTGTTGGTTGAGTCGCATTTTTTATATCTTCTACAGCTAATTCATGAGCTTGTATAGCTTCTTTATATCGTACCTGCTCACTTTTATTATAAACATACTCAGCCTTTTCAATTTCCTTTAAAGCTAACTCATATTGTTGTAAACGTGTTTTAGCCATCTCAACCTGTAAGCTAGATGTCAAATACTCTGATGAACTAGGACTTATATCTGTAGCCCCACCTTTAAATTGCTGATCTGAAATAACCACTTCTTTCGGCACAATAACACTTGCATTCGCTCTACGTACAAATTCTTTTTCATTTTCTTCAGTAAAAACAATTTCCCCTTCTGTTTCTTGTGAAAAGCTATTAGTAAATACATTAAATACTTTTAAAAACTTATTCGCTACCAATATCTGAATCAGTCCTTCACGAACAATAGCAGATTCCTTATTAATGGTTTGATGAAATAAGTTTTCCCATAATACTAATTCTTGATCAATAGTAAGTTCTTGTGCCGCATTCAAGTTAGCCTCCACACCCGCATGTGATAATACTGTCTTATTACGCATTAACCACCCTGAAAACTGATACAATGCTTCATGCATGTTTTTAATTTCAAGTCTACTAGCTATAGGTGTAAAACCAGTGCTGTAAGCTCCTTTTAAGGCTGTTTTTCTTTCTTCATCTGTAGTAGCTCCTTGAATTGCTAGAAAAGCTAAACTTTCTGCTTTTTTTTCTTCTGGAAATGAAACAAATCCGGTTTCCTTGTCTTCAATTAATTGTGGACTACGTAATGTTACAAACCTAAATAGGTTTGATTTGATTGGTTCTTTACTCATTTTAATAAATTTTAATTAATTTTTAATCAAGCTCAAAAAGAGCCCTGTTTAGTTGCTTTTCTAACAGTTCTTTTTTCTTGATTTTGGTTTTTATTCAAAAAATTGTTTGAATAAACGAGTATAGATTTCAAAAAAATGAAGAAAATCAAGTTGAAATCTTAAAAACACAATCGCTAAAACTACACAAATGTTTGATTATTAAAGTTTTTTCGTATATTAGCAATTCATTAACGAGGCAAATATACAACATTTCACAAAAACAAACAAACAAAAGTTTGATTTTTATGTAATATGTAAAAAATATATTATGGAAATTTCAGAAAAGATAGCTGCTATTAGGGATCATTTTAATTTAAATAATTTTTCCTTCTCTAAAAAAATAGGTGTTACCGGAACTACTGTAGACAGTATAATAAATGGGCGTCCACAGGCTGATGGCAGTAGAAAAAAAACCAAACCAGGGTACGATGTCCTTTCTTCAATCATTGATGTCTTTGATATTAACCCAGAGTATTTGTTTGGAAAAAGCGATAAAATGTTACAATCAGAAAGTGCACAAAATCAAACATATTCTGGAATCCCACAAGTAGTTTCTGTAAATCCCTCGGGAAATGAGAATGTTATTTATGTTCCTATACAAGCACGCGCAGGGTATTTAAATGGTTATGGAGACTCTAACTATATAGAACAACTTCCTTCTTTTAATATGCCTCACCTTAATAATGGAACTTTTAGGTGTTTTGAAGTCCAAGGGAACTCTATGGTCCGCACTTTTTTTGATGGTGACTTGGTTTTTGGAAAGTACGTTGAAAATCTCTACGATATTAAAGACGGTCGTATATATGTAATTGTTAGTAAAAATGACGGTATTGTTTTAAAACGTGTTATCAATAGAATAAAAGAAAGAGGAAAACTTATTTTGAAAAGTGATAATAAAGATGGAAACTACCCTACCTACACTATAAATGTAGATGAAATAATGGAAGTATGGTATGTAACAATGTTTGCTTCTAAACAAATGCCAGAACCTATAGATGTTTATGATAGACTGCATGATTTAGAAAGTAAAGTTGTAGAACTAGAAGAACAAATTAGTCGTAAAAACTAGCTGATTGTCACCAAAACCTCTACTATTTTGTTTACTTTTTTTTGCGCTGTCCTCAAAAGCGCAATCAAATTGGCAAGAATTCAAAAAATTATCTTCACTCAAAAAAACATGGGTACTACTCCACCCTTTTAAGGCAAAAAAAGCTTTAATTGTTTCACGTGAAGCGTCTAGAATAAGTGACTCTATAAGAGTTTCTTCCTTGTTAGATGGTGATTTTTCTGGCGGAAAAGTAGATGCTTTTCGTCATGCCTTTTGGATGGCTTTATTGCAACAAGAAATTGGTAAAAACTCAGCTCGTTCGCTTGGAAAAGCACACGAAAAAGAAAACTACCAAACTTATAAAAAACGAAAATTAGAAGATGGAGTTGTCCCAGATCAAATTTCTTCGGAAATGGATTTATTTAATAACGAAATTGGGCTGACTCTTTCAGAAAAAGGTGGTAAACTTCCTAAAAACGGATTAATTTATAGAATAATCAATGCTATTCATCAAGGAAAATTAAAAATCATTAAAAAAGACAAAAAAGGTAATTTTTTAACATGTGATGATAAAGTAATTCCTAAAAAAAACCTCTTAGGAAAATGGAAGAATAATAAATGTTTAGTCAATTCTAATTATCAACAATAAATGCAAAAAATATACTTCATTTCAGGCACCATGTGTACGGTAGATTTATGGCAATTTGTGTTTCCAAAATTAGAAAACATGCTGCCTATTCATATCGATATTACTCCTGCAAATTCTTTTGATGAAATCAATGATCTTATTCAAAGTCATATTGAAGAACCTGCTACCATTGTCGGTTTTTCCTTAGGCGGATTTTCTGCTATGAATTTTGCAGTTCACCATCCTAAGAAAGTAAAAAGACTAATTATTGTTGCTGCTAATACCAGCGGATTAAGTGATTCAGAAATTCAACTGCGAAAAAATACCTTTGATTTTTTAGAAAAACACACCTACAAAGGAATCTCGCAAACGAGAATTCAACAGTTTTTACACCCAGATAATTATCATAATACCGAAATCGTTTCCATTATCAAAAAAATGGACGCTGATTTAGGTAAAGAAGTATTAATACGCCAGTTAAAAGCAACTTCTGTAAGAATAAATATTTCAGAAGAAGTTTTAAAATTAAATATTCCAATTCTTTTTATTGCTGCTGAAAATGATGCACTCGTCAATCCAAAAAAAGTAAAAGAGTTTGCCTACCAAACACGAAAAGGCAAACATATTACCATTAAAAACAGCGGACATATGATTCCTTTAGAAAAACATAAAGAGTTGGCTTCCATTCTAAACTTAACTATCAACTAACAAGATAAAACAAATGTTTACCAAACTTAACGACGTTATTAGTTACAGCCCTAATTTTTTAACCAAAGAGGATGCTACAAGTCTATTTCAACAATTAATGAGGTACTCAAGACTCACTGATATGTTAGAAATAAAAAGTCCTACCGGAAACAAAATTCAATACAATTTTGGGAAAATGATGTTTCTAGACCGCGATTTGATAGATAAAAATGCTTTTTCAAAAGCTGCTTGGGGAAACACCATGGAATGGTCTAAAGAAATACTCCCGATAAAAAAACAAATTGAAAACTATACAAAGCATAAATTTCAAACTTGTGTTTGTATATTTTATCCTGATGGAAATTCTGGCGTAGCATACCATTCAGACGAAATGGCTTTTGGGGATACAGATATCATTCCTTCCATTAGTTTGGGGGAAGAACGCATGTTTTCTCTCAGAGAAAAACAAACAGGTGAAGAAAACAAAATGCTTTTACAACACGGAAGTTTATTAGTTATGAAAGAAGGTTGTCAAAAAAATTACGAACACAGCTTACCTGAAAACCCTAAATATTTAAACGCAAGAATAAATTTAACCTTCAGAAAATACGGTTTTTAAACCCTTAGTTACTAGCTATGAAAAAAACAACACTATTTTTTTATTTTTTGATGATTCCTTGGATAAATAATGCTCAAAATACAGATAAATTAATCCAAAAAATAAGAACTGAATTCCAACGTATAAATTCAAACAATAAGTTAGAGAAAATTGAATTATTTAATAAGGATTTTATGGAATACAGAACTGATGGAGGTGGGCAACTTACTGGTTATTTTGAAAATAATAATTTAGTAAAAATTACAGAATGGATTGGCACTTCACATGGATCAATAACAACAGAATCCTATTTTGAGAATAATGGGTATTCGTTTTTCGCATATCAAAAAGAGAATAAATTCAAGAATATTTTTGATAAATCTGGCGAATGGATAGGATTAGACACCTCTGAAGAACAAACAAAGTTTGAAGGAAGATATTATTTCCATAAAAATAAACTCATAAAGCAACTTCTTAAAGGAAAAAGAGTATTTAATCTAAATTTTGAGCGCGCTAAATTCATAGAACATGTTAATTCTACTGCTGAGTTACTACGAAAAAAGAAAATAGCACAAAATAAGTAGCAATAAAAAGGCTCATTCTTCAATGATAGTGTAGACTTTTCATAAAAACATCTATCTATTTATACCCATTCTAAATATTTAACAAAACAATTCGCAAAGTTTGTTCAAGTAGTGCGTTCCTATTAAATTTGTGCTTATTATTTAATCAATAAACAAAATAATGAGCGGATTACTAAAATCTTCTATCGGAAGAAAATTTGCCATGGCACTTTCGGCATTCTTCCTGATGTTTTTCTTATTACAACATTTTGCAATTAACATTACTTCAATTTTCCCAGATAATGGAGCTACATTTAACAAGATGTCGCACTTTATGGGAACCAATTCGTTAATTCAATATGTAATGCAGCCTGTCCTAATTTTTGGGGTAGTTTTTCACTTTGTAATGGGATTCATCTTAGAAATGAAAAACAACAGTGCACGTAAAGTAAGTTATGCTAAAAATAACGGAGCTGCAAACTCTACTTGGATGAGTAGAAACATGATTTACAGTGGTGGTTTCATTTTAGTATTCATCATCATTCACTTTATCGATTTCTGGTTCCCAGAAATCAACACCAAGTTTATTCAAGGTGACTGGAGTGGATTACACGATGGTGAGTTTAGATACTTCCACGAGTTACAACATAAATTCTTAGCTCCTTGGCGTGTTGGATTGTATGTATTAGGTTTTGTTTTCTTAGCATTACACTTATTACACGGATTTAGTTCTGCTTTCCAATCAGTTGGAGCAAATAATAAATATACCAGAGGATTGAAAGGATTTGGTAAAGTATATGCTGTCGGAATTCCACTAGGATTCATCATCATTGCATTATTCCACCATTTCAATCACTAATAAAACCACTTAAATATGGCAATTTTAGATTCAAAAATACCAAAAGGTCCATTAAAAGATAAGTGGACAACTTATAAAGATAAAATCGACTTGGTAAACCCTGCTAACAAGCGTTTAATTGACGTAATTGTTGTAGGTACTGGTTTAGCAGGTGGTTCTGCTTCTGCAACGTTAGCAGAATTAGGATACAACGTTAAAGCTTTTGCTTACCAAGATTCACCTCGTCGTGCTCACTCTATTGCAGCACAAGGTGGTATTAACGCAGCAAAGAACTATCAAGGAGATGGTGACTCTTTTTACCGTTTATTTTATGATACAGTAAAAGGTGGGGATTACCGTTCTCGTGAAGCAAACGTTTATCGTTTAGCTGAGGTTTCTGCAAACATCATCGATCAATGTGTGGCGCAAGGAGTTCCTTTTGCACGTGATTATGGTGGACAATTAGATAACCGTTCGTTTGGTGGGGTATTAGTATCTCGTACTTTCTATGCGAAAGGTCAAACTGGTCAGCAATTATTATTAGGAGCTTATTCAGCAATGAATCGTCAAATTGCTCGTGGTAAGATTGAAATGTTCAATCGTCATGAAATGTTAGATTTGGTAATTGTTGATGGAAAAGCTCGCGGTATTATTGCTCGTAACTTGGTTACTGGTGAAATTGAGCGTCACTCTGCACACGCTGTAGTAATTGCTTCTGGTGGATACGGAAATGTGTATTTCTTATCAACCAACGCAATGGGATCTAACGCTACTGCTGCTTGGAAAGTTCACAAAAAAGGAGCTTTCTTTGCAAACCCTTGTTACACGCAAATTCACCCAACTTGTATTCCTCGTTCAGGTGACTATCAGTCTAAATTAACCCTAATGTCAGAATCGTTACGTAACGATGGTCGTATTTGGGTTCCTAAGAAAATGGAAGATGTATTAGCAATTAGAGAAGGAAAATTAAAACCTACTCAAATCGCTGAAGAAGATAGAGATTATTATTTAGAAAGAAGATATCCTGCTTTTGGTAACTTAGTACCTCGTGATGTGGCTTCTCGTGCTGCAAAAGAGCGTTGTGATGCTGGTTACGGTGTAAATGCTACTGGTGAAGCTGTTTACTTAGATTTTAAATCAGCTATTGAGCGTTACGGTAAAGAGCAGTGTAAATTACACGGAATTAAAAACCCTACTCAAGAAAAAATTATTGAGGAAGGTGAAAAAGTAGTAGAGGCTAAATACGGAAACTTATTCCAAATGTATGAGAAGATTGTAGATGACAATCCATACAAAACACCAATGATGATTTATCCTGCAACCCACTATACAATGGGTGGAATTTGGGTAGATTATAACTTAATGACAACTATTGATGGTTGTTATGCTATTGGTGAAGCAAACTTCTCTGATCACGGTGCAAACCGTTTAGGAGCTTCTGCTTTAATGCAAGGGTTAGCTGACGGGTACTTTGTATTACCATATACAATTGGTAATTACTTATCTAACGACATCCGTACAGGAAAAATACCAACCGATACTAAAGAATTTGATGAGGCTGAAAAAGCGGTTAAAGATCGTATTGATTTCTTCATCAACAATAACGGAGAGCATTCTGTAGATTACTACCACAAGAAATTAGGAAAAATTATGTGGGATAAATGTGGAATGGCACGTAACGAACAAGGTTTAAAAGAAGCGATGGCTGAAATTAAAGCGTTACGTGAAGATTTCTGGAAGAACGTAACTGTTCCAGGAGATGCGAATGAAATGAACCCAGAGTTAGAAAAAGCAGGAAGAGTTGCTGATTTCTTAGAGCTAGGAGAATTATTTGCTAAAGATGCCTTAAACAGAACTGAATCTTGTGGAGGTCACTTTAGAGAAGAATCTGTTGAATTAGACGGACCTCAAAAAGGAGAAGCAAAACGTGATGATACTAACTTTGCTTACGTAGCTGCATGGGAATATAAAGGAGAGCCAGCTGATGCTGTATTACACAAAGAAGAATTAGAGTTTAACGATATTGAATTAAAACAACGTTCATACAAATAAGAGAGAATTATGAATTTAACACTTAAAATTTGGCGTCAAAAAAACGCAAGTGATAAAGGAAAAATGGTCGAATATAAGGTGACCGATATTTCTGAGCATATGTCTTTCTTAGAAATGATGGACGTATTAAACGAACAATTAGTAAATACTGGTGAAGAGCCAGTAGCATTCGACCACGACTGTCGTGAAGGAATTTGCGGAATGTGTTCAATGTATATTAACGGTGAGGCACACGGACCAGACCGTGGTGTAACTACTTGTCAGTTACACATGCGTATGTTTAAAGATGGCGATACAATTACAATTGAGCCATTTAGAGCGGCTGCTTTCCCTGTAATTAAAGATTTAGTAGTTGACAGAAGTTCTTTTGAAAGAATTCAACAAGCGGGAGGATACATCTCGGTAAACACTTCTGGTAACACTACTGATGCGAATGCTATCTTAGTTCCTAAAGAAAATGCTGATAAAGCAATGGATGCTGCAACTTGTATTGGTTGTGGTGCTTGTGTAGCTACTTGTAAAAACTCTTCTGCAATGTTATTTGTGGGAGCAAAAGTATCTCAATATGCTTTATTGCCTCAAGGACAAGTAGAAGCTACTGAGCGTGTTAAAAACATGGTAGCGCAAATGGATTTAGAAGGTTTTGGTAACTGTACCAACACTGGAGCTTGTGAAATTGAATGTCCTAAAGGAATTTCTTTAGAAAACATTGCTCGTATGAACTCTGAGTTCTTGAAAGCAAGTTTTAAAGGATAAGATATTATAACTTATAGTAATAAAAAAACCGAAGCAAATGCTTCGGTTTTTTTATTGGCTTATAATTAATTATTTCCAAGTGTTTTCAGCTGCATCTCCGCTCCAAATAACTGTAGCTAAATACGGATTGTCTATAAATGGGTTTCTGTTACCTTGTGCATTTGCAACAACATTGTTACGTTGTATTTCTAAATCAGAAACTGGGTCTTCCGCATTCCATTGTAATAATAAAGTAACCATATTACTATCAGAAGCTGCAACAGAACCCACAGCCACATTTTTAGGTAAACATTGATTTCCATAACGTACATACATATACATCATCATACGAGCAACATCTCCTTTCCATTCATCACCAGGATACCAATTTCCCGATACATCACCTGCATTACCTGAACCAGCGGCAAATAACTTATTTGATCTTTGAGAATTAAAAGTTACATCAGAAGGTCTTAAATGATGCGCATCAGCTCCTGGGCCTGAAGTTCCTAGATTTGGATCTCCTAACGCCTTTGCATATACATGTTCTCTGTTCCAATCTCCTATATTTCCACCATTTGCATTCTTATCACGAGTTCTATCAGTTACATAATTCCCATCGTTATCGTCATACCCATAAATTAAAACTACTTTGCTATTATCTGTAGGATCTAAATCAGATTGTTTTAATACATCCCAAACTCCTGGAGTGTATGATAAACTAGTTGTATGTGTGTTAGCAATAGTCACCGATAATGCATCTTTTAAAGAACTTCCTGTTAGTGTAAAATCAATATCTTTATAATATTCAGATACCTCAGAAGGTATATTGAAATTACCTGAATTACCTGTAGAAGTTTCATTTACATTAATAATTACTGTTGCTGTAGAACAATTGCTAGGTGTAATTGTGCTACAAATAGTATATTTAAAAGAATCTGTACCTACAAAGTCTTGAGCTGGTGTATATTTAAAGATATTATTACTCTCTTGTATTGTTCCATTTCTCGCAGAAGTTGCCTCAAACGTTACCTTTACATTTCCTAACTTATACGTGTCGTTCGTTAAAAAACTAGGTAATACAGCTATTGTATTTTCATCAGCTTGAAAAGAATCATCAACAGCTACAACTATATCTTCTTCTTGTGGTATTACATCACTGTCACTTCCTCCACAATTTATAAACAATGCTAGCATTGCTATAAGTCCTACTACTTTCCTCATAATCTTCTATTATCTAATTATTATTTTACTTGTTTATCATGCACCTTTGTTGGTACATTCTCGTTCCATACAGTCAAAATATCAGTTGCTACACTTGCTCCACTTCCCGCTGCAATCGCAAATTGACTTCGCCACCCTGCTAAAGTTCCACAAACATAAAGTCCGTCCTTAATCAAATGATTAAAATTACGCAGCTGTATTCTGTCCTTCATAGCATTCGCTCGTATATGACGCTCAACGTATTGCTCTAGACCTGCTATTTCAAATGGCTTTGAATAATTTAAAGCAATGATAACGGCTTTACTGTAATATTCATTTTTATTGGTGACTACTTTATATCCATTTTCATCATCTAAAACAGCCATCACTTTTTCATTTTCAATTTGAGCGACATCAGGATATGATTGACTTAATTGTTGTTTTCCTCCTTCTAAAATATCTTTTCCTAAAGTGCCTGGAGTTAACCCCAAAACATTATTAAACAATGCATCTTGTAAGTGAGATGCGCGCTGATGCATAATGATACCAACCTTTTTTCCTCTTGCATACTCTTTGGTTAGTGCCGACCCTAAAATCAAAGCGCATTGCATTCCGGAAACTCCTCCTCCTACTATAAGTGCGTCAAAAATCATTTTCTATGCTAATAACATTTTAATATTGGTTGCAAATAGTTTAACCGCAATTGCTAATAAAACAACTCCAAATACTTTTCTAATGATTTTAATACCATTAGGACCAATCATTTTTTCAATTTTAGAAGACGTTTTTAATACAATGTATATTACAATCACATTTAATAAAACCGCTATAATGATATTTTCTAAGTTAAACTCAGCTCTTAATGAAAGTAAGGTTGTTAAACTACCAGGACCTGCAATTAAAGGAAATGCTAGCGGAAAAACTGTTGCACTCAAAGCCTCCTCTTCTTCTTCTTTGTATAGAGTAATTCCTAAAATCATCTCTAAAGCAATAAAAAATAAGATAAATGATCCTGCAACGGCAAAAGAATGTACATCAATACCAATTAAGTTCAACAGTCTTTGTCCCACAAACAGAAACAAAATCATAATAAATCCAGCAATAACAGAGGCTTTTTCTGATTGAATATGTCCTGCTTTTTTACGCAAATCAATAACAATAGGAATGTTTCCAATAATATCAATTACTGCAAACAAAACCATAAAAGCTGTAAAAATTTCTTTAAAATTAAAGTCCATAGTTGATGTTTTTCGTGTGCAAAATTATATAAGTAATGTTACAATCTAGTATTTTTGCATTTAAATTTACGAGAAGTTAATATAAACTTCTAGTTTTAAAATTATTTTATGTTTCAGTTAGGTAAAACCATAGTTTCAGAAGACCTTATAGAAAAGGAGTTTGTCTGTAACTTATCTGCTTGTAAAGGCGCTTGTTGTATTGATGGTGATGCAGGTGCTCCGTTGGAAAAAGAAGAAACAAAAATTCTGGAAGAGATATATCCAAAAGTGAAACCTTTTTTACGAAAAAAAGGAATTGATGCTATTGAAAAACAAGGTACATGGATTACTAGTGATTTTGGTGAACTAGAAACTCCGTTAATCGATGATGCAGATTGTGCTTATGTTATTTTTGATGATAAAGGAACTGCATTATGTGCAATAGAAGAAGCTTACAATCAAGGAATCATAGATTGGAAAAAACCTATTTCTTGTCATTTATATCCTGTTCGCGTAAAAGATTACAGTGAATTTGCTGCCGTAAACTACCATAAATGGGAAATTTGTGACGATGCTTGTTCTTTGGGTAAAGAATTACAGGTACCTGTTTATAAATTTGTAAAACAGGCTCTAATTAGAAAATTTGGACAAAACTGGTATGACGAACTCGAAAAAGTTGCAGAAAAGCATTTAAGTAAATAAACTAAACACAAAAAACGACGCTAAATAGCGTCGTTTTTAGTTTTTATACTCTCTTCTTTATTAGTTTCCTGTAAAACTCCAAACTTGTCCAATAGACTTTGCTCCTGCATTATCAATTGTGTTTACTTTCCAATAGTATGTTTTACCTGATTCCACACTTACTTCAACATTAGTAGTACTAATACCTTCTTCTTTTAATATTGTTGGAGTTGCATCTTCACCAAAATAAACATCATAGGTTAATGTATCTCCTGTATTAGAATCTGCCCCTTTCCATTCTAAAGTAACAGTTAGTCCATCCACTGCGCTCTCATCAGCAGGTTTAACTAATTCTGCCGTAAAAGGTGCTATATTGCTTTCTCCTTCTCCTTTGGTATAAAAAGCAAATACTGATGATGGTTCTCCTTGTTTTCCTTTGCTATCTATTGCGGTAATTCTCCAATAATATGCTACTCCTTTTTCTAAAGTAATAGTAACCTGAGAAGTACTTACTGTTTGTGTTTTAGCAATGTTTGTTAACTCTCTGTTTTTAGCTATTTCTATTTTATAGCTAATATTATCTCTATTAGGATCTGTGGCATCACTCCAATCGAATGGAATACCATTTTCTATACACAACAAATTTTGTGTAGGATATACCAAGTTTACAGTAGTTGGTGCTTCATTAACGGGTTCTTTACTTCCTCCGCCACAAGCCACAAGTAAAGGAAGTGAAAATAAGGTGATTGTTTTTATTACTTTTCTCATCGTTTTAAAACTTTAAATGTGTTTGTGTTTTCATTTCCTATTTTAAGGATATAGGTTCCTGAATTGAATCCGCTAAAAGGAATTGATAATTCGTTACCTTGTTTCTCAAAACTTCCATCTAGCACTATTTTCCCTTTTGTGTCGTATATTTTTACTTTAAAACTTGATGCTGCATTATCAGGTAATAACAAGTCAATAGTTTCTGAAACTGGGTTATTTTTCAAGAAAATATTATCGATAATTTCAGTTAGTTTTCCTTCACATGCCTTAGCTGTTTTAACCTCTAAAACGCCACCTTTTTTAGCATTTACATCAAATGTTGTTGTTGTAAACGTGTCTAGTATATTTCCATTTAAATATACCGTATACGGTGCCGTTCCTGAGATTACACTAATCGTATAGTTTTGAGATACTTCATTTTTAGCCAATCTAAATGCTACAGGATTAGATCCAGTAATATTAACTTCATAACATTGAACATAATCATCTCTATCATTAACTTTTACGCATACTTCATACTCTCCTGGAGCTAAATCAGTAAAAGTAATTGAAGTTGTTGTTAATTGCTTTGTTAAATCTGTTGAAGTTCCCTTAACAGTTACAGTATAACTCACAAATGTTTGTTTTACACCTACTATTATTTTTCCATCATTTTGATCAACACAAGTTTCTGAAATTGTTTTTACAGAAATGTTATCAGAGTTTTTATAACTTGTATCACATATATCACCTACTCCGTCATTATTCCCGTCTTTCTGATCTGGGTTTTTTGTAGTTAAACAGTTATCCACATCATCCATTATACCATCGTCATCAGTATCTTGACACGCATCACCTACTCCATTTCCATCCGCATCTGCTTGATCTGGATTTGCTGTATTTGGACAATTATCATCAATATCTAAAACACCATCTTCATCATTATCTTGACATACATCTCCTATTCCGTTTCCATCAGCATCAGCTTGATCTGGGTTTGCAGTATTAGGGCAGTTATCAACTCCATTTAATATACCATCTCCATCTGCATCACCATTTGGGTCAAAAGAGAACTTCCCTGAGAAGATACCTCTACCATAAGTAGCTGCAAAAACGGTATTATCATCTCGTAAATCTAAATCTAAAACAGGTACATTACTCATACCATTATAAGACTGACTCCAACTAGGTGATGCATCGTTAAAGTTTTTTGTTTTCCAAACACCTAAATCAGTTCCTATAATTACTTCATTAGTACTTAATGGATTTTGTAAAATTGTTTTTACAGGAATATCTGGTAAATTTCCTTCTTTGCTAACCCAACTAGCACCTCCATCGTTAGAAAACCAAATGTTTTTTACTCCATAATTGTGCATGGTAACAAAAATTTGATTTTCAGTTTCTCCAAACTCAATATCAGAAACTGACCCTATAAACTCTGTTCCTGTAATTTCAGACCAAGTCCCTAATCCTTTATTTGCGTCTTCTACTTTTAATAATTTCCCATTTTTTAAACCAATAAATAACTTACTTGACGTTTTAGTGTGAGGAGAAACTTTTAGAGATGATGGTTCAGCATCCATTAACGAATTCGATAAAGATTGTTTTACTACAGTTGATGATAATATATTTGAATATCTTTTAACTATATAATTCGTTCCTGAAGAATAGTTTGAATATAATATATTTAAGTTAGAGTCTAATTCTTCTTGATTAATAAAATCTCCATTTGACTCCTCTTCATCATTAATAATAATCTCTTGATTAGTCGCTAAGTTTTTTAACCCAATAGACTGATTGTATACATAGTTAACTATATAATATTTATCTATTCCATCTGTATCAAAAAAACTGGCTGCACCGTCTCCCCCAGAAACATCATAAGAACTATTTACCCCGGCTTTAGCATTAGTTACTAAGTGGGTTCCATTGTCTTGAGCTCCTGCTAAAAAGTATTCCTTACCATTAAAAGCTGTTTTTGGAGCAACCCCAACAGTATAAAATTGAACCGTATTGTAATTGTTATTTCTTTTGTTTATTGTAGTTCCTGAATTATTAGAAAAATAAACTCCTCCATCATTTCCAAAAACCATTCTACTAGAAGAGGCAAATGCTAGACCATGTTGATCAGCATGAACATTTTGTTTTCCAAAATCCCCATACCAATGAGATAATTGGTTCCAACTTGTTCCTCCATTAACAGATTTAAACAAATCAATTCCTCCTACATAAACCGTATTCTCATCATTTGGATCTACTTTAATTAATAAATCATAAAATGCTTGACCTCTTGTAAAGTCATTTGCTTCAATACCTGTATCTGCATCATTTGGTAACGCTAATTCATTAACCATAGTAAAATCGTCTGTAGTTTTTAAAATTTTAACAGGTGAGCTGTCATTGTTTATTTGAGATAGTATATATAAAGTTTTTGGTTTTGTTGGTGACAATGCAATCTCTGTTCTAAGTCCATTTGGAACTGAATATACTAGACTAAAGTTATTTCCATCGGTTGATTTAAAAATAGCTCCTCCTCCATCATCATAAGTGTAACTTTGAGTAGTACTTACAAAAACCGAGTTATCAGAAGCTATTTCAATATTATTAGGCTCATAATCATTTCCTGCTGATGTTTTAGGAAAATTTACTTTGGTAAAACTTGTACCGTCAACAGATTTATAAACTCCAATACTATCTCCTCCTAACGAAACACCTCCAGTATACCCTGCTTCCCCTGCTGCAATATACACTTCAGATACACCTGCATTATTTCTTACAACAATATCATTTATGTGTTGAATACCCGGAACAACTGTAGCATTAGTAGCATTGTTATTCGTTTTTATCAATGTTCCATTTACAGTACCAGAAGATATTGCGGTAATTATTGCATCACCATCTTCTTTTCCTATCATCACTGCTGGAATACTAACTTCTCCTGCTCCATCTCCTGCTGCCATATTAAAAGGAGGTGTAGTTGCGTTATTAACTACAATAACTGCAATAGCTCCCGCATCTTGAGCATTTTTTGCTTTAGCTGAAAAATTACACGATCCTCTTCTTATAACAGCGATTTTACCATTTAATTCCGAAGCATTTGTAATTGTTTCACAACCATCTTCTGTTGTTCCCGTTCCATCATCAGCTAATATTAAATCACTTGTAATTGGAGATGTCATATCCCCTCCAAAAGCTGTAGTTAATACTGTGGTATAATCTCCTTTTATTTCTAAAGGTAAATTGACAGTTAATTTAGAGTTTGTGTCAAAAAAAGACGCTCCTGAAACCCCTCCGAATACTTTAGTCCATGAATTTCCACTATCAGCAGATCTCCATAAACCATCACCGTTAACATCGCCATTAACATAGGATTCTCCAGTACCTACATAAAAAATTTTAGAATCATTTGGATCTACAGCAATACATGACACTGCTAAATTTTCTGGAATCCCTACACGTTCCCATTTTTGATTATGATCAGAAATATTTGTGTTTTTCCATAATCCCCCACTAACTCCTCCTGCAAAAACAGTTTCATTAGTAGCATCGTTTGGATCAAATAAAAGAGCTCTGGTTCTTCCTCCAACATTATTAGGTCCTCGCTCTTCCCATGCATTATCAACGTCTCCTGGCACCTTTTGTCCTAATCTGAGCTTATTTAGTTCTTCTTGAAGTTTGTAAACGTTTTCTTTATGTGTTCTTCCAGTACTAGGATTAATTTCACTCAGGTACTTTTGCTCAAAATAAGCGTTTGGTGGTAATCCTTGTGCTTTTCTTTTCTTTTTAGGAAGTTCCCCTGTTTTTTGAAAGGGGTGGTTCTTTAAAAACTCTGCATGTTGTTTTCTTAGTTTATCAACCTCTGTGTCATTTTTAATTGAAACTTTAAAAACAGCACCGCAAATAGCTAACATTAAAAAGCTAAGGGAAAGTATTTTTTTATTCATAATAACATTATTCTTGACAAGTAGAACAAACAGTTTTTATTTTACCCTACTATTTACCGAGAATAATATGTTAATTGTGTTAATTTTTAAAAGAAAACTAATTTTTTAACATTTTCTAACTAATATTCCCCATCAGCTTTCTATGCAAACGAATGGCATATCCATCAGATAATCCTGCAATGTAACTACATACTTGCATAATTCTGTCATACAAGTTTTCTCTTTCTTGTTGGTATTCTTCTGGTAGTAAATTCAATACTAATTTATCGTAGTTTGATTGTTTGTTGTCAAACTTATTGTTAAGCGCTGTTACAAAAACATCTAATAAATCGGCAATAATCTTGTACCCTGCCACTTCTTTTTCAACTACCTCTTTGCTTCGGTAAATTTTATCGACACTTATTTTGATAATATCGTTAATCTGTGCTTCGTATTGACATTTATCTAGCAATCCTCTACTAAAAGTTCCGTTTAAAATAGCTTCTTCATTTTCTAAAAAGATAGTTACTGCTTCATCAATTAAAGATCCAATAGCTAATGCTCTTAGATAAGCTGTTCTGTCTTTTGTGTGTTTTAAAGCGTAGTATTTTTCTTTATTTACATTTCTTATTAATTTAGACATGTATTCTAAAGTATAGCTCTCATCAATCAATCCAAGATTAATACCATCTTCAAAATCGATAATTGTGTAGCAAATATCATCTGCTGCTTCCACCAAATATGCTAATGGATGACGATAAAACGATATTCCATCACTTTCTTTTGGTTGCAAACCTAAATCTTCAGCTACTTCTAAAAAAGCTGCTTTTTCAGACTGAAAGAAGCCGTATTTTTTATCAACAATATGATTGGTTGGTTTCTTTGGAAGACTCTCTTTAGGATACTTTAAAAAGGCTCCTAAAGTTGCATACGATAAGCGTAAGCCTCCTTCAATTCCTTCTCTACTTTCTGTAAGGATTTTAAACCCGTTGGCATTTCCTTCAAAATCAATCAAATCTTGATATTCTAAATCAGTAAGCTCTTCTTTATACTGAAGCCCTTTTCCTGTTTTAAAATATTCTCCAATGGCTTTTTCTCCTGAATGCCCAAACGGCGGATTCCCAATATCATGCATTACTGATGCTGCAGCGACAATGGCTCCAAAATCGTTAAAAGTGTAGCCTAACTCTTTTAAATGTGGGTGACGTTCTAATAATTCCTTTCCTACTCTACGCCCCAAAGTACGCCCCACAACCGATACCTCTAAACT
Organism: Tenacibaculum sp.; assembly: GCF_050290165.1. Lineage (GTDB taxonomy): Bacteria > Bacteroidota > Bacteroidia > Flavobacteriales > Flavobacteriaceae > Polaribacter. The sequence goes on along the minus strand of NZ_JBNKHD010000017.1, from coordinate 45,045 downwards.
GTGGGTTAAACGCGTATGAACAAAATCGGTTTCTGACAGTGGAATTACCTGTGTTTTATCTTGTAAACTACGGAAAGCCGACGAAAATATAATTCTATCAAAATCTACTTCAAAACCTAAACGGGTTTCGTCTTGTTTTGCACGCTCACGTTTTTGAGTGTCACCAAAACGTTTTAAAGAAAGGAGTTGTTCCCAGTTCATTTTTTTATACTTTAATTTTTAATAAAGTGTACTTCAGATATTAGGTTGTTTACTATTTCATAAATCACAACAACTTCTATAAAATCTACACCATTTCTTCCTGTTACTTGTTCTTTATCTATTACCTTATTGTTATAAACAATTCTATTTGCTATTGTAGCACATAAATCAGGCGAATCATTAAAAACCTTCTCATATACTTTAGCTAAAGATTCTAAACCTTTTATGTAGGGTAATTCTTCTTTGAAATTATAAATCTGAATGTCATTTGCATAACATTTTAAAAATTCTGATAAACTTCTATTATTATAAGCGTCTAGCTGTTTTTGAACTATTTTTTCAGGATTCATTTCACGAAAATACTAAAAAAGAGAAGCCTTTCAGCTTCTCTTTATCACTTTTAATTTAATTTGCTTTTTATAAGGTTTCTCTCCTTAAGCGTAGGGGATAGAAATACTACAAAAGGTAAAGTATTCTTTATTAAGATCCACACATTAAACAATCATCTGGACCTGCATTTTTAGAAGCATCAATCATTGCCTTAAATTCTTCTGGGCTCATTGGTTTTTCTTCTTCTTTCTTTTCTATATTCAATGTGAATTGCTTCGCATTTACAGCAGATTTAGTACGTAAATAATACATTCCTGTTTTTAATCCAGATTTCCATGCATAGAAGTGCATTGATGTTAATTTAGCAAAGTCTGGATCTTGCATAAATAAGTTTAACGATTGAGATTGATCGATAAAATATCCTCTATGGCGCGCCATATCAATAATATCTTTCATACTCATTTCCCAAACCGTTTTGTATAAATCTTTTAACTCTCGTGGAATTGCATCAATATGCTGAATTGATCCGTTTGCACGCATAATATCTTCTTTCATATTGTTATCCCATAAGTCTAGTTCAACCAAGTCTTCTAATAAATGTTTATTTACTACGATAAACTCACCTGATAATACTCTACGAGTATAAATGTTAGAAGTATATGGTTCAAACGCCTCATTATTCCCTAATATTTGAGAAGTAGATGCTGTCGGCATTGGTGCTACTAATAACGAGTTACGAACCCCGTGTTTTTTCACTTCTTTACGCAACTTCGCCCAATCCCAACGACCACTAAGCTCTTCATCACCAATTCCCCACATATTGTGTTGGAATTCTCCTTCAGACATTGGAGAACCTTTAAAAGTTGAGTATGGTTCTTTTGCTTTAGCCATTTCCATTGATGAGGTTACAGCAGCAAAATATAAGGTTTCAAAAATTTCTTGGTTCAATTGCTTCGCTCCTTCTGATGTAAATGGTAAACGTAACATAATAAAAGCATCAGCTAATCCTTGAATTCCTAATCCTACTGGGCGGTGGCGGAAGTTCGAATTTTCAGCTTCTTTTACTGGGTAGTAATTACGATCAATCACCGTATCTAAATTTCTAACCACTTTCTTAGTTACCTCAAATAATTTCTGATGATCAAAGAATTTGTTTCCATTCTCATCCTCTGCAACAAACATTGGAATTGCAATAGATGCTAAGTTACATACTGCTACCTCATCCTCTGCAGTATATTCCATAATCTCAGTACATAAATTTGAAGAACGAATAGTTCCTAAATTCTTTTGATTTGATTTACGGTTTGCAGCATCTTTATATAACATGTACGGTGTACCTGTTTCAATTTGTGATTCTAAGATTTTCTCCCATAAATCACGCGCTTTAATGGTTTTTCTTCCTTTCCCTGCTGCTTCATATCCTGTATATAAACGCTCAAACTCTTCACCGTAAGTATCATATAAATGTGGGCACTCATGTGGACACATTAAAGTCCAATGTGCATCTTCTTCCACACGTTTCATAAACAAGTCTGAAATCCACATTGCATAGAATAAATCACGTGCACGCATTTCTTCTTTACCATGGTTTTTCTTTAAGTCTAAGAAATCGAAAATATCAGCATGCCAAGGCTCTAAATACATGGCGAAAGAACCTTTACGCTTTCCTCCTCCTTGGTCTACATAACGAGCTGTATCGTTAAACACACGTAACATTGGTACAATTCCGTTAGAAGTCCCGTTAGTTCCGCTAATGTATGACCCGGTAGCACGGATATTATGAATAGACAACCCGATACCTCCAGCAGATTGTGAAATCTTAGCTGTTTGTTTTAAGGTGTCATAAATTCCATCAATACTATCATCTTGCATTTGTAATAAAAAGCACGATGACATTTGCGGTTTTGGTGTTCCTGCATTGAATAAGGTTGGTGTTGCATGCGTAAAATATTTTTTACTCATCAATTCGTATGTAGCAATAGCCTCGTCAATATCTTCTTTGTGAATACCAATAGAAACACGCATTAACATTTGTTGTGGACGCTCAACAATGTTTCCGTTTAATTTTAATAAATAAGAACGCTCTAATGTTTTAAAACCAAAATAATCGTAGTTAAAATCACGACTGTAAATAATAGTTGAATCCAACTTATCAGCATTATCCATGATGATTTTGTATACATCATCTGCTAATAATGGCGCTTTTTTTCCCGTTCGCGGATTGATATAATTATACAAATCGGTCATCGTTTCAGAAAACGACTTCTTTGTATTTTTATGTAAGTTAGATACGGCAATTCTTGCTGCTAGCTTTGCATAATCTGGATGCGCAGTTGTCATTGTCGCAGCTACCTCAGCCGCTAAATTATCTAATTCAGAAGTAGTTACCCCGTCATACAATCCTTCAATTACTCTCATTGCTACTTTAACCGGATCAACAATATTGTTTAATCCATAACACATTTTTCTAACCCTTGCTGTGATTTTATCAAACATCACAGGCTCTTTTCTGCCGTCTCTTTTTACTACATACATATTGATATTGGTTTTAGTTGGTTAATAGAGTCGTCAAAACACCCTAGATTGACAACTTGTAAAATGATAATAAATTGTTTCTCTTTGAAACGTTATATAAGCTAAAGCACATTTTGCAGTGCTTTAGCTGAGTAATACTGCATGTAGGGGATATAGCAGCTTATTGGTTTCTAAAAATCTGCATCAAAGCTGATGCTTCCTGTACCTCCAGATTTTACTCCGGCTTTTTGGTACTCTGATACTCTTTTTTCGAAGAAATTGGTTTTCCCTTCTAATGAAATCATTTCCATGAAATCAAACGGATTGGTTGCTTCGTATTCTTTTTCACAACCAAATTCAAGTAGCAATCTATCAGTTACATACTCTAAATATTGTGTCATTAAAGTAGCATTCATTCCAATCAAACTTACTGGAAGTGATTCGGTAATAAACTCTCTTTCAATATTTAAAGCTGAGATAATAATTTCTTTAATTCTTTCTTTTGGTACTTTATTAACTAAGTGATTGTTATGTAAATGTACTGCAAAATCACAGTGCATCCCTTCATCACGAGAAATTAACTCATTTGAGAAGGTTAACCCAGGTAATAACCCACGTTTTTTTAGCCAGAAAATTGAACAGAATGATCCTGAAAAGAAAATTCCTTCAACCGCTGCAAAGGCTATTAAACGCTCTGCAAACGAATCAGATTCAATCCATTTTAATGCCCAATCAGCCTTCTTTTTAATGGCAGGAAAAACTTCAATTGCTTTAAACAATCTGTTTTTCTCCTCTTCATTCTTAATATAAGTATCAATTAATAAAGAGTAGGTTTCAGAGTGAATATTTTCCATCATGATTTGAAAACCATAAAAGAATTTTGCCTCTGAATACTGAACTTCATTTACAAAATTTTCTGCTAAATTTTCATTTACAATTCCATCGGATGCAGCAAAGAATGCTAAAACGTGTTTAATAAAATAACGCTCATCATCTGTTAACTTTGTGTTCCAATCGTTTAAATCTGAATGTAAATCAATTTCTTCTGCGGTCCAAAAACAAGCTTGTTGCTTCTTATACCATTCCCATAAGTCATTATGTTGGATAGGAAAAATTACAAATCTGTCTTTGTTTTCTTGTAAAATTGGTTCAATAGATGCCATGCTTTTTTAAGCTCTTTTTAGTGTGTTATTTTTATTACCTAAGGGAGAAACAAAGATTGAAAAAAATGCTAAATTTTGAAAGTTATACTTATTCACAAATCCCTTGAAGTTTTTAACAAAATAGAATTTTTGTGTTAAAAACGTGAATTTTAAACTATTTATAAATTTTTAATAATCAATAACTTATAAATACATAAATTGCTTGATTAGTGATACTCACTGGGTTTCTTATTTTGTGCTTTCACACAAAAAAAGTGATGCAAAATGCATCACTTTTAAAAATTATTCATTTCAATAAATTGAGGCTATTTTTCAACTTTTAAAACATCTAAAATTATTTGTTCAATTTGTTTTTTTGGCAAAGCTCCATGTGCCATTTGTGGATCTTCATTTGCAGGGCAAAATAACATTGATGGAATACTTCTAATTCCAAAAGCCGCAGATAATTCTTGTTCTGCTTCGGTATCTATTTTATAAATATTGATTTTTCCTTCATACTCTTTACTTAACTCTTCTAAAACTGGAGCCAACGCTTTACATGGTCCACACCAATCTGCATAAAAATCAATAATTGCGGGTAACTCCCCTTCAAACTTCCATTCTTTATTTTCTTCGTAATTAAAAACCTTTTTTAAAAAAGCCTCTTTATTCAAATTCTCTGTCATTTGTATTTACTATATTATAATTGTGTAAAGGTAGTCGTTTTTATTTCATGCTTTTTACAGTATTCTTTTTGTTAAAATCGTCTTAAAATAAACTGCTTTCATAGTTTTTCTTCTAAATTTGAGCGAATTAACCAATTTTTAAACCATGAAAAAAGTCCTTCTTCCCCTTATTTGCGCAGGAACAATTTTTGTTTCTTGCAAAGAAGAAAAACAATCTAAAAACAATATTAGTGTGAACTACCCAGAAACAACTAAAAAACCTGTTGTAGATGAGTACTTTGGTACCAAAGTAACCGATAATTATCGTTGGCTAGAAGATGATAAAAGCAAAGAAACTGAAGCTTGGGTGAAAGCTGAAAACGAAGTTACTTTCGACTACTTGAATAAAATTCCGTATCGCGAACAATTAAACAATCGCCTATCTAAATTATGGAACTATGAAAAAATTGGGGCACCTTTTAAAGAAGGAAATCATGAATATTTTTACAAAAATGATGGTTTACAAAATCAATATGTTGTCTATAAAAAAACAGAGGATGGGAAAGAAGAAGTTTTCTTAGACCCAAATACGTTCTCTGAAGAAGGTACAACCTCTTTAGGAAACTTAAGCTTTTCTAAAAACGGAAAAATTGTTGCTTATTCTATTTCTGAAGGGGGTAGCGATTGGAGAAAAGTAATTATTATGGATGCAGAAACTAAAGAAGTTATGGAAGATACTTTAGTGGACGTAAAGTTTTCAGGGATTTCTTGGAAAGGAAACGAAGGGTTTTATTACTCTAGCTACGACAAACCTAAAGGAAGTGAGTTGTCTGCAAAAACAGATCAACACAAATTATACTTCCATAAACTAGGTACAAAACAAAGCGAAGATCAATTAATATTTGGAGGAACAGAAGAGCAAAAAAGAAGATATGTGGGAGGTAATGTTACTGAAGATGATAAATATTTAATCATTACAGGAGCTGTTTCTACTTCTGGTAACGATATGTTTATTCAAGACCTATCTAAAGAAAATGCTCCTTTAGTAGAAGTTGTTAAAGGATTTGATTCAGATTCTTATGTAATTGAAAATGATGGTGACAAATTGTTCATTGTAACCAATCATAATGCTCCTAACCAGAAAATTGTTACTGTAGATGCTAAAAATCCAACTATTGAAAACTGGGTAGACTTTATTCCTGAAACAGAAAATGTAGTATCTCCTAGCACTGGAGCGGGATATTTCTTTGCAGAATATATGAAAGATGCTGTTTCACAGATTAAACAATACGATTACAATGGAAAATTAATTCGTGAAGTAACTTTACCTGGTGTTGGTAGTGTTGGTGGATTTGGAGGTAAAAAAGAAGCTAAAGAACTGTACTTTACTTTTACTAACTATATTAATCCAAGTACAATTTACAAGTTCAATCCAGAAGACGGAACATCTGAAGTATACAAAAAACCTGAAATAGATTTTAATTCAGATGATTTTGAATCTAAACAGGTATTCTATACCTCTAAAGATGGTACTAAAATACCTATGATTATTACTTATAAAAAAGGAACTGAACTAAACGGAAAGAACCCAACAATTTTATACGGTTACGGAGGTTTCAATATTAGCTTAACTCCTAGCTTTAAAATTGCCAATACTATCTGGTTAGAACAAGGTGGTATTTATGCTGTACCTAACTTACGTGGTGGTGGAGAATATGGTAAAAAATGGCATGATGCAGGTACGCAAATGAAAAAACAAAATGTTTTTGATGATTTTATTGCTGCTGCAGAATACTTAATTAGTGAAAAATATACTTCTTCAGATTATTTAGCAATTCTTGGACGTTCTAACGGAGGGTTATTAGTAGGAGCTACAATGACGCAACGTCCAGACTTAATGAAAGTTGCTTTACCTGGTGTAGGAGTTTTAGATATGTTACGTTATCATACATTTACTGCTGGTGCAGGATGGGCATATGATTATGGAACATCAGAACAATCTGAAGAAATGTTTGACTATTTAAAAGGATACTCTCCAGTTCACAATGTAAAAGAAGGTGCTAAATATCCCGCGACAATGGTACATACTGCAGATCATGACGACAGGGTTGTTCCTGCACACTCATTTAAATTTATTTCAGAATTACAAGAAAAACAAGCTGGGGAATCACCTGTTTTAATAAGAATTGAAACAAACGCAGGACATGGAGCTGGTAAACCAGTAGCAATGCAAATCTCTGAATATGTAGATTTATTTGCTTTTACATTATACAATATGGGGTATAACGCTTTACCAAATGCTCCTCAAACAAAAATTAAGAGTTAAAAACTGTAACAATCCTATAGAAATAGAATCTTATTAGGATAAATCAAAAAATCAAGATTCAATCAAAAATCACAACAAATGAAAACCATTCACAAAATGCTGTTTACTACTGCGGTTGCTTCGTTAGGAGTTGTTGCGTGTAAAACAGATAAAAAGCCTGAAGAAAAAGTACAGGCAATTATCTTAGAAAATATGGATAACTCGGTTAAACCAACCGATGATTTCTTTAGATATGTTAACGGTTCTTGGGTAGATAGAACTGAAATTCCTGCTGATGAAACTTCATGGGGAGGATTCAATCAGTTAAGAAAAACTACCACCAAAGATGTACTAGCTATCTTAAACAAGGCAATTGAGGAGAGAAACTTCCAAAAAATAAAAGATGCTGAAGGAAACGAAATAGATTCTGACCAAGAAAAAGCGGTAAACTACTACGAAACCATTATGGATACCGTAGCAAGAAACAAAGCTGGTAAGGCACCAGTACAACCATTCCTTCAAAAAATTGAAGAACTTAAAGATTTGAATGATGTTCAAACTTTTATTACCAACATGGCTCCTTATGGAGGTGCTGGTTTTTATGGTTTTGGTGTTTACAACGACCTAAAAAATAGCAGCATCAATGCTGGTTATATGGGAGCTGGCGGACTTGGATTATCAAGAGACTATTACGTAGACGAAAAGGTAAAAGATAAACTTGAAAAATATAAAATATTTGTAGCAAAAATGTTACAAGAGTTTGGTGATGATGAAGCTACAGCTAAGAAAAATGCTGAAACAATTGTTGCTTTCGAAAAGAGTTTAGCTGAGCCAAGAATGACAAAAGAAGAGCGTAGAGATACTCGTAAAATTTACAACCCAATGACCATTGCTGAATTAACTGAATTAGTTCCAGTAATTGACTGGGAAGCTCACTTAAAAGGAATTGGTGTTGATTTAGAAGGAACTGGGGATTCTAATGGAAATGGTGGTCTTGATAAAGTTATAGTTACCGACCCTGGGTATTTCAAAGCAATGAATGACGTATTAAAAAACAGTCCTATTGAAACTATTAAGTTATCACTACGTTGGAATGCTATTAATAACTCATTAGGTTTATTATCAACTGATTTAGAAAAAGCTAACTGGGAGTTTTACAGCAAAGAAATGCGTGGTGCTAAACAACAACGCCCAAGAGATGAACGTGCTTTAAGTAACTTAAATGGTGCTATTGGTGAAGCTTTAGGTAAATTATATGTGGATGAAAAATTCCCGCCAGAAGCGAAACAAAAAGCTAAGGAAATGATTGATAATGTAATGTTAGGGTTTGAAAAACGCATTGCACAATTACCTTGGATGAGTGAAGAAACTAAAGAAAAAGCTTTAGATAAACTTCACAAATTAACCGTTAAAATAGCTTATCCTGATAAGTGGAAAGATTATTCTGCGTTACAAGTAAAAGGTCTAAAAGAAGGAGGTACATATTTTGACAATGCTGTTAATGTACGTAAGTGGAACTTTGAAAAAGATATGGCTAAATTAGGTAAAGAAGTAGATAGAACTGAATGGGGAATGTCTCCTCAAACAGTTAACGCTTACTTTAACCCAGTTAATAACGAAATTGTGTTCCCAGCAGCTATTTTACAACCTCCTTTCTATAACTACAAAGCGGATGAAGCTGTAAACTATGGAGGAATTGGAGCGGTTATCGGTCACGAAATTTCACACAGCTTTGACGATTCTGGTGCTCGTTTTGACGGTGACGGAAACCTTAAAAACTGGTGGACAGAAGAAGATTCAGAAAAGTTTAAAGAAGTTGGTAGTAAATTAATCAAACAATACAGTGATATTGTTGCTATTGACAGCATGCACTTAAACGGAGAGTTTACTTTAGGTGAAAATATTGGTGATTTAGGTGGTGTACAAGCTGCTTACGAAGGATTACAAATTTTCTTAGAAAAGAATGGTCGTCCAGAAAATATTGACGGATTTACTCCAGAGCAACGTTTCTTCCTTTCTTGGGGAACAATTTGGAGAACTAAAATGCGTGATGAGGCATTGAAAAACTTAATTATGACTAATCCACACGCTCCTGGAATGTACAGAGCATACATTCCTCTTAAAAACGTAGATGCTTTCTATGAAGCATTTGATGTTAAAGAAGATGATCAAATGTATTTAAAACCAGAAGATCGAGTAAGAATTTGGTAATTTAAACCAAAAAACAAGTACCTTTAAACCAGTGTGTAAGCACTGGTTTTTTTATTTTTAATAAATAAAGAATTAGGTATTGTGTATTTCAAAAAATAGTAAGTAATTCGCCATCCTTAACTTTTTATCTTAATGAAACTAATAGGAAGAGCTGAAAAAATATCCTTTTTAAACTGGGAAATTGAAGATTTGCCTGCTAAGATAGATACAGGCGCCTATACTTCTGCGATACATTGTAAGCATATTAAAGAAAAAGATGGTGTCTTAGAGTTTATATTATTGTGCCCAAAAACAGAAAAGTATAATAACAAATTGCTCCAAACAACTAAGTACCAATTAAAAAGTATAAGAAGTTCTAATGGTAAAAAACAAAAAAGATATGTTGTATCAACATCCGTTGTTTTTTATGGAAAAAAATATAAAATAAAGCTATCTTTATCAGACAGAGGTAAAATGAACTACCCTGTTTTAATTGGTAGAAAATTTTTAACTAAAAAGTTTATTGTAGATGTTTCTCAAAAAAACATCGCTTCAAAAGAAATATAAATAATGAAAATTGTTGTTCTTTCAAGAAACACTAAATTATATTCAACCAAACGCCTAGTAGAAGCTGGCGAAAAAAGAGGTCATGAAATGTTGGTTTTAGATCACACCAAATGTGATTTAATTATTGAAAAAAGAAAACCTGCTATTGTATACAACCATGAATTAGTAACCGATGTAGATGCGATAATACCTCGTATTGGTGCCTCTGTTACCTTTTATGGAACAGCCGTAGTTCGTCAATTTGAAATGATGAAAGTTTTTTCAGTTGTAGAATCACAAGCGTTGGTTAGATCTAGAGATAAACTAAGTAGTTTACAGGTACTTTCTAGGGCTAATTTAGGTTTACCAAAAACTGTTTTTACCAATTATTCAAAAGACACTTCTGAAATTATTAAAAAAGTAGGTGGTGCTCCATTGATTATTAAGTTACTAGAAGGAACTCAAGGTTTAGGAGTTGTTTTAGCAGAAACCAAAAAGGCTGCTGAATCGGTTTTAGAAGCTTTTAATGGCTTACAAGCTCGTGTAATTGTTCAAGAATACATTAAAGAAGCAAAAGGAGCTGATATTCGAGCATTTGTAGTTGATGGTGTTGTTGTAGGTGCTATGAAGCGTCAAGGTAAAGAAGGTGAGTTCAGATCAAATTTACACAGAGGTGGAACAGCTGAAATTATAGAATTAACTGAAGAAGAAGAAAATGCAGCCTTAAAAGCTGCGAAATCAATGCGATTGGGTGTTGCAGGTGTTGATATGTTACAATCAGATAGAGGTCCGTTAATTTTAGAAGTTAATTCCTCTCCTGGTTTAGAAGGTATAGAAAAAGCTACTGGTAAAGATATTGCCAAAAGCATTATAAGATATGTAGAAAGAAGTGCTTAAAGCAAAAACCGACATAAAACTATGTCGGTTTTTTTATGTTTAATCTGCTAACTCCATACAGTTAAACCCTTTTTCTTTTACCTTATTTATAATGTCAGCTTCTTTTGTTAAATCTGTTGCTTCTATTCTTAAAACATTATCAACATCTTCAATATCAACAGATAAGTTAATTATATTACTATCTTGATTAAATAATTGACGTATGGATTGTTCTTTTTTCTTTGTATCAATATCAGTCCCATAGATAAATAGTTTCATAACTCATTAATTTTATTCTTGTTCCGTTTCTTTATTTAACTTGTCTACATATTTTTGGTAAGCTTCACTCCCTTCTTCTTCCCAAAACCTATCATAATATTCCCATTCTGAAAGTTTCCCTTTACAGTTCTTTTCATAATATGATTTAAATTTGTGCTTTCTTCTTTTGTCTAAGTGTTTCTCTGATTTGTGTTTTCCTCCACATCCACCAGATGAGAATAAAATTTTCGATAAAATAAATAAGCCTACTGCTTGCCAGTAGTTAATAACCGATAATCCGAAGATCTCTGGCATAAGGTTATTCCAAAGCCACATGATTGCATACCCAAAAAGTATTGCAAGTGCTAAAACAGCAATTATTCCAAATATTATTCTTCCTACAAATATTCCTGGAGATTCTCTATCTCTTCGTTTTTTAAACAAATTTTCCATCTTTTATTTTTTGTTTTCAATTTTTCTTAATAGTATTCCTAATGCTCGATGTCTTCTTGACATTAATGTTCCAACAGGTATTTCAAGTTCTTCCGATAGTTCTTTGTATGAGTACCCTTCAAAATCAATAGCTATAATAATCTCCTTATATACTGGTTTAAGATTCATTATTTTTAATTCTAGTTCCTTTTTCATCGCTTCTGAATAAGCATTATCAGGAGTTCCATACAAAACCTCAGTAAATTCATTCAATTTCATTTCATCAATATCTGAATCAGAAGCTTCGTATTTCTTTTTTCTCAAATTATCAATGATTTTATTTTTTAGAGATCTATAAACAAAGCCAGCTACATTGTTTATAGATGAATGTTCATTAACTCCAGAAAACAATTTTAAAGCAACTTCCTGAATAATATCCTCTGCATCTTGATGAATACTCTGTTTAATTTTAGTTCCAACATAAGACTTAAGAGCGCCATATTCTTTATCAAAAAAGGCTTTTAATTTCTTTTTATTTTCCGTTTCTTGGTTCATTCACTGGCTTTCTTTGTAGCTCCTCAATTATAAAGACGTACTTTTTATTTTCTATTGCATTTTTTTTAAAAAACTTTTCATCTCGTTTATAACAAATATACTTAGGTCTAATTCTTAAAAAAAGAAGATTATTTAGAGAGAAATAGGAGATGAATTATCTTAGCCCTTTACGTATTTTTGTATCTATGCTACAAGTTAACAATATTTCATTCACGTATCCATCAAAAGAAAAAACCCTACAAAACATCCATTTTACCTTACAAAAGGGAGAACATTTGTGTATTATGGGAGAAAGTGGTTGTGGAAAATCTACCCTTCTAAAAATAGTGTATGGTTTACTTGATGTAGATAAAGGAAATCTCTTTTGGAATGATACTCAAATTTTAGGACCTGAACATCACTTAGTGCCTGGAATGGAGTTTTTTAAATATGTAGCACAAGATTTTGATTTGATGCCATTTACTTCGGTAAGTGAAAATATCAAGAAATTCTTATCTCGTTTTTATCCAGAAGAAGCTGAAGAAAGAACCCAAGAACTTTTGGAGGTTATTGAAATGACTGAACTCGCCAATCAAAAAGTTAAAAATTTAAGTGGTGGTCAACAACAACGCGTTGCTATTGCTAGAGCACTAGCCAAAGAACCTGAGCTATTACTCCTTGATGAACCTTTTAGTCAAATAGATAATTTTAAAAAGAATTCTTTACGAAGAAGGTTATTTGCTTATTTAAAAAAGAAAAACATTGCTTGTATTATAGCAACTCACGACGGAAATGATGCCTTATCTTTTGCTGATAAAATGATGGTTATTCGCAATCATCAAGTGCTTGCATACGATAGCCCGTCTAATTTATATAAAAACCCAAAAGAAAAGTATACCGCTTCTTTATTTGATGACGTCAATGAAATTCTCATTAATAATCAATTGTTGTTATTATATCCGAATCAACTAGAAATAACTCAAAAACCGACAAGCATAGAAGCTACTGTTATAAAATCTTATTTTAAAGGATATTTTTGGTTGATTGAAGTATTACATAATAACCAAATAGTGTTTGTAAATCATCACAAAACTATAACGCATAAAAAAACAGTTTTTCTGAAACTCAAAAAAACTGTCTAAACCAATAATAATTATCTCACTAATTATTACTCAACTATCTTAAATTAATTTTGTCTTAAAAAAATACACTTCTACCCTATTAAACACCAAAAGGCAAAAGTGTATATAACTTCTTTTTCTTATAGTAGGAATAACAATCTTTCCTGTAACTAAAACAGGTAAGTTTTATTTTACCCTACTTTTTTTTAAAAAATTTCTTTGATAGTGTTTTTAACTCCATTAAAAACAAAGGTTTCTCCCTCTTTCTTTCCTAAAATTAATTTTCCAATAGGTGAAGATGGAGAAATAGCGAAGTACTTTTTATTGTCAATTGTGAGTAAACCTACACTGATGCTCACAAAATAATTAGCTGAGGTGGTTACAGCCACACTGCCTAAACAAACATTTGATGAAGTATTATTTATGTTTAATTTGGCTAAAACTTCTTTCATTTGTGCAATCCCACTAAGCTGTTGACTTGCCTTTTCCATTTCTAACTGCAACATTGCTCGTCCAGTTTCATGCTTATCTCCTGCAGAGCTCTTAGTTTCTGACTGCAATGCCTTTTGATGAGAAGTAATGGTTTCTTCTACTGTATGTAAACGTTTGTTTACGTACAATTCACATTGTTTATATAGTTCTTCTTTTATGTTCATAGCTTTCCAAGCTTAATTGATAAGTTCTGCTAGCTCCTTACCTACCAAACTACCTATTGCAACCCCCATTCCTCCTAAACGAACACCGCAAAACACATTATTGGAAAGTTGCTTTACAATCGCTTTTTTTTGATTACCAACTCCCATTATTCCACTCCATCTGTGGTCTATTTCAACTTCCATATTTGGTAAAATGGTTGTTTTTAAAAGCTCTTCCAATTTATTTTGAATAAGTGCTGTTTGTCCAAACTCCATAGTTTCTTCTGCTTTAAAATCAAGGTTTCTTCCTCCTCCAAACAAAATTCTATCATCAATATTTCTAAAGTAATAATAGCCCTTGTCTAAGTGAAAAGTCCCTTTGATGTGCAAATCTTTAATCGGTTTGGTAATTAATACCTGCGCTCTTGCAGGTTGTACATTTTCTTTCAAGAGTTGATTTGCAAATCCGTTGGTAGCAACAAACAATTTTTTAGTAGTAAATTCAATCTGATTTGTTTGTACCTCAACTTGTTCGTTGTTTTCTATAAACTGCTCAACTTGAATATTGTTGATGATTTTCACACCAGAAGACAAAACTTTTTCTAGCAACTTAGCCGCCATTTTACCAGTATCAATTTGCCCTTCAAACTGATTGGTTATATATTGTTGATGGATATTTTGAAATCCAAATTTGTTGTTATCAACCGTAAAAACATCCGAAGAAAACAACGGCTTCAAAAGTTCGTTTATCGATGATTTTTTTTCTAAACACGATTCATACAACTCCGTTGTTAAAAACAATTCATATCCTTTATTTTGTTGAAAATCGATGTTTTTATCACCCAATGCGGTACGTAAAAGCTGTAACCCTTCCCAACGTTTTTTTACCAAACTAAAAACCTCTTCTTCGGTATGTGTATTTAAATCATCAATCAATTCAGATAAACTTCCAAAACAAGCAAAGCCTGCATTTTTAGTGCTGGCTCCTTGCGGTAACATCCCTTTTTCTAAAACTATTATTTTGGCTTTTGGATATTTTTCACGTAGCTGTAAAGCACAGTTTAACCCAACAATTCCACTACCTATTACAGTAAAATCAACATTTGTAAACCATTCTTTTAACTCCCAATAGCTGAAATTCAACTTCATATTAATCTGATTATATTTGTGACTTGGCACATTACTTGAGTGCTAAAAATAAACAATAAAAAGAAATTCTATGAAATGAGCCATCTCTGTCTTTGTGTTTAACTAAGATATTTAATGGCGAATTACATTTGACTTAAAAAAATAAAATTTAACTGATGAAACTAATAGGAATCTTACTACTCACATTTAGTTTAACACAATGTGCAAGTGTAAAAACGCAAAACACACACCCTTTTAAAATAGAATCAGCAAGTTACTCTCATATAACTGGTGGTGTAAAAGGTAGTTATAACTCTATTAACTTAATTATCAATTTCACTGCAGAAAAGTCTGTAGATTTCAAAAAGGTATATTTTCAAAATAGAATAACTGATGCTGTTGTAGAGCAAAAAGTTGGTAAACAATACATTGCAGCCCGATACAAAACCTCATCTAATGATGATAGAAAAGATCTTATTCTACATGCAGATCCAAAACAAGAATTTGGAAATACTCCAACAGAAAAATTTCCGTTTGAATTAAAAGAAAATGAAGCGATGGTTTCTTATGTAAAAAATGAGAAAATTTGCTATGTAAAAGTGGAAAACATCATAAAAAAGAGTAAGGTTTTTATGGAGTAAGTTTATACTATTTTAGCTAATAAAAACACCTCTTTCGGAGGTGTTTTTATTTTTGGCACGCAATTTGAAAACTGATAAGCATAACCATAAAACGAATGCTTATGAAACGTATAAAATTACTTTTAATACTACTGGTTAGTGGTCTAACATTTACGTCGTGTGTTGTAAGAAATGATATTGTAGAGGATGGTTTTTCATTAAGTCAATATATTTCAAGTTACGATTTATGGTATGTAGATTATCACAAAACAACAGGTACAGGTGATGTTCCTTTTTTATCAAGAGCATTTACTATTTCTTTTTTAAACGGAACCATGTATGCAAACAACAATATTGTTGATATTGGTAAAACTGGAAACGGTTTAGGAGTTATTGTTGGTAGCTATGGTACTTTTGGTACTGTTTTGGAAACTAGACACGATATTGATGGTTACTATGAATTTGATGTTGTACAACTTTCTAGTAATAGAATTAGACTGGATGATTTATCTCAAAACGTGAGTTACTATTTAGTAGGATACCAAAGAAATAGTTTTGATTATGACATGCTGTTCTATGACAATATTGAGTATTTCTTACAAGAGTATGTTGCTTGGGAAAGAACGGGGGCATCAGGAGGAACAGCAAATCCATTTGATTATGAGCATTATTTGCAATTTACTCCAGAAAATGACGTAACTTTCTACTCATCTCACGATCCTTTTGGCACAAATGTTGATTACATAAATTGGGATTTTACAGGAGGGTATATTGTACAGAATGTTCAGGGTGAAAACAACCTAAAATATTTAACACTTAATTATGATAACGGAGATACTGAAGAGTTTGACTTAACCGTTATTAATGATGGAACAATAGAGTTATACCACGTTGGCTCTGGAACAACCTATATTTTCTCTGGTAGAGGCTTTATACAATACCTAAAAGGAGAAAAAACAAGTACTTCAAAACCCGCTGTAAGGAATAGTGGCAGAAAACGTACTAAGATTGAAAGAGAAACAGTTCCGAAAAGGACATTAAAATAAAGTTTGGTTAGTTGATTTTTGGTTGGTGTAATAGCCAACTAAAAAGGAACCGCCCTCAACAGGGCGGTTTTTCATTTTATAATAGTAGCTTAACATAAAAAACTTTACCTTTATACAAAACAAAAAACCATGCAACAAACTGCTTTAATTACAGGAGCAACCTCTGGTATTGGTAAGGCAACCGCTCAGCTTTTTGCAAAAAATAACATCAACTTAATTCTTTGTGGTAGACGCATAGAAAAGCTGCAAAAATTACAACAAGAATTATCAGCATTTACTAAAGTACACATACTACAATTTGATGTTCGCTATAATGAAGAAGTACAAAATGCTATTAATAGTTTACCAAGCAATTTCAAGCAAATTGACATTCTTATTAACAACGCTGGTAACGCACATGGATTAGATAGCATTCAAAACGGAAATATTGATGACTGGGATGCTATGATAGACGGAAACGTAAAGGGGCTTTTATATGTTTCAAAAGCTGTTATTCCTCAAATGGTCGAACGCAACAATGGATTCATTTTAAATATTGGCTCTATTGCCGGAAAAGATGTGTATCCTAACGGAAATGTGTATTGTGCGTCAAAGTTCGCTGTAAACGCTTTAAATAAAGGAATGCGTATTGATTTGAATCAACATAACATTCGCGTGTGTGCCATTCATCCAGGATTGGTAGAAACCGAATTTTCTGAGGTTCGTTTTAAAGGAGATTCTGAAAAAGCTAAAACCGTATATCAAGGTTATAAAGCGCTACAACCTGAAGATATTGCAGATATCATCCATTTTGTAGTTACACGCCCATATCATGTAAATATTGAAGATTTAATCGTATACCCAACAGCGCAAGCTAGTGCAACTATTGTGAACAAAAATGCTTAAGTTGTGATTAACAAACGTCTTTTAATTAAAAACTTGCTGTCTCATAACGACGAAAATAGTTTTTATGATAAAAAGCAAAAGTTATCCTTAGGGTCAAAAGAAGGAAAGGCAAAATTTATCAAACACATTTGCGCGCTTTCTAACTCAAACCCTAAAAACAACTCGTACATTGTTATTGGTATCGAAGATGAGGAAAATAAAATTATTGGGGTTGATTTCTATGACGATAGTAAAATTCAAAATTTGGTAAATGCCTATTTGAATAACCCTCCAAAAATAGAATATGAAAATGTGCCTTTTCCTCGTTTACAACGTCATAAAGTAATTGGATTGGTAACTATTTACCCAAACAATTTAATTACTTCACTAGCAAAAAATGCATGGAAATATCGTAAAGGAACGGTGTTTTATCGCAGAGGCAGCAATTCTATGCCTGCTGAAGGTAATTTTGAACTAAAAAATGTAAACAAAGAACTTGTTGAAGCTATAGAAAAAAACGCTAGCAACAATATCAAACTCACACTTGATGGTGTTTTCGATTTTATCAACAGACATAAACCAGAATACAATCCTCGATACAAAGTATTTAACGAACAATTTGTGTTGTGTTGGGCTGGAAAAAGAAAACTAATTAATAACGAAGAGTTTTTTACACGAGTAGATATTGAATTGGTAAACGAACAGGTTCGTTTGTTTTTTTCTTCGTTAGATGATGTTCAAATTAGCTATAACGAGCAATCATTTATTATTACCGAGTATATTGTATTAGGGATTGATAAAACCGAAAAACGTTATCCTTTAGAAAAAACAATCATCAATTTTAAAGATAATGGAAAACACGATATTGTTACCGAGTTTTTGTTTGAGGCTCCTCAATACGATAAAAATATTTTACAACACATTTACAACAACAATAACTGTATTGTTGCTAAAATTGTAAAAAACAAACCGCTTTCGGTTACTGAGCACGAAGATGTATTTAGGCTTCCTACCTCCTACTTAATATGTTATTTAAACGGGTTTTTAAATGCTCCGTTACAACTTAAAAAAGCAAAATACTATATTAAAAACTTAGAAGATAAAACCACTTATATTAAATATAAAGAAGCGATGCGCGTGCTTAGGAAAGTGAAGTATAATTAGATAAATTTCTCTTAGAGTTACGTTTATATATAACTTTTAATTTATTTTTTTAAATTTTTGAGAATACCCTTCATTAGAAATGAAATTCAAGATCAAATCCTCATTATTTAATTCAAAAAAAATAGTGGCGATATTAGGATCTTGACAATTCGTTTTGATTATATTATTTTCATACGTTCCAGAACTTATTATTTCATCTGAGTATGGTTTACATAAAGAACTATTAGTTGTCAAAATTCCATTATTTTTAAACTCAATAGTTTTATCACTTTCAACTGGTTCGAAAGCTCCACTCCCATCTCCTGGATCAGCTAAAACCTCAATTAATTTCCATTTTCCTATCAACTCTGTTTCAAAACTATTTTGGTCATTACTACAGGAAAACATTAGTCCAATAGATAATAAAAGGAATATTTGCTTTTTCATGTTTTTTTAGGTTTTTATTTAACTATTAGATGTTTAATTATATAAAAGGTTGCGTCATATAGCTCATAAAATAGCTAAGGATATACTTTCATTTTTATGATTAATATTCTATAATTTCCAATTATAAAAAGAATAAAACAGTCTCCTATTTCACTACCTCAACACCAATTGTACTATCGTAATAATTCCTATTAATAATATAAAAGATAAAGACAAGTTTCTAAACTTTGTTTGTGGTATATAGTGTAATATTCTCTTTCCAATGAATGAGCCCACTAATCCAATTACAAATAAAAAAGGGACATATTTTAAATCATGTTCGTGAATGTAGCCATTTTGATAGTATACAAAGGTTCTTGAAAAGTCTATCATAAAATCTATAAAAGCAGAAGTTGCTATAAATACACTCTTTTCTAAGTTAAAAGCAGCCATCGTTAAGCCTCTAATGGCTCCTCCAGTTCCTAATAACCCTGCCGAAAACCCTGAAAAAGAACCTCCAATAATGGCATTTTTTCTATTGGGTGAGATAACAAACTTATTTTTAATCAGGAAAAAGGCACTAAACCCTACTAAAAAGATTCCTAAAAATATTTCTAAATAGGTGCTATTTAAAATTTTTGATAGTACACCGCCTACAATTACAAAAACTACTGAGGGAATTCCTATATTTATCAATAGTTTTTTATCCAATCCTTTCTTAAATAAAAAGATTTTACTGAGGTTACTAGACAAATGAAAGATAGCTGTGAGCCCTAAAACAGAATAAAAATCGAAATAGAAGTTCCCTAGTGGAACAAAAAAAACAGACGACCCAAAACCACCTATTGTTCCAATAACTTCAGCAATTAAAGCTAATACTAAAAATATGAAGTTAATATCTTTCATCGCATTTTTATTCTAACATCGCTACCACTCTTGCGGGTGCAGCAGAAGCGCCTACTATTTTTAAAGGAAACACCGCTACTTTAAATCCTGTTAAAGGCAAAGCATCTAGATTTACCAACTGTTCCATATGGCAATATTCTTTATTTTGCCCTACCAAATGTCCTTCCCAAAACAATTCAGCATTATTGGTTTCTTTTGCTTTTTGAATCATGTATGGAAGTGGTAAATCCCATCCCCACGAATCAATTCCCATTACTTTAATTCCTTGATCAATCAACCACTCAGTAGCTTTTGCACTTACACCAGTTCCTTTTTTATGAAAATCTTTGGTTCCGTTAAATTTATCACGTCCGGTTTTAATCAATACAATCATGTTTGGTTGTATTTCTAACTGGTTTTCTTCTAAAAACTGTTGAATGTCTTCAACAGTAATTGGGTCAAAATCAACTTTATGTTTCATGTCAATCACGATACCTTCTCCAAAACACCAATCTAAAGGAACTTCATCTATCGTCTTTGCTTTTTCTCCATTTACTGTTGGTGAATAATGCCACGGCGCATCTATGTGAGTTGTTGAATGCACTCCCATTTTTTGAATCGTATCATCTGCCCAACCTGTAAAATTTTTAGGAAAGAGCTTGAATGGCAGTCCTAAAATTCTAATTAGCCATTTTGCTTTATGATGTGGTTTATGTTTTATTTTAACTTTCATAAACCAAGGATCTTGTTTGTTATATTGAATAGGTTTGGATAGATCGATAATTTTCATAGTATCATTTAGTTCTTTCAAACAAATATAAAAGAAAATCCCTCGCTATTGGAGAGGGATTAATGCAGTTATTACGCTTTTCCACCATCTAAATTATCTTGCCAGTCCTTGAGTTCTTCCCATTTACCCTCATACGCTAATTGTGCTTGTTTAGGCCACGTATTAGGTTTATGTATTTTGTATCGTTCACCTCCACTATTCAATACTTCTTGGCATTTTGCTATGGATGTTTCTCCTAAAGCTTTCCATGTATTAATTCCGAATTTGTGAAAAAGACCTTCTATTTTAGGACCCACACCTTCTATTATTTTTAAATCGTTTTCCTTTATTTTTTTTCCAAAAACCTCTTTGGCAAGAGTTGCATCAAAAGGTATAAACACATTTGATTCTTGTGCTAATTTCAAATCTGTTTCTAAGATTAACTTACTTTCTTTACAGTTTCTCAAACTAGACTCTAGCTTCGCTATTTTATTGTTTAAAAGGACTTTCTCATTACCATTCTTGCTTTTTTTTGACAATCTTCCTAATAAATAGCCTAAAATAGCAGAAATAACTCCTACTACTAATGGAATTAATATACTCTGATTCATAATTCTGTTTTAGTTTTTGGTTAATTAAATTATTGATTGTTAATTTATTAAAAATAATTTAATCTATTAAGAGGTTTTTAAGAGCTCATCTTAAATAATTGTTAAGTATCAATCTTTATTGAAACGTTTTTTTTAAACACACGTCTTTTAACTGTAATCCAATCAAAAACACTAAACTTAACATCATGAAAAAATTTGTATTAACTGCCTTTACCATCGCTTTATCTTTTGGAACTGTTACCGCTTCAACTTTACACGAAACTTCTGTTAAAACTACCTTAGAGTATGCAGAGATAAGTACTTTTTGTAAATTAATTAGAGCTGGAAACTACGAAGCTGTAAAAACATTGATTGAAAATGGAACGAATATTAACAGAAAATCTGGAGGTTTGACTCCTTTAATGTTTGCTGCTAGATATAACAAAGCAGATATTGTTCAGTTATTAATTGATAACGGAGCCAAGCTAAAAGTAAAATCTGAAAAAGGATATACTGCCTTAGAATATGCTAAAATGTCAAAAGCACACGAAGCCTATAAAGTTATTGCTGCTGCTTTAGAAAAATAATTATTTGAATTTTATATAAAGAAAAAGTCACATCATAATGATGTGACTTTTTTATATTTTGAAAACTGTGTTTTCTTATAAATCAAACTTAATTCCTTGCGCTAAAGGCAACTCATCAGAATAGTTTACAGTATTCGTTTGACGTCTCATATATACTTTCCAAGCATCAGATCCAGACTCACGTCCACCACCAGTTTCTTTCTCTCCTCCGAAAGCTCCACCAATTTCAGCACCTGAAGTACCAATATTAACGTTAGCAATACCACAATCAGATCCTGCAAACGATAAGAATTTTTCAGCTTCTTTCATTTCGCTCGTCATGATTGAAGAAGATAATCCTTGCGCAACTCCATTTTGTAATTCAATAGCGTTTTCAACATCTCCTGAATACTTCATTAAGTATAAAATAGGAGCAAATGTTTCGTGTTGAACAATTTCAAAGTGGTTTTCAGCCTCAATAATTGCAGGTTTAACATAACAACCACTTTCGTAACCTTCTCCTTCTAAAACGCCTCCTTCAACTAATACGTTACCTCCTTCAGCTTTTGCTTTTTCAATAGCAGCTAAATAAGTATTTACAGCATCTTTGTCAATTAATGGTCCAACGTGATTATTTTCATCTAATGGATTTCCTATTTTAATTTGACCATACGCACCAACAATCGCATCTCTTACTTTATCATATACAGATTCGTGGATGATTAAACGACGTGTTGAAGTACAACGCTGACCACAAGTACCTACAGCACCAAATACAGCTCCAGGAACTACGACTTTTAAATCAGCCGTTGGAGTAATGATAATAGCATTGTTTCCTCCTAACTCTAATAAAGATTTACCAAAACGTTCAGCAACCTTAGCACCAACAATACGTCCCATTCTTGTAGAACCAGTAGCTGATACTAAAGGAATACGTGCATCTTCAGTAATATATTCACCAACTTTATAATCTCCATTAACAATACAAGAAATTCCTTCTGGTAAATTGTTATCTTTTAAAACTTCAGCAATAATGTTTTGACAAGCTACTGAACATAAAGGTGCTTTTTCTGAACCTTTCCATACACATACGTTACCACAAATCCAAGCTAATGCTGTGTTCCAAGACCAAACAGCAACTGGGAAGTTAAATGCTGATATAATACCAACCACTCCTAATGGATGCCATTGCTCTCTCATTACGTGTCCTGGTCTTTCTGATGGAATTACTTGTCCGTTTAACTGACGAGATAAACCTACAGCAAAATCACAGATATCAATCATCTCTTGAACCTCACCTAAACCTTCTTGGTAAGATTTTCCCATTTCGTAAGAAACTAATTTACCTAATGGTTCTTTTAATTCTCTTAATTTGTTTCCAAATTGACGAACTATTTCTCCTCTTTGTGGAGCAGGCATTGCTCTAAAAGTTTTGAAAGCAGAAGTAGCAGCTTCCATTACCTTTTCGTAATCTTCTTTGGTAGAAGCTTTTACTTTTCCTATTAACTTTCCATCTACTGGCGAATATGATTCGATAATTTCACCATTTGCAAAGTTTACTGAACCTGTTGAAGTTCCTTCATTTATCTCTTTTAATCCTAAAGTAGCTAAAGCTTCTTTGATACCAAAATCTGCCATATTTTATATTGTAATTTTAGTTGTTTAAATTTAAAGCTCAAAACTACGAATAATTTTACAATTAATAAATTAAACAAAAACAATACTGTTTGTTTAAAAATTAACAATTAGTTATGAAAAATATACATTACCTATTTTCTTTATTATTGGTTTTATCAGCGTGTAATCAACCCAAAAAAACTTCCAAAGAACAAAACAATGTTCCAGTAAATGAATTTGCCATTATTATTCATGGTGGTGCAGGAACTATCTTAAAAAAGAATATGACTCCAGAAAAGGAAGCTGCTTATAAAGCTAAGTTAGAAGAAGCGATAAGAACAGGATATGAAATTTTAAAAAATGGTGGTTCAAGTGGAGATGCAGTGGTAAAAACAATTCAAGTAATGGAGGAATCCCCTTTATTTAATGCTGGAAAGGGAGCTGTTTTTACCCATGATGGAACTAATGAATTAGATGCCTCTTTTATGGATGGAAAAACACTTAATGCTGGCGCTGTTGCTGGTGTGAAGGATATTAAAAGTCCTATCGAAGCTGCTAGAAGGGTAATGACTAACTCTGATCATGTGATGCTTTCTGGAGCTGGTGCTTCTCAATTTGCCAAAGAGCAAGGGTTAGAAATTGTAGATCCAAGTTATTTTTATACCGAAAAACGCTTCAATTCTTTACAAAAAATCAAAGACAAAGAAAAAACGGAGTTAGATCATAACGATAAAAAAGCCGCTTTTTACGATGTTGATATTAAAAACAGTAAGTTTGGTACCGTAGGTTGTGTAGCCTTAGATAAAGATGGAAATATTTCTGCTGGAACTTCTACAGGTGGAATGACTAACAAACGCTGGGGACGAATAGGTGACTCACCCATAATCGGCTCTGGTACCTATGCTAATAATAATACCTGTGGTGTTTCTTCAACAGGATGGGGTGAGTACTTTATAAGAACTCAGGTAGCTTATGATATTTCTGCTCAAATGGAATACCTGCATAAATCATTAAAAGAAGCTACTAAAGATGTTATTCAAAACAAACTAACTAAACTTGGTGGAACAGGTGGTGTTATAGCTCTTGACAAAAAAGGAAACATGTCGTTTGAGTTTAATACAGCTGGAATGTATAGAGCTTCTATGAATGATAAAGGTGATTTAATTGTTAAAATTTATGCAGATTAAAATATGAAGACCCTCTTAGTTTAGAGTATCAATTATATTTTTAAAACTGATATTTAATTCCAGAATATAAACCTAAAGTATAAGGTTTAAACCCATTACTTTCAGATGAAAAGGTATTTAATTGTACTTTAAACATCGGATTCAAGTTGAATTTGATTTGCTTATTAATTGAATAATCGAATTCAATACCAAAATTACCACTAAAGTCAACTGAATTTAAGTTTTTAACACTTCCGAATGTTTCCGATATTTTTTTCGAAGAAACAGAAACCTCATTCTTATTTAAAAACAACGAACTAAAACCTGTTACTACTTTAGAACTAAATTTTTGAGTATCTATAAATGTGTATTTTATTTCTACAGGAACTTCTATATAACCTAAACTTTGAGTTAGTGTTGCATTTTCATTGACTATCCCAAATCCTGTAGAACTCATACCGATCATACCTGTACTTGTTCCAAAACCAAAGCTACTAAACTCATCAGTATATTCTACACTCGATAGCGTTTGGCTAGAAAAACCATTAGTTACAGGAACATCATTATTTACATAATCAAGTTTTTGTAGTTGAACTCCCGATTGTACTTCCCATCTTTTATTTAACTGATACGCAACTTTTAAACCATAAGAAAAATTGTTGCTTCCATTTGTTGGTGATTGAATTAGTTTACTGTCTAACGGAGATTCCTTAGAAAAAGAATTCGATTTAACAAAAGCAAAAACTGGAGCTATGGACCATTTTTTTGAGTTCTTGTTTTCTTTAATATTTTCTTCTTCTATTTCAGCCAACAACTCTTGTTTTGGGTTTAAAACATCATTGAGAGTACTTTTTTTCTCCTCTGAAAAATCTTGAGCTTCATTTTTAATAACTGGCAAGCTATTTTCAAGCTTGCCAGTAGGTTTTTCTTCTTTCACAACATTGTTTTTAGCTAGTAAAGCCCCTTCAACTACTCTACTAGCTATGTTGCTATCTTTTTCTTGTAGCTCTTTTTTACTAATCTTCACAACATGATTAGCGGTTAAAACTTCATTCTCATGAAGCTTTTCTTTCAATTTCTTTTTTTGGTTTGTTTCTTTCTTTTCAACATTACTTTTAACTAGTAGAGAACCTTCAATTTCTCTACTAGTTTGGTTATTATCTTTTTCTTCTAGCTCTTTTTTACTAATCTTCACAACATGATTAGTGGTTAAAACTTCATTCTCATGAAGCTTTTCTTTCAATTTCTTTTTCGAATTTTTCTCTTCTTTTTCAATATTCGTTTGAACTACTAAAGCCCCTTCAACTTCTCTACTAGTTTCAATTTCTTCTTTTTCTTGGAATTCTTTTTTACTAATTTTTACAACATGATTTGTATTTAGAATTTCATCTTTTTGAAATTCCTCTTTTTGATTGGTTTCTTCCTTAACTATAAGTGTTTCTTTTATACTTTCTTTTTCAGATTCTATTGATACAATTTCTTCTGATTCTTTTTTATCCTTATTTTGCTGAGTTGGTGACTCAACTATAATAGCATCTATTTCGTTTGTATTTTCTTGTTTATCAACATAAGGGTACAATAAAAAGCCTAACACTAGTGTTGCTGCAACACCGCCTGAAAACCACCATATAGGAAAAACTCTTTTCTTTTTTTTCTTACTGAGTTTTCCTTCAATAGCATTCCATACTCTTTCATTTGGAGTTATCTCCAAATCTTTAAGTCTTTCTTGAAATAATCTATCGATGTTTTTTTCTTCCATCAGTTATGCATTTTGTACTTTGGTTAGATGCAACTCCATCTCCTTTTTTAATATCTGTTTTGCTCTTGATAAATTAGATTTTGACGTACCTTCAGTAATTTTTAATAATGTTGCTATTTCTTTATGTGAATAATTATCTAATACATATAAATTAAAAACCAACCGATATCTGTCTGGTAAATTTTGAATTAGCTTCAACAATGTCTCTACACTTATATTTTCAGTTTCAAGTACTACATCTTCCTCTATTTCTTCATTTGAAACTTCAGCTACTAGCTGTAAAGGTGATTTTTCTCTATACTTCTGTAATGCTGTATTTATTGTTATTCTTTTCATCCATCCTTCAAAAGAACCTTTGTTTTGATATTGAGGCATTTTTTTAAAAATGGTTAAAAAGCTGTCTTGTAATGTATCTTCGGCATCTTGATAATTACGCGAATACTTTAAACAAAGCGCGAAAAGTTTACCAGAAAATAACTGGTAAACTTGGGCCTGCGCTGTAATATTTTGATGACAGCATTCTTGTATGAGTTTCTCTAAATTGATGCTACAAATTTACTGGAATTACCACTTCTTCATACACATCTTCTCCGTCATCATTTTTTCCTTTCCAAAACTTAAAAACATAGTCTTCTTCTTGAGTTGCTTTTACTGGAAAAGCATATTCTTCTTGTCTTTCCTCTTCAGTACATGCAACATCAAGAGCCACTATTGCAACACCTGCAACAATTCTAGTTGTATCAACTTTTTGATAGTATAATCCATCAAAAGCATAACAGCTATTAGGCAATGTGTATTTTATTTTAATAGTATCTACTTCTCCATATGTAAAACTTTCGGGGGTAATAGCACTGTCAATCGTTAAATACTCATACTTATAAGTTGGGCCGTCATCATCTAAACAAGAATAAAACGTAAATACACTTAAAAAAAGAATTAAAATTTTTTTCATGATATATAATTATTGGGGGTTATTAACTTTTTAATTTCCATGATTTATATACTAGATGAAAAAAAATTAAAAAGGTTGCGTACAATACTCTTATTTTTGTAAAAGTTTATGAAAAACACCGTTTTTAACATACAATCTCCAGAAGATTTTAATACAACTGCACTGCAGGTTTTCAAACACCAGTTTGCCAATAACAAAGTATATCGCTCTTTTTGCGATTTAATCTATGTGCACCCTTCAGATGTGCATACTATTGAGCAAATTCCTTTTTTACCTATTCAATTTTTTAAAACTCGAGAAGTGCTTTCTTCAACCAATGAAATTCAAGAAACTTTTACAAGTTCTGGAACTACAGGAAGTACAACCAGTAAGCATTTAGTTACCGATGTATCTTGGTACGAAACCAGTTATTTAAAAGGTTTTGAACATTTTTATGGAAATATAGAAGATTATGTAGTACTAGCTTTGCTACCTAATTACTTGGAACGGAAAGGTTCTTCTTTAATTTATATGGTAGATGATTTAATTAAACGTTCTAAACATTCTGAAAGCGGGTTTTACCTCAACAATCTTGGTGAACTTACTGAAAAATTGATACGATTAGATAGGCAAGGAAAAAAAGTATTACTTATTGGAGTTTCTTTTGCTTTGTTAGATTTGATAGAGCAATATGAATTCAACCTTTCCAACACCATTATAATGGAAACTGGTGGAATGAAAGGAAGAAGAAAAGAGCTTATTCGTAACGAATTACATGCAATTTTAAGCAATGGTTTTGGAGTAAATGAAATTCATTCTGAATACGGAATGACAGAATTATTAAGTCAAGGGTATTCAAAAGGAAATGGTGTTTTTAACTGTCCCCCTTGGATGCAAATCCTAACTCGTGATACAGAAGACCCTTTAACTATCTTGCCTAAAGGAAAATCAGGTGGAATTAATGTAATCGACTTAGCAAACTACAATTCCTGTTCCTTTATTGCGACACAAGATTTAGGTAAAGTATACCAAGACAATAGTTTTGAAATTATAGGTCGTTTTGATAATTCAGATATCCGTGGTTGTAATTTGATGGTTTTATAACTTTTCTATTTTTTACTATCTTCCCAGTCAATTAACCTCTATTAGTTCAAGGTCTTATGAAAAACTGGGCAGAAAATGTACAGTGGAATCCATCTGCAGTTGCTTTCCCTCATTCAGAAAATGAAATTCAACAACTTGTTTTAAAAGCTATACGATTTAACCAAAAAATTAGGGTTATTGGTTCTGGTCATTCTTTTACTTCTTTATGTAGTACCGATGATGTTTTGGTGAGTCTGGATAATTTTCAAGGACTCATCTCAATTGATAAAAAAAAGAATCAAGCTACTGTTAAAGCAGGAACAAAACTATCACTCTTAGGAGAACTCCTTTTTAAAGAAGGACTTGCCATGGAAAATATGGGCGATATCAACGTTCAGTCAATTGCGGGAGCTATAAGTACAGGAACACACGGTACTGGTATAAATCTAAAATCTATCAGTAACCAAGTTATTGGGTTAAAATTTGTGAATGGAAAGGGAGAAATCATTGAGTGTTCTACTACAAAAAACACTGAACTATTCAAAGCTGCCCAAGTGTCGTTAGGTTGTTTAGGTATTATCACTGAAATTACTTTACAATGTGTTCCTACCTATAAACTAAAACTTCAAAACAAAAAGGAAAAGTTAAGCGATGTGTTAGCTACCATGGATGAAAGAAATTCTCAAAACCGTAATTTTGAGTTTTACTGGATTCCCTATACCAATACCGCTTGGACAAAAACTTCAAACATTGTTGAAGATTCTGAGCCTGATAAAGTGAATTTTTTCAATTATTGGACTGAATATGTACTCGAAAACTATGTTTTTAAGTTGATGTGCGAGTATGCAACAATTTTTCCATCACAAAATAAAACTGTTGCTAACATTACAGCTGCTAGCATAAGTAATGTAAGAAAGGTATATCACAGCCATAAAGTATATGCTACGCAACGAATGGTAAAATTCCATGAAATGGAGTATAATATTCCTGCAGAAACTTACCAGGATGTATTTAAAGATGTGCAAAAAATTGTCAATTCTAAAAAATTTAATATTCATTTTCCTATTGAAAATCGTTGGGTAAAAGGAGATGACGTTTTTATGAGTCCTGCCTACGGAAGAGATTCGGCATATATTGCTTGTCATGTATACAATAAAAAAGATAGTAGTGCTTATTTTGCTGCTTTAGAAGAAGTTTTTAAAGCCTATAACGGAAGACCTCATTGGGGTAAAATGAATACATTTACCACTGATGATATCGCAAGAATGTATCCTAAATTCACCGATTTTATGACTTTCAGAAAAGAACATGATCCGGAAAATATCTTTGTGAATCCGTATCTTCAAAAACTGTTAGGTATTTAATTGTATGGATGTTTATTTTAAAACACTAAATAACGAACTAAAAAACTACCAACGAGCCATTCCTTGTTTGTTGGTAGATTTAGATATTTTAGATGAAAATATTGCAGAAGTACTTTCTAATTTTAGAAAGGATTCTTCGCTCAGAGTTGTAGTAAAATCATTGCCTGCTGTTCAATTGATTGAATACATCTTACAAAAAACCAACTCAAACAAATTGATGGTTTTTCATCAACCTTTTCTAAGTGATTTAACCTCTCAATTAGATAACAAAGCAGATGTTTTATTAGGGAAACCCATGCCAATAAAAACTGCGGAATATTTTTATAATAACTTACCTCAACAACGTAACGGATTTAATCCATACACCCAAATTCAATGGTTGGTAGATACTGAAAAACGAATTGAAGAATACATCAGTTTAGCTAAACAACTCAATCAAAAATTACGATTGAATATTGAAATTGATGTGGGATTACACCGCGGTGGATTTTCTTCATTAAAAAGTTTAACAAAAGGGCTATCGCTTATTGAAAACAATCAAAAGTTTGTTGAATTTTCTGGATTTATGGGCTATGATCCACATGTAGTAAAACTTCCAACAATTATTCGTTCTCAAAAAAAAGCATTGCAATTAGCGAATCACTTTTATCAACAATGTAAAACCTTAGTTAAAAATGATTTTCCTGGGTTATGGAACGATAATTTAACCTTTAACGGAGCAGGAAGTCCTACTTTAAATTTACACAAAACATCCTCCTCTCCTATTAACGATATTGCTATTGGTTCATGTTTTGTAAAACCAACAACGTTCGATATACCTTCGTTAAGAAATTATAAACCAGCAACATTTATAGCGACACCAGTTTTAAAAACTTTTTCTAATACAATACTTCCTGGTTTAGAAAAACTAAAACAATTTTTCACTAAAAAATCAGCCTTTATTTATGGCGGTTTTTGGAAAGCAGATTATTACTATCCTAAAGGAATAAAACAAAATAATTTGTTCGGTGATTCAACTAATCAAACAATGATTAATATTCCTAAAAATATATCTTTACAAGTAGATGATTTTATCTTCTTAAGGCCTCATCAAAGTGAATTTGTTTTTTTACAATTTGGAGAAATTTTGCCCATTAGAAATGGTAAAATCCAACAACCTTATACATTATTACAGCAATATTAAAAGTACTTTATGAATAGAGTAGATAGATTAATGAATATAATGTTGAGTATTCAGTCTAAAAAATATGTAACCGCTGATTTTTTGGCCGAAAAATTTAATTTAAGTGTACGTACTATTTATAGAGATTTAAAAGCCTTAAGTGAAATAGGTATTCCTATTTATTTCGAAAAGGATAAAGGATATACGTTAGTACAAGGTTACTTTTTACCTCCTTTACATTTTACTACCGAAGAAGCAAATGCTCTTATTTTATTGCAATCATTAGCTAATAAATTTACCGATAAAACTATCATTAAAAACTCTGAATCAGCATTAAAAAAAATCCAAGCAGTATTAAAATATCAAGACTGGGAAAAAACTGCTTCATTTTCATCTAAAGTAGAGGTTTATTCTCCTTACAGAAAGGATAGTGACAACTTATCTAAGATTCAAAATGCAATAACAGATAAACTTATAATTTCTATTACCTACTCAGACGCAAAAGGAAATACCACTGAAAGAAAAATAGAACCTATTGGCATTATTTTTTATACTGAACAATGGCATGTTATTGCTTGGTGTTGGTTACGCGAAAATTATAGAGATTTTAAAGTTGATAAAATTCTTAGTTTAAGAGTTATTAATCAACATTTTAAAAAAGAACATACATATACCATTCAAGATTACATGAAAATATTTTAAAATTCTTGTTTTTTCACTGACATAATGTTGTCATTGACTGCTATTATTTTTGATTCATTAACATTAAAAAACATAAAGAATAATGATTGAAAATGTAAATTTAGTAGTACCTGAATTACAGGTTGATGAGAATAACGAGTTAATTATAACCCCTTCTCCTACTTCTTCAAAAGATGATTTTGATTTTTTTCAAGGAAAGTTTAAACTCAAAAATTTAAAACTTAAAACTCTTTTTGATAATTGTAATGAATGGATAGAGTTTGAGTCTACCCAAGAAATGTATAAAGTACTACACGGTTTAGGAAATATAGATAATTTTATTGCTATTAGGAATGGAGAACCTTTTGAAGGAATGACTGTTAGATTATTCAATCCAAAAACCAAATTATGGAGTATGTATTGGGCAGATTCTAGCAGAGCAACATTTGATCCTCCAGTAGTGGGTTCTTTCGAAAATAACATTGGTTATTTTTATACCAAAGATGTTATCAATAACCAAAACGTTATCGTTATATTTAAATGGGACATAACTGATAAAAAAAATCCTATTTGGAGTCAAGCTTTCTCTAATGATAATGGGAAAACTTGGGAGTGGAACTGGTTTATGTATATGACCAAAATTGAGTAAAAAACTTACAGCTCGTAATAAGACAAGCTGTAAGTTTTTTATTTACTACCGACTACTCCAAAAACCATATACTTATGAAGAACATTTTTATTCTTTTACTCTTACTAACATCATCAGTAGTTTTAGCTCAAAAATCAGATTACAACACTAAAAAAGGATATGTAGCCGATGGGTATGATGTAGTATCTTATTTCAATAACACAGTAGAAAAAGGGAAAAATGAGTTTTCTACCACTTATGATGGAGTAAAATTTAAATTTTCTTCAGAAAAAAACTTAGCGCTGTTTAAAGAAAACCCTACAAAATATGTTCCACAATATGGTGGTTACTGTGCTTATGCCATGGGTAAAAAAGGAGAGAAAGTCAATATAGATCCAGAAACTTATGAAATAAGAGAAGGTAAATTGTATTTATTCTATAACTCTTGGGGTACCAATACATTTAACCTATGGTTAAAAGAAGGACCTGAAAAACTTAAAAAGAAAGCTGATATAAATTGGGGAAAATGAATCAGTAATTGATTCTATAGTAAGAAAAAAGAGCTAGCATTTTCGGCTCTTTTTTTTATGTGTTTTCATTTCTTTTTATTCTTACTTTTGATAGCTAAAAAACATCTATGAACAATTTTTCTTTTTTTAACCGACCAAATATTCAGCAAGAATTACAAAATACAGAATTCGATATTCTAATAATTGGTGGTGGTATTACTGGTGCTGGTATTGCTTTAGATGCAGCTTCTCGCGGAATGAAAGTAGCCTTGATAGAAAAAAACGACTTTGCTTCTGGTACCTCAAGTAAATCAACCAAATTAATCCACGGAGGTTTACGTTATTTAAAACAATTTGATTTTTGGCTGGTAAAAGAAGTAGGTACTGAGCGTGCTATTGTTCATAAGTTAGCGCCGCATTTAGTAATTCCTGAAAAGATGATTTTACCTTTAATTGAAGGAGGTACTTACGGTTCTTGGTTAACTTCAATTGGGTTAAAAGTTTACGATGTGTTGGCTTCTGTTGAAGGAGATGACAAACGTAAAATGCTTGATAAAAAAGAAGCTTTAGAAAAGGAACCTTTATTACCTGAAAGCATCTTAAACGGTGCAGGTTTTTATGCTGAATACCGTACTGATGACGCTCGTTTAACCATTGAAGTTTTAAAAACAGCAAGTCAATACGATGCACAAATATTGAACTATACAAATGCTGATGAATTCATCTACGAAAACAAACGTGTTGTAGGCGCTAAAGTAACCGATGTTTTTACCAATGAAAGCTACAATATCAGATCTAAATATGTAGTAAATGCTGCTGGACCTTGGGTAGATGAATTACGTCAAATTAACAATTCAAAAATTGGAAAACGTTTGCATTTGACCAAAGGAGTGCATTTGGTTGTTCCTTATGAAAAATTACCTGTAAAACAATCGGTGTATTTTGATATTCCTGATGGTCGCATGATGTTTGCTATCCCTCGTGGAAAAGTAACTTATTTTGGAACTACCGACACCAATTACCAACAAGATAAAGATTCTGTAGAAACCTCTATGGTAGATGCTCTTTACTTAATTGAAGCTGTTAATAACATGTTTCCAGATATTCATTTAACTATTAATGATATTCAATCTTCATGGGCAGGATTACGTCCGTTAATTCACGAAGAAGGAAAATCGGCTTCAGAATTATCTAGAAAAGATGAAATTTTTGTTTCAGATACAAAGTTAATATCCATTGCTGGAGGTAAATTAACTGGATATCGAAAAATGGCAGAACGTATTGTAGACATAGTAGCTAAAAAAATGAAACGACGTTTTGAAGTAGATTTTGACCTAATTCAAACTGAAGAAATCGTATTAGCTGGAGGTCCTTTTCAAAATTACAAATCAGTTAAGCTATACATTAATCAGGTATTCAAACGTATAAAACCGTACGGTTTTTCTGAAAAAGATGCTAGCTATTTGGTTCACAACTACGGTAAACAAACTGAGCTTATTTTAGATAAGTTTGATGAGTTAACTGAAGATAATTTTGAGCAACGTTTGTTACAAGCAGAAATATGGTTTACTATAAAACATGAAATGGCTTGTACACCAACCGACTTTTTTATGAGACGAACAGGTCGTTTATTTTTTGACAAACCTAGTGTAGATGCTTATAAAGACTTTGTTGTACAAGAATTTGCATTACGCTTTAATTGGGATAAAAAAACAACTTTACATCATCAACAAGAGCTTGAGAAAAAAATAAATTTAACAGTAAATTTTAACTAGATATTAGCTATAAAATTATTCTAGTATTATATATTTGGCACTCTTAAAAATTAGCTGCAAAAAGGTTAGTATAATTAATTTTTAAAGTGGAATGAAGCAAGTAGTAGTATTAGTATTTTTATTAACCAGTTTTATAGTAAAAAGTCAAACGGTTAATACCCTATCAAACTCTGAAATTGATAACAGTAAAATTAATAATGTGACGTTAAGTGACGTTAAAAAAACCTTAGGTAAACAACCCAAAGTAGAGTCTTTGTTAGGAGCTTCTACTTCTTTTGAAGATAATGGTTTTTATTATTATTATAAATTCAACGGATTAAAGCTCGATTTTTCTACCGCTGGAAAAAGTAAGCCTTATATAGAATCTTTTGTAGTGCTTACTAACGAAGTAAACTTTACCATTAAAGGTATTACCATTACTGTAGGAGATCCTATAAGTAAATTAGGTACTGTTAATTTTAGTAAAGGTAGAAATGGTGATAAAAGCATTTTATTTGCTGAATGCGAAAGCTGTGATGTTTTTATCAATATAGAATTTGATCAAGCGACAAACATCATTACCAAAATTAATTATTTTGATATGTCGTAATCAATGTTAGAAAGTTATCATAAAAAAGCCCAGAGACTATGTTTCTGGGCTTTTTTTCTTACTTAAGAAATAGACAGTACCTTTTCACATTTTATTTCCAAGTAATAATTCTATTACTATTGTATTACTTAAAGCTTTGTACGCATCAGACGACTCCAATCCTCCCAAAGACATAGCTGTATAATAACTTATATCTTGTTGGTGATTATCGTAAGCGGAATAAAAAAAATAGGATTATAAAAAAAGGAGTGAAAAACCCACTCCTTCTTTCTTTATGTTTAATCAGCTATTGGTGTAGGGTCATCTTTTAAATAAGCATTGATAACTATAGAGTCTCCTTTTTTTACAATCAAGTCTTTTATTATCACACTAATTTTCCCTAGTGCCGCTATTTCTATACTGTGCTTACCAGTAGTTGGTCTAAAAAAACTCGTTTCACCAAAATAAAGATTATTTATTATTATAAGAGGACTAGGTATTGTATCATAAGGGAATCCTTTATCTAAAACATTTATTTTAATAGATCTACGATTAGATTTAAATTTATTTACAGTATAATTAGAAAATTTATTTATGAAATTTTCTCTTGAACTACTACATCCAAATACTAATAAACATATAAATATATATATCAATTTATTCACACTTAGTACTTTTCGCATCGCTTTTTGCATATCTTTCATTATTAATTATTTTTTGAATTTGTTCTTGTTCATCTTCTGTTAATGCTTGATAGGTTTCCGAACTTTCCAAACCTCCCCAACACATAGCTGTATAATAGTCCATATTTTATTAATGGTTGCCGTAAACTGATAAAAAAATACCCGAAAGTTAACTTTCGGGCATTGTAAGCTTCTTTAGTATACAGGACGGTTGTCTTCTTTTAAATAAGCATTAATCACTATAGAGTCTCCTCTTTTTATATAAAACTCTTTTACTTTAACTGTATGCCTTGATAAAAGAAATACTTCTACATCAAATTTATTGTTTGGAGAAACTCTCACACTTAGTGTTTTTTTTTTCTTATCAAGATTTATATCATAATAAATACTATTTATTGTTACACTAGGACTTAAATCATTTTTATATTCATAATCATAGGCTTTAACATTAATACTTGAAAAACCACTTTTAGAAGTATACTTTTCAAAAGTGTATGTATCATCCACAACATCGGGTCTTTTTGTTACTTTACATGAAACCATAAACATTAAAAAAGTTACAATTAAAAGTGTTTTAATTACATTTGGTGCTTTTGGCATCGCTTTCTGCATATCTTTCATTATTAATTATTTTTTGAATTTGTTCTTGTTCATCTTCTGTTAATGCTTGATAGGTTTCTGAACTTTCCAAACCTCCCCAACACATAGCTATATAATAGTCCATAGGTTGTTGATGATTGTCGTAAGCGGAATAAAAAGAATAGATTTAAAAAAGGAGTGAAAAGTCACTCCTTTTTTTGTGCTTAATCAACTATTGGTCTTATATCTTCTTTTAAATAAGCGTTAATAA
The DNA here is from genome assembly GCF_050290165.1 of Tenacibaculum sp. Lineage (GTDB taxonomy): Bacteria > Bacteroidota > Bacteroidia > Flavobacteriales > Flavobacteriaceae > Polaribacter. Next base: position 8,483 of record NZ_JBNKHD010000017.1, on the reverse strand, counting down.
CTATTGAATCTCCTTTGTTTATTTTTAAGCTTTCAATCTTAAGAGATAGAAGACCAGGAGAAAAAACTTTAATTTTATATTTATTATCAGGAATCGTTTTTATTACTATAGGAAGTATCTTTTCATCTTGATATTCACTCGGAAAGTAAATGCCATTAACCGTTGCAGCAGCTAAAACTTTTGTTTTACTCTTATCATCATAAAATGTATTTATAACAATACTTGAAAATCCACTTTTTGATCTAAACTTTTTTTGATGGTATAAATGAGAAGACTCATCATTATTTTTAACGGTAGCACATCCATTTATAAATAAATAAGTAAATAAAACTATGACATTTAGTACTTTCTGCATATCTTTCATTATTAATAATTTTTTGAATTTGTTCTTGTTCATCTTCATGTTAATGCTTGATAGGTTTCCGAACTTTCCAAACCTCCCCAACACATCGAAGTATAATACTCCATGGGTTGTTGATGGTTGTCGTAAACTGATAAAAAATACCCTAAAGTTAACTTTCAGGTATTTTCATTTTTTTAATGTACAGGGCGGTTGTCTTCTTTTAGATAAGCATTAATCACTATTGAATCGCCTTGGTTTAACACAAAGTCTTTTAAATCTATAGAATACCTCGAAGGAAAGAAAAACCTAACTTTAAATTTATTTTTAGGACTAGCAATAATATGTAAAGGAACTATTTTTTTTCCTCATTAAAATTTAAATCATAGTAAATATTATTTATTGTTAAACCTGCATTTAAATCATTTTTATATTCATAATCATAGGCTTTGACATTAATGCTTGAAAAACCACTTTTGGAAACAAATCTTTTAAAGGTATAAGTACCTTCGGTTATGTTAACTCTTTCAGTTACTTTACATGAAGCATAAAGAATTAAAAAGGCTAGAATCATAACTGTTTTATTTACATTTAGTGCTTTTCGCATCTTTAACATCTCTTAGATTAGTATTAACTTATCATAAAAAGTATATATAATCTCCCATTTACCTTTTCTCTTTTGCATTATGAAAACAGGAGTTTCAAATTTACTTTGTTTACTAAAAATAGCTAAATCATCAATAATCAAGGGCAAACTAATTAAGTATTCTTTTTTGTTAGTTAATTTTAAATTTTCACTTAAAATTCTATTCTTATCAATTTTGATTTTCTTTGAAGACAAAATTAATGTATGAAACTCTTCACGAACTTTCTTATTTAATAGAACCTTTAATGTATCTTCAGAAATATATGACGGAATACCTCTAGATTCAATTATTGAGTCTATATTTTTTGAATTAAAATATCGAGCAATCTTTGTATCTATAAAAAAATTTTTATGTAGGTAAATATTATCTTTAATATCCTTAGTAAAAAAGGTGTTTATTATTTTATACTCTTCTTTGTATAATTCTTGTGGAATTCTACTTCTATTAGTAGAACCACAAGAAGAAAAAATTAATATAATTAGAGTAAAATTAATTACACTTAATACTTTTCGCATCGCTTTCTGCATATCTTTCATTATTAATTATTTTTTGAATTTGTTCTTGTTCATCTTCTGTTAATGCTTGATAGGTTTCCGAACTTTCCAAACCTCCCCAACACATAGCTGTATAATACTTCATACTTTATGGTGGTTGCTGTACGTTGATAAAAAAATAGAATTATAAAAAAAGGAGTGAAAACCCACTCCTTCTTTCTTTATGTTTAATCAACTATTGGTGTAGGATCATCTTTTAAATAAGCGTTAATTACTATAGAGTCTCCTTTTTTGACAACTAAGTCTTTTATTTCTATAGATATTTTACCGATATGAGAAATTCGTATACCATAGTTGGAGTCTTCTACATTAAATGTTTTAATCCCTTCATTATGAAAATATAATTTATTAATTTTTATAATTGGAGTAAGAGCACCGTACGAAATTTCATTATCATATGCATTTATGGTAATCCAACTATCAGAAGACTTAAATTTTTTTATTGAATAATTACCTTGCGTAACTTTAACCCTACTATTAGCACATCCTGTAATAAATAAATAAGTAAGTAAATAAATAAAACTATGGACATTTAGTACTTTTTGCATCACTTTTCGCATATCTTTTATTTACTCTATCCAAACTAAACTTGAACAAATAATTTTCCATGTTGAATTCTCTTTTTTTAACAACATAAAACTCCCCCCATATCTTTGAGTTGAATAATAGATTGCCATAGTATTATTTCTAAACAAAATAGGCATAGAAATAAATGAGGTTTCAAAACCTTTCTTTTTTTTCGTTATTTTTTCCTTTATACTTAACGGTAGCCTATAGAGATTTACAATCTCTAGCTTTTGATTTTTTAAAAAAGATATTTCTTTTGGTTCTATGGTGTCATTTTCACAAAATTGAAATTCCATATCATTTGTAATATAATCTTCTATTGGTTTATTTAAGTCTTTAATTATGGTTTTATAATACGTATTGTATTTAGATGACTTTAAAACTTCATTTAGGACATCAATTTGGTTTTCATCAATTAATAATCTCTTAGAAGAACATGATATTGTTATAAAACAAATAAATAAATAAATAAAACTGTTAGCATTTAGTACTTTTTGCATCGCTTTTGGCATATCTTTCATTGTTAATAATTTTTTGTATGGCTGTTTTTTCTGTGCTACTTAATGCTTTATAGGCGTCTGAACTTTCCAATCCTCCCCAAGATAGTGCAGTATAATAACTCATATCTTGTTGGTGATTATCATAGGCAGATAACGAATACGCCAAAGCTTCTACAAACTGACTCATAAAATTGTGTTGCGACAAATTGGGGTCATTTTTGTATTTTGTATAATAAATTTTTATTGATTGTTCAAAGGTCTTACTTCTGTCATATTTATCTAAGTAAAGATTAATATAAGCATGTAAACTTTCATGTATTAAGGTTTTAGCAATAGAAAGTTGCGTAGCCTCTTTTACCAAATCGGTATCTAAGGTAATACTTTCTATTCCGTTGGTTTGGGCATTTAAAGGAAAACCTTGCGAGTTTGTACCTAACTGTGCTATATCAATTACTAGGTCGTGATTTGTACATTCACCAAATAAATCCAATACCATTTGCGAGAGGTGGGTTTTACCCTTTAAATCGGGTACCAAGGCTCCATAGGTGTCTTTTTCTTGTAAAGCCTTTATAATAGCACTTACACAAGGGTTTCTTGTATTGTCTATTATTTCTTCAGGATGATTATCTAAGCCCATTGAAGGACCATGAGGCTCATCATAATGGGAATGGAGAACTGGTGTAGTATCTCCTCCTTCCCCACCGCTATATTCCTCTTCTATATACACATATTCAACTGAAGTTGACTCGTATACACTTAACATATATACAAAATTTCCATCTCCTCCTCCTTTATACCAATCTACATAATAATCGGTAACAACAAGCACATATCTCCCCATGTAAGGGGTTTTAGAGGCATAATTATTGTGTATTTGTAGTTTGTTATTTACTTCACTAATAAGTTTTCCTTTTTTATAGGCTTCTATTTTACTAGTTTCACCTAAAAGATTATAATAGTGTAAAGTTCCTGTAAAGTCAGAAATATTTAAAATTGAAACATTTTTTATTTCTTTTTGAGAATTAGAAATAAATTTTAAAACTTCGAAACTAACATTATCTCCTGTATTATACTTTGCCAATAATTTGTATTTGTAAAAATAATCTTGCCCTTTATTTAATGATTCATTTTTACCAACAAGTGAAGTATTAAACTCATAAGTAATAGCATTGTTTTGCTCTTCATTAACTATAATATAATCATCCCAGTTAATTTTTAAATTATTTTTTACAAATGAATTTTTAAAATTATCTAAAGTAAATTGCTCTTTAATATTAGAGTTCTGTTCATTGTTAATTGCTAAATTTTCATTTTCACAGTTCCATAACAATAAAGAAAAACCAAATAATAATATTCCAACCTTTAAGAGATTAGTTATTTTACTTCTTTTATTTTTCATAGCATACATAATTTTAAATTAGTAATAAAAATTGCTACTAAAAATAGTCAAAATAAAAAGAAAGTAAGTGAGGTTAATCCGTATTTATAGTAAGGGTAAACCTTACTTTTAATCTGATTTATAATACTTTAAATAAAGTAAAACCCTATCTAAGCTGCTTTTTCGTGTTCTTCTAAATCTTTTGTCAAGTCTAATTTTCTTAAGGTTGGATTGATAATTCCAGTTGTTAGCACAGTAATTAATGTCATAGTTCCACCAAAAACGACAGCAGTTACTGTTCCCATTAACTTTGCTGTTACTCCACTTTCAAAAGCACCCAATTCATTTGAAGATCCTACAAACATTGAGTTTACCGAAGCTACTCTACCACGCATATGGTCGGGTGTTTTTAATTGTAAAATAGTTTGACGAATAACCATCGAAACACCATCGGTAACACCACTAAAAAACAAAGCAACAATAGAAATCCAAAATACAGAAGATAATCCGAAAATGATAATACATACACCAAAGCCAAAAATGGCTCCTAAAAGCTTTATTCCTGCATTCTTACTGATAGGTATATAAGCTGTTATTAACATTGTTAAAAAGGCTCCTATGGCGGGTGCAGCGCGTAAAGCACCAAAACCTTCTGGACCTACTTTTAAAATATCTTGTGCATAAACTGGTAACAGTGCAACTGCACCTCCAAATAATACTGAAATCATATCCAAAGTAATGGCTCCTAAAATAGCTTTGGTTTTATACACAAAACGAACCCCTTCCTTTAAACTCTTCATTACAGGTTCACCTATCTTAGGGTTTAGAATAGGTTTCTTTTTAATTAAAAACACCGTGAAAAATGATACGGAAACCAATCCAAAAACAATACATAACGACCAGTGCACACCAATCCAAGAAATGGTTAATCCAGCAAAGGCTGGCCCTAATACCGAAGCTATTTGCCATGTAGAACTACTCCATGTAGCGGCATTTGGATATAATTTTTTAGGTACAATTAATGCTATTAGTGAAAAAATAGTAGGCCCAAAAAACGAGCGTAAAAATCCACCAAAAAACACCAAGGCATAAATAGCATACAGCACTTTAATTTTATCCCATCCTTCAACAAAACTCGGTAGGGTTAAAAAGAATAAACCAAAACTAATAAGTGAAAATAATCCTATACACAACGCAAGTAAATTTCGTTTTTCTTTTTGATCAACAATATGACCTGCAAATAATGCCATAGATACAGCTGGAATAACTTCCATCAATCCTATAATTCCTAATGAAAGTGGATTTTTAGTAAGACTGTATACTTGCCATTCGATAATGATAAATTGCATTGACCAAGCAAATACCAATGCAAAACGTACTAAAAGGAAAATGTTAAACTCTTTAATCCTAAGTGAAGCGTACGGATCTTTTTTTTCCATATATTAATTTAATTTCAAATCCATTAAAATGGCAAAGGTTTCATTTACATCTCTTTCTTTTACTACAATAGTCATTTCGTGAGTAGTAGAAATAACTTCTTGTACCGCAATATTTGCCCAAGCAAATTGCTTTAATATAAAGTAATAAACCCCTGATTGATCTAAATTTTCTTTCGGAAGCTTAATTGTAATTGACGCTAGATCGTTTACATTGTTAATTAACGTTTCCTTTTTGAAAATTTCTTCAACATACGGTTGTAAATTTTTACTAGTTACAATATTGGTTTCAAAAATTCCTTGCGAAACGGTTAAAAAGTAATCATTACTATCGGCCGATTTACTTAAAATTTTAGCAATTTCTTTGAGTAATGAGGTAGTATTTTTAAAAGTAAAGTCGCATAAATCTGATCGAACAATTACATCACCTAAATTTAAAGCAAGTCGTTTAATATTTTTACGAACTCTCAATTCATTTGCTGGAGATAATCTATTAATCGCCATCATTACTGCACCAACTTTTATTTCCTTTTTTAAAAGTTTAGAAACTTCCGGTAAAATTTCTCTTGCTAATGAGGATACGTTAATTAGTTTTTCGTTCAAAGCCTCCTCTATAAAGGGAGTTTTCCTGATGGTAATTTCAACAGCTTCTTGAATTGTTTTCATATTTTGTTTAATTTTAAACTAAAAGTAACAAAAATACAATTAATAGTAAAATTAAACGTTATTTTTATCTAGTAAGATTTTTTATTAAAATCTTTGCAAATCAGAATTTTAAACTAACTTTGTTATATATGTAATTCATTACAAAACCTATACACAACTCAATTATAGAAGCGATTGATGGGGCTTCTTAATTCATTTTAAGAAGGATTATTTGTACAAATGCAAGCAACTAATCTAATCTATTTGTTAACTTTAAAAACTCATCTTTCGCTTCTTTTTTGTCGTATAATACATTATACACAGCGTTAATAATTGGAGTTTTTGCACCATTTTTTTGATTGATTTCGTAGGCACTTTTAGCAGCATAATACCCTTCTGCAACCATACTCATTTCTAACATAGCAGATTTTACTGTATAGCCCTTACCTATCATATTTCCAAACATTCTGTTTCTACTAAAAACTGAATACCCTGTAACTAATAAATCACCTAAATACGCTGAGTTGTTAATGTTACGTTTCATTTTATGAACCTTTTTAATAAAACGTTTCATTTCACGAATACCGTTACTCATCAATACAGCTTGAAAATTATCTCCATAACCTAAACCATGCGCTATACCTGCTGCTATTGCATAAATATTTTTTAGCATGGCGGCATATTCAGTACCTATAATATCGTCGGAAATTTTTGTTTTAATATAACGTCCTTCAATCGATTTACTCAGTTCTTTGGCTATTTCTTGATCTTGGCAAGCTAATGTTAAATAAGATAAACGCTCCATTGCTACTTCTTCAGCATGGCAAGGACCCGTAATTACTCCAATATTATCATAAGGAATATCGTATATATCATGAAAATGCTCGCCTACAATTAATCCCGATTCAGGAACGATTCCCTTAATTGCAGAAAAAACAACTTTGTTTGTTAAAGAAGCTGTTAGTTTTTCTAACTCTTTGTTTAAAAATGCTGAAGGGATTGCAAAAATTAACACGTCGTAATTTTCAACAATGTAATTCATATCATCCGACAAATCGAGTTGTTCTGGATGCAGTTCTGCTGAACTTAAATAATTAGGATTGTGTTTATTACGTTTTATATGTTCAATAGCATACACACTACGCATATACCATCCTATAGTTTCTAAATTTTCAGATAACATTTTAACAATAGCAGTCGCCCAACTTCCCCCTCCTAACACAGCTATTTTAGTTTGATTGCTCATAAGTAATATTTGTTTGTAGTGACAAAATTAAGAAATCTATATTCTTCTTTTAAACCTTAAGCTTATTATATTTGGAAGTTGAAAAATTTGAAACATATGAACGTACAAATCATAAACAAATCTAAACACCAAACTCCTGCTTATGAAACTGATGGTTCTGCTGGAATGGATTTACGTGCCAATTTAAACGAGCCTGTGATTTTAAAACCTTTAGAAAGAGCTATCATTAAAACAGGATTATTTATTGCTCTTCCTGTTGGATACGAAGCACAAGTACGTCCTCGTAGTGGACTTGCAGCCAAAAAAGGAATTACCGTGTTAAATTCTCCTGGTACTGTTGATGCTGACTATCGCGGAGATATTGGGGTAATTTTAGTGAACCTATCTAACGAAGATTTTATAGTGAATGATGGTGAACGTATTGCGCAATTAGTTATTGCTAAACACGAACGCATACAATGGCAAGAAGTTGAACTATTAGACGAAACTGCACGCGGTGCTGGTGGATTTGGAAGTACAGGAGTTTAACTAAGTATTTTATATACCTGACTCATTTTCCTCATTTCTTCAAACAATAATTCAAAATCTAAAAAACAATGTGAATGGTATTGGTACCCTACTTTTTTGTAAAATTCAAAAGCTTGAGGTTTTTCATCCATAGTATCTAACCATATCAATTCATATTGTTTTTTTATTGCTTCTTCTTCTAACCAAGTTAACAATTGTTTACCAACTCCTTTTCCTTGGGTCTTTTCGTGTAAATAAATTCGATGAAGCTTTACCATTTTTTGGTTGTCAAATCCTGATAACTTTTTACCCCATAAAATTCTAAAAATTCCCACTTTTTCTCCATTATAAAGAATAAAGTAGTAGTTCGTATTATCTTCTGATAATTCTTTTTCTAAATTATTTTTTGAAAATTGAGTTTGTACATACCAACTACCTTCATCTTTCCAAAAATGCTTGTAGGCGGCTTTATAAACTTCGTCCATTAAGGTTAAAAGAGTTTTGGAATCTTCTAATTGTACCTCTTCTAATTGTATACTTTCAGTTACAGTAATTACTTTTTTACTTAAAATCAACCTATAATATTTTTCTAATTCAAACACATAATTAGTAATAGTTTTTAAAAATTAAAACAAATATTTACCTCCTTCTATAAATTTCTTC
>NZ_JBNKHD010000016.1:0-123058 GCF_050290165.1 Tenacibaculum sp. | reverse complement strand
CAGTTATCGGTTGCAGTGATTGTTGGTACTGCTGGTACTGACTCACAGTCTACACTTACATCTGCTGGTTCTGCTGATAATACAGGTGCAGTGCTATCTGTTACTGTAATGGTTTGTGTATGACTTACCGTGTTGCCACAGTTATCGGTTGACTCCCATTTACGTACAATCTCTCCACAGCCGTCTACTACCGTATTGCTCACTTCGGTAAAGATTACATCTACTGAGCTATCACAGTTATCGGTTGCAGTGATTGTTGGTACTGCTGGTACTGACTCACAGTCTACACTTACATCTGATGGTTCTGCTGATAGTACTGGTGCAGTGCTATCAGTTACTGTAATGGTTTGTGTATGACTTGCCGTGTTGCCACAGTTATCGGTTGACTCCCATTTGCGTACAATCTCTCCACAGCCGTCTACTACCGTATTGCTCACTTCGGTAAAGATTACATCTACTGAGCTATCGCAGTTATCGGTTGCAGTAATCGTTGGTACTGCTGGTACTGACTCACAATCTACACTTACATCTGCTGGTTCTGCTGATAGTACTGGTGCAATATTGTCCACTACAGTAATCGTTTGTATTTTCTCTGTTGTGTTACCACAATCATCTACTAATTTCCAAGTACGTTTAACTATCTTCTCTCCTTCGCAACTGCCTGCTAGTTCTTCATCTGTATAAGTAGCATCTAAACCAGTATCGCAATTGTCTGATTCGTCTGTCACATCTCCTGTAACTCCTACACTAGCATCATAATTACAACTTGCATCAGAGAAGATTGAAATATCTCCTGGCACAGTAAAATCTGGATTGATTGTATCTTGAACAGTGATTACTAATGAATCGGTTCCTGTTTTACCACATCCATCAGTAACTGTAAAGGTTCTTGTAACTGTAACTATACAACCATCATTTGAAGTAATTTGATCTATATAAGTTATACTTGCAATAGATTGATCGTCTGATGCAGTATACCCTGTTGTAACAAAGCTATCTTTAATATCAGAAGATTCAGATAAACTAAAAGGATACCTAGCATTAAGAGCTGTAATGTCATTTTCATCACATCCTTCAATTCCTAAGTTTTCTGGTACGCTAATAACAGGATCTTCATTATCTATTGACACTAAAGTGGTCGAATCTTCTTTTTGACATCCATTGGCATCTGTAACAGTAACCGTATAAGTACCTTCCATTAAACCGCTAATGTCTTCGGTAGTTGCTCCTGTATTCCACAAGTAAGTATAAGGTGCTGTTCCTCCTGATACGGTTAAATCGATAGCTCCATCACTTCCTCCACAACTTAAATCACTTCCTAAAAAAGAAAGTGATAATGCTTGGGGTTCTGTAATAGTAACTTCTGCTAATGCAATACAACCGTTAGCATCTGTAACGACAACATCGTATGTTCCTTCTGTTAAGCCACTAATATCTTCAGTAGTAGCACCTGTATTCCATAAGTAAGTAAACGGTGCTTTTCCTCCTGTTACGGTTAAATCTGCTGCTCCATCACTTCCTCCGTTACAACTAACATTCGTTCCTATTATACCTGCTGTTGGAGTGCTATCAATATTAATATTTTTCATTATTGAATTTGTGTCTCCGTCTTCATCTGTAACAGTTAGTGTTACTGTTTTAGCCCCTGAGCTGGTATAATTAACTAAATGAGGTCCTTCAGTTGTTGCCATTGAAGGAGAAGAATCTGTTCCAAAAGTCCATTGATATGTTAAGGTTCCATCTCCTCCTGTAGAAGTATTTGTATAAGTTACACCTTGAAAGCCACTACCGCCTGTTCCACAATTATATTCAAACGTAAAATCTGGTGCAATTGGTGTTTGTACATCTATTGGTGGTAAGTTTTCACCAGAACATTTTGACTGTTGTGTAGCACAACCTGGACCTACAACACTTCCTGGAGTTTGCCATGAAATATAAACATCAGTTAAGGTTAATTCTTCACCGCATGTGTAATTTACCAGTTCAAACATCTGATAAACTCCTGGACTAATTGACCCTGATATACCAATACTTATTTTGTCGGTACCTACATAAACATTTCCATCTTTATCAATTTTATCGGTACCATTCATTAAGTAAAACTGTAAGTATAAATCTATTTTACTTGCAGCTTTAGAAATATCTACATATAAATAGATATCTGTTAATGGATCTCCAACCGTACATGTAGTTATTGGATCTCCATTAATGTCTCCAATATAAACACTTCCAATTTCGACGTCTTGAGCGCCGCAACCAGAAATATTACATGGAGCTTGCATTGTAACTGTCGTCTGTGAAAATGCTAGACCTCCGTACAACAGCAAAACAATAAAAATTAGTTTTTTTAAATGAGTAGTTTTCATTCCCATACCTAAAATTTTAAGAGATTAACTTTTATAATGCTCTCTAAACTAGTTTAGACAGCATCTTTCCTTGCTAAAGTTTTAGTTTAACCTAAAACCCATATGGGGATGGGGTAAAATGAGGTGGTTTTATTCGGGGTTTCTCGCTTCCTAGTAAACCACATAGGGATGTGGTCGTGTAATTAAAGGGTATTTGTCTCCTAGTATTAATTTATAATACATAAATACACAAATGCGCATACACAAGGTTGTCCAAAAAATTTTACTGAGGATAAAAAATAATACGAGGTGGGAATGTATTATTTTTGAGAGGTTAACGTTTTTTGAGTATTAAAACTCTTACACCAAATGTAATGCATATTTTTAGTTTTTAAAAATGGTTTTCTAAAAAAAGGTGTTTTCCCCTGTGTCTTTACAGGAAAAAAATATGATCAAAATATTTTATAAAATTTCCTTTTTAATTAGGTAATTTTGTAACATGATACAAAACGATACAATTATTGCTTTAGCTACTCCTGCTGGGGTTGGCGCTATATCTGTAATTAGACTTTCAGGTGAAGATTCTATTAAAATAGTGAACTCTTTTTTTACTTCAATTCACAAAAAAAAGTCATTGTTAAATCAAAAATCACATACCTTACATTTAGGACATATTGTAGATAATAATGTAATTTTAGATCAAGTTTTAGTATCTATTTTTAAAAATCCGCATTCGTATACGGGTGAAAATGTAGTTGAAATTTCGTGTCATGGTTCAAGTTTTATTCAGCAAGAAATTATACAACTATTTTTAAAAAATGGCTGTAGAATGGCCGATAATGGTGAATTTACCATGCGTGCTTTTTTGAATGGTAAAATGGACTTATCGCAAGCGGAAGCTGTGGCTGACGTTATTGCTTCTAACTCTGCAGCCTCACATCAAATGGCTATACAGCAAATGCGTGGAGGTATTACCAATGAATTGAAAGAATTAAGAGCACAACTGTTAGATTTTGCTGCTTTAATAGAGCTAGAACTCGACTTTTCTGGTGAAGATGTAGAGTTTGCCGATAGAACCAAGTTTAAAGAATTGGTCGCCAAAATTTCATCGGTTTTAAAACGCTTAATTGATTCTTTTGCATTTGGAAATGCTATGAAAAATGGAATTCCTGTTGCTATTATTGGAGAGCCAAACGTTGGTAAATCAACTTTATTAAATGCGCTTTTAAATGAAGAAAAAGCCATCGTTTCTGATATTGCAGGTACTACTCGTGATGCTATTGAAGATGAATTAATTATTGAAGGTGTTGTTTTTCGTTTTATTGATACTGCAGGAATTAGAGAAACCGAAGATATAGTTGAAAGTATCGGTATTAAAAAAGCCTACGAAAAAGCAGAAAATGCTCAGCTAATTATCTTCTTAATTGATTCTAACAAGTACATCCATTCTAAAGACTTATTTTTAGAAGAAATTGAAACTATACACCAACGTTTTCCCAACAAACGCTTATTGGTTATAGCCAATAAAATAGATACGCTTTCTTGCCATGATTACTCTATTTTACAATCAGATATAGAAGATTTAATTTTGCTTTCTGCCAAACAAAATATTGGAGTTGACGAGCTTAAAAAAGAGCTTATTTCTTTAGTAAACACAGGTGCTTTAAGTAATAACGAAACGATTGTTACAAATTCACGTCACTTTGAAGCGTTAAATCATGCTCTTGAAAGTATTAACTCTGTTAAAAATGGTATAGAACTAGGTATTTCTTCCGATTTATTTGCTATTGATATTCGAGAATGTTTACGTCATTTAGGTAACATTACTGGAGAATATGACGTAGATAAAGATATTTTAGGTCATATTTTTGGGAATTTCTGTATCGGGAAGTAATTAACATCCCACTCAGAAAAGTTTAGTGATCTCTTTTTTATAAGTCTGTCCTATGGGTATCTTATGCTCATTAATTGACATTCTATTCCCTTCTATAAATTTGATTTTATTCTTAGCTACAATGAAAGATTTATGTACCCTGATGAATTCTTTTTGGGGTAATATTTCATCAAAATCTGAAATTTTTTGATGGCTAACTATCATATCATTATCTAAATATACTTTCGTATAATGTCCATAGGCTTCGATGAATAGTACATCTTTCATATGAACTTGATGATGTTTTTTATCACTCTTTAAGAAAAAACTATTGGAAAGTAAATCAGTTTGATTACTCTCTAATCTAGACATTGATACTTCCTGAACTTTTTGAACATTACTCTCAATTGTTTTATTAATAGCTTTCATAAATCGCTCAAAGCTAAAAGGCTTTAGCAAATAGTCAGAAACATTAAGTTCGTAACCTTCTAACGCAAATTCTTTGTAGGCAGTAGTAACAATAATTTTAGGAGGATTGGACAATGTTTTTAAAAAATCAAACCCTGATAGTTTAGGCATATTTATATCTAAAAACACTAAATCAACTACATTATTATTTAAAAGCTGCATTGCTTCAAACGCATTGTAACAATTTCCTTTTTTTTCTAAATGCGGTAAGTTTTCACAATAGTTCTCTATAATACGATGTGCAATAGGTTCATCGTCAATAATTACATAATGGATCATATTGTTTTGATTTCTATAGTTAGTTTATAATTAGAGTTCTTGGTTTCTATCTGTATATTATGTGAGTTGGGATATAACAATTTTAATCGTTGCTTTAAATTTTCTAAACCAATACCTCCAGTATGAGTAGTCTTTGGAGCTTCAAAGTTATTTTCTATACTAAAATAAATTACACCCTTATTAGTTTTTAAATCAATATGAATATAAGCTCCTTCTGTCAAACACTCTACTCCATGTTTAAATGCATTTTCTAAAGGAATTATAAATAGTAAAGGCGCGACCTTACAATCTAACTCACAAGAATGGTTAAAAGTAATTTCAACAAATTTGTTATATCTTATTTTATGTAATTCAATATAGTTATTTAAATAGTCTATTTCATCTTTTAAAAACACCTCTTCTTCATTTCCTTTGTAAATGGTATAACGCATCATGTCTGATAATTTTAAAACTACATTAGGAGCATCATCAGATTTTTCGACAGTCAAACCATATAAATTGTTTAGGGTATTGAAAAAAAAGTGAGGATTGATCTGGCTTTTTAGTAAAGCTAATTCTGCTTTAGATTTTTTAGATTCTACAGTTTTTAACCACTTCCATTGTTGATAAAACCAGTTTAACAGTAGTATAAAAAAAGGAGTAGTTAAGATGATTTTAATTTCTTTTTCCTGCTTTAAATAAATGCTTAAATCATCTATATAAATTCTGACATAGTAAAAATAGGATAAAGCTAACACGTAAAATCCAATCACCAATAAAGAGTATTTCTTAAAATATGCAGGTACCAAAATTGAGAAAAAACTCAACCCTACAACAACCAATCCTACAAAAGTTATTGGGTTATCAATAATTCTAGAATTCATATCATTTATAATTACAGCGAAAAAAAGTACACTTAAGGCTAGTAACTTAAGACTGCTCTTTTTGTGCTCTTTTATAAATGAAAAATAATGAATAGGCAAAGAGATTAATACCCAGCTAAAAATAAAACTCAACGTATTGGCCAATACTTCAGAGTTGTCAATATAAATAACGTCTAAACGTGTTAATGCAAAAACAATTATTCTGAATAAGACTAATCCGTAAATAAATGCCTTGTATTTTTTTAGAAATTCCATCATGGTCTCAAAATTAATCATAATAGGTTCCTTTCTCTTATAATTTTCATCAAACTATATAAAAACAACATGAACACTGTTATTTTCTACCTCAGCTGAATTCAAGCACGAAATTCAATAATATATGATTAATATATCTGACTTCGTGAAATATTTTTTATGAGGTTTTCTGTTCAACATACGTTTGTTGAAAATTATAACCCATTATAAAATGAAAGTTTATATTAAAATTATTTCAGTAGTGCTATTGTTTTTAACAATGCAAAAAGTTGTTGCTCAAGACGCAAAAAGAGAGTTAACCAAAAAAGAAAAAAAATCAATTATTTTATCTATCCAAACACATTTAAATGCTGCTTATGTTAATTTAGAAACATCGCATAATATGGTTAATGAATTGGAAAGAAATTTAAAGTCTAACAAATATAATCACATAACCAATCCTTCAGAATTCTCTAAAGTTTTAACTATCGATCTTCAAAAGATTAGCAAAGACCTACACCTTAAAGTTAACTTTGAGCCTAAAAAAATTGCTCAAAAGAAACATGTGGTTTCTGAAAAAGAACAATTGAAAATGGAAAAAATGATGGAAGCAAAAATGGCTGAAATCAACTATGGTTTTTTAGAGACTAAAATACTTACAGGTAATATTGGTTATTTAAATCTTCTCCTTTTTGCTGATACTAAATATGCTAAAGAAACTACTACAGCAGCCATGAATTTTTTATGCAACACCAATGCTATTATTATCGATTTGCGCTCCAATAAAGGAGGTGTTCCTAGTATGGTACAATTATTATCAAGCTACTTTTTTGATAAATCTCCTGTACTATTAAGTGATTTTTACGAAAGAAATACCAACACCAAAACACAACTGTATACATTAACAGATGTGGATGGAAAAAGAAGCACAAACAAACCTATTTATATTTTAACTAGTCGAAATACTTTCTCTGCTGCTGAAGCTTTTTCCTATACATTAAAACATTATAATAAAGCTACAATTGTTGGTGAAGTTACTAAAGGTGGTGCAAATAGAAATAAACGATTTGATATCAATAATGAATTTACAATTTCGATTCCATATATAGCAACAATACATCCTATTACAAAAACCAGTTGGGAAGGAAAAGGTGTGCAACCCAACATTAAAACAACTAAAAAAGACGCTTTTATTATTGCTTACATTGATGCTATTAATAAAACAGTAAAAAGAAAAAAGAACCAGCTTTTTAATAAAATAGGATATACATTACTAAAAGAAAAATCTTTTGATGATGCTATAAAAGTATTTCAAGAAAATGTAAAGTTATTTCCTAATGATGCTAATTTATGGGATAGTTTAGGAGAAGCGTACTTTATAAATCATGACAATGAAAGTGCATTAAAATCATATACAAAAGCTTTAGAACTAGATCCAAATTTAGAATCTTCAAAAGAAATGGTTCAAAAGTTAAGCACACAAAATAAGATGAAGTAAATAACAACTCTTTATCTTGTAAAACATTCGAAACTATTTAAATTAAAAAAGACAGCTATAAAGCTGTCTTTTTCTTAACTAAACCCCTCTTGTTTAGTCAAATTAATTCTATTAATATTTAAAACGAACCTCATTATTTATTTAAACCATAGATTTATTGCAATAAGTAGCTTTTTCAAAATCTCTAATATTTATAGAAATAACAGGTACATCAGGAAACATTATTTTTAACTCTGCTACTATCTTTTTTGATAATTTACTTTTCTGAATAACACTTCTACCCTCCATCATGTTAGCAAACACATGAATAAAATCGTTTGTTGTGTTTCCTACATTGTAATATTTATAAGGGTTAATTCTTACTTTAATATCGCCTTCATCAAAAAGTTCTGTAGATTCTGCTGCATCGTAAACTTTTTGCATAATGTCTTTTGGAGATTTGAGTGAAATAATATTTTCTGAACAATCTATTATAAAATGTGGCATAATTGTATGTATTTATATTTTAAGAATGATTTGCTATCATTCTATGTGGTTTAAAATTTAACTCTGGTAAAAAAAGGCAAACTCCCCCTATCAATGGAAAGAATGAACATAATTGATAAACAAAATATATTGAGCTATAGTCTGCATACAAACCAATTACAGCTGCTCCTAAAGCAGCTACCCCAAACGCAAACCCAAAAAACACTCCAGAAATAACCCCTAGTTTGTTTGGCAATAACTCTTGAGCATACGAAAGCATTGTTGGAAAAGCGGAAGCCATTATTATCCCAATAATAACCATAAACACATCGGTATAAAAAAGATTTACATAAGGTAATAAAAGTGTAAAAGGAGTAGCTCCTAAAACTGAAAACCAAATCATATTTCTTCTCCCAAATTTATCTCCCAGCACACCTCCTAAAATAGTTCCTAACATGTAAGAAAATAAGTAGATGAATAAATGGATTTGTGCTTGCCCTACTGTAAGCCCGAATTTTTCAATTAAATAAAAACTGTAATAATTTGACAAACTTGCTGCATAGATAAATTTTGAAAAAATAATTACCAACAATACACTTAATATGAATTGTATCTTTTGCTTTGTAAAACTTACTTTATGTTTTGGGGTACCTTCTTTTTTAAATTTTGCTTTAGTTATATGTCTTTTATACCAAATGGCAACTTTTATCAAAGCTAAAAAACTCAAAATTAACGGTAATACAAAAGTTATAATTAACTCTTGTGAGTCTGGTAGTACAATTATAGCCACTAATAAAGGCGCTAATGCTGTTCCTAAATTTCCTCCTATTTGAAATATTGATTGAGCGATACTGACTTTACCCCCTGAAGCTAAATTGGCAATGCGACTAGATTCTGGATGAAAAATTGCTGATCCAACTCCTATCAATACACAAGCTAATAATATTACATTAAAGTCACTAGCATAGGATAATAACAAGATTCCAAGCATTGATACAAAAAGTCCATAAATTTGACTATATACCTTTGGTTTTTTATCTGTGTAATAACCTATTATGGGTTGTAATATTGAGGCACTAAATTGAAAAGCAAAGGTGATTAATCCTATTTGAACAAAAGTAAGCCCATATTTCTGTTTTAAAATTGGATATACTGATGGAATCACTCCTTGAATCAAATCATTTATTAAGTGCGAAAAACTTATAAAATACAAGATACTAAAGACTGTTTTAGAATTTTTATCTAGCATGAAATAGTTATTAATGTGATTTTTAACGTGAGATTTAAAACCTCAGAATACTTTTACCTATTCTGAGGTTTTTATTTCTTTTTCAAGGTTATTTGTTAGCTTTTTCTTTTCCAAACAACTTCAGCAATTACTGATGCTCCTCCTTGGGTAGTATTGGTCACAACATACTTAAGTACATTGTTACTATAATCATAAGTACGCTTTTGAATTTTTCCTTCCCAATTAGGGAAAGAAGCATGTAAGATTTCAAATGTTATGGTGTTATTTTCTTTATCTACAACATATTCACCATAATGAGAATTAAAGCCTTTTACTATTGCTGCATTCTCTTCAGGTGTCGAGGTATTTTTATTACCAGAAACAATTAATGGTCTATTTTTTTTCAAGATTTGAATCGCGTAATTTCCTTCCTCAGTAAAAATTAACAATCCTTCAGGATTTTCTCCATAAGGTTGAACTCTTTTCCCATCTTGGTATATGTTATTGATAGAAACTAGAGACCAAGAACCTACAAATGAACTATTACTAGTATTTTGTGCTATTAAAGTTTTACCAAAAACTAACAAGCATAAAACAATTATCTTTTTCATCTTTTAATAATTTATTTTTATAATCTCTCCATTTGTATTTCCTTCAATACTCTTTAAATAACCATTAATAAGATCTTCATCTGAAATGTTTGATACTTTTGATGGACTTACTGCATTAATAGTTATTCCTCTTGGCATTTCTAAACCTGCAGCTAGCGCAAAACTATTTACACCTCCATTAGCAATTGCTTTTCCCACAGCATTTACACCAGGTTTGTCTCCCATTTTTCCAGAAGTCAATGTAAAAGAACCTTTATCATTTATATAATTCTTACCAATAAGTACCAAGTTTGCTTGCGCTACAAGTTTATTCTTAATCCCTACATTAAGTTTTTCTTCATCCAATGAATCTAAACTTCCTGTATAACTATCTCCAGCTACACAAACACAAGCATCAATATTAGTTACTAGATTAAACATATCTTTTATAGATTCTTTAGATGAAATATCAACTTTTATATCTCCTGTTGACCTTCCTGCAGTTATAATTTCATGCTTATCTTCAAGACCTAAAACAAGTCTTTTACCTATTTCTCCGTTTGCTCCGATAATTAAAATTTTCATATTATTTTACTTTAAATGGTTTCACTTAATTTATCTACAGCAAAGTTGAAGAGAATTTTTAAATTTGTAAAATGCTATTTTTCGATAACATCAATCGATAAAACCGATTAATATGGAGTTAAGACAATTACGATATTTTTTAAAAGCAAAGGAACTGTTAAACTTTACAGCAGCTGCAGCTGAATTATACATCAGTCAAAGTACCTTATCGCAACAAATAAAGCAATTAGAGATTGAGCTAGGAGTTCCGTTATTCAACCGTATTGGGAAAAGAGTAAAACTAACCGAAGCCGGAGAATTGTTTTATGAATATGCACTTCAAAGCGTTAATAGCGCTAATAATGGATTTGACTTGTTGAAAGACTTGAAAAACTTAGATACTGGTGAGCTAAAAATTGGTGCTACATATGGGATGAAACACATTGTAACAGGATCAGTAACTCAATTTTTATCATTATATCCAAAAATAGTAATTCATGTAATTTATGGTACATCACGAGAATTGATAGAAAAGCTCGACAATTTCGAGCTAGATTTCGTCTTATCTTTTCAGGAATTTGAAGTCAACAAAAATCACAAATACCAATTCCTATTTGATTCAGAAATGGTTTTAATTGGTGCTTCCGATTCAGAATTGAACAAACTTAAAAAAGTAAAAATGGAAAATTTAGTGCAGTTTCCATTAGCTTTACCTGCTAAAGGATTTAGCACTCGACAATATATAGATTCAATCCTCAAAAAGAAAAACCTAGAATTAAACATTTCACTAGAAGTTAATGATATTCCAATGCTTTTAGATTTGGTTAAAACAGGTAAGTTTTTTACAGTATTAGCAAAAACTACTGTTCAGAATTTTAACTCTTTAATTTCTGTTCCTATTATTCAACCTCAAATGATACGAAAAGGGATGATTATATCTATTAAAGATATTTATGAAAAAAAGGCCGCTAAAGAGTTTTATAAAATTATAAATGATTCTCTAGTTTAATCTACACTGTTTTTCTATAACTCCTAACCGCCAAAGCATTCATTATTAAAGCATATACTAAGGTTTTAATAATTAACGGATAAATATCAAAAAAGCCAGAACCTTTAAGCATTACCATCCTTATAATTTCTACAAAGTATTTAACAGGATTAAACTCAGTAATTGCTTGTGCCCATTTTGGCATACTCTCAATAGGTGTAAATAACCCACTCATCAGTATAAATATTACCGCAAAAAACCATGCTATAAACATTGCTTGCTGCTGTGTATCTGTAAAATTAGAAATGAATAAGCCTATTCCTAAAATCAGGAAAATATAAATGGATGTATAAACATATAACAGCGTCAAACTTCCTAACATTGGTATGTTAAAAATAACTTTAGATAGAATTAACCCTATTGACAGCACTCCTAAACCTAACACCCAAAAAGGAAATAATTTACCTATTATAAATTGATGCTTTTTAATTGGGGTTACATTTATTTGCTCTAAAGTTCCAATCTCCTTTTCTCTAACAATATTCATTCCTGATAAAAAAAGTGTAATCATAGTAACTAATAACACCAAAATTCCAGGAACCATAAATGTTTTATAGTTCAAGGTTTTATTGTACCAAAACAAAGGAATGCTATCTATATTACTAAGACTTTGCATACTTTTTGGGTTTTGTATTAGGTTCGTAATAATACTTCGGTTATAACCTTGTATAATTTGTGTGATATACACGTTTATAATTCCTGCTGCTGAACCATCAATTGCATCAATAAAGACCCCTAATGTATTGGCTTTATTCTTTTGTAAATCTTTTTCAAAATGAGTTGGAATATTGATATACGCAGCTATTTTACCTTCTTGCATTGCTTTAGAAGCTTCGTTTTCTGAAGAAAATATGCTCGACACATTAAAATAAGCTGATCCTTCAAATCGCTTTATTAATCCTCTAGAGGTACTACTGTGATCTGCATCTATATATCCTAACTTTATGTTTTTTATCTCGTAAGTAGCCGCGTTGGATAAAATAACCAATTGTATTAGAGGCATGATAAAAATAATAGGAAGCATTCCCTTATTTCGAAAGATCTGTTTGAACTCTTTTCTTATGATGTATAAAATTATTTTCATGTTACTCCAATCTAATTTTATATCGTTTTATACTAAGACCTATAAAAAATATGGTCATTGCTATTAAAATCAAGGTTTCTTTAAAAACATAACTTATCCCTATACCTTTTAACATAATTCCTCTTACAATTGTTATAAACCATCTAGCTGGTATGATGTTGCTAATACCTTGGAGCACTAGAGGCATACTACTAATTGGAAAAATAAACCCTGAGAGTAATATAGTTGGCAACATTAACCCCATTAGAGATATCATCATAGCAGTTTGTTGTGTTGCAGTTATTGTAGAAATTAAAATACCCAAAGCGAGTGATGTGATAATAAATAGAATGCTTTCTAATCCTAATAAAAACAAACTCCCTTTGACAGGTACATTAAAAACAAAAATGCTTAATAACACTATAATAATGGCATTGGAAACTGATAAAAAAATGTAAGGAAAAACTTTTCCTATAATAACTTGGAATGGCTTTAAAGGTGATACCAATAAAATTTCCATTGTCCCTTGTTCTTTTTCTCGAGTAATGGAAATAGAAGTCATCATAGCTGACACTAACATTAAAAGAACTGTCATTACACCAGGTACAAACATATAAACACTCTTTAATTCAGCATTGTAAACCATTCTGTTTTGTATGCCTATTTGATAATCAAGTGATACATTTTTATTTAATTCTTGTTGATAATTTTTAAGAATGGAAAAAACATAGTTGCTTATGGTGTTTGCCATATTAGGATCCGTTGCATCGGTAAGAACCTGTACATTCGACTTTTTCTCTTTAATAAGATTGTTACCAAAATTCTTTTCAAATTGTAGTACTGCTTTTACTTTTCCTTTTTGAAATATCGATTCTATAGATGATTCTTGTTGAATAACATTAACAATACTAAAATGTTTTGAAGCTGAAATTTTATTAATAATTTCTTTAGTTGTAGCATCATTAGACTGATCTAAAATGGCTATGTTAACATTATTTATTTCATTAGTAATAGCAAACCCAAACAACAAAATTTGCGCTATAGGCATTCCAAATAGAATAAATAAAGAGCGTTTATCACGAAATATGTGATAGAATTCTTTTTTTACAAAACCTATAAACTGTTTCATCCTCTTGCTAATTTTAAAAATACATCATTCATTGAATCTACTTTAAAATGCTCTTTTAGTTTTTTGGGAGTATCCAAAGCCTCTATTTTACCATCAACCATAATAGAAACGCGGTCGCAGTATTCTGCCTCATCCATATAATGTGTTGTCACAAAAATTGTAGTTCCGTTATGGGCTGCTTTATAAATCATTTCCCAAAACTGGCGACGGGTAATAGGGTCTACACCTCCTGTTGGCTCGTCTAAGAATACTATTTTAGGATTGTGTAATAAGGATACTGAAAATGCTAACTTTTGTTTCCAACCTAATGGTAATGATCCTACAAGATTATCAGTTACTTCTTGAAGTCCTAATTCTTCGACTAATTCCCTTCTTTTTGAATCTATTTGCTTTCTAGACAATCCATAGATACCTCCAAAAAAATCAATATTTTCTTTGATTGTTAAATCATCATACAAAGCAAACTTTTGACTCATATAACCTATGTTTTTTTTAATAGATTCTGTTTCTTTATATACGTCAAAACCTGCTACTTTAGCCTTCCCTGAAGTTGGTGATGATATACCTATCAACATTTTCATAGCTGTAGTTTTCCCTGCTCCATTAGCTCCCAAGAAGCCAAAAATTTCTCCAGTTTTTACATGAAAACTTATTTGGTTAACTGCTATAAAATCACCAAACTTTTTACTTAAACTCTCTACTTCTATAACGTTGTTTGTTTCCATTATTTAGCTAATTCCATAAAGACATCTTCAATGGTAGGTTGTGTTCTTTCAATTTGAATATTTAAAAGCTCATGCTGTTTTAAATAAGCTTTTAAAGCTACTTCATCTAGTGCATTCTGTTGATCTGTATAATGTACATATTCACCAAAAGGAAAAATACTATGCGTATGTTTATATATATTCAAAGCTTCAATTAAACGATACATATCACTTGCTTTAATATTATATAGTGGCTTCGAAAAATGATTAACAATATTCTTTGGGGTATCTACTTCTAAAATTTTCCCGTCCTGAATTAATGCTATACGATCACATAACTCAGCTTCATCCATATAGGGAGTAGAAACCAAAATAGTAATCCCCTTTTTTTGTAAACGTTTTAACATTTCCCAAAACTCTTTTCGCGACACTGGGTCAACTCCTGTAGTAGGTTCATCTAAAAACAATACTTTAGGTTTGTGTATCAATGCGCAACACAAAGCTAGCTTTTGCTTCATTCCTCCTGAAAGTTTTCCTGCTCTACGAGTTTTAAAGGGTTCAATCTGTACATAAATTTCTTTTATTAAATCGTAGTTCTCTTCTATAGTTGTTCCAAAAATGGTCGCGAAAAAATGCAAATTTTCTTCAACCGTTAAATCTTGGTAGAGTGAGAAACGCCCTGGCATATACCCTACACTATTACGTATCGCTTTATAATCTTTAAGAACATCTAAATCTGTAACACTAGCATGTCCTTCATCTGCAATTAATAAAGTGGTAAGTATGCGAAATAATGTTGTTTTACCAGCACCATCTGGTCCAATGAGTCCAAAAAGTTCTCCTTGCTTAACAGTAAAAGAGGTGTTAGACAGTGCGGTTATACTATCATATGATTTAGATATGTTTGAAACAATAATACTCATCGTTATTAGATTTACTCAAACCACATTTCAGCTGGCATTCCTATTTTTAGACTACCATCATTTTTCACTTTTACCTTAACCGCATAAACCAAAGCAACTCGCTCTTCTTTTGTTTGAATCATTTTAGGCGTAAACTCTGCTTCTGAAGCTATCCAACTAATTTTTCCTTCATAGTTTTTCATCCCTTTTTGATTGTCTATTTTAACGACCACTTTTTCACCAATAGACAAATTTGGTAATTGAGTTTCGCTAACATATACGCGAAGTTCCATAGTTGATAAATCTGCAATTTTATATAGCGGTTTTCCAAAATTTACAATTTCATTAGGTTCTACATATTTAGCCAATACGGTACCTTGAATAGGATTTACTATTTTACTTTTTAATAATTGATCATTCAGCTGTTGTATCTGTACATCTATACTTTTTAGTTCGTTTACCACAGGAGCATTTTGAACTTCAACACTGCGAATGCTGTTATTTAACACTGCTATTTCTCCATCAATATCATCTAATTGTTTTTGTGTCCCTGCATTGTCTTTTATTAAATTTTCCACCCTTGTTTTATTCGTATTCGCGGTTTTCAATTTAGCTTGCAACACATTTATTTGTGATAAAACACCTTTAGATTTAGCATTGATTACTTCTTTTTGAACCTTTAGTTGTTCTTTTTTAAGGTGAAGTGGAATTGTATCTATATAACCAACTAGCTCATTTGCTTTTAAAATTGAACCTTCATCAATCTGAAAAGACAATAATTTTCCATTATTTTCTGCAGAAATTGTTATCTCTGTAGCTTCAAAGTTTCCATATCCATCAGCTATGTCATTAGTACCTTTACAAGCAGATAAAAGAACTGCAAAGAATACATAGTACAATATGATTTGTGAGTTTTTCATTATATTTCTATTTGGTATATCCTTTTAAAGTATTGTAGTTTGCTTTAGCTAATTCTAACTGCGTTTTGTGTTGATTGAACAAGTTTTCTGACTCATATAATTTGGTCAATTCAGTTAGATATTGAGAGGGTGTTATTACTCCATTTTTTAATTGAGAATCAGATGCCGTAACAACCTCTTTTTGTAAAGAAATAAGCTCTTTATCAATAACAACTGTACTTTCAAGTGTTTCAATTTCTTTGTTTTGTTCATTCAAAGCGGTATTAGTATTCAGCTTAAAAATTTCTTCTTGAGTATCTATAATTTCTTTTGAAAAATTTATGACCTCTCTTTTTCTCTTATTACTATTCCAATCAAACACATTCCAATTCAACTTTAGACCTACTATATAGTAAGATTCAAATTCATTTTTCAACATATTAAGTCCAGGATTACCATAACCACCTGTTGCAAAACCAACAAGTTCTGGCATCAATTCTTTGGATAGTACGTTCTTTTGTTTATCAAGCTCTTGTTTTTGTAAACTGAATAATTCTAGTTCGGGTCTATTCAATGTTTGATTCTCTAACAATGAAATCAACGGTTTTTGAAATACTGTTTCTACATTGATGGGAGCCCCTATTAACATTGATAAAGATGAGACCAACTTTGACTTGTTGTTCTTTACTTCTTCTTTCTGTTGAGCTATTTTAAGTATTTCTGCTTCTATAATTTTATCAGATACAGGCAACAAAACACCATTTTTAATTCCTGATTTTATTTCGCTTAATTTTACTCTTAATTGTTGGTCTCTCGTATCTAATAATATTGTTTGATCATCAAATAATAATATTGAAAAATAAAGCTGGTTTACACGTTGTTTTAATTGATAAAGACTAACTTCTACTTCTTGATGTTTCCTACTATACGTTATATTTTGAAGATCTTGTGTTTCTTTAATTTTGCCTCCATTATACAATAATTGGTTTGCAGTTAAAGTGGCTTTATATTGATCTTTATTCAAAGGTTCTATTCCTGAATTTGGGAATGGTACTTCTGTAACCTCTGACTGATAAGTAGCTTGGGCATTGAGATAGAACTGCGGCAATGTTTTTGCTTTGATAACAGAAAAATCTGCCTTTTTTTGTTGTTCTAAAATAGCTTGTTTCTTTACAAGCGGATAATTTTCTTTCAAATTACCGTAACACTCCTCTAAACTAATAGTATGCTGACCATACCCAACAGTTATAGCTAAAAAGAACAATCCAAATAAAAATTTAGCTTTCATTTGTTTACTTTTTTATGGCATTAATTATAAATTCTGATACTTCTTTTTTTCGAGCCTCTAGTATTTCTTTATAGCTCTCATTATCGACATTAGCAACTGCTTTAATTAAAGGTGCACCTACAAAAGGAAAAACGTTTAACGATATTATATTTATGAATAATTGTTCTGCGCTAATTGGTCTGATTGTTCTTGCCTTAACCTCTTTTTCTATCTGTTCTTTAAACTTATCTAGTTTAGGAAAAAATGTATTATTCTTTATTTCTTCAATAAATTGAGACTTACGATTTAATTCTTGAATGATAAAATTCGGTAAATAAGGATGCTTCATAATAAAAGTAATATAGTTATGAGTAAAACTTCTTATCTTTTCTTCTATAGTCGAATCATCATTTAGTATCGCATTAAGTTGAGGAGCCAATAATGAAAAAGCTTTTTTAAATACTGCCTCAAACAATAGCTGCTTACTCCTATAATAATAATGTAGCATCGCCTTATTTATACTCGCTTTGTCTGCTATTTCTTGCATTCGGGCACCGTCCATTCCTTTGGATTGAAAAATCTCTTGTGCCGCTTTTAATATCTGTTCTTCTGTTTTGTTATCTCTACTCTTTGCCATTTTCAACTAAAAAGTTTAACCATTTGGTTAATAAAAATACAAAAAAAACTATATCATATATTATTTTAACATATTTATTTTAAAATCAAGCTTTAATAAAAATATTATAACCTATGAAGAAGTCACATTTTACCTCAATTTAATAGCTCATTTATAAGTATTTTTACAACATGGATTCACTTACACAAATTGTTCTTGGAGCCGCTGTGGGAGAGGCTGTATTAGGAAAAAAAGTTGGTAACAAGGCCATGTTATATGGAGCTATTGCTGGTACTATTCCAGACTTTGATGTATATATTGGTAAATTATTTGATACTGTAACTGCTTTAGAATTACACAGAGGTTTTACACACTCTATCCTTTTCTCTATTGTTTTTGGTTGGATTTTTGGTTGGCTTATATCATTGTATGAAAAAAATGCTTCTGCTAAAGAATGGATGCAACTCATGTTTTGGGGGTTGGTAACTCACCCTATCTTAGATGCTTTTACAACTTGGGGAACACAACTCTTTTGGCCTTTTGATTTTCGATTGGCTTTCAAAAATATTTTTGTAATAGATCCTCTTTACACACTTCCTTTTTTACTCTTTTTATTAATGGCGATGTTTCAATCAAAAGCTTCTAAAAAAAGAAAAAAATATAACAACTTGGGACTTATTATAAGTAGTTCTTATATGTTCCTGACAATCATAATTAAAGGTATTACTTATACTAAATTTAAACATGCGCTAGACAGTCAAGGAATTGTATATAACGAAATTGTAACCAAGCCTACTCCTCTCAATACTGTTCTATGGTCAGCTAATGTAGCAACCGAAGATGCTTACCTTATTGGCTATTATTCACTTTTTGACACTAAACCGATTGAATTTTATTCTTATCCAAAAAATCATCACTTACTGGGAAAATATAATAAGGATACTAAAGTAAAAAGACTTATTAAGATAACTAAAGGTTGGTACACTATTTCAGAGAAAGACAATACACTATACTTAAACGATTTACGGTTTGGTTTATTAAGTGTAGCTCCTAACTTTCAACAATTTGCTTTTAGTTTTAAAATAGCTGAAGAACATAACATAGTCACTATAGAAGAAGTTCCTAGAAATAGAGAGAAAGCCAAACAATTACTAAAAGATCTTTGGCTTAGAATTCAAGGAAATTAATTGAGAGATCGTTGTATATATGGTAAATCCGTCTTAGTTTTTATTGGTCTAAACAACCTTATCATATCTTCAAAAAAGAAAAAGAAACTACCTTAAAAAATATCTAAAACTTCTTCTTAAACACAATTTTATTGTTTTATATAAATAAGACTAAAAAATTAATCTGGATTAATTTTTTAAAACAGTTTATTCACGAGTTTTGTTTTAGTAAAAACATGAAAAATTAAAACCTTATCAATGGAGCATTATTTAAAACTATTAAACTTAATTCTTATATCATGTTGTCTTTTCATTTCATGTTCAAGTGATGACAATACCGAAGAGCAAAACTATGTAAACATTCCCGATACACAATTTGAGACCAAACTAATCAATCTGGGTATAGATTCTGATGGTATTGTCAATCAACAACTATTAAAAAGTGACGCTTTAAGAGTTACCAGTCTTAATTTAAACACATCCAATGATAATTTTATGATTAAAGACCTAACAGGTATTGAAGGGTTTATTAATCTAAAAAGATTACATGCCATGGGAAATGATTTAACCACTATAGACTTGAGGTTTAATAAACAATTAGATACTTTGGTACTTGCTGGTAATTATCTTAAAAATATTGATTTGAGTTACAATACACAATTAATCAAGGTTGATCTTGATGTAAACGAATTGGATATTATTACTGGGTTAAAAAATGCTACTAATCTAAAATGGTTAAGTCTATACTATAATTCATTAGAAACGTTAAGTATTGATAATCCCAATTTAGAAACCTTAAATGTTAGAGATAACTTTCTAACGTCTTTAGATGTAAAAAAAGCAGTAAGCTTAAAAACTATTTTGGCACAAAATAATAAGATTTTAGAAGTAGATTTTACCGCTAATAAAGCTTTAGAAGTTTTAGCTCTATCTGATAACAAGCTTAAAAATATCGACTTGAAATCTAACAGTAATATTGAAGTGTTGTATTGTTCCAGTAACTTACTTACATCACTCGATATAAGTGGGTTGGTGAATTTGGATCGTTTAACTGTTAATGCAAACCCTAACTTATTCTGCATTAAGGTATATAATGGTCAAAATATTCCCATGTTTTTAAAATCTGATTATCAAGAATTCAACACAAACTGTGATTAATGAAATTTTACTATAACAATGTCCTAACCCTTTTTAGTCTTTCTCTTTGATTTGCGTAAAGATAATATCACTTAGTTTTTTTTCTTAATTTTATATCTCAAAAAGATTATATAAAAGGTATGAGCAACAAACCCAAAAAACAAACTGATAAACAACCTTCTGCTGAGCCTCCTTATAAGTTATTAAGCTTAAGAACAGGCAAACCAAAAGATTGGGCTGCGGGTATTCCTGGAGTTACCAATGCTATAAAAAGCTTAATCAACGATAAGGCATTGGTAAGAGGTGGAAAAGCATTGTTTAAGATGAATCAGTTTGATGGTTTTGATTGTCCTAGTTGTGGTTGGCCTGATCCTGATGATGACCGATCTCCTATTGCTGAATATTGTGAAAATGGAGCAAAAGCTATCGCTGAAGAAGCTACCAGTAAAAGAATTACAGCCGATTTTTTTAAACAAAATTCGGTATATGACTTATCTCAATTAACCGACTATGAAATTGGGCATTTAGGTCGACTATCTGAACCTATGTACTTACCTAAAAATGGTACACACTACGAGCCCATTAGTTGGGATAATGCCTTTAAAAAGATAGCAGAACATTTAAATAAGTTAGAATCTCCTGATAATGCTGCTTTTTATACTTCGGGTAGAACAAGTAATGAAGCCTCTTTCGCCTATCAACTTTTTGTTCGTGAATTTGGTACGAATAACTTTCCTGATTGTTCAAATATGTGCCACGAAACTTCAGGTTTTACTCTAGCTGCAACAACAGGTGTTGGTAAAGGGACTGCAACTTTAAATGACTTTTACGATACCGATATCATCATGATTATCGGACAAAATCCAGGTACCAACTCACCAAGAATGTTGAGTGCCCTAGAAAAAGGGAAAAAGAGCGGCGCAAAAATTATAGCCGTTAATCCTCTTCCTGAAGCTGGATTGATGGGATTTAGAGATCCTCAAAAAATAAGTGGTATTTTAGGTAAAGGTATACAACTTGCCGACTTATACCTTCCTGTAAAAATTAATGGTGATTTAGCACTCCTAAAAGCAATAGAACAACTACTCTTATATTTTGAGAAAGAAGCTCCAGGTAAAGTTTTCGATCAAGACTTTATCAAAAATAAAACGGTAGGTTACGACGAGTTAATCAAGCAAATAGAAAACTATGATATTGATGAACTCGCAAAAGCTTCTGGTATTTCATTAGAAGATATTCGTAAAGCTGCTGAAATGCTAGCTTATAAAAATAGAATTATCATTTGTTGGGGAATGGGACTTACGCAGCAACCTAACGGAGTTGACATTTTAAAAGAAGTCTTAAACTTATTATTCTTAAAAGGAAGTATTGGTAAGCCTGGAGCAGGTTCTTGTCCAGTACGTGGTCATAGTAATGTTCAAGGAAACAGAACAATGCTTATCAATAACCATCCTTCAAAAGAACAATTGGATAAACTAGAGGAAGTTTTTGGCTTTAATCCTCCAAGAAATAGTGGGTATGATGTTGTAGGTACCATAAAAGCAATGAATGAAGGAAAAATTAAAGTACACTTTAGTATGGGTGGTAATTTCTTATCAGCTACTCCTGATACTACCTATACTGCAAACGGAATGAGACAACTAGATCTATCAGTTTGTGTTTCTACCAAATTAAATAGAACTCACCTTATTCATGGTAAAGAAGCGTTAATTTTACCAACCATTTCTCGTAGTGAAACTGATATAATAAACGGAAAATTACAATATGTGAGTACCGAAAATGCTATGGGTATTGTAGAATGGTCAAAAGGAATGCTAAAACCAATTTCTAACAAACTCATTAACGAAACACATATTGTTTGTAGAATGGCAAAAGCAACTTTAGGAGACAAAAGTGTAGTTGATTGGGATCGTTATATGAATAATTATGATGCAGTAAGAGATGATATTGAAAAATGTATTCCTGGTTTTGAGAACTATAATGTTCGTGTAAAACAAAAAGGTGGATTTTACTTACCCAATGGTGCTCGTGAAGGAAACTTTAAAACAAAAGAATTTGGAGATCGTGTTCCGTTTTCTATAACATCATTACCGCAAAACACCCTTGCTGATGATGAGTATTTAATGGCTACGGTAAGAACACACGATCAATTTAACACTACTATTTATGGCTTAAACGATCGCTATCGCGGTATTCATAATGAGCGTCGTGTTATTTTTATGAATAAAAAAGATATTGAAAAAGCTGGCTTCAAAACTGGTGACAAAGTAGATTTATACAACTATGATAATAACACAGAGCGTATTGCTCCTTTATTTATTATTGTTGAATATCCTATTCCTGAGAAAAACACAGTTACTTATTTTCCTGAAACTAATGTGTTAGTTTCTATTCATAACACAGTAAAGGGAAGTAATATGCCTGCTTCAAAACATATTAAAATCAAAATCAAAAAACACAATCCGGATGCATACGATAAAATAGACGGTGTTCTTTACAAAAAGAGAACCAATTAAAAAGCTGTTTCTACTCGTATAATTTTAATTTATTTTGTAATTGTTGAATAGTTCTATGCATCGCATCCATTCTATCTAGCATATTGTTAATTACGTCAATACCTTGCATGTTGACTTCTAAATCATAATACAATCTGATTATTTTTTCTAAGGTAGGTAACTGCTCTATATATACATATCTATCCGAATCTTTTACTACAAACTCTATGAGTTGAAAAGATTCGATACTTTCTATAAATTGTTCATCTAAATTATGATGAATGATAACCTTTTGTATGCTTATTAATTCTTTGTCGTTCATCTTTATTTTAATTTAGAGAGTTTTGCAAATAAATCGCGCTGTTCATCTGTTAAATTAGTTGGAATATCCACCTTATAAGTAACATATAAGTCACCAAACTGACCTTCTTTTTTATACTTCGGAAATCCTTTTCCTTTCAACCGAACCTTGGTTCCATTCTGAGTTCCCGATTTTACTTTAAGTTTTACCTTATCAACAAAAGTATCAATCACTGCTTCTCCTCCTAATACTGCCGTATATAAATCTATAGTTTGCTCTGTGTATAAATTAGCTCCATCTCGCTTAAAACGAGCATCAGGAATAATTTCAAAAGTGATATATAAATCTCCTTTAGGTCCTCCATTAATCCCTTCTCCTCCATG
This sequence comes from Tenacibaculum sp., assembly GCF_050290165.1. Taxonomy (GTDB): domain Bacteria; phylum Bacteroidota; class Bacteroidia; order Flavobacteriales; family Flavobacteriaceae; genus Polaribacter. The sequence goes on along the minus strand of NZ_JBNKHD010000016.1, from coordinate 99,541 downwards.
TCCTTTTATTTTAATCGTTTGCCCATTTTCTACCCCTGCCGGAATCGTAATTCGTATCTTTTTACCGTTTATAGTAAGCACTTGTTTTTGTGAAGTATAGACATCTTTTAAGTTTAATTGTAAAGAGGCATTAAAATCTTGCCCTCTAAATTGTGTTGACCGTCTACCAGTTCTTCCTCCTCCAAAAGCTGCATTAAAAAAATCAGAAAAATCAGTTCCTTCAAAACCAGAAGAAGAAGAATATTGCTGGTAAGAACCTCCGCCACCAAATCCACTTTGATAACCTCGTTGCTTTTTGGCTTCTTCATAAGCTTCCGCATGTTGCCAATTCTCTCCATACTCATCATACTTTTTTCGATTTTCTGGATTACTCAATACTTCATTTGCTTCATTTATTTGCTGAAACTTTTTTTTCGCTTCCTCATCATTTGGATTTGTATCTGGGTGGTACTTTCTTGCTAGTTTACGATAGGCTTTTTTTATAGCATCTTGTGAAGCATTTTTGTCTACCCCTAAAATTTTATAATAATCTATAAACTCCATAGTACTGATAGCTAGTGTAAAACACTTGAAAATATACAAAATATTATCGTGTTAAGCTAATTATAACCTCCACTTAATTTATTCTTATTTTTGCATTTTTAATGAAGATTCATGACGATAGAAGATTTAATAGGAACCTACAACATTATTGGTAGCAACCAAGACGAAAATACTAACACTTACAAAGGAACACTTTCTTTAACCCTTGACGAAAACAACAGAATAGTTGCCAAATGGTTAATTAACAACGAACAGGAACAATTTGGAACTGGCTTCTTTAAAAATAATATTTTAGCTATCAATTTTAACTACACGGGCGATGATAACACTATCTACAAAGGTGTAGCAGTGTATTCTTGTCTTTCTAAAGATATTTTAGACGGATTTTGGTCTGAAAAACATGGAAACCCTCTATTTCTAGGAGAAGAACGTTGCTTTAGAGTACAAGAACAACCCGAATTAATCAATTAACATTATGCAGTGTCCATGTAACCCTAGCAAACAATATCGTGATTGCTGTCAAAAAGCACATCAAAACATTCATTCAGTTACCTCAGCTGAAGCTTTAATGCGTTCAAGATATAGTGCTTTTGTACTAGCAAATATTGACTATTTACAAAAAAGTCACCATAGCAGTACCAGACCTTCTAAGCGTGAAAAGAGAGAAATTTTAGCTTGGACAAAAACTGTTAATTGGATAAAGCTAGAAGTACTTCACACAACAGAAACCACTGTTGAGTTTAAAGCTTTTTTTATGGAAAATAGCAATATCGATGTGATTCACGAAAACTCAATTTTTTGTAAAGAAAATGACCATTGGGTATATCTTGGTCAAAAATAAGACTGTCTAAAACAATGTCATTCCGAACGAGGTACGAGGAGGAATCTCTTGCAAATGAGTACAAATATTCAAAAGATTTCTCCCTTAGGTCGAAATGACACTCTAGACAGTCTCATTAATATTACACTAAGAATTCAAATAAATTAGGTTTATCATTTAGGTATTCACCATAAAAGTTTCGTTGTTTCATTCGATGAATTAATGGTTGCAGATCTTCTTTTTTCTCTAATTCTATACCAACAACAGCTGGACCATTTTCTCTATTGGTTTTTTTAGAGTATTCAAAAAAAGTAATATCATCATTCTCTCCCAATACCTCAGCTACAAATTCTTTTAAAGCTCCTGCACGCTGAGGAAAACGAATGATAAAATAGTGTTTCAATTTACTGTACAACAATGCTCGTTCTTTTATTTCGGCCGTACGAGTGATATCATTATTACTTCCACTAATAACACATACTACATTTTTACCTTTCAATTCTTCTTTATAAAAATCAAGTGCACTTATCGTCAAAGCTCCAGCAGGTTCAACCACTATTGCTTCTTTATTATACATTTCTAAGATAGTTTGACACACTTTTCCTTCAGGAACGGTAATCATATCTGATAAATTTTCTCGACAAATTTTGTAGGTCAACTCCCCTACTTTCTGTACTGCCGCTCCATCAACAAATTTATCTATGTTTTCTAGTATAACGTTTTTGTTTTCTTCTAAGGATTTTTTCATTGATGGTGCCCCCGCAGGCTCTACTCCTATAATCTTTGTTTTTGGAGACAACAATTTAAAAACACTTGATAAACCAGAAGCCAATCCACCACCACCTACAGGTACAAAAACATAATCGATAGGTTGTTGTGATTGCTCTAAAATTTCTAAGCCCACAGTTGCCTGACCTTCAATAATTTTTTCATCATCAAAAGGATGTACAAATGTTTTTTGCAAACTATCCGATAATAATTTTGCCGCCTTATAAGCATCGTCAAACGTATCACCTATCAATCGAATGTCTACAAAATCACCCCCAAACATTTTTACCTGTTCTACCTTTTGTTTTGGTGTTGGTGCAGGCATATAAATGGTTCCAAAAATTTCTTTTTTTCTACATGCCAAGGCAACTCCTTGTGCATGATTTCCTGCACTGGCACACACAATTCCATTAGTTAACTCCTCCTCTGTTAATGAGCTTATTTTATTGTAAGCCCCTCTAATTTTATACGAACGAACTTGTTGTAAATCTTCTCTTTTTAAAAAGATATTGGCATTAAATTGTCTAGATAAATTGAAGTTTTCTTGCAGCGGGGTAACTGCCACAACCTCTTTTAAAGTTGCAGCAGCTTGTTGTATTGCTGTTAATTTAGGAAAATAAGTTTCTTTTTGAACTTCCATACGATTATGCTAAAACAGGTTCTTCTTGACTGACATTGGTTTTTATTACCTTCATAGCCGTCATTGCTTCTCGCAATTCTGCTCCTACTTTTTCAATAGGATGATTACGAATTGCTTTATTCACTTTAATTAATTCAAGATTATCTACTTCGTTGGTAGCACTGTATTCTTTTCCAATAACATCAGTATTTACCGATTTCATAAAATCAGTCAATAATGGTTTGGCAGCATGATCAAATAAGTAACATCCATATTCAGCAGTATCAGAAATAATACGGTTCATTTCAAACAACTTCTTACGTGCTACAGTATTGGCAATCAATGGTAACTCGTGTAACGATTCATAGTATGCCGATGCTGAAATAATTCCTGATTTCACCATCGTTTCAAAAGCTAATTCTACCCCAGCTTTTACAAAAGCAACTAATAAAGTTCCTTTATCAAAATAGGCTTGTTCTGAAATTTCTTCAGAAGTAGCGGCAGTTTTCTCAAATTGTGTTTCTCCAGTAGCCGCTCTCCATGTTAATAGATTTACATCATCGTTTGCCCAGTCTTCCATCATAGTTTTTGAAAAGTGTCCTGACATGATATCATCCATGTGTTTGTTAAATAATGGAGCTAACACTTCTTTTAATTCTTCGGAAAGTTGATAAGCTTTAATTTTTGCTGGGTTCGATAAACGATCCATCATATTCGTAATTCCCCCATGCTTTAATGCTTCTGTAATGGTTTCCCATCCATATTGAATGAGTTTAGAAGCATACGCTGGCTCTACTCCTTCTTCAACCATTTTATTGAATGATAAAATAGATCCCGTTTGTAACACTCCACATAAGATGGTTTGCTCTCCCATTAAGTCTGATTTTACCTCTGCAACAAACGATGATTCTAACACTCCTGCTTTATGACCACCTGTTGCATATGTATAGGCTTTTGCTTGTGCCAGTCCTTTATTCTCAGGATCATTTTCTGGGTGCACTGCGATTAATGTTGGCACTCCAAACCCTCTCAAATATTCCTCTCTTACTTCTGTTCCAGGACACTTAGGTGCAACCATAATTACGGTTAAATCCTTACGTACCTGCATGCCTTCTTCAACAATATTAAATCCGTGAGAATAGGATAAAGTCGCTCCTGATTTCATTAATGGCATTACTGCATTTACCACCTGTGTGTGCTGTTTATCGGGTGTTAAATTACAAACCAAATCAGCAGTAGGAATCAACTCTTCATAGGTACCTACTTCAAAACCGTGTTCTGTTGCATTTTTATATGATTGACGTTGTTCTTTAATGGCTGCTTCTCGTAATGCGTATGAAATATCTAACCCTGAATCGCGCATGTTTAACCCTTGGTTCAGTCCTTGTGCTCCACATCCTACAATTACCACTTTTTTGCCTTCTAATGCTGTAGTTCCTTCTGAAAATTCTTCAGCATTCATGAATCTACATTTTCCTAACTGTTCTAATTGTTCTCTAAGTGATAATTGGTTGAAATAATTTTTCATTTCTATTGTATTTGTGTTGTTTGTTTATGCTTTTATTAATTGTAATAATTTTGATACTGGCATTTCATCTTTCGTAATAGCTATTCTACCAGACCGAACAAATTGCATGATACCATGCTTATCTAAAATGTGATATAGTTCTTCTACTTCTTCTTTGGTTCCGGACTTTTCAAGAACAAAAAAGTTTTTGTTTATATTAATTACCCTTGATTTACTTTGGTTAATGATTGTTTGAATTTCATCATTTTGAATAAGTAAGTCTGTACTTAATTTAAACAAGCATGACTCTTGGTAAACTGTTGCTTCATCCGTATGATAAAAAGCTTTAATTACCTCTACTTGCTTTTCAATCTGACCAATGATTTTTTTAACTTGTTCCTCAGTAACCTTCACTAAAAGCGTAAATCTAGACACACTTTTAATTTCAGATTTTGATACGTTAACACTCTCTATATTCAAATGTCTTCGTAGGAATATTGCTGATATTCTGTTTAACAATCCAACATTATTTTCTGTATAAATTGAAATTGTATAGGTGTTTTTTGTATTCATATTTTCTTATTTTAATCGAACATCAGATACAGATGCCCCTGTTGGAATCATTGGAAATACGTTATCTTCCTTTTCTACACAAACTTCTAGGAAATAGGCTTTTTTGGATTGCATCATTTCTTGAACAGCTGTTGCTAATTCTTCTCTTTTAGTAACTCTATTAGCTGCTATATGATATCCTTTAGCAATGGCAACAAAATCAGGGTTTGTCATTACTGTAGAAGCATATCGTTTGTCAAAAAACAACTGCTGCCATTGTCGTACCATTCCTAAAAATTCATTATTCAGTACTACAATTTTAACCGCTGCTTTGGTTTGCAAAATCGTTCCTAGTTCTTGTATAGTCATTTGATAACCTCCGTCACCAATCACAGCTACTACTTCTCGCTCTGGAGTTCCCATTTTAGCACCAATCGCAGCAGGTAAGGCAAACCCCATAGTTCCTAATCCACCCGAAGTAATATTGCTTTTTGATTGGTTGAATTCTGCATAACGACTTGCTATCATTTGATGTTGACCCACGTCGGTAACTACAATGGCTTTTCCTTTAGAGGCTTCATTTATTTGCTTGATAACCTCTCCCATCGTTAATCCTTCTTTCGTTGGAAACAAATCATTTTTTATCACATTATCAAACTCTACCGCATCTAAATTTCGAAACTCTTGCAACCATTCTTTGTGTGATTTTTCTTCTAAAAGAGGAAGTGCTGCCGCTAAGGTTTCTTTTACGTTTCCTAAAACAGCTACATCTGTTTTTACGTTTTTATCTACTTCCGCAGGATCTATTTCAAAATGAACTATTTTAGCTTGTTTAGCATAACGACTTAAATCCCCTGTAACACGATCGTCAAAACGCATTCCGATGGCTATCAACACATCACATTCATTGGTCAATTTATTTGGACTGTAATTACCATGCATTCCTACCATACCTACATGCAAAGGATGCTTTGTTGGTAAAGCTGATAAACCTAACAAAGTACTTGCCGATGGAATTCCTGCTTTTTCTATAAATGTTTTAAATTCTTCTTCAGCTTCTCCAAGTATTACTCCTTGTCCCCAAATTACAAATGGTCTTTCCGCATTGTTAATCAACTCAGCAGCTGCTTCAACACTTTGGATATTCATACTCGGAACAGGTTGATAACTACGAACCGAAGTACATTTTTTGTATTCAAAATCAAATTCTTCAAACTGCGCATTTTTGGTGATATCAACCAACACAGGTCCTGGTCTTCCTGAACGAGCGATGTAAAATGCTTTTGCTATTACTTCAGGTATCTCACTCGCTTTGGTTATCTGATAATTCCACTTCGTTACTGGAGTTGAAATTCCCACAATATCCGTTTCTTGAAAAGCATCAGAACCTAATAAATGTGCTCCTACTTGTCCTGTGATACATACCATTGGCGTAGAATCTATCTGCGCATCGGCAATACCTGTAATTAAGTTGGTTGCACCTGGACCTGAAGTTGCTATAGCTACTCCTACTTTACCTGTAGCTCTAGCATAGCCTTGTGCTGCATGTGTAGCTCCTTGTTCGTGACGTGTTAATACATGGTGCAATTTATCTTGATATTTATACAGCTCATCATATACGGGCATGATAGCTCCTCCTGGATACCCATATAATAAATCGACTCCTTCTGCTAATAAACATTTTACTACAGCTTCTGCACCTGTAATGGTTACTCTCTGTTTTTTTTCTAGTTCTGTTTGTTGTTTCGTTTTTGTTTCCATAGTACAAGTGTTAAAATTCGTCGGTTACACATCCGTTAGATGCTGATGCTACTGTTCTTGCATATTTATATAGCACTCCTCTTTTTACTTTTAAAGGTGGCGCTGTCCATTCGTGTTTTCTTTTGATTAATTCATCTTCTGAAACATCAACATGAATCGTGTTTGTTTCTGCATTAATAGTTATAGTATCTCCATCTTTTACCAAAGCGATTACCCCACCTTCTTGGGCTTCTGGTGTGATGTGACCTACTACAAATCCATGGGTTCCTCCCGAGAAACGACCATCTGTAATTAAAGCAACATCTTTACCTAATCCTGCTCCCATAATAGCAGCTGTTGGTTTTAACATTTCTGGCATTCCAGGTCCTCCTTTAGGACCTTCATAACGAATTACCACAACGTCTCCTTTTTCAACTTTACCATCTCGTATTCCGTCATTAGCCTCATACTCTCCTTCAAAAACCTTTGCTTTTCCTGAAAAATACAATCCTTCCTTTCCTGTTATTTTCGCTACAGAACCTTCTTTTGCTAAATTTCCGTAGAGCATTCGCAAATGACCTGTAGCTTTAATAGGAGTTTCTAATGGTTTTACTACATCTTGTCCTTCTGTTAAACTAGGAACCGATGCTAAATTTTCAGCTAAAGTTTTTCCTGTTACGGTTAAACAATCTCCATGTAACAACCCTTTTTCCAACAAATACTTTAAAACTGCTGGTGTACCTCCTACTTTGTGTACATCTTCCATTAGGTATTTTCCACTAGGTTTTAAATCGGCTAAGAATGGAGTTTCATCTGAAATACGTTGAAAATCTTCCAAAGTAAACTGCACATCAGCTGCTTTTGCTATCGCTAAAAAGTGTAATACTGCATTGGTAGAACCTCCCATAACTGTTACCAATCGTACTGCATTTTCCAACGATTTTTTAGTAACGATGTCTGATGGTTTGATGTCTTTTTCAAGTAATACCCGTAACGCTTCTCCTGCATTGACACATTCTTGCTCTTTGTCGTTGCTAATCGCAGGGTTAGATGAATTGTAAGGTAAACTCATACCCAAAGCTTCAATTGCCGACGCCATAGTATTTGCGGTGTACATTCCTCCACAAGCTCCTGCCCCCGGGCATGCTTTTTCTATGACACTTTGATATTCTTTTTTTGTAATTGTTCCGGCAACTTTCTCTCCCCAAGCTTCAAAAGCGGATACAACATCTAACTTTTTTCCTTCATGACACCCAGACGCAATAGTTCCCCCGTATACTAAAACTGAAGGACGGTTTAAACGTAGCATTGCCATTAGGGCTCCTGGCATATTCTTATCACAGCCCACTACGGTTACCAATCCGTCATACGACATCGCTTGCACTACCGTTTCCATAGAATCGGCAATGACATCACGAGAAGGTAAAGAATAACGCATCCCTGGTGTTCCCATAGAAATTCCATCGGAAACACCTATGGTATTAAATATCAATCCTACTAAATCTGCATTTTCGGTTCCTTCTTTCACCAATTTTGCTAAATCGTTTAGGTGCATATTACACGGATTTCCTTCGTACCCCGTACTTGCAATTCCTACCAACGGTTTTTCCAAATCTGATTTTGACAATCCTATGGCATGCAACATCGCTTGAGCTGCTGGTTGAGTGTCGTCTTGCGTTACTTGTTTACTAAATTTGTTTAGTTCCATGTTAGCTTGCTTTTCGTTTTTGACGTAAGCCTAATACTTCGTATTTATATAATTTCATTAGTTTGTGTCCACATGATTTTTCCCACGCTAGTGGAAATTGATAATCGTCTAGCGATTGTAACCCTACTACTTCAGCTGCTGTTCCTGTGAAAAAGCAAGCGTCTGCATTTTTTAATTCTTCTAAAGTGAAATGCTTTTCTTCTACAGAAATTCCTTCTTCTTCACATAACTCAATTACCGTAGCACGTGTAATACCTGCCATGATATGGCCTCTAGGTGGTGTATATAGTTTCCCTTCTTTCTCCATAAAAATGTTAGCTCCTGAACACTCTGCTACATTACCATTCATATCTAATAACAATGCTTCGTCATAACCGTTATTTTTTGCTTCGTTCGTTGATAGTATTGAATTAATATAATGCCCTGTTACTTTAGCTTCTACAAAACATGACTTCGGATTCGGACGTTGGAACGAAGACGTTTTTACACGTAGTAATTTATCTCCCATATACTTACCCCACTCCCAACATTGAATAACTAAGTTGGTTTCTTTAGAAGTTAACAAACTCATGTCTGATCCTGTAGTGACTAGCGGACGGATGTAAGCATCTTTCAAACCATTACGTTCTAACAATTCGTAAGTAATTTGCGTTAGTTCTTCTTCTGAATACTCCAATTGAATATTCATGACTTCTGCTCCGTACTTTAGCCTTTTGTAATGCTCATATGGCTTAAAAATTTTCGCTCCTTCGTTAGTATTGTATGCTCTAATACCTTCGAAAACCCCATTTCCATAGTGTAAACTTTGACTATACAAGTTAGCGCTTGCGTCTGTGGCTTTGATAAATTCTCCGTTGTAATAAATTACTGTTTCTTCGTTGTAATACATTTTCCAGTTGTTTTGCTGTTCAAAATTATTTTTTGGTTTTTATTCTATTTTTTGTTTTTCAATATTTTAATGATTTCTAATTTATCTTTAAAAAATACAATCAATTAAAAATCAATAATTTAACTTTTTAACCTTATGATATTCACGGAATAAAAAAAGCCTGTATCTAGAGTTAGATACAGGCTTCCTTATAGGCAAAAACTATCTGTATCAACTCGGTGGAGAGCTAATAATGACAATAATAATTACCACGATGTTAAAAAATTGATTCATGTTTTTTGCAACTAAAAAAGGCTTCCTAAAATTTAGGAAGCCTTTTCAAAATTTATATAATTTAATAATAAAATACCACTTCCTTATCCTTGTGAAATAATCACAATGACAATAATAATAGAAATGATATTTAATACTTGTTTCTTCATTTGATGTCACAAATATTTAAAATTATTTTTTAGTTATCCTAATATTTTTTTGATTTTTTTATTTCACACTACCAAAAAACACCTTATAACCTACTGTTTTACTTGTGTTTACGAAAATTTTTATTTTTTATTTAGCATTTATCAAAATTTATTTTATAGATTTGCTGCATCATGAAAACAAATAAAATATACAACAATATACCCAGTTTTTTAGTGCGGTCTTACAACCGACGCTAGTCTTCCTTTTTCCCTAAACTGAGTATTGTATAATTTATTTTTTTATCTGTGATTTCAATCATTTACATTTTTATATCGTTACTAATTAGTGTTATTATTTTCAATAACGCAGTTATTGTACGACCTACTTTTATCCGACGTCGCCCGTAAGGGTGCTACTTTTTTGGGAACTCAGGTGCGTCCGGTTCTTCTTTCAAACCAAGGATTATTAACAAAAAATATATTTAAAATCAATTTCAATGAGAGTTGTTATTGCTGATCAATCGCATAGTAAGTATGCAGAAATTATTTGTCAAACTATTGACGAGGCTGCGCTGGTTAGAGGTACAGGAATTGCCAAAAGAAAACCAGAATATATTATTACAAAACTAGAAAATGGCAATGCTGTTATAGCGCTAGACGGAGACAAGTTCGCTGGCTTTTGTTATATCGAGGCTTGGAGCCATGGTAAGTTTGTAGCGAACTCTGGATTAATTGTGCATCCAGATTACAGAGGTATAGGTTTAGCCAAAAAAATTAAAAAAGTAGTTTTTGAGCATTCTAGAACCAAGTTTCCTAATGCCAAAATATTTAGTATTACTACTGGTTTAGCCGTAATGAAACTGAATAGCGAATTAGGCTATAAACCCGTTACTTTTTCTGAACTTACAGAAGATCAATCTTTTTGGAATGGTTGTCAAACCTGTAAAAACTATGATGTTTTACAACGTACTCAGCAAAAAATGTGTTTGTGTACTGGTATGTTATACGATCCTAACAAAAAAACTCAAAACGTAAAAGTTAAGGAGAAAGTCTTTCAAAGACTAAAAAGAATTAAGGAAACCATCTTCCTAAAAAAAGACAAAAAATGAAAAAATTAGTAATTGCTTACAGTGGCGGATTAGATACTTCGTACTGCGCAGTAAGCTTATCAAAACAAGGATATGAAGTTCATGCAGTTAGCGTGAATACTGGCGGATTTTCTTCAGAAGAAATTAAAAAGATTGAGCACAACGCTTACACAATGGGTACTGCAACCTATAAAAACATCAATGCAGTAACTGATTATTACAACAAAGTAATTAAGTACTTAATTTTTGGTAATGTGTTAAAGAACAATACGTATCCACTTTCTGTAAGTGCCGAAAGAATTATACAAGCTATAGAAATAGTAAACTATGCTAAGAGTATTGGTGCTAGCTATATTGCGCATGGTAGTACAGGTGCTGGAAATGATCAAGTGAGATTTGATATGATTTTTCAAACGATTGCTCCTGAAATTGAAATCATAACTCCTATTAGAGATTTACAGCTTTCAAGACAGGAAGAAATCGAGTATTTAAAAAGTAACGGTATTGATTTGTCTTGGGAAAAAGCTAAATATTCTGTCAACAAAGGTTTATGGGGAACCAGTGTAGGAGGCGAAGAAACTTTAACCTCAGAACACCCGTTACCAGAACACGCCTACCCTTCTCAAATAACAAAAACAGTACCTGAACAAGTAAAACTCTCTTTTCTAAAGGGTGAATTAACGGCTATTAATGATGACGAAAAAGCTCCTGTACAAAACATTGAGCAATTGAATGCCCTAGCTTCAAAATTCGGAATTGGTAGAGACATTCATGTAGGAGATACCATAGTAGGAATTAAAGGAAGAGTTGGTTTTGAAGCTGCTGCTGCGTTAATCACAATCAAAGCGCATCATTTGTTAGAAAAACACACCTTAACCAAATGGCAATTGCAACACAAAGAATATTTAGCAAGTTTTTATGGTATGCACCTTCATGAAGGTCAGTATTTAGACCCTGTGATGAGAGACATGGAAACCTTCTTCACAAATAGCCAAGCTAAGGTTACCGGCGACGTGTTTGTGACGCTAAAACCGTATCACTTTACCTTAGATGGAATTGATTCTCCTCACGATTTAATGAATGCCAAGTTTGGTAGTTACGGTGAACTAAACAAAGGATGGACTGCAGAAGATGCTAAAGGCTTCATCAAATTATTAGGAAATCAGAATAAGATATATCAACAAGTAAATAGCTAAATTATGATACAAGTAGGAATCATCGGAGGTGCTGGTTATACAGCAGGAGAGTTAATTAGGCTTTTGTTACAACATCCAAAAGCGACTATTAATTTTGTTTATAGCACTTCTAATGCTGGTAATAAGATAGCGAATGTACATCAGGATTTGGTAGGAAGCACTGAATTAGCATTTACCAATGAAATTAATACAGCAGTAGATGTACTGTTCTTATGTTTAGGACACGGAAATTCTAAACAATTTTTAGAAACACATACCTTTTCAAATCACACTAAAATTATCGATTTAGGAAATGATTTCAGACTGGAAGCAGACAGTACCTTTGAAGGAAAAGAGTTTGTATATGGTTTACCTGAATTTCAAAAAGAAGCCATACAAAACGCTTCTTATATTGCCAATCCAGGTTGTTTTGCTACCGCTATTCAACTTGGGTTACTACCTTTAGCCAATGCAGGTTTGTTACAAGATGATGTGCATATCAATGCGGTTACTGGTGCTACTGGAGCAGGAACTTCATTATCTTCTACTACGCATTTTACGTGGAGAGACAACAATTTTTCCTACTATAAACCTTTCACGCATCAACATTTAGGAGAAATCAATCAAACCTTACATACGCTTCAATCAAATTTTGAATCGGAGGTGTTATTTCTTCCTAACAGAGGAGACTTTTCCAGAGGTATTTACGCTACGCAATACACTCATTATGAGGGAACCTTAGACGAAGCGAAACAATTATATACAGAGTATTATAAAGATGCTGTTTTTACGCATATGGCAGACCAAGAGCTACATTTAAAACAAGTCGTCAATACCAATAAGTGTTTAATTCATGTGCACAAACACGAAGATAAATTACTAATAACCAGTGTTATTGATAATTTATTAAAAGGAGCTTCTGGGCAGGCAATTCAGAACATGAACCTGATGTTTGGTTTTCAAGAAGATACAGGATTACAACTAAAAGCTAATTATTTTTAACCCTCGCAGAGGGATTAGGTAAACCAAGATGAATAACTTTATTTAAAGAAGTGAATCATATAAAAATATAAACTAAACTTTTTCAGATGAAAATAGCAATTATAGGAACAGGTAATTTAGGAAAATCAATCGCTAAAGGATTGATACAAAACAACTCGTTTACACAGCTTTTCTTAACTAAAAGAAATACGGAAGAGCTAAATGAATTTAAAAATACCCCGAGTGTTTTTATAACTTCTAATAACGAGGAAGCTATTGCGCTGTCAGATATCATCATTTTTGCGGTGCAACCTAGGCACTTTGAAGGCGTTTTAAAAGAAATTGCTTCTGTACTTACTGATAAGCATATCCTAATTTCTACCATTACTGGATTTTCTATAGAAAAAATGGAAAGTCTTATCGGTTCTAATTCCTTTATTATGAGAGCTATGCCTAATACGGCTATTGCTGTGGGCAAGTCTATGACCTGTATTTGTAGTAATACTCAAGGAAAAGCACACTTACAAACGGCTACAGCTATTTTCAATCAATTAGGTACTTCAATGGTAGTTCCAGAAAGTCAAATGCAAGCTGCTACCGTAGTATGCGCCAGCGGTATTGCTTTTTGGATGCGTTTGATACGTGCTACCACACAGGCAGCTATTCAGCTAGGTTTTGATGCCAAAGAAGCACAAGAATTAGCGATGCACACCAGCGAAGGTGCTGCCAGCTTATTAATCGCTACAGGAAATCATCCTGAAGAAGAAATAGACAAAGTAACTACTCCTAAAGGTTGTACTATTGAAGGTTTGAATGAAATGGAACACAAAGGTTTAAGTGCTGCTTTAATACAGGGAATGGTTGCTTCATTCAACAAAATTAACACCATAAAAAAAGAAAACTAATGAGTTTATTTGACGTATATCCTTTATATAATATTACTCCAGTTACTGCCAACGATGTATATGTATATGACGATAAAGGCACTAAATATTTAGATTTATATGGCGGACACGCTGTAATCTCTATCGGGCACTCACACCCTACGTATGTAAAAAATGTTAGCGAGCAAGTAAGTAAACTAGGCTTTTACAGCAATGCCATTCAAAATCCGTTACAGGTTGCATTGGCTGACCGGCTAGAAAAACTATCGGGCTGTAAAGACTATCAGTTATTCTTATGTAATTCGGGAGCTGAGGCTAATGAGAATGCTTTAAAACTAGCCTCTTTTCACACAGGAAAACAAAAAGTAATTGCCTTTAAAAACTCGTTTCACGGGCGTACTTCTGCTGCGGTGGCTGCTACAGACAATCCAAAAATCATAGCACCTATCAATGCACAACAAGAGGTTATCTTTTTAGAGTTTGAAGATTTAGCAGGTGTTGAAAAGGCTTTACAGAACAATGATGTTTGCGCCATTATTATTGAAACCATTCAAGGCATTGGAGGATTAGACGAAGCTTCAACAGCTTTTTATAAAGGATTGGAAAACTTGTCCCAACAATACAACACCGTGCTTATTGCTGATGAAATTCAGTGCGGTTTTGGTAGAACAGGTGATTTTTTTGCTTTTCAAAAGCATGGAATTACGCCACATATTATTTCTATGGCAAAAGGAATGGGGAACGGATTTCCTGTAGGTGGAATTTTAATTCATCCGAGTATACAAGCTTCACATGGATTGTTAGGAACTACCTTTGGTGGTAACCATTTAGCTTGTGCTGCCTCTTTAGCAGTCCTTGACACTATAGAAAAAGAACAGTTGATGAAAAATGTACAGGAAGTTTCCACCTACTTTATCGAACAAATTTCAACCATTCCACAACTAAAAGCTGTAAAAGGAAGAGGCTTAATGTTAGGTTTGGAATTTGATTTTCCTATTGCCAACTTAAGAAAATCATTATTATTCAATCAGCATGTTTTTACGGGAAGTGCTAAAAATCCTAACCTACTTAGAATTTTACCTTCCTTAACCTTACAAAAGGAACATGTAGATGCATTTATCATCGCCTTAAAAAAGAACTTAACAATGAAATTTATTCTGAATAGTTAGTTTTCATGAGATAACCACGTCGCTACCGCTCCTCATTATAACGTCATTGCGAGCAAAGCGTGGCAATCTAACTATTAACAATTCAAAACAAAATAACCTATGCAACAACTAAAATCACGGAAAAGCTTTTTATATACAACAACACAATTAATAATGAAGCATATTAACAACCTTATTACCAATCCCGAAGCTTCGGGATGATGTAATAACCACATAAAGATTGTCAAACAGACAATCAACCCAAAATAATCATGAAAAAATATACCACTATAAACGATATTGAGAATCTTTCAGATACCATTCAAAAAGCAATTCAATTAAAAAAGAACCCTTATCAGTTTGCTGATTTAGGACAACACAAAACCCTAGTTATGCTATTCTTTAATGCTAGTTTACGTACTAGATTAAGTACTGAAAAAGCAGCTAAAAACTTAGGAATGCAAGTAAGTGTATTAAACATTACCAATACTTGGAACATGGAGTTTGAAGATGGAACTGTAATGAACTTAAACACTTCGGAACATATTAAGGAGGCTGCTAAAGTGATTTCTCAATATGCCGACATTATTGCGGTTAGGGCTTTTCCTTCTTTAGAAAACAAGGAAAAAGACAGAACTGAAACAGTACTCAACAGTTTTGTTAAATATGCCACAGTGCCTATTGTGAATATGGAAAGTGCTACTGACCACCCGTTACAAGCGTTGGCAGACGCGATTACCATTACGGAAGCTAAAACGGTGAGTAAACCAAAAGTAGTACTATCATGGGCGCCGCATCCAAAAGCCTTGCCTCATTCTGTAGCTAATGCATTTGTACACATGATGCATAAAATGGAGGTTAATTTTGTAATTACCCATCCAAAAGGATATGAGCTAGATCCAGAAATCACGCAACAGTTTCCTATCGAATACGATCAAGAAAAAGCTTTTGAGAATGCCGATTTTATCTATTCTAAAAACTGGAGTTCGTTTAATGAGTATGGTAAAATACTGAACGAAGACCCCAACTGGATGATTACTCAGGAAAAAATAGGTACTGCTAAATTTATGCACTGTTTACCTATTAGAAGAAATGTGGTAGCTGAAGATGCTGTGTTAGATAGTGAGAATTCTCTTGTTATTGAACAAGCCAACAACAGAACCTTTGCTGCTCAAATAATTTTACAACAAATTTTAGGAGAATTATGAAAACCATAAAGATTGTTAAAATAGGCGGAAACATTATTAACGACGAAAAAACTTTGAACAATTTCTTAGCTAATTTCGCTCAGTTAAAAGGTCCGAAAGTGTTGGTTCATGGTGGAGGAAAATTAGCTTCTGAACTAGCCAGTCAGCTCAACATTCCGGTAACAATGATTGAAGGCAGACGTGTAACTGATACACAAACTTTAGACGTGATTACTATGGTATATGCTGGAAAAATTAACAAACAAATTGTAGCACAGTTACAAGCGCACAACACCAATACTGTAGGCTTTACGGGAGCTGACGGAAATACGATTGTATCTGTAAAACGTCCTGTAAAACCTATTGATTATGGATTTGCAGGCGACGTTGTTACCGTAAATCCGCAAATACTAATCGTATTAATTAATAACGAAGTAACGCCTGTGTTTTGTGCCATTACGCACGATGCTAACGGACAGTTATTGAACACAAATGCAGATACCATAGCCTCAGAAATTGCTATAGGTTTATCTGCACATTTTAATACAGAATTGTATTACTGTTTTGAAAAGTCAGGAGTATTAACCGATATTGACAACAATGACTCAGTAATTGAACACATCAATACTGAAACTTATACACAATTAAAAACTAACGGTGTTATTTTTGAAGGAATGCTTCCAAAGCTAGACAATTGTTTTCACGTCTTACAACACAATGTACATAAAGTACATATAGGTAATACCGATATGGTATTCAATCCAACGATTAAACACACCTCATTAACATTATGACGATACAAGAACTTACTATAAATGCCATTAACCTATTAAAAAACCTAATAGAAACGCCTTCATTTTCTTCGGAAGAAGACCTAACCGCGCAACTGTTAGAAAACTGGTTTCAAGAATACAATATTCCGTATACCAGAACCCAGAACAATGTATGGTCTATAAACAAGCATTTTGTTGCTAACAAACCTACGTTATTACTCAACTCGCACCACGATACGGTAAAACCTAATAACGGCTATACCAAAGATCCGTTTAAAGCTATTGTAGAAGATAGCAAACTCTACGGGTTAGGTAGTAATGATGCTGGTGGATGTTTAGTTTCGTTATTGGCGACCTACACCCACTTCTACCAAAAAGAAAACTTGACTTACAACCTTGTTTTTGCAGGAACTGCCGAGGAAGAAAGCAGTGGCCCTAACGGTTTAAACGGATTACTAAAAACTTTACCAAAGATTGATGTAGCTATCGTAGGAGAACCTACTTTAATGAATTTAGCTATTGCTGAAAAAGGTTTGGTCGTTTTTGATGCTGAGGTAAAAGGAACCCCTAGTCATGCAGCACATCCGAATCACGATAATGCTATTTATAACACTATTAAAGTATTGCAGTGGTTTAAAGATGTTGAATTTGAAAAAACATCAGAAACTTTAGGAGATGTAAAACTCACGGTAACACAAATCAATGCAGGAAAACAACACAATGCTGTTCCTTCCGAAGTAAAATTGGTAATCGATGTTCGTGTAAACGACAAGTATACCAATCAAGAAATCAGTGACTTTTTAAAGCGAAACGCACCTTGTAAAATTCAGCCTAGAGGGTTGCATTTAAACTCCTCATCTATTCCAGTGGAACACCCATTAGTACAAGCAGGTATTACTTTAGGAAGAGAAACCTATGGTTCTCCTACCCTATCTGACCAAGCTGTGTTGAGTTGTCCGTCGTTAAAATTAGGTCCTGGAGACAGTACACGTTCACATACCGCTGATGAGTTTATTTATCTGAAGGAAATTGAAGAAGGAATTGAATTGTATATACAGTTGTTGGGAAAAGTAGTTCGGTAGGCAGTTGTTGGTTGCTGACCATTGGCTTTTAGCTACTAGCACAAAACAACAAACTAACCATCATTCCGAACGGTAGAGAGGAATCTCATTAAAAAGAGTAACAAACATACTTAAGATTTCTCCCTCTGGTCGAAATGACAACAAACAATAAAAAGAGTCAAGAACAAAGACCTATAGATAAGTCTTTGCTCTAACAGCGAAGCGGTCTATTCTCTTGGCTCTAAAACAACCGTCATTCCGAACGAGGTACGAGGAGGAATCTCAAAAAAATGAGTTACTAATAACTTTAAGACCTCTCACATACGTTCGAGGTGATAAATAAAAAACTAAGAATATGAAACTTTGGGACAAAGGTTTATCCATAGATAAAAAAATAGAACATTTCACTGTTGGAAATGATAGAGAAATCGACACACACATCGCTCCGTATGATTTGCAAGCATCATTAGCACATGCTAAAATGTTAGTATCCATTGGTATTATTACTGTGGAACAATTAGAGCAATTAACTACTGGAATTGCTACGTTACAACAGCAAATTGAAGACGGTACTTTTATAATTGATGCTCAATTTGAAGATGTACATTCTAAAATTGAGTTTGAATTGACTAAAATGTATGGTGATGTTGGCAAGAAAATACATACCGCACGTTCAAGAAACGATCAGGTTTTGGTGGCGTTACAATTGTATTATAAAGACAACCTACAATCGATTTCCAACAAAACAAAAACGCTATTTAATACATTATTACAGCTAGCAGAGCAATACAAAACCAAGCTATTACCAGGCTATACTCACTTACAAGTTGCAATGCCTTCTTCGTTTGGATTATGGTTTTCTGCTTATGCTGAATTGCTAATTGACGATTTGTACATGGTTAATGCAGCGTTAAAAACAGTAGATCAAAATCCGTTAGGTTCTGCTGCTGGATATGGTAGTTCTTTTCCTATTGATAGAGAATTCACCACAAAAGAACTAGGCTTTGAAACCTTAAAATACAATGTGGTTGCTGCACAAATGAGTAGAGGAAAAAGTGAACGTACACTTACCATGGCATTAGGAAGTGTGAGTAACACTTTAGCTCGTTTTGCGATGGACATTTGCCTGTACATGAGTCAGAATTTTGATTTTGTCTCTTTCCCAGATGAATTGACTACAGGTAGTAGTATTATGCCGCATAAAAAGAATCCTGATGTGTTTGAATTGATTAGAGGAAAATGCAATAAAATTCAAGCTTTATATACAGAAGCCTTATTAATCACTAACAATTTACCAAGTGGTTATCATAGAGATTATCAGTTATTAAAAGAAAATATCATCAATGCTTTTGAAGAGTTAAAAGATGTACTAGATATTTTTGATTACGCTATTCAGCAAGTTATTGTAAAAGATATTGACTTACAGGATGAAAAATACAAATATCTATTCACAGTAGACAATATCAATACGCTTGTTGAAAACGGAATGAGTTTTAGAGAAGCCTACCAAAAAATTGGTGGGGAAGTAAACAACGGAACCTATACTCCAAATACCTCTAAAAAACATACGCATGTGGGTAGTATTGATAATTTGTGTTTGGATGATATTCGTAATAAGTTAAACTTTTAATTTTTAAGGAACATTGCTTCCTCTCTATATTTATTCTTACAGTGTGGAAGCAATACTTTCTATAGCCTTTCTAATATCATTTTTGTAATTTAGCTATAGGAAGAAATAATAATCTCCTTTAAAACATTTCTTTTTGTTTTAAAGTTTGTAATCATATTTTAATGCGCGATTGGTATAAAGCATGTAAACATTTAATTATAGATATAAAACTAGGTTTAGCATTACTTATTTTTTTATCCATAACCTCAATTTCATACTCTCAACTTGATTCAGATACTAAAATCATCAACAATCTTGAAACCCAATTAAAACAGGCGAATAAGGAAGATAAATTACAAATACTTCTTCAGCTTTGTAGTTATTATGTAGAAAAAGATTCTGGAAAATGTGTTTTGTATGGGAAACAAGCACTAGAACTTTCAAGAGAATTAAATAACCCAAGAGCAGAAGTTGAAGCGCTTACTTTTTTGGGGCGTGAAAATTCAAACATCGGCAACTATTTTGAAGCCTTACAGAAGTTTAAAACCGCCAAGAAAATTGCAGTTGATAAACAATTAGAAGATAATATCATTAGTACCTTAAATGAAATAGGAATCACTTATTTTCATTTAGGAATGTATAACAATGCTTTAGAATATTATTTTGAATCTTTAAATAAAGCAAAAGAATTGAATAGGATTGATAGAATAGCTCAACTTCAAAACAACATTGCTATTATTTATTCTATTTACGAAGATTACGATAATGCTTTAAAATGGTTTAATAGTCTTATTGATATCTACACTAAAGAAAATAAAGAAATGTTGAAGGCAAAAACCCTTGTAAACATTTCTAACATATACACCTTAATGGGGGATTACGACAAAAGTATGGAAAGCATAGAAAAAGCTATACCCGTATTTACCAAACTTGGAGAAAGTCAAATGCTCACCACTGCTTTTAATAGTTTAGGAGATATTTTTTTAGGAAAAGAGAATCTTCTAAATGCTTATTTAAACTATAACAAATCTCTTGAAATTTCTGAGACCATTAAATACGCTAGAGGAATTATTGTTGCTTCTCATAATTTAGGGAGGTACTATTTAGCTTCAAAAGATTATGATAAAGCTATCTTATTTTTTGAAAAATCACTAGCTCTTTCTATTCAAAATAAAGATAGAGAACATATTAAAGATAACTACAGAGAACTAGCAGATGCTTATGCTCACACAGGCGATTATAAAAAAGCTTTAGAAAGTAAAAATCATTTTATTGTTTACAATAATCAGATTTATAACGATAAAACACAAAAACAGATAAACGAACTTAAAATTAAATATGAAACTGAAAAGAAAGAAGAAGAAATTAAAAATTTAGAATTGAATGTAAAACGTCAACAACGAAACTTAATCATACTTATAGTAGGGCTACTTGTTATTTCTTTTTTAATTTTCAGAAACTTAAACCTTCATCGTAAAAGTTTAAAACGAGACAACCTATTACTTGAACAAGAAAAAGAAATAGACAAACTAGCACTAGAAAAAATTAATGCTGAAAAAAAGAAACAAGATTTAGAAAACTTACGCTTACAAGAAGAAATACAAGCCAAAGAAGAAATAAACAAATTAAGAAAGCAGAAATACAAAACAGAAATAAAGCTAAAAGAACGAGAGCTTACAACCAATGCTTTGCATATAGTTAATAAAAATGAGGCTCTACAAACTGTAAAAGAATCTGTTTCTGCTGCCATGGAAAATGCAAAAAGTGCTGAGGTAAAAAAGGCTTTAAAATCACTTGTAAAAAGTATTGACAGTAATATTAACTTAGATAAGGATTGGGAAAACTTTAAAATTCATTTTGAAGGTGTTCATCAAGGATTTTTTAAAGAACTTGTTGCTAAACACCCTGACTTGAATGCTAACGAACTTCGTTTTTCTGCTTACTTACGTCTTAATTTAGACACTAAAGAGGTTGCTAGGGTTCTTAACATATCAGTTAATGCTGTTGAGAAAAGACGCTATCGACTTAGAAAAAAGTTCGACTTGAACCCGAAAGATAGTCTGTACGAATATCTTAGTAACTTTTAATTCCACTAAGTGAATTTAATTTCCCAATACTTCAAATGAATTAAGTTTTTTTACTAATATCCTGTAGATTTACTTAAAGGTAGTTGATATTATTTCGCTTTATTATAGCACTCTATAAAGTGATTTAATTTTAAATGAAGTAGTGAGAAGTATTAGAGTAGTTCTTGATACAATTTGTACCAAGTGATTATGAGATAAAAATTACTTGAACTGACATTGTACAAAACATCTGTATAAATCAGATAATTCAAGATTTACAGTACTTTATTGAAAATGGGTAAAGGCATTAACACCCCATAGTTAACACCCTTACCCTCAATTCAAATTAATTAACACAATTTTTTTCTTTTTCAACACAAATATTAATCGAAAACATCACTATCAAAGCGCATATAAATACTCGGATCGGAATTGCTTACTAAATAGCATCGTTTACCAAAATCATCTTTTGTTATTGGTACAACTGTCCAACCATTCGGGTCAAAAAGTATGCTGTATAATGCTTGAACTCCTGTATTACTTGTTATAGTTGCTTCGTCATAATCTCTACTACTAAAACCTCCATCGTGAAACACAACACTATCCTCTCCTATTTTTTCAAACTCAGATACATCCCAAGAAAAAGAAGAATAATCTTCAAAAAAAGTTTTAAACTCCTGATAAGCTGGAATAGCTCTATAAGCTGAATAATAAAAATATTGAAGTTTTGCTATGGTAAACATTTCCTGAATTTGACTAAGTAGTTTAGGGCTATCAAAAGAGCTATAAACAAATGCTGTAGAAAAATATAAATCTGCTGCATCCTTAAAAACTACAGGTGACTCATCTTTAAAAGCAATTTCTCCATTTACTCCCGGATCTATTACAGTATACTTACTATATGCCTCATCAAACTTAAAGCATCGTACCTTTTTTCCTCCTCCCATATCAATAGGTTCATAAAACTCAAAACCTTCAGCCGAGAAGTTTACTCCCATGTTAAACTCTTCTGGTTGTCCACTTTCATTCATATAGTAACAATATACACGACGTGTATCTTCATAAAATACCAACACATATTCTCGTGTACCTCCTTCAACCGATAACACATTGTAAAATGAATGTACTCCAGGAACCTCTTTTAAAGTAGTTTCCATCGTTTTAAAAGTGTTTATATCTTGCCAATCTTGTTCTTTAGCTTTGGTAAATGTTACAGGAACACCTCTTATTTTTCCTTTAAAATAAATTTCATTCCCATCATCTGAAACTCCTAGATATATTAACTCTTGTTCTCCTCCTAATCCTTGGCCTGCTTGTCCTACTTCAGGATCTGTCATTTTTGAAAACAACGAATATGTGTCAAACTTTAATGTAGGACCGTCAATTGCTTTTACTGAATAATAACTAAGGTTATTTTCTTCTCTAATATCCCAAACCATTTCTACAGTTTCATCTGTATTGAACTTAAATACAAAAGAGAAACCTCCAAACACTTCTGGATTTGGGTAATAATTAGTTGTCCATCCATGTTCTGAAGACACTAATAAGTTCTTTAATTCTGATACCTTTTCGTTAACTCTTACGTCGGCAGGAGCATCAAAAACTTCTGTAGTGTTATCACTACAACCGTACAGTAAAAATGTAATACTGGTAAGTATATATATTATTTTTTTCATGATATTTCGTTTATATTTTTTATGGTAACCTGTTAGCGATTTCTTCTTGCAAATTGTACATATCAATATTCCATACTTGCAAAAAGTAGTTTATCATAATGTCTTGTTTTTCTCTTAACAAGCTTTTTGCTTTATTGGTTTTTTCCTCGTCAATTACATAGGTAAAAGTGGTCCAATCAAAAATTGGATTTCCATATTCATCTAGTTTGTATACCTGAATACCATCTATAAGTTCATTCCAATCAGTTTTTGAACGTAATAAAAACTCAGAAGCCATTTCAACAAAATCTTCATCAGGACTTTTCATTGAGTAAGGTGTTATAAACCCTTTACTCAACGCTTCCTTGTTTGAAAAATTAAACCATGTTGTTGTATAACTTGGAGTTAATTCTTGATACTCTACAGGGTACACAACCTTTTGATGTAAGATATGAGCAAATTCATGATGAATGGTTTTTAAACTACTTAATAGCTCTTTATCATCATCTTCTTCCATATAATTAAGATCGAAAATGGTAATCTTTCTACCTCCTTCAGCTTGCCCTAATACAATAGATCCATTTGCATTATAATTATGACTACCTACCAAAACAATTAGTTTAGGAATGTAGGTTTTTACAAAGTCTGCTCCTCCATGGATAATATAAGGTTCAATCCAAAGCTCTTTTATTGATTCTAAAAAAGGAATCACTCTATCAACTTCAGGTGGAGTTAATGGTCGTGAATTATCTAATTCTGAATCATCCCAACGATACTTTACTTCAATATTATATGGAGTTGTGTAATTATCACGAATCCATTGATCTATATAGTTTAATTGTGGAGTGGAAGTATCAATTAATGAATCTCCTAACTCTTCTTGAGTACAAGAAGTTATAAGCATAACTCCTGTAATTAAAAGGCATATTATTTTTTTCATAATTTC
Source organism: Tenacibaculum sp. (assembly GCF_050290165.1). Lineage (GTDB taxonomy): Bacteria > Bacteroidota > Bacteroidia > Flavobacteriales > Flavobacteriaceae > Polaribacter. The sequence continues at coordinate 75,421 of NZ_JBNKHD010000016.1, read as the reverse complement.
TAGATTTTAAATTAACGAGGGTTTGGAGTTATACCTGCTGCAATTGCCGACGATGGTATTTGTAGCACTTTTCTTGCATCATTACCTTGTAATACCAACTCATTACCGTTAAAAGTTTTGTGTACTACTGGCATGTGGAATCTTCGAATATCAAACCATCTCATTCCTGAGTGAATAAAATCACGACGTCTCCAGTCTAAAATAAATTTTAAATAATCCATTTTTTCTTCTGCTATCGGATAATGTGCTGTTAACTGAGTAGTATCATCCTCGTATATTGATCGGATTTCTTCTTCATCAATAGGATTAGATGGATCATAATTTGTAGATCTTTTGCTATAAAAAGCATCTAAATCTAACAATGCCGAAGCATAATCACCTTTCATAACTTGTGCTTCTGCTCTATTAAAAAGTACCTCTTCCATTACAAATAAAGGAGCCATTAACATTGGATATCCTACATTCGCATTAGCTCCGCCCACTCGTTTAAAATACTCTTCGTACTTATGAATATGGAACAATGTTTCTGACCCCACTACTCTGTATCCAAGACTAAAAGCATTAATAGGAGAATCAAATAACTCTTCTTTAATATCATTTACTAAGGCATATCTATATACAATGTATCCTCTAGCCCATAAAGAGTGTGTACTTGATAATAACAAATTAGCAGGTTCATCAGCTTTGGTGTATGCTGCTCCCATTTCATTAACCGTATAGCTTTGGTATACACCATTCCAATCTCTTAATTTACTTGCAGGATTAGCTCCTAAAACAAAGTTTGCATGTTCAATTACCTTATCCCATTCACCTTTATACAAATAAAAACGGCTTGCAAAAGCATGCGCTGCTGCTTTCGTAAAATGGTATTTTGGCACACTGTAAACATCATCTTTAATTAATTTAATTCCTTCAACAATATCTTGTTCTAAACTGGTATAAATCTCTTCAACTGTTGCTCTCTTGTATGTTTTAAAAACTGTAGTTTCTGGTTCAGTTACTAACGGAACTCCTAAATCTGAACTTGCAGTTGCAGGATCATAATGCTTAGCAAATAGATTTACCAACATAAAGTGAGAATACGCTCTTGCTAATAAAGCTTCTCCTTTTTGTGCTGAATAGTTTGCTGGATCATCTACCTCTTCTATTACTTTTAAAGCCTCATTAGCATGCGCAATAGCTTTATAACAAGCGTTCCAATAGAAAGTGGGGGTACCATGCTCTACTGTAGTATGGTCTTTCCAGAAAAACGCTTCAGAATTCTCCAATCTATCTTGAATGTAATCACCTTTCTCTTTATCTCCTGCATTATCTGTCATGGTTTCCGTAAAGTTCATATGTGTAGCATCAGGGTATGCAGATACTAACAACTCACTTACTTTTTCAGGTGAATCTAACGTTGCTCGGTTATCAGGTACAGTCTCTAAATAATCACTACACGAAAAAAACAATCCGCTTATAGCAATTAAAGACCATACATATGTTTTAAATTTTTTCATAATTTCTATAGTTTAAAATCCTATTTTTAATGACATAGTATACTGCTTAGATACAGGCATAGCCACCCCTCCGGCTCTAAAGAACTCTGGGTCTTGACCGTTTAACTTCTTATCTGAATAGAGTAAGAATAAATTAGATCCTTGTAATCTTATTTGTGCATTACTAAGGCCTAGGTTATCTAAAACAAGTTTTGGAAAATCGTACGATAACGATATCTCTTTCATTCTTATAAAAGATCCATCAGCAACTCGTGCGTCTGAATAGTTATAAGCATTGTAAGTTCTTTCGTAGTTCACATCGTATGCTCTATCTGAAAGAATTACAGGTACATCGGTTAATTTTTCATCACCAGGTAATACCCATCTGTTTTTAAATTCATTTGGTAAAGCATCTAAATCTGAATAACGTGCTTTAAATGACGGATGCAAACGAATTTTATTACCATATTGATAAGAAACAAAAGCATTTAACTTAAAGTTCTTGTATTTAAAAGTATTGGTTAATCCACCTGTTACCTTAGGGTCAATTGGTCCTTCATACTTTAAGAAGTCTGTATTTTCTGACTGAAAGTTTATATCGGTAGAAACCTCTCCATTTTCATTGATAAATGTTGGAATTCCCTCTTCGTTTAATCCTGCAAACGGAATTGAGAACAAACCACGAACTGGATAGTTTTCTAAAGCTCCACCTGTACTCTGTACTAAATCAAAAACATTAGGTGACGATTTTAAGTTGGTAATTTCATTCTTATTGTATGCAAAAGTTAAGTTTGTATTCCAACTAAAGTTCTTTCCTTGTATGTTTTTAGTACCTAACGTAAATTCAACTCCTTTTGACTCCATATCGGCGTAGTTGGCAAACTTGTAAAACTCACCTCCAATACCTGAAGTACGAATGTTACCAATTAAATCGAATCCGTTTCTTTTATAAGCATCTAAACTTAAATTAATTCTGTTATTGTACAATCCTAAGTCAACCCCTAAGTTAGTTTCAAACTGCTTTTCCCAAGTTAACTCACTGTTTTCTAAAGACTGTATAAACATCTGAGACTCTCTTTCTGAGTCATAAGGACGATCAGAAATTTGGTTCATTAAAATTAAGCTAGAGTTTCTAGCAGGTCCCATACTTGCCGTTAATCCGTAAGTTCCACGTAAGGTTAAATATGAGATTACATCAGAGTCAGCTAAGAAATCTTCCTCGTGTGCATTCCAAGAACCACTTACGTTCCAAGTTGGTAACCAACGTGCACTTTTCGACTTTCCTAAAAGGTTAGATCCGTCATATCTAAAGGTTCCGTTAAAGGTATACTTACGATCGTAAGAATAACTTGCTGTTGAAAAATAAGCTAAGAATCTATCACGGTATTCTTGCATTCCGTAGTAACTAAATCCTGACTGTACTTGTTGTTGAATGAATCGGTAATCGATAAAAGGAATTCCTCCTCTATCATATTGGTATCCAACCCCATCAAAGAATGAGTTTTCTCTATTTGAGTACTTTAATTCTTGCCCTACTAATACATTTAAAATGTGCTTATCGTTATAGGTTTTATTCCAGTTTAACGAGTTTCTAAAGTAGTAGTTGAATAACAAATCATCTTTTCTGTTATAAAAACCTCCCTTAGGTAATACTACCACTGGTAAAGCATTAGGGTTCGCTAAATCAGAAAATAAAAATCGGTTTGATGAAGCTATTTCATAAGTATCATCTGCTCTGTAAGCATTAGCCAAGTTCGACTTTTCTGTAATCTTGTGTTCTTGGGTAGATTTTACATAACGTAACGATCCTACAAAACTATAATCTAGATTTTCTGAAAGCTTATAATCTAAGTTTCCTTGAACCTTTAAGTCAAGTACATCCATTTCTATCTGGTTGTTCTCCAACTCTTCAATAATATTAAACGGAGCATAATTCATACGATAGTACTCATAATTACCATTATCATCGTATGGCTTTAATACTCTACTTGTGTTTAAAGCAAAGCTAAATGGGTTGATATCAAAATTACGATCATAAGCTCCATCCACAGGGTTTTTACTTCTTTTAAACGTACCAGGTGCGGTTTGTTGACGGATAGATCCTCTAGTTAAAAAACCTATTTTTAATTTATCAGAAGCTTTTACATTCGCTTTCGCGTTTACTGTAAATCTAGATACATCATCAGCTAACGTCCATCCTTCATCATTATAAAAACTGGTAGAAAAATAGAAGTTTCCTTTATCGGTACCTCCTGATAAACTTAAAGAGTGATTTTGAATAATAGAGTTTCTAAACAATACATCAAACCAATCGGTATTGTTTCTTTCATAAGATTGTAAAAACTTAGCACGTGCTTCTGGTGTATTTTCCAATCCAAACTTTCCTGTACTTGGATTGTAGGTATTAATTAAGTCATACATTTTTTTGTACACTCCTCCATTACTTTGCCTTGAAATTTCTGCATGATTCAACCAACCTTTACTTTCTAACTCACGGTAAACAGACATTTGATCTACCGAGTTCATAATGTTATAATTTTTATAGGTTGGTTTAGCACGTAATGTTTGCTCTCCTTTATATGAGATATTAATCTTACCACTCTTTCCCTTTTTGGTTGTAATAACAATTACCCCATTCATTGCACGAGCTCCGTATAATGCTGTAGCCGATGCATCTTTAAGAATTTGAAAGCTTTCAATATCATCCGCATTTAAACCTGCTACTGAAGACCCGATTAATGTTGCTGCGTCTCCTGAAGATAATTGATCTGGTGATACATCAACTACATCTTCTAAAACCACTCCATCTACTACCCATAACGGTTTGGTGTCTCCAAAAATAGACGAGGCTCCACGTACACGAATTTTAGGAGCAGCTCCAAAGGTTCCTGATACGTTTTGTACCGAAACACCTGCAACCTTTCCTTCTAAGGCTCTACTTACATCAGGCATTCCTTGTAAAAGGTCTTCCTTATTAACTTTTGTAGCAGCACCTGTAAACAAACGACGGTCTATTTTTCTATATCCATCAGAAGTAATAACTACCTCATCTAATTGCTCAGAAGCTTCAGATAAAGTTACATTTACTACTTTTTTATTAGCTGATACAGCTTTTTCTTGCGTTTCCATTCCTAGTAGAGAAAACACTAAGGTTACATTTTTACCTGATGCTACATTTAACGTATACTTTCCGTCAAAATCTGTAGAAACCCCAATAGTAGTTCCTTTAATTACTACGGTTACTCCTGGTAAAGGCATTCCGTGAGTATCTTTAACAATACCCGAAATTTCGTAAGCCTGTTGATCTTCTACAGTAAAGAAGTCTTCGGTATGCCTTGTTATAGTTGTTTCGTAATAACTATTAGAAGCATTGGATAAAAGAGGTACAGTTAGCATACCCATAAACAACAACGGCTTATGCAATACACTAGAAAGTGCCCCCAGATTAAAACATTTTTTCATAATCGTCTAATTATTTGTTGGACTTAATATTATTCGACAAGAAAGCTGGACGCTTTTACTTGTTCTTAGATATTAACCGCTAAAAAATGAGCGTGTTAATGTCTCGTCCACAAATTTGACGACAAGTACCGTAACCCCCTAATTTACAGCACAGACAAAAGGGGTCACCCCTTATTTTTGCACCCAGACAAAAGGGGTCGTTTGGTAAATTTTAACGTTTTTTAAATGAAGTATATAAAAAGTTTTTCTCCTTTTTATTTTGTGTATAAATGTAGTACGAATAAGGGTGTAGATCCTTTATTTTGAATTACGATAAGGTTTAGAAACTATTAAATAATTACTTAAAAAATATCTGTAGAAAATTATAGATTACAAAACATTTTTCTAAACACTACTTTACTTTAAAACTATATTTGCATATAATGAAAAAAAAATAGTATAATATTTACACATGACACACCCTTTACGACAACATATTGAAGAAATTATTCCTCTTACCGATGAAGAATTTGAATATATCTTAAGTTTTTTCGAATCTATAAAAAAACGTAAACATCAATATTTAGTACAAGAAGGCGAAATTGCAAATAAAGAATATTGGGTAATTAAAGGTTGTGTAAAGAGCTATTTTATTGAAGATAGCGGTAAAGAACATATTTTACAGTTTGCAATGGAAAATTGGTGGATTACCGATTATGAATCGTTTGTAAAACAACTCCCCGCCAAAACTGCTATTGATTGTATAGAAGATAGTGAACTGTTGTATATTACTTATGACAATAGAGAAAAACTAACTGCTCAAATGCACAAAATGGAACGCTTTTGGGCTAAAAAGAGTAAAATGGGTAGAATAGCTTTACAAAACAGAATCATTTCACTCATACAAAATTCTGCTAAAGAACGATATGACCAACTTTTAGATCAGTACCCTACACTTTTCCAACGAGTGCCTAAAAAAATGATTGCTGCCTATTTGGGAGTATCTAGAGAAACTCTCAGCAGACTTAACTCGTAAGTCTTCTTATTTTACTTATTTCCTATGTGTGACCTACATCACTTCAAAGAAGTGACATAGCTCCTATGTAAAATTGTACCCTCGTCGCAACTTTGTAGCATAATTTTAAAACATATTATTATGCCTTACGTAAACATTAAAGTTACTGACGAACAGGTAACTCAAGAACAAAAACGTCTACTTATTGAAGGAACTACACAGCTTTTAGTGGATGTACTTCAAAAAAATCCTGCAACTACTCATATAGTTATTGAAGAAATTCCTTTAGGAAATTGGGGACATAATGGTAAACAATATACAGGAACAAAAAAATAAAACCATGAAAAATAAAACAGTAATTATTACAGGAGCTTCAACAGGTATTGGTAAAGAAATTGCAAAACTTTTTATAGAGAAAGGTTCTAACGTAGTTATGAATTCTTCTAACAAAGAGAACTTATTAAATACTTTTCAGGAACTAGGTTCTCCTGCAAATGCAACATATATTGTTGGAGATATTAGTAAACAAGAAACTAGTTATAAACTGGTAACATTAGCTCTGGAAAAATTTGGTTCTATAGATGTATTGATTAATAACGCGGGAATATTTTCTCCAAAACCTTTTTTAGACGTTCAAGAAAGTGATTTAGAATTGTATTGGAATGTAAACTTAAAAGGAACCTACTTTACATCTCAGGCAGTAATTCCAAACATGGTCGCTCAAAAAGGTGGAGCAATCATAAATGTAGGAACTGTTTTGGTTGATCATGCTATCGCTGGTTTTCCCGCAACAGCTCCTTTAATGAGTAAAGGTGCAATTCATACCTTGACAAGACAATTAGCAGCTGAATTTGGTAAAGACAATATTAAAGTTAACACCATAGCTCCTGGAATTATCAGAAGTCCATTGCAAGGAAAAATAGGTATTGAAGATGCCGATAGTTTAGCAGGTTTACACTTATTAAATAGAATTGGAGAAACTAATGATATTGCAGAAGCGGCTTATTATTTAGCTTTTTCAAACTTTGTTACGGGTGAAACTATTAATGTGGCTGGAGGTCATACTGTTGGTCATGCCATCTAAAATGAAAATCATGTATCTAGATAATATAACAGCAATAGAACGTTTAATTACCAATTACTTTGAAGGTATTTTTTATGGAGACATTAAAAAACTTCAAGCTTGTTTTCACAACAATACTCCTATTTATGGAGATATTAAAGGAGTGGACTATTTTAAAAATGCTGAAAACTATATTGAAGGAGTTGCTAATAGACAAAGTCCAAATGAGCTAAAAGAAACCTTTAACATGAAAATTGTGGGAATTGATATTATGGGAAATATTGCTATGGTAAAACTACATGTTCCAATGTTAGGTTATAATTATTACGACTACTTATCTTTAACAAAAGTAGATAATGATTGGAAAATTGTAGCTAAGATTTTTACTCATGTAGCGTAATCATATTTCAAAACGGTTTAAGTTTTAACTTGAACCGTTTTTTATTTTAATAAAAACCATTTACATTTATTTTTTTAATAAGCTAAATTCAACATACCTAATGAATAAGATACAAATCTTAATTGTAATTGGATTGATTTTTTTATTCCAACAATCTTTAATGAGTCAAACCAATAATGACAATCAGTTTTTACAAAAAGTTGGTACTATAGATAGTATTTATTCAAAAACACTAAAAGAATACAGAAAGTTTTATGTCCAGTTACCAGGAGATTACAACTCTAAAAAAAAGTACCCCGTTGCTTACATTTTAGATGGTGAAGTATTTCTTCCTACTGTTAATGATGTACAAAGGTATTATAGTGGTGGGTTTACTCCTGAAATGATTCTAATAGGTATTTCAAATGCCAGCAATAGAACCAGAGACTTAACCACTTCAAAAATTGATAAAAAATACGGCATGCCTTATACTGAAGAAAATGGAAAAGCTCATAATTTTAATAAATTCATAGGTAGTGAACTAATTCCTTTTATAGAAAGTAAATATCCAGTCACACAATTCAGAACATTAATAGGTCACTCTTATGGAGGTTTATTTGTTATGTACACACTAATCAATACTCCAGATCTTTTCACCAATTATCTTGCTATTGACCCAAGTCTAGATTGGGACAATCAGAAATTATTATCAGATGCTCAGCAAGCATTTTCTAAAAGCTCTTATAAGGGTAAATCTTTATTTATGTCTTTAAATGGGCAATTACATCCACAAAACCCAGATATTAATATCGATAATGTAATGCAAGATACCTCTGAATCAACATCATTTCCCAGGGCTAATATTGCTTTTTCAAACGTGATAAAACATCATAGTAAAAATGGGTTAGCATTTAAATGGAATTTCTATCCTAATGATATACATGGTACGATACCCTTTCCGTCTATTATGGATGGTTTGATATTCAACTTTAAGTGGTATCAAATGGAAAACACAGACAAATTCAACTCTCCAGATACTACTAAGGAAGAGTTATTCAAATTTATTAATTATCGTGCAAAAAAACTTGAAACTCATTTTGGATATGTAGTTCCACCGTACCCTGAAGATCTTTTTGATGCTCTTGGACATATGAGTATGGATATGGGTGACTTGAATAAAGCTCAGATGTTTTTTGAATTTGCTATAAAGTTCTATCCTAATAATGCAAATCCTTATAATTCTATGGTTGATTTCTATGAAGCAAGTAATGATTATACTAATGCATTAAAATTTGCGACTAAAGCATTTGAAATTAATCCTGATGATTATTACAAACAAAGAATAAGTAATATTAAAGAAAAGATAAAAGGTTAGGGATAGCTTTTGGTTGTTAAATTTCCAACCACTTAGTAAACTCAGTCGTTTTATTTTGACTGGTTTTAAAAAAGGCTACTCATAAAAATAAGTAACCTTTCTTTGCAAAAAATAACTAATTGATTAAATAATGGTGCTTTGTCCCATATGTACATTTTGAAAGTTGATATTACTATCTTCCTGATTATAAATGTAATCAGCAATAAAATCACCAACTTTACTGGTTGAAAATGGGTTTTCCGGATTAATATCTTGAGTTGTAATTCCTAATTCTAATGATTTTTCAACTGCTGCTTCTACTACTTGAGCTTCTTGTAATAAACCTAAATGTTTTAATAGCATAGCTGCAGATAAGATTGAAGCTAACGGATTTGCGATATCTTTTCCTTTAGCTTGTGGAAAAGAACCGTGTATTGGCTCAAACAAAGCATTTTCTTTTCCAACGGAAGCAGATGCTAATAAACCTATAGAACCACCAATAACACTGGCTTCGTCAGAAAGTATATCTCCAAAAAGGTTTTCTGTTAAAATTACATCAAACTGTTTCGGATTTAAAATTAACTGCATTGCTGCATTGTCTACAAATAAAAAATCTACTTCAACATCAGGGTAGTCACTTGCCATGGCCGTAACTGTTTTACGCCACAATCTTGAAGTTTCTAATACATTAGCTTTGTCTACCAAAGTTAGCTTTTTACGTCTTTTTTGCGCTGACTGAAAAGCTAAATGTGCCATTCGTTCAATTTCTTCAACTGTATAAGAACAACCATCAAAAGCATGCTTTCCATCATCACTTAGTTCTTTAATACCAAAGTAAATTCCACCTGTTAACTCTCTATAAATATCGATATCTGTTCCTTCAATTCTTTCTTTCTTTAAAGGTGAATTATGAATCAACGTATCATATGCTTTTACTGGACGCACATTACAAAACAAGCCTAACTCCTTTCGTAAACGCAATAAGCCTTGTTCTGGACGTACCTTAGCTGTAGGATCATTATCATACTTTGGGTCTCCAATGGCTCCAAATAATATAGCATCACTAGTTTTACATAGTTCAATAGTTTCTTCTGGTAATGGGGTTCCTGTTTGATCAATAGCGCAAGCTCCCATCAATGTTTCTTTAAATAAAAAAGTATGATCGAATACATTACCAACTGCTTTTAGCACTTTTTTTGCCTGCTCGATTACTTCAGGTCCTATTCCATCTCCTGGAATTACGGTTATATTGTACTTCATATATTTCTTTTTTATACCATTTTTGCTTCAAAAGCTGTTATTTTATCTTGTTTACTAATTAAAAAATCAATATCATCATAACCATTTAATAAGCATAGTTTTTTATATGAATTGATTTCAAAATCTATATTCCCAATAGGAGTTTTTAATACTTGATTTTCTAAGTCGATAATTATCGTAGTATCCGGTACATCAGTAACTTTTTTTAGGAGTGTCGCTAAAAATTCTTTTGGTACTTGTATAGGTAAGATTCCATTATTCAAAGCATTTCCTTTAAAAATATCAGCAAAAAAACTACTGACAACTACCTTAAATCCATAACCCGCTAACGCCCAAGCTGCATGTTCTCTACTAGAGCCACAACCAAAATTATCTCCTGCGATTAAAATGCTTCCGCTATAATTATCATTATTTAATACAAAATCTTCATTTAAGCTTCCATCTTTTTGAAAACGCCAATCTCTAAACACATTATCACCAAAGCCATTTTTGTCAGTCGATTTTAAAAAGCGTGCTGGTATAATTTGATCTGTATCAATATTTTCTGTTGGTAAAGGTATGGCTGTATCAATCAGTTTTACAAACTTTTCCATCTTAATTTAAGTGTTTAGTAATGTCAATTATTTTACCCTCAATAGCTGTCGCTGCAGCTACAAGAGGACTTGCTAAAATAGTACGTGCTCCTTGTCCTTGACGTCCTTCAAAATTTCTATTGGATGTAGAAACACAGTATTCTTTTGCTGGAATTTTATCGTCGTTCATTGCTAAACAAGCAGAACATCCTGGTTGACGTAATTGAAAACCTGCTTCTTCAAAAATGGTTTGTAATCCTTCTAGTTTAATTTGTTTTGCTACTTGTTGTGACCCAGGTACTAACCATGCATGTACATTAGGTGCTTTTTGCTTTCCTTTTATATAATTGGCAGCGACTCTAAAATCTTCAATTCGAGAATTTGTACAACTACCAATGAAAACATAATTAATCGGTTTATCTATTAAAGATGCTCCTTTTTGAAAATCCATATATTGCAATGACTTTTCAAAGGAAGCATCATTTAAAAGGGGAATATTTTCAGAAATTTTTATACCCATTCCTGGGTTGGTTCCATAAGTTACCATTGGTTCAATATCTTCTGCTTCAAACGAGTATTCTTTATCGAATGCTGCATTTTTATCTGTTTTAAGCGTTTTCCAATACGCTACTTTTTTATCAAACTCCTCTCCTTTTGGAGCAAACTCACGTCCTTTTACGTATTCAAAAGTAGTCTCATCTGGAGCAATCATACCTCCTCTTGCTCCCATTTCAATACTCATATTGCAAACGGTCATACGTCCTTCCATAGACATTTCTTCGAATACATTTCCAGCATATTCACAAAAATATCCAGTACCTGAATTCGTACCTAGTTTGGCAATGATATATAAGATTACATCTTTTGGTAATACTCCATTTTTCAACTTTCCATTCACATTTACACGTAAACTCTTAGGCTTTTCTAACAACAAACATTGGCTTGCAAATACCTGTGCTACTTGGCTAGTACCGATACCAAAAGCAATAGTACCAAAAGCACCATGCGTTGAGGTATGACTATCACCACATACCATCGTCATTCCTGGTTGTGTGATTCCTAATTCAGGAGCCATAACATGAACTATTCCATTATAACGATGACCTAACCCGTATAAGGTAATGTTGTTTTCCTCACAGTTTTTGGTCAATTGTTCTAGCTGATTTCGAGACAACTCGTCTTTTATCGGCAAATGTTGATTTACAGTTGGTGTGTTATGATCAGCCGTTGCAACAATTTTATCAGGTCGCGCAATTGGAATATTGCGTTCTTTTAATTCATTAAATGCCTGTGGACTTGTCACCTCGTGAATTAAATGCTTGTCTATATAGAGAATTTGTGGTCCGTCTTTAATGCTATCAACCACATGTGCATCCCAAACTTTATCAAATAATGTCTTTCCCATTAGGCTATAGCTATTTTTGATATCTTATTAACTTGTTTCATAATTTGGTGAATATCTTCATCAATCACTTCTTTTTGTCTGTCAGCAAACTGTAAAAAAGTTTTATAAGCAGTATCTAATTGAATTTTGGTTAATTCATATCCAATCTTTTTGGCACGATATGCTAAGGCTGCTCTTCCGCTTCGTGCAGTTAACACAATAGCGCTTTCATTAACCCCCACATCTGCTGGATTGATAATTTCATAAGTCTCACGATTTTTAATCACTCCGTCTTGATGAATTCCTGAACTATGTGCAAAAGCATTAGCTCCTACTATTGCTTTATTAGGCTGAACAGGCATTCCCATTTTTTCACGAACCATGATACTTGTATCGTATAACAATTTGGTATTGATATCTGTTTGAAGATTTAAGTATGGATGTTGTTTTAAAATCATAACTACTTCTTCTAATGCAGTATTCCCTGCACGTTCCCCAATTCCATTTATGGTACATTCTATTTGACGTGCACCATTAATTGCTCCAGCGATTGAATTAGCTGTTGCCAACCCTAAATCATTATGACAATGGCAAGAGATAATCACATTCTCAATACCTTTTACATGTTCTTTTAAGTACTTAATTTTTGCTCCGTATTCTTCTGGCAAACAATACCCTGTAGTATCTGGAATATTCAACACTGTTGCCCCTGATTTGATAACCTCTTCGCAAACTTTTGCTAAAAAAGCATTATCAGTTCTACCAGCATCTTCTGCATAAAACTCTACATCATCTACAAAGTTCTTCGCATACGAAACTGCTTCTTTAGCGCGTCTAATTACTTCGTCTTTTGAAGCATTAAACTTGTATTGAATATGAGAATCGCTAGTACCAATACCTGTATGAATTCTAGGCTTATTAGCAAATTTTAAAGCATCGGCAGCTACTTCAATATCTTTTTTTACAGCTCTTGTTAATCCGCAAACTGAAGCGTTTGTAACCAGTTTAGCAATCTCTTGTACCGAAGTAAAATCACCTGGACTCGACACAGGGAAACCTGCTTCTATTACATCAACTCCTAAAAAATCGAGTCTTTCGGCAATAATTAATTTTTGTTGGGTATCTAATTTACATCCTGGAACCTGTTCCCCGTCTCGTAAAGTGGTATCAAAAATTTGAATTTTATCGTTGTGCATAAATCTAACTATGATTATCAGAATAAAATCCAAATGTATATATTGGCTTTTCTAACAAACTCTTTTTAAATGGGGTAGTTACGATATCAAAACAAGAAAAAACAAAAATAAACTACTGAAAGACAAAAAGTTATGCGTAAACCAATTACATTCTCCAACCAACAAAATGACGCATTATTTGTTTTGATAAAGTCCTTATCAAAATCAGAAAAACGTCAATTTAATTTATATGTAGGTCGTTTAGGTGGTAATGTAGATGCGAAATTCTTTACCCTTTTTAAATTGTTAGAAAAACAAAAGTGTTATAATGAAAAAGCTATTATTGATAGTGGTGTTGTTAGCAAATTACAACTTTCAAATTTAAAAGCGCATTTATATAAGCAAATACTGATTAGTCTTCGTATGAATCCTGCTCATAAAAACATCAGAATTCAAATACGTGAACAGTTAGATTTTGCTACGGTTTTGTATCAAAAAGGATTGTACAAACAAAGTTTAAAGCTCCTTGACAAAGCAAAAAATATGGCAATTGAAAATGAAGAAAAAAACATTGCCTATGAAATTGTAGAACTGGAAAAAGTTATTGAAAGTCAATATATTACTAGAAGTATTGATACACGTTCTGATGAACTAACTGTTCAAGCAAAAGAGCTGAGTCAGCAAAATGTCATTGCAAGTAAATTATCTAACCTATCACTACAATTATATGGAACTTTATTAAAAAATGGCTACGTAAAAAATGATGAAGAACTACAACGCGTAAATTCTTATTTCAATTCTAAGTTACCTGAATATACTTATGAAAAATTAGGATTTAGAGAAAAGTTATGGCTGTACAAAGCACACTTGTGGCATAGTTTTTTAACACAAGATTTTTTACAGAGCTATAAATACGCCAACAAATGGGTAGATTTATTTAAAAATGATCCTAAGAATATTTCTTTACACCCTGTTTTTTATTTGAAAGGGAAAAATTATTTATTAGAAAGCTTATTTTTTATCAAGCACTATGATAAATTTAAAGAAGAACTTTCTTTGTTTAAAGATGAAATTGAGGCTAAAACTATTCCTCAGAATAGTAATACTGAAATCCTTACCTTTTTATACTATTATGCCAATAAATTACACCTACACTTTTTAGAAGGAAACTTTTTAGAAGGCGAATATTTAGTAGACATTATCAATGATAAAATTGATGAATACAAGGATCGTTTAGACACGCATCATATTGTTGTATTTTACTATAAAATAGCTTGTTTGTACTTTGGTATGGGCAAAAACAAAGAGTGTATTTTATACCTAAATAAAATCATCAAATCTAAACATATTGATGTAGCACAAGATTTGCAATGTTTTGCCAGAGTATTGTGCTTAATTGCCCATTATGAGTGCGGATTGGATTACGATTTAGAACGACAATTTAAAGATACTTATCGTTTTTTACTAAAAATGGAGAATCTACAAGAAGTTCAAAAAGAGTTTATCTCTTCAATTAAAGCATTAGGCGATGTGTATCCACATCAAATAAAAAAGGAGTTTAAAAAGATATACGATCGCTTAAAAGTATATGAGAATCATCCTTATGAAAAAAGAGCTTTTTTGTATTTAGATATTCTTTCTTGGCTTGAAAGCAAGATAGAAAATAAACCTGTAGCACAAATTATTCAGGAAAAATTTGTTAGTACCCAAAAATAATACTTTGGGTACTACTTTCTCTTAATGAGATAACTATGTCGTTATACCCCTCGTTATGACGTATGAAATATTAAAAACTAACCTGTCATTTCGACCGAAGGGAGAAATCTCATAAAAATGAATAACTTACTTTCATAAGATTTCTCACACTTCGTTTCACTCGGTTCGAAATGACGACTTTTTAAACACATTTTACTCTATCCATAAGTTTCCTTCTGAATATGTTTTGGCTTTGCCGCTAATTATTACCCTATCCTTTTTATTTTGGCATTTTAGCACTCCTACTCTTTCAGAAACTTGTATAGCATCCAAATTCTCTTTGTTTAATCTTGAACTCCAAAAAGGTACTAATGAACAATGAGAAGATCCCGTAACAGGGTCTTCTAAAATTGAAGATTGTGGGGTGAAATACCTTGATACAAAATCACATTCATCACCCATAGCAGTAATTACAACACCTCCCGGATCAAGATTTATTTGATCAAAGATTTGTCTGTCTACTTTTACATTTTTTATTTGCTCTTCTGAATCGTAAACCAATACATAATCTCTAGATTTTAACACCTCTTTAGGTTCTATATTTAAAGATTTTTGAATGATTTCAGGTAATTCTGAAACTACAGGCATTCTAGAAGGTAAATCCATAGAATAAAAGTCTTCTTGAATGGTAATAATTAAGTCACCACTCAAGGTTTCAAATATGATTTTATCATGAGGATAGTTTAAAATTGAGTGTAAACAGTGAGCTGTAGCAAGTGTTGCATGTCCACATAAATCCATTTCAATTTCTGGAGTAAACCATCTTAAATGTATTTTCTCTCCTTTATCAACAAAAAAAGCTGTTTCTGCCACAGCATTTTCCTTGGCTATTTTTAAAAGAATTTCATCTGGTAACCAATCTTGTAAGGGTACAACACAGGCTGGATTTCCTCCAAATACTTTATCTGTAAAAGCATCTATTTGATATAATGGTAATTTCATCTTTTTCTTTGTTTAACATGTAAATATATTACTTTCAACTTTGTTATATAAACAAGGTAATAGTAAAAGAATGTTTACTCACGTCATTCCGAACGAGGTACGAGGAGGAATCTATTTTGAATTGAGTTACTCGTTTAATGAGATTTCTCACACTTCGTTTCACTTGGTTCGAAATGACGGTTAGTGATCAACTTCTTCAGAGAATTAAACCTTTGGCTATCGCCCTGCGATTAAAAAACTGCCTCCGCTATTTGTTGAATATTAGTTGATCTTCCCATTGAGTAATAGTGCAAAATAGGCACTCCCTTTTGTTGTAGCTCCTTACTTTGTGCAATACACCATTCAATACCTACTTGACGCACTTCACTATTGTCTTTACAATTCACGACTTCTTTCACCAAAGCATCTGGTAAATCTACCTTAAAACGATGTGGAATAAGATTCAATTGCTTTTTGGTGGAGATTGGTTTTAACCCTGGAATAATAGGAACTGTAATTCCTGCCTCTCTGCATTTTTCTACAAACTCAAAATACTTTTGATTGTCAAAAAACATTTGAGTTACTACATAACTAGCTCCGTTTCTAATCTTTTTCTTTAAAAAGTGAATGTCAGAATCTAAACTTGGTGCTTCCATGTGTTTTTCTGGGTAACCAGCTACACCAATACAAAAATCAGTTTTTGAGGAGTTTTGTAAATTATCATCTAAATACCTTCCTTTATTTAAACTTTCTATTTGAGTTACTAGCTCACTTGCATAGGCATGTCCTTCTTTTTCGGGTTTAAAATAGGTTTCGCTTTTTACCGCATCTCCACGCAATGCAACTACGTTATCGATACCTAAAAAATCGAGGTCTATTAAGAAGTTCTCGGTGTCTTCTTTGGTAAATCCTCCACATAAAATATGTGGAATGGCATCTACTTGATATTTATTTTGAATCGCCGCACAAATACCTACCGTACCTGGACGCTTTTTTACCACCTGCTTTTTTAACAATCCGTTTTCTAATTCTTTATACACGTACTCTTCTCGATGATAGGTTACGTCTATAAAAGGAGGATTGAACTCCATTAACGGATCAATATTTTTAAATATTGAATCAATAGTATCTCCCTTTAATGGCGGAAGAATTTCAAACGAAAACAACGATGTTCCGTTAGCATTTTGTATGTGTTCTGTTACCTTCATAAGTATAGCTTACAAAGGCATATTTAACTTACATTAGTGAAGCTACGAATAACGATAAAACTGCCATAATTGCTAACTGAATTGCAAACCTGATTTCTAATTGATATTTTTTCATCTGTTGATTTTTATGATTTCTCAATTGTTAGATGTAGCCTAATTATTGAAATAATATAGGTTTCATCGTACCTGATTTTTTATACAGCAATATTACTATGGCTTTTTAGCTTTTATCTTAGCTTACTTAAAACTTATTGTTAATTAAATACGCTCTTTTTATTGTTTTTTTAAATTATTATTAATTGTCTGATATATTTGGATGCAACCATTTTCTGGCTTTTTCTAAAGGAATATTTTTTCGTTCTGCATAATCTCTTACCTGATTATCTGTTATTTTACCCAAACCGAAATATTTAGCTTCTTCATTGGCAAAATAATAACCTGAAACTGCTGCCGCTGGCCACATCGCTAAACTTTCTGTTAAGGTTACCCCTATGTTTTCTTCTACTTGTAACAATTCCCATATTGTCTCCTTCTCTAAATGATCAGGACAAGCAGGGTATCCTGGTGCAGGACGTATTCCTTTATAAGTTTCTTTTATCAATTCATCATTGGTTAAGTTTTCTTCGGAAGCATAGCCCCAATGTTTGGTTCTTACTCGATGATGTAAATACTCTGCAAAAGCTTCTGCAAAACGATCGGCAATAGCTTGTGTCATAATTGCATTATAATCATCATGGTTCTCTTTGTATTGTAATGCCAACTCATCGGCACCAAAAATGGCCGTACAAAAAGCTCCTATATAATCTTGTTTTTGAGTTTCCTTTGGAGCGATAAAATCAGCCAAGGCAAAACTTGGTTTACCATCTCTCTTTTTTAATTGCTGACGTAAGGTTCTGAAAACAGCAACTTCCTTTCCTTTCTTTTGTACAGAAATGTCATCGTTATTAATAGTATTCGCTTCAAATAACCCAAAGATTGCTTTAGGTTTTAACGCTTGTTTTTCTATGATGAGTTGCAACATTTTTTGAGCATCTTCATGCAAGTTAGTTGCTTCTGTACCTACTACTTCGTCTTCTAAAATATCTGGAAACTTTCCGTGTAAATCCCACGAACGGAAAAAAGGACTCCAATCAAAATAAGGCACGAGTTCTTTTAAACTTACCTGTTCTAATTTTTGCACTCCTAATTCTTTAGGTTTAATAATATTAGTGGTGTCCCAATCTATTGTAAACTTTCGTTCTCTTGCTTCTTCAATAGAAATGTAGTGCTTCTGTTTTCCTCGTTTCAAAAACTTATCACGAAACTCCTCATAATCTTGCTTCAATTTGGCAACATATTCATTAGAGGTTTCTTTATTCAATAAATCTCCTACTACAGTTACTGCTCTTGAAGCATCGTTTACGTGTACTACTGCGTTTTTATACTGCGTATCTATTTTTACAGCAGTATGCGCTTTCGAGGTCGTTGCACCTCCTATTAATAAAGGAATCTCCAGATTTTGACGTTCCATTTCTTTGGCTAAATACACCATTTCATCTAACGAAGGCGTTATCAGTCCACTTAAACCGATGGCATCTACGTTCTCTTTTTTCGCCGTTTCAATGATTTTTTCTGGAGGCACCATTACTCCTAAATCGACAATCTCATAATTGTTACAGCCTAACACTACTGATACGATATTTTTACCAATATCATGCACATCTCCTTTTACGGTTGCCATTAATATTTTTCCGATGGCTTTTTGCTCCTCACTTTTCTCTGCTTCAATAAACGGATTCAAATACGCCACGGCTTTTTTCATTACTCGGGCAGATTTTACAACTTGCGGTAAAAACATTTTTCCTTCACCAAACAAGTCTCCTACCACATTCATTCCAGTCATTAAATGTCCTTCAATTACATGTAGCGGTTTTGCAACACTTAAGCGTGCTTCTTCTGCATCTTCTTCTATAAAAGCATCTATTCCTTTTACTAAAGAATGTGTAATACGATCTTGTAACGGAAGTGTTCTCCATTCTAAAACCTGCTCGTTACTTTCTTTTTTATTTCCTTTTACCGTTTCGGCAAACTCTAATAAGCGTTCGGTAGCATCATCTCTTCTATCTAAAACAACATCTTCAATATGTTCTAATAAATCCTTCGGAATATCATCGTAGACTTCTAACATTGTCGGATTCACAATTCCCATATTCATCCCTGCTTTGATAGCATAGTATAAGAATACCGAGTGCATTGCTTCACGTACCACATTGTTTCCCCTAAAAGAAAACGACACGTTACTCACTCCTCCACTCACACTTACATGCGGTAAGTTTTCGCGTACCCATCTGGTAGCTTCTATAAAATCTAACGCATTTTTTCTGTGCTCTTCCATTCCCGTAGCTACAGGAAAAATGTTTAAATCGAAAATGATATCTTCTGGTGGAAAGTGAACGGTGTCTACTAACAGCCTATATGAACGTTCTGCAATTTCGATTCTACGTTCATAAGTATCTGCTTGTCCTACTTCATCAAAAGCCATGATAATTACTGCAGCTCCGTATCGTTTAATCTGCGTAGCTTCCCAAATAAATTTTTCTTCCCCTTCTTTTAAAGAAATAGAGTTTACTACCGATTTTCCTTGTACTACTTGCAATCCTGCTTCAATGATTTCCCATTTGGAACTATCAATCATGATAGGAACTCTAGAAATATCGGGTTCGGAAGCAATTAAGTTTAAAAAGCGCACCATCGCTTCTTTTCCCTCAATCAAACCATCATCCATATTAATATCGATGATTTGCGCTCCTCCATCTACCTGATGACGTGCTATCGCTAAGGCCTCATCAAACTTTTCTTCTTTTATCAATCTAAGAAACTTACGAGATCCTGCTACGTTTGTACGCTCACCTACATTGATAAAATTACTTTCGGGTGTAATAATTAACGGTTCTAACCCCGATAATTTCATGTATCTTCTTTCCTCACTCATTTACTAACTCTTTTGTGATACCGAAATAAATTCAGCGTGACGTGGTTTGTACTTCGCTGCTACCTCTGCAATGGCTTTAATATGTTTAGGCGTGGTACCGCAACATCCACCTATGATATTGATTAAATTTTTCTTCAAATATTCTTCTATCTGATTGGCGGTTTCTTCTGGTGTTTCATCATACTCACCAAAGGCATTAGGCAATCCTGCATTCGGATGTGCAGAAATAGCAAACTCTGTTTTAGAAGCAATCGCTTCTAAGTGAGGTTGTAATAAATTGGCTCCTAAAGCGCAATTAAATCCTACTGATAACAACTGAATGTGCGAGATAGAAATCAGAAAAGCTTCGGCTGTTTGTCCAGACAAAGTTCTCCCTGAAGCATCTGTAATGGTTCCCGAAACCATGATAGGTACTTCTATATTACGCTCAGCTTTTACCTCTTCAATGGCAAATAAAGCCGCTTTGGCATTTAGGGTATCGAATACGGTTTCTACCAATAAAATATCTGAACCACCATCTAACAAAGCTTCTACTTGTTGTTTGTAGGCAGTGAGTAACTCGTCAAAAGTTACGGCTCTGTACCCTGGATCGTTTACGTCGGGAGACATGCTTGCCGTACGGTTTGTGGGCCCAATAGACCCTGCTACAAAACGAGGTTTGTGTGGTTCTTTTGCCGTAAACTCTTCAGCGACTTCTTTGGCTATTTTGGCAGATTGGTAATTTAACTCGTATACCAAATCTTCCATTTGGTAGTCTGCCATGGCAATGGTAGTTCCTGAAAAGGTATTGGTTTCTACAATGTCTGCTCCAGCCGCAAAGTACTTTCTGTGTACTTCTTTTACAGCTTCGGGTTGTGTAATGGACAACAAATCGTTGTTTCCTTGCAACGGTGTTGGGTACTCTTTAAAACGTTCTCCACGAAAATCTTCTTCAGTAAACTTATATTCCTGAAGCATGGTTCCCATAGCGCCATCGAGCACGAGAATTCGTTTTTGTATTTCTTGATAAATGTTTGACATTCCTGATATTTACTATATAATGTTATCAGGAAAAGAGGAAGTAAAAATTCTTTTCGTTATCTCTCTGCCAAAGCAGTAGAATGTAGCACCTTCTTTGTTTCCACAAAGGGTTGCTAAGGTTTCAAAGGGTCTATTCCCTCCACCTTTCTTGATAACATCAATACGTTAATGAACGGGGCAAAGTTATAGTATTATTTTTTATTTACCCAATTTTTATTTTCATTATTAAATAACTTAATGAAAAAGAACATGCTGCTTCTAGCTAAGAAAATAATTTTGTTTTATCTTGTGTACTCGAAACAAGAAGAATAAAATTGCTAAATATTTCACTTATCATAGTTAAACACACGGATAAAAGAAGTTTTAGTTCTTTTATAACAAGTTATGTGCAAACTAAAAAATCGATAAGAAACTTTAAACTATGTTTTTAAAAATCTTAGCTCCATTAGTAGTTTTAATAATCGCTTTAATACAAAGTATATATTCTGACCAAATAGATAAAAAAAAATCGTTAAAATATACTGTAAATGGATTACTTATATTTTCATTTATTATTGGGTTATTCATTTTGAATAAGGACGATAATGATTCCAAAGAACTTTCGCTAAAACAGAAAAATAATATAGATTCTTTAAGAATAGAAAATTCATTATTGAGTATCAAGTTAGACAGTTTACATTCTACAATTGAAAATGGAATACAAAACAGAGGTAAACAAGAAATTGAAATGTTAAAAAAAATTAATGAATTAAATGAGAAGTTGGAACCATTTGTAAGTATAGCTTTAAGAAAATATCCAACTAAAGACAAAAATTCTGCGTTAAATAAATTAGCTCAAGACATTGCTATTACAAAAAAACTTGCTAACCACCTTCCCTAATTCTTTCTGGAAGAGAAATTCAAAAAGACAATGATAGTAAATCATTAATATTACAATTCACACCTTCAAAAAATGAAACACTAGGACTTATAGCATTCTATGCTGAAATTGAAAATAATAACTCTTCAAAAATATTAGATTTTTGGCCAGATACTAAAGGAGGCTCATTTAGTTCTGGAAAAGATTCAAAAAAGATAAGTCCAGATGGTAAAACTGCAAGATTGGTTTATTCCTTAATTGACGCAGGAAGACCAACGTTTAAACTAAAAGTTTCAAAATCAACTATCGTTAGGATCTCTGGAAATTATTTAACAAAACCTATGACTTTTAGAATTGAATAATAAAAGTCAGCACATAACACTCTGTATAACCGCAATTACGGTGGATTCGACTACGTCCGAATCCACTCGGAATTGCGAGCCTCAGTGCTTAACCGAAAATAATCGCTAATTTAACCCGTAACTGACGGTTATACGAGACCGTTGGTTGCAATTACCTAAAAATGAAAAAGATATCTTTAATAATTATAATACTACTTCAAACAAACCTTATTTTAAGTCAAGAAATTTCAAAAAATGAAATTATTGAATTTGAAATATCAAAAATCAAATCATTTGACGGAGAAGGAAATCTGGAAAACATTAAAACATTTAATAAAAATGGAGATTTACTCAAAGCATTTGACGGAGAAGAAAAAATTCAAAAAGAATTTATTTATAACGACAAAAAACAATTATTAAAAGAAATAAGATATAATTCCAACGGAAAAATCCATAATTCAATTAACTTTTATTATAATTCTAAAAATCAATTAAATAAAAAAGAATTGACTGATTCTGACGGAGAAATTAATATTTTTTGGACATTTGAGTATAATGATAATAATGAGTTAATCAGAGAAATTGTAAAATCTGAAACTGCTACAAACTCTACAACTGAATTTAAATACGAAAACGCTAAACTTGTTGAAACGTTTGTAATTAGCAAAACAATCGGAAAAGAAAGTAAAACAAGCTTCAAGTATGACGAAAATGGTCGTTTATCAATTAAAAAGACAAAATATTATTTTAGCAATTCAACAATGACTTGGAAATATATTTATAACGAAAAAGGAAAATTAACAAAATTAGTTGACCAATCAAGCAATGGAGTTAAATCAACTACAAATTATGAATATGACAAAAATGAATTATTAATTAAAGAAAGTTGGAGAGGAAGTTTTAGCAAAGAAGATTCAATAACGAATTATACATTTGAATAAAAAAACTGCACCCAACACCGTATATAAAAAATGGCTAGTTTTAGCTAAACCAAAGTTAGTTGCTCATTTGCTAGCTTCTGATTTTCCTTCGGAAAATCCTCGCTCGCAAACACGCAACTTTTCATATATATAAACGTTAGGTGTAATTAAAAAAGATTAGAATGAAGATAAAAACATATTCGCTGTTTGTAGTTTGGTTGGTATTATTTACTTCTTGCGGTCAAGCACAAAAAAGCAAAATTGATTTCAAGGATGAGAAAGGTAAATTCAAAATATCCTTTCCAATCGAACCAGAAATAACTCAACAGTTTGGTGTTACGAAATATGGAGAAATAACGACATATTCATTTAAAGCTAAACCAGAAGATGACGACAATCTTTCATATGAAGTTCATTACCTTAATTACCCTAAAGAATTTACAGACACTCTAAGCACAGAAAATATTTATGCTTTATTTAATGGTTCTCAAACGTCCAATATAAAATCCGATAATGTTCAACTCATAGGGACATTTAATCACAATATTTTAGGATATATAGGTAGAGAATTTAGATGGCAGGATATTAAAACAAATAAGTTTTCAAGAGTTAGATTCTATATGGTCAACAACAGGATGTATATCCTTGCCGTGAACACCGAAGAAGAAAATAACTTTAATGTAAGCATTAATCAGTTCTTTGAATCATTTGAACTTATTGACACAAAACCTAACCCTAATGACCAAATAGCATCTGAGAATGTAGACAAAGTTTTTAAAATCAAATTTCCTAAAGAAACGGAAATCAGAGAAATGGAAACCCCTACTGAATATGGCAATGCAAAGATAGTTGCGGAATTATATCAACCGAAACTAGTCAACGATGATAATTTGATTTATATGGTCACTACACTTAAATATCCAGAAGATATAACTCTTACGGATAATTTTGATTTAGATGATTATTATTCTAATATTATTCAGACTGCCTTAAATGCAAGACAATCAACTTTAATTAGTCAAAAAAAAATATCTGAAAACGGAATTTCTGGAATTGAAGTTAAGGAGAGTTTTAAAGGTCGGCAGATAGTTATCAAACAAAGAACCTTTCTTAAAGGGAATTTACAAATAGGGATTCAAGTGATGACTATACCAAATAATGATGATAATGAATCTATGAATAGTTTCTTTGATTCTTTTGAATTCATTGAAAAGTAAAACACACCTAACACTGTATATGAAATTATAGCACCCTGTGGGATACTACGCTGCATATACTAAACGTTGTAGGTAATTACAAAAAACCATGGAAAAAGACTTTTGCTTTAAATGTGGAACTACACTAATCTTTTTAAAAGATTCAAATAATATTCTGTCTAGTGAATGTGAAAAATGCGGACAAGGTTATGGCAGAGAAAAAGGTAAAACACTAATTGAAAGCAGAAGAGATTCTTCATTAACAATTCCTCTTTACTCTATAATTTTTGAAAATAAAAAAGTATCTAATGAAAGAATAAATCAAATTGCGTCGATCTTTATTGACTATGATAAAAGATATTTAAAGGTATTCCTTGAGGATATAGATAACGAATTGACTAATCCGAAACGGAAACTTACTGAATTTCATAACTTATATGGAACAGAAGAAATAGCAAGAGATTATCTAAATCGATTGTCAGAGAAAATTAAAAATCTACTCAAACTAAAGAAAATAGAGAAATAAAACTGTCACTAGCACAGTATATAATTAATTACGGCTGAATTTCCTCAACGGAAATTCAATCTTATTAATTATCTTTCCGAAACAATGGAAAATGACTCGCGTACTTTTCCTGCAAAAAATCATACACAAATACGTTAAGAACATTAAAAAACGAAAATTGACTCTTCGAAATATTATTACATTACTTCTTATGACAATTGGACTAAATTCTTGTGATAATCTGACTCAAAAAGAATTTTTCGATAAAATAGTTTATGATGAATATCACTCAAATTATGAGGGAATCGTTACGAACAAATATATTGACAAACATAATCACGCAAGACCAATAATTATAATCCGACATCAAATTTTTGGTGATAAGGAAATGGACTTTTTTTTTCAAAGTTCTAAACTTTTTGACATTATCAATATTGGGGATACCATTACTAAAGAAAATAAATCTTTATCAATAAACCTTAAGAGGAAAAACCTCGATACAATAATTAAGTTGGATTTTGATAATATAAAAGGAAAAGAAAAATATTATTCTGAAAATAAATACCTGACAGGAAATTGAATAAAAACGTTTTACAACAAAATATAACCGCAATTACGGCGGATTCGACTACATCCAAATTCACTCGGTAATTACTAACGCTAGTTCTTAGCCGAAAATTAAGGTATATTTAAGCCGATAACTAACGGTTATATGTAACCGTTATACTTAATACAAAAACACCCTGCTTTATTTAAACTTTATAAGAGAAATTTGTAATTTTGTACGCTAATTATATTTTATGTCTATTACATCTGTATCGTATTCGGATATTGTAAAATAGATAGTCAATTTTCTTAAGGCTATCACCACCTTTTACTTCAGATAATCATCTGGAGCATTCCTATTTATTTACATTTTACATATAAACACATGAATTGTGAACGCTTATATATTTAAATTCATTTCATTAATGAATAATTTAAGTGTTTGCTATATTTTAAAATACTTAAAATATGAAACTAGAAGATTTCGGATATAACGATAACATAGATAAACTAAAGATTGAACATAACCTAGAAGGTTTTGAAATAGGAAGAATTATTTCGGAGCATAAGGAACGATATGTTGTTAAAACAGAAAAAGGCGAATTTGATGCAGAAATTACAGGAAACTTAAGATATACGGCAAATACTCGTGAAGATTTCCCTGCTGTGGGAGACTGGGTTGCCCTAGTAATTTACGATTCATATAGCTCAATAATCCATAAGGTACTGCCTCGAAATTCAATTATTTCAAGAAAGGCAGTTGGTCAATTTGGCGATTTACAAATAATTGCGACAAATATAGATTACGCCTTTATTATGCAGGCAGTTGATAGAGATTTCAGTATTAATAGAATCGAAAGATATCTTACAATTTGTAACACCTCAAACGTTCAACCAATTATTATCCTGAATAAAATTGATCTGATAAGCGAAATACTGTTAAATGAATTGATCGCTACCCTAAAAAAAAGAATCAACAATGTACCCATATTTGCCATCAGTAATGCCTCTAAACAAGGTTATGAAACACTAAAAGAAGTGATATTAAAAGGCAAAACCTATTGTCTTTTAGGTTCCTCTGGGGTTGGTAAATCAACACTTGTAAACACACTGGCAAACAAACAATTCATGATTACTAAAAATGTGAGTCTTTTTTCTAAAAAAGGTCAGCACACCACCACTCATCGCGAACTCATAATTCTTGATGATGGTGGAATTTTAATTGACAATCCTGGAATGAGAGAAGTTGGAATCACTGATACATCGTATGGTTTAGAAAAAACATTCGAAATAATTTTTGAACATTCTAAACATTGCAAGTTTAAAGATTGTACGCATACTATAGAAATTGATTGTGCGGTTATTAAAGCCGTTGAAATTGGAGAGATTGATGCATTGTCTTACCAAAACTATTTAAAAATGGAAAAAGAAAAAGAGCATTTTGAGGCTACTGTAGCTGAAAAAAGGAAAAAAGAAAAAGATTTTGGAAAAATGGTGAAGCATTTTAAAAGATTAAAAAAGTCTCGTAAGTACTAAACAACAACATGTATAAACAATAGCGGTTTGGATTCCATTTCAAACCGCTATTTTATGTAAAAAACTGCTGAATCAACATAGGTAAAGGCTTTATAGCTACTCCCCTTTTACATTTGTTGTATTCATAAACAATAATAGTATGACTTTAATAGACAACCTTGAGTGGCGGTATGCTACTAAAAAATTTGATTCTTCTAAAAAAGTTTCAGCACAGCATATAGAACTTTTAAAAAGAGCGATTCAATTATCACCTTCTTCTTATGGTCTTCAATTGTATAAAATTTTGATTATAGAAGACAGTACCATAAAAGAACGACTAAAAGCTGTTTCTTACGGACAAAGTCAAATTACTGATGCTTCTCATGTATTTGTGTTTTGTAACTGTGTAAAAGTTACCGATGAAGATATAGATGCTTATTTTTCATTAAAATCTCAAATAGAACAGGTTGATATTTCAGATTTTAAAGGATATTCTGATTTTATTAAAACCGATGTTAACAGTAGAACTTTGAATGAGAAAAACCAATGGACTTCTAACCAAACTTACCTTGCTTTGGGGAACTTGCTAAATGCTTGCTCAGAACTTAAAATAGATGCTTGCCCTATGGAGGGGTTTGATACGAACGCTTATAACAAAATATTAGGCTTGGATAAATTAGGTTTAAATGCCGCTGTAATTGCTGCTGTTGGTTATCGTTCAGAGCAAGATAATTCTCAAAATACAAGCAAAGTGAGAAAACCTATGGAGAATCTTTTTATAGAGCATCAGTAATTACCATATTTAGAGCACAATATTACTACCGTACATTTTTGTACGGTTTTTTTATTTTGTTTTATATTAGACACTTGAAAAAAGAAGAATAAAATTGCTTAAAACTCCTGCTTATCCTACCAAAAAAGGAGTATACTAGTAATTTTATTCTGTATATAAACTAGTTGCAGCACATTAAAAAAATGACCGAAAAGCAACATAACATTTTCTTTCTGACTCTTTTAGTTGGTTGTGTTCTTTTGATATTGACGCTCAGTCCACCGACAAGAAATTATATCCCTGTTGTTTGGGGGCTTTTGGGCTTTGGATTTCACGGATTTAGGTTTTGGAACACTTGGATGAACTTGAGTAAAAAACTAATAACTGAACACAAACCTGAACTGAAAGATTTAAAGATTAGCTTCCATGACAATCAATTCAAGCAGACAGTTGACATATTTGCACTTTTACAACACCGAAAAAAAATTGAAAATATATCGGATGACATAAAAACAAGTCTCTCATATTACCGAACTTATTTTCGACTGACTTTGATTGCATTTCCAATGTTTGCAGTTCTCGGAATTTTAACAGTGACTATGACATGGAAATAAGAAAGAAAAAAATAAAAACGTGCTACAACAACATCTATACGCAATGCGGATTGACGAGATAATCGAAAGGTCGGTGCTTTTAGCCCGTCAAAGCTTCGCTTTGACGTTTTGTTGAATAAATTTAAAAACACAAAACGCAGCTTTGGTTACCGTTTGTGCAAGATTGAAAGTTTCGTCTTTTCAATCCCACACTGCGCATAACCAAACCTTTGTAAATAATTAGTGAAAGCCTATGAAAAACCTAATTCTAATATTAATATTTGGAATTTTAACTTCTTGTAAAAAAGAAATAAAAACTGAAAAAAATATTGAATCATTCTCAAACGGATTAAAATACAGTTTTCACTTTTCAAAAGCTGAAAATCAAAACGGAGAATTAACACATTTTGAATTTAAAATAGATACTCTTGAAAAAATAAAAGATGTAAGATTTTATAAAGACTTAGAATTTTACAAACTGAATTTGTCTTTCTATGATTCTATTTATATTGGGAAAAGAAATGATACAATTTTTACATTTGATAGAGGATTAAATTTTGTAGAAACCTTCTTAATTTTAAATAAAAAAAACAAATCAAATCTTGGAAGAATTGGAGATGACTTTGGAGTTGAATTATTGAACTCAGATGATTCAATCTATAACTTCAAGTTAAATGAACTTTTTAGTTCTAATTATCAAGATACTTTTTATGAAGCTCCTAAATATCCTCAAAAAATCATTAGAGAAATCGAAACTGATTTGACTGGAAAAATAATTGGAATAAAAATAAAAGATAGTAAGTTGAAATGAAAAACTACTTACAACACCGTGTATAATTAATTGCGGCTGAATTTCCTCAACGGAAATTCAATCTTATTAATTATCTTTCCGCAACGTCGGAAAATGACTCGCGTCCTTTTCCCGCAAAAAAATCATATACAAATATGTTGTAGGCAATTTGAGAAACGACAATTCAAAAACTAAAAGTTAAGAAATAATACTAATGAATAAACTTTTTTTATCATCTTCATTTGTTGATGTTGCAGAATTTTTAGAACCTTTTTTAGGTGAAAAAATAAAAGATAAAACAATTACTTTTATTCCGACTGCAAGCATTCCTGAAGAATATAAAGGCTACGTAGAAAACGATAGAAAAGCATTTGAAAAACTTGGACTAATAGTAAAAGAGCTAGAGGTTTCAACTGCTTCTCGAAAAGCAGTAAAAGAAACGATTGAAAAAAATGATTTTATCTACGTATCTGGAGGAAACACATTTTATTTACTTCAAGAACTCAAAAAATCAGGAGCTGATAAAATTATAATTTCTGAAATTGAGAAAGGGAAAGTTTACATAGGAGCTTCCGCAGGTTCTATAATTATGTCGAAAAACATAAAATACATAGAGAAAATGGATGATAAAACAAAAGCAAAAGACTTAACAGACGATAATGCATTAAATATTGTTAACTTTTACACTTTACCGCATCATACAAACGAACCTTTTAAAAACTCTGTAGAGCAAATTCTTAATCAATACAAAAATCAAATTGAACTAATTCCCATTAGCAATACCCAAGTCATTCAAGTAGAAGGAAATAAAACATCAATTATTGGAAATAAATAAAAACTGCTCACAACAATGTATAACCACAATTACGGCGGATTTGACTATGCCCGAATCCACTCGAAATTACTAACGTCAGTGCCAAACCGAAAAATAAAGTAAACTAAACCGATAACTGACTGTTATACGAACCGTTGTGCACAAGCTTAAAAAAACATTGGACTTAATATCAAAAATACAAGTTTGTAATAGTTTGGATGACATCCCAAACTTTAAATCCATTAAATCACTTGATAGAGGAATTGAATGGAAAATTGTTTTTACCAATAAAATTAAACTCAAAAGAGAAAAAATTGGAAAACAATGGAAATTTGAACATCCTGAATTTCGTATTGCCGTTCATACAATTGAACCAGAAATAAATATTGTCAAGTTAATTACTGACAAAGAAATTGAGGAACACCAAGGTTTCTTTGAAAAATGCGCGAAAGATTATCGGAATTTAGCAAATGAACTAATAAATGAATTCGCCGAAAAACATAATGTGAAAATTGACCCTAATTATCCAATGAATACTTTAGGTCATACTGAAAAGTTTGGATATAAGTCAGTTGGAGAAATGAACGGATGGAAATACGCATTTCACGGAATACATTGCGGATTAACCAATAATAAAACTGGACAACGAATTGAAATTCCTCTGACTTACGGATTGGAATTCGGACAACTTGACCCTTATTTTTTTACTGGATTTATTAAGTCGACTAAAGAATATCAGCCTTTACCCGTTCCAATATATTGTGATTATGCAGATGGCTTGAGAATTTTAGAAAAAATGATAAAAATTGGAAAATTTGAATATGTGAATTCTAATTGGCCAAATCAGAAAGGAATTGTTGTAACTGACAGAGATAAAGTTAAAGTAGAGGTTTATAATCCAAAAATAGAATTGGGAGAAGAAAGCCTACGCACAACAAGGTATAAAAATAATGGTAGAAGAACTTCTAAAACAAACGATAATAACAAAAATAAACTATGGTCAAAGTTGAAGAGTTTATGGTCTTAAACCGTCATAAGACCGTTTCCAGTAATTGAAAAAAAACCGAAATGGAAATTATAATTAGAAATGCAGAAATAAAAGATTCGGAATCAATAACCGAACTTTCAAATCAATTAGGTTATGAGGCAGTAAATGCAGAAATTCAAAATCGACTGAAAAAAATTGCAGAGCATCCAGAGAATTGTATTTACGTTGCAACCCAAAATGAAAAAGTAGTTGGTTGGATTCACGGATTTTATTCAATGAGAGTAGAATCTGATTTTTTTGTAGAAATAGGAGGTTTAGTTGTTAGTGATAATTTTCGAAAAAACGGAATCGGTAAAAAATTAGTGGATAAAGTAATAGAATGGGCTGAATTCAAAAATTGCAGAAAAGTCAGAGTAAGATGCAATGTGATAAGAACGGAAAGTCATAAATTTTACGAGAAAATCGGATTTGAAATAAATAAAGAACAGAAAATATTTAACAAACGACTGAATTAAAAACTACTGACAACAATGGCTATAAACAATTGCTTGTTCTCGCCTACTTTTTAAAATCTTCACGGATTTTCTATTTGGTTTGTATTTGCTAAATTAGGTGCTTAAACCACGAAATTTTATACAAACACGTTGTATGTCATTAAAAACTCAAAATATGAATGAGCGAATAAAATCTTCAAAAAAACTAACCATTATCAGAAAATTTGGAGAAGGGAAAAAATATTGGATGACAGACAAAGAATATACTGGCATAGTCGTCAGTAAAGAGGAAACCAATTCTGAATACATAATTTCTGATGGTATAATAGAGCCAGAAGGGTTTGTTCCTGATCATTATCATAAATGGGAAGACCAAACTTTTCATATAATAACGGGAAAACTTGAAGCTAAAATTGGTGACAAAATAGTTCAAGTTGGAGCTGGAGATACCATACATTGTCCAAGAGGAACTTCACATTTTATGAAAAATATAGGAGATTCAGATGTTCGACTTATAAGTTATATTTTTCCTGGAGATTGGGCTGAAGATTTTATGGCAGAAACAAGTAAACAAGTTAAATCTGGAAATATTGACTTGGATTTAATTGAAGAAAAATTTGGAGTGGTTTATTTAAAATAAAAACACACAACTATGTATAAAGTGTATACCCTCAATAATATACACCCAAAACAATTGCAACAGACGTTTAATAAAAACGTTGTACAATATTTTGAAACCTTAATTAAAATCAAAACCATATGATACCACTTAACGACTTATTTTTATTTGGATTAGCAGCCTTAATAATGGTGCTTTCGCCAGGACCAAATATGATTTACTTGATTTCAAGATCTCTATCCCAAGGTAAAAATGCTGGAATAATATCTCTTTTTGGTGTAATGTGTGGTTTTCTATTTCACATCCTTATGGTTTCATTCGGTTTAACTGCAATATTTTTTGCGATTCCCTATGCTTTTGTTGTGGTAAAATTCCTTGGTGTTGGTTATCTTCTGTACTTAGCGTATAATTCAATCAAATCTGGAAATAAAATCTTTGCAAAACAGAATTTAAAGCCCGACAAGCCTATCAAACTTTTCAATATAGGACTTATGACTAATGTTCTAAATCCTAAAATGGCTGTATTTTATCTTTCATTTTTTCCGCAATTCATAAAACCTGAAAATGGTTCTATTTTAAGTCAGAGTTTTCAATTAGGAATAGTTCAAATAATTATAAGTTTCACAGTAAACCTATTGATTGTTATTTTTGCGGCTAAAATGGCATCTTGGTTCTCTAAAAAACCTATCTGGTTGAGAGTTCAAAAATGGTTTATGGCTTCAGTATTGACTGGACTTGCTATGAAGATGGCACTGACAAAAGCAAAATAATAAGGTTGCACAATAATGACTATAAGTAATTGCTTGTTCTCGCCTACTCATAATCGAAACCTTAAGCATTCATTGTAAAAAAAGAAAAATCAATCAAAAATGACATTTTGGAACAATTTTTTTGGAAAAGAAAAAAATAATAAATCCGAAAATAAGGAAGAAAAGAAAAATCAATATGATTTGAGTTGGATACAACCGAATCAAAATCCTTGGAATATTGAATTATTGGATTTAAGACCAATTTCACAAACTATGCTTTCTTCATCGAAAGACCCAAAAATGGCTTCAAATGCCATTTCGTATAATCAAGAAGATGGACTGATATTTTTAAATCAAAATCCAAAATCAAATAAATCAATCGAATCAAATCTTTCTTTTCCTATTGATTCAACATTAGAAAATGGTGTTTTGTTTATTCCATCATCAATGGAAAATAAATGGGCAATATATTTTCACCAAAATAAGTTGCTTTTTATTCGAAGTTGGTTAAGAGAAGTTTTTGTAGTAGCTGAGACTACAGAAGAAAATAGCCAATTAAATGTAACAAAAATAAACGGTGAATTTACAGATAATGAGACGAAGGAATTCACCGAATCAGTTTTAAAGTTTTTGATTCACAGTCATATTTTGAAAGAAACTGTCCCAGCTCCAATTCCGATTGAATTAAAAGAAAATACAGATAATGCAGGTTTATGGGCTTTTTCAAGTTTTGGGAATATGGCTCAATTTGGGCATTTTGAAAAATCAATTACTTATTCGACAGAATCAAAAATTAGAAGTCATTCATTATTGCATATTGCCATTGCAAGAGGTGAATTAGATAAAATTAAAGAAGAATTAGAGAAAGGAGCAAATATTAATTCATTAGCAGGTGACGGACTTTCAACACTTCAATGGTGCCTTGGAAATAAAACTGATATTCTTGAGTTTCTTTTAAAAAATGGAGCAAACCCAAACATTGAATCGGTTGAAGGTGCAACTCCTATAATGAATGCGGTTCAATCAAATCAAATGGAACACCTAAAAATGTTAATTAATAATAAAGCGGATGTTAACAAACAAGATAATAGAGGATTTACTGCATTACATCGAGCTGCCGAAATGGGACACATTGAAATCGTTAAAGAATTATTGCGCAATGGGGCTAAAAAAGAAATTGAAGCAGAAGGACATACTGCATTATCGCTAGCTAAAGCAAGAGAAAATAAAGAAATAATTGAAATGCTAGAATAAAAACTGCTCACAATACAGTGTAAAAATGTGTTTTAATGCATTTTTACACCAAACATTTAATTAATCTAATAAAAATTAAATAAATGGAACAACAGGAAATTTTAGATCAAATGAACAATAGAGTTGATAGTAAAAAAAGACCTATTGTTATTACAATAGTTTGTGTAATCGGTTTTATAGGAGCAGTTTTTGCAATTCCTATGATTTTTTCTGATACCGCTAGACAAATAGGCAGTTGGTACCCTCCTTACTTAGGTCTTTCAGCTATAATAGGATTAGCTTGTATGCTTGGATTTTGGAAAATGAAAAAATGGGCTGCATATACATATACTGGATTTGTTACTTTGAATCAAGTAGTCTTATTAATAATGGGAGTTTGGAATATAATGGCTCTAATTATTCCTGGGATTGTGATAGGAATTACACTTTCATATGTAAATAAAATGGATTGAAAATAAAAATGTACAACAGCAACATTATATAACTGTAACATATAAATAAAACAATGAAATACATATTACTACTTGGAATTTTAATTATTCATTCTGGAACAAATCTTATCGCTCAATCGGCTTCAGATAATCTCAAACCAAAAATGAAAAAGGTTAAAGAAATCCTTTATATAGCGAAGAATGGTGAGTTAAAAAGCCGTGAAAATATTTTCAATTCTAACATTTTTTCATATGTAATTATGGCATTTGACAAAAATGAAAAAGAAATAGAAAATGGACGATATGAAAAAGATGGTTCCCTTTTCGAAAAAACAATCTACCTAAGGAATGAAAAAGGAAACATCATAAAAGCAATGAAAAAAAACTCATTGAATGAAATAAAAAATTATTCGACTTACGAATACGATTCTGACAATAATATGATTGAGGTCAAAACTTATGACTCTCAAAACAATTTAACTAATATAGAATCAAACAAGTATGACAGTAATGGAAACAATATTGAAACATTATTAAAAAGTACTGAAAATGGAAAGGGTTGGAAATATGTCGACAAATACAATCTTGAAAATAAAAAAATTGAAGAGTTTACATACAGACCCGATGGAAGCTTAAGTGAGAGAAGAACATATTCTTATGATAAAGACGGAAATGAAAATATTCAATTTATGTTCAAACCTAATGGTAGTTACAAAAAATTTGTCTCTGAATATGATAAAATGAATAATTTAATCCTACAAAATTGGTATAATGAAAAAGATGAGCAAACCCACCAAACGTCTTTTGAATATGTTTACGATAAAAATGGAAATTGGATTACCAAAAAAAGAAGTTCAAATGGTGTTTTAAATATGGTTTTGGAAAGACAAATTGAATATTACAAATAAAAAATAACTACCTAATATATTCTAAAGATAAAAACACAACTTTAACCAATATATATCATGAAAAAGCTACAATTTAAAAAAGACATTAACGCCTCTGCTAAAAAGGTGTACAATACAATGATTGGTATTGAAACTTACCAGCAATGGACAGCCGAATTTAACCCTACCTCTACTTATGAAGGAAGCTGGGAAAAGGGAAGTAAAATCTATTTTGTAGGAACGGATGAAAATGGTAAAAAAGGTGGAATGGTCTCTGAAATTGTAGACAATATTCCATTTCAGTTTATTTCCATTCGTCATAACGGAATGTTAGACGGTGAAAATGAAATTACCGAAGGTCCTGAAATTGAAAAATGGGCAGGTTGTTTGGAAAATTATTCATTTCACGAGCATAACGGAATCACTACAGTAACCGTAGAATGCGATACAGCGGAAGACTACATTGATTATTTTAATGCGACTTGGGATAAAGCGTTGAATAAACTTAAAGAACTTTCGGAAAAATAAAACAGCAACATAAACCATGTACGAAAAAAGAACTGAAGCTCCTATTAACAAAAAAAGGTTTTACATCAGGCTGTTAAAACACTTTGGGGGTATTTTATTACTAATTCTCTTTTCTTTGTTAATTGGGATGTTGGGGTTTACAACTTTTGAAAAATTAACGTTGAGTGAATCTTTTTTACATTCCTCTATCATGTTATCGGGCTTAGGACTTATTGAAAAGCCTAGTTCTCAAAACGGACATATTTTTGCTGGTATCTATGGACTTTACGCTGGTTTGGTATTTATAGTTTCTTTGGGGATATTAATAAGTCCTATCATTCACCGAATTATACATAAGTTTCATTGGGATGAAAAGAAATAAGGTGTTTGTCGTTAGCAATCACTCTTTTGATCACTGTATTTTGTGTGATTTTTTATTTATATTAGAAACTTAAATAAAAAAATAAATTTGCTAAAAACTTCTGCCTATCCTGCCATAAAAGGAATATAATAGTAATTTTATTCTGTATATAAATTAGTTGTGTGCAAGTTTTACAAAAAAGTAATTTGTTTCATCATTTCCTTAAAATCTATAATTGTTTAAAATCTTCAATTTATAACTTTGTAAAAATTATTCATCTTGATTCCAAAGTTTAAAATAGCTTCTTTTCTTAAGTATTTCAATATAGAAAATTATAAAAGTGACATGATTCATATTACTAAATATGAAGAACATAATAATTTACTTTTATCTTCTCAACCTATTATAATAGATTTTTATTTTTTAGCATTAAAAACAAATTTTGAATCTGTAGAAGACTTTGGAAAAACTCTATATGATGGAAGATATTCTTTTGCTTATTTTGATGCACCCGATACAATTGCAGAATGGAATTTAAAAAAACCATGGAAAGGCTATCATATATTAATAAATAAAAAAATTTTTAATGATTATGCCAGAGCCTATAATTTTTCTGGATATGACAAACACGAAGCATTGTTCCTTAATCAAGAGGAAGAAGATTTATTGACAGATATCTTTGAAAAAGCCTATAATGAGTTCTCTAAAATAGATTATTCTGAAGAGATTTTACTATCATATTCTAAATTAATTTTATCTTACATACATACATTTTACAAAAGACAATTTGAAACTAGACAAGTAATTTATAATGACATTGTCTCTAAGTTTAAAAAAGATTTAAAAGACTATTTTAATGAAGAATATGAAAATTATAAATTACCATCTGTTAGTTATTTTGCTGAAAAAGTAAATTTATCTTCTAATTATTTCGGTGATGTAATTAAACACTTCACAGGACGCTCTCCATTAGACCATATACATGATCAAATAATAATAGTAGCTAAAATTAAATTGGCTAACTCTAATTTGAATATTAGTGAAATAGGATATAGTTTAGGATTTGATTATCCAACATATTTCACTCGCTTTTTCAAGAACAAAACAGGTTTTACACCTTCTAAGTTTAGAAAAAAGTAAAATGTTTCATTCTTACAGTAATATGTATTGTACTTTCAGTTAACGTGTATTCTACTTTTACCTTGTATTAATAAAGTAGATTACAATGAAAAACGTATTAATTATAAATGGTTTCCAACCTAACCCTTTTTCAGAAGGCAAACTTAACGCATCCCTTGTTGAAAAAGCAAAACAACAATTTGAAGCAAATAATTTTGAAGTAAAAACCACGATTGTATCGGAAGATTATGCTATTGAAGAGGAAGTTGACAAGCACATTTGGGCAGATATAATAGTGTTGCAAACACCTGTTAATTGGATGGGAATAACTTGGGGTTATAAAAAATATATGGATGAAGTTTTTACTTCAGGAATGACAGGCAAACTGTGTTTATACGATGGTAGAAATGAAGAAGACCCACAAATAAATTACGGAACTGGTGGAAGCTTAAAAGATTCAAAATATATGCTTTCGTTAACGTTTAACGCACCAGAAGGCGCCTTTAATAATGAAGAAGAGTATTTGTTTCAAGGAAAGTCTGTAGACGATTTATTTTTCCCTCAACACATGAACTTCAGGTTTTTGGGGATGACAGCACTTCCAACTTTTGTTTGTTACGATGTTTGGAAAAACCCAACTATAGAGGAAGATTTCAAGAGATATGAAAAACATTTAAATGAATATGTCATTAATAATTAAAATATGAAATATACTTTAATAACAGGAGCAAGTTCCGGAATCGGGAGGTCAATTGCAATAGAATTTGCGAAAAATCAACATAATTTAATAATTGTTGCACGAAGAAAGGACAGATTAATGAAACTTAAATCTGAATTAGAAAGTGAATATAATATTAATGTTATAGTAAAAGTTTTTGATTTATCTGAACTCAATTCCGGTCAAAAATTATATGATGATTGTAAAGAATTTGATATTGATGTAGTTATCAATAACGCAGGTTTTGGAGATTTTGCTAATGCATGGGAAGTTAACCTTGATAAAATTAATTCAATGTTAAACCTTAATATTCATGCTTTAACTCAAATTTCTCTAAATTATTTAAGAGATTATAAAGACACAAATGCTACTTTGATAAACATTGCTTCTACTGGTGGCTATAAAATGTATCCAACAGCAACTCCCTATTGTGCAACAAAGTTTTTTGTTTCTTCATTTACTGAAGGAGTATCAAAAAACTTGAGCATGGAAAATAAACCAATGAGGGCAAAGGTTTTGGCTCCAGCTGGGACAGCAACAGAATTCTTTGATTTAGCAAATAATATAAATATACAGGAAGGTAATAAACCTAAAATGGGACAGGATTATTTATCACCAGAAATTTTAGCTCAATATGCGTATGCATTATTTAAAAGTGATAAAATAGTTGGAATTATTGAAAATGGTAAAGATTTAGTTTTAAAAGATCCAGCATTTGAAACCGTGATATAATTTTTTAAAATAAAAAATCAATTATGTATATCAAGAAAAATTATTCATTGACTACAATGTTAAGTTGGACAAGAAGATATATTTTCTTTTTCTTATTTGTGTCTTTAATTCCAGTAATTTTATATGACATTTTAGGATGGAAATGGCTTCACCTTCCTTGGTTACCGATTAGCTTAGTTGGTACAGCACTTGCTTTTATAATTGGTTTTAAAAATAATGCTTCATATGGTCGACTTTGGGAAGCTAGGATTATTTATGGAGGTATTGTTAATGCATCTAGGTTGCTCGCTACGATGGTAAATGATTTCATCACAAATGAACATGCCAAAAACAAACTATCAGAAGATGAATTTTATGAGATTAAAAAGATTATAATCCATCGACATATTGCTTGGATGACATCGCTCAGACATTCCCTAAGAACTAAAAAACCTTGGGAAACATCTGTAACAAATAAGTCAGACCAAGAGTATATGAAACAAATAAGAGTGAAAGAATATGAATCTACTTTAAAGGAAGAACTTAATGGATATGTCTCTGATGAAGAGTTGAATTACATACTTAACATGACAAGTAAACAGAATGCATGTTTGAATCTTCAATCAAAACATTTTAGGCAATTAAAAATGGACGGATTAATTGAGGATTTTAGACATATGGAATTCAAAAATATGATAGGTGAACTTTTTGCTTTACAAGGAAAAGCTGAAAGAATTAAGAACTTTCCATATCCAAGACAATTTGCAACATTAAATCTTTATTTTGTTTGGATTTTTATTTTTTTGTTGCCTTTTGGTTTGATGAATGAGTTTGATTTGATTGGGCAATCACTTCTAGAAAACCATTTAGAAAATAACTCTTTTAATAAATTTATAGCCGAAAATTTTGTTTGGTTAACAATTCCATTTAGCATAATTATTTCATGGATATTTTTTATCATGGAAAGAATTGGTGATGTTTCTGAAAATCCTTTTGAAGGCATAGGAAATGATGTTCCTATTACTACCATTTCTAAAGGTATTGAAATTGATATTCGCGAGATGATTGGAGAAAAAAAAGAGGATATCCCAATGCCACATCCCATATATGCAGATACTCAAATGTAATTTTAAAATAAAATATTATGAAAATTAATGATGCAAAAGTAATCATAACAGGTGCTACAAGTGGTATTGGTTATGAGACAGCAAAAGTTTTAAAGAAACATGGTGCACAAGTGGTTATTTCTGGTAGAAATGATGCTAAACTTCAAAAAGCCATAAAAGAATTAGACACTTTAGGTTTCGTTGCAGATGTTACAAAAGAAGAAGACATTAAAGCGCTTTTTGATTTTGCTATAAAAAGTATGGGAACTATAAATGTACTTATCAATAATGCAGGAATTGGCTCGCTTACACCTTTAACAGAAACCACGTTAAAGGATTTTCAAAACCAATGGGAAGTAAATACCAAAGGTTTGTTTTTAGCAGGGAGAGAAGCTGCAAAACATTTTATAAAGTCACAATACGGAAATATTATAAATATAGGTTCTACTGCTGCTGTTAGAGGTTTTCAAACTGGCTCTGCTTACGTAGCAAGCAAATTTGCAGTAACAGGTTTAACTGAATGTTGGCGAGCAGAATTACGCCCTCATAATATTAGAGTAGCTCAAGTAAACCCTAGCGAAGTAGTAACAGATTTTATTGAAAAAGCGGGCTTAGAATTGAAAAACACAACTTATAAACTTAAACCTTCTGAAATAGCTCATACTATTTTAGCAATGCTATCCTTAAGTGATATTGGCTTCATACCTAGTGCCGAAGTTTGGGCTACTAATCCGAATAGGAAATAAAAAGATAAATAAACCAGCACACAACACCGTATATAAAAAATAGCGGTTTAAGTGCTTAATCGAAAATGAATTTTATAAATTTAAGGCAGCTCCAAAACGAAAAGTCCGTTAGTAAAACCCGCTACTTTTCATATACAAAAACGTTAGCTTTAACCCGACCAAAGCGACCGCCACAACAAAACAAAAGAAATGGGAATTTTTAAAAATCAATTTTCTGAATGGACAAAATTTGAAAACCTTTTCCAGCGACAAGAAATTCCTGCAAAAACCATTTTATTAAACGAAGACGAAAAATCTAAAAAAGCATTCTTTATTGAGAAAGGTTGTTTGCGTCTTTGTTTCAACAACAACGGTAAAGACATTACTTTTCAATTCTTTTTCGAGAACGAATTTGTTTCGTCAATCGAGAGTTTTTTGGGAGACCAACTGAGTATGTTTACGATTGAAAGTATCGAACCTTCCATAATTCATTCTATTACAAAAAAAGATTTTCAATTTATATTAGAAAACTCTGAGATCATAAAAACACAAGTTGAAGAATTTACATTTCAGCGATTGGTACTTTACCAAAAACTATTTTTGTCACGCATAAAACACAATCCAGAAAGGCGTTATGCCGAATTAATGAAAACCAATCCCGAAATAATTTTGAGAGTCCCGCAACATTACATCGCTTCATTTTTGGGCATTACATCCGTTTCTTTGAGCCGAATACGAAACCGACAATAAAAGCATTTATTTACAATTGTTATCGTCTGCCGTTTTCTAACGACCCAATTTTGTACCATAATTTTAAATGATACAAAAATGAAAGTAGTAATAGTTTTCAATCATCCCTATCAGAGAAGTTTCTGCAATGCAATTCTCAATTCCGTAACCAACGGACTAAAGAAAGTAAATCATGAAGTAGATTTAATTCACTTGGATAACGACAATTTTAATCCTATAATGACAGCAGGAGATTTAAAAGGTTTTCGAGACAAAAAAACGATTGATCCAAAAGTTTTGGAATACAGCCAAAGAATAAAAAATGCAGACCATTTAATTTTCATTTTTCCAATATGGTGGGAACTAATGCCTGCACTAACCAAAGGATTTGTGGACAAAGTGATTTTTCCCGGAGTTGCATACGATTATACAAACAGGGAAAATACTCGAATGAAACCTCTTTGGGAAAATTTAAAAGGCGTGACAATGATTACAACGATGAATACACCAAATTGGCTGTATTGGTTGCTTTTCGGAAACGCCATTAAAAAGGCAATGGTTATGGGAACTTTTTGGAAAATCGGTTTCAAAAACAGAAAATGGATAAGTTTCAACCAAGTGAAGCAGGTCTCGAAAGAGAAACGTGAAAAATGGTTAATTGGACTTGAGCAGAAATTTGAGAAGTTGAAATAAAAAGGCTACAGCTAACATTGTGTATAAGCAATAACGGTTTAAGTGCATACTTAAACCGTTTTCGCATTTAATTAAGTATCTTGACATCTTACGGTTTAGTGGCTTGAAATCCGCTACTACTCATGCACTAAACCGTTACCAAATAAATCAAAAAATGAAAATTATTTACTCCTATTCCCGCCTTAGCGGGAATTTCTATATTATAAAATAAGTAAAGGTTATTTATTGAAACAAATCCGAAGATAAATAGCGGTCTCCTCTGTCACAAATTACTGCCACAATCACTCCTTTATCAATCGTTTGGGCTATTTCTAATGCTGCATGTACCGCTCCTCCACTACTCATTCCTGCAAAAACACCTTCTTCTTGTGCTAGCCTTCTCGTCATATTTTTAGCATCGTTTTCGTCTAGTTCAACCACTTGATCTACCTTACTTTTATTAAAGAATTTTGGTTGATAAGCTGGTGTCCACTTACGAATTCCTGGAATTTTAGCTCCGTCTTTAGGTTGCGCTCCAATAATTTGTACCTCAGGATTTTGTTCTTTCAAATAGGTAGAAACTCCCATAATGGTTCCTGTAGTTCCCATCGCTGAGACAAAATGTGTTACTTCTCCTTCGGTATCGTTCCAAATTTCCGGACCTGTGGTTTTATAGTGTGCCTTCCAGTTATCGGTATTTTCAAACTGATTCAGCATAAAATAGCCTTTTTT
This sequence comes from Tenacibaculum sp., assembly GCF_050290165.1. Lineage (GTDB taxonomy): Bacteria > Bacteroidota > Bacteroidia > Flavobacteriales > Flavobacteriaceae > Polaribacter. The sequence continues at coordinate 32,772 of NZ_JBNKHD010000016.1, read as the reverse complement.
ATAACGTAGTTCTAAGGCAACATCTCTAGAACCTTCAATTCCTTTTTCTGCATCTGTTAAAATAACCTCAGCTCCGTAAGCTCGCATCGTTTTTACACGTTCTTCGGTAGAATTTTCAGGCATTACCAATACCATGTTTACACCTAATATTTTAGCCATGAGCGCTAATGCAATTCCTGTGTTTCCACTAGTAGCTTCTACTAAATAATCTCCTGGACGAATATTTTTTCTCTTGATAGCCTCAGCTATCATATTGTAAGCGGCTCTATCTTTTACACTTCCGCCAGGGTTATCTCCTTCTAATTTTAGCAATAGCTTCACCCCTTCTTTTTGAAGAATGTTGGAAACTTCAATTAGTGGCGTATTCCCTATAGTATCTATTATCGTTTTAGTTTTCATGGTTAATTTTATACCTACATCATTTAACATAGGATTTTCTAGTGGTTATTTTATTTTCTGACTCATAGGTTACAATAGATCCTTCAGGTACAGAAGTAATTACGCAAACATTAGCGCCAATAATACTATCACTACCTATCACTACATCTCCCCCTAAGATAGTGGCGTTGGCATAAATGGTTACATTACTTTCAATAGTTGGATGTCTTTTAGTGGATGCCAATTCTTTTTTTACTTGAATTCCTCCTAAAGTGACTCCTTGGTATATTTTTACGTTCTCTTTAATAATCGTGGTTTCACCTATGACAATTCCCGTAGCGTGATCTATAAAAAACGAATCGCCAATGGTTGCTCCTGGGTGAATATCAGTTCCCGTTAATCCATGTGCATATTCGCTCATCATTCTTGGTAAAATAGGAACTTCCATTTTGTACAATTCATGACTCAATCGATATACGGCAATGGCATGAAACCCCGGATAGGCTAAATACACTTCTCCTAAGCTTTTACAGGCAGGATCTGTCTTTTCAAATGCTTTGGCATCTAAATCTAACTTTTCTCGTATTTCGCAAAACGTTTGTTGATATGCTGCCCATACTTCCAAAGCATCTTCAATAGCTAAGCCATTTAAAATTTTTACAAACTTTTCTTTTAAATGATTTGCCTTTTCTTGGCATACATCGCTAAACAATGCATAAAATAATTGTTTGGTAAAAACTTCTACATCATCTTTTAATGATAAATCGTACTGTTTGAATTGCATTTACTATTTTTTATTACAAAAATAACTAACTTTCAGGCGCTAACTCTATTTCTAACCCTTCTAATTCAGGAGTTATGTGAATTTGACACCCTAAACGACTATTTTCTTCTACATGAAAAGCTTCTGCTAACATTGCGTCTTCATCGTCATTCATCTCTGGCAATTCATGATTTGATTTTATATAACATTGACAAGAGGCACACATTGCCATTCCTCCACAAATCCCAATAGTTCCTTCTGGAGCAAGTTCGTAAGAACGAACCACTTCCATTAAGTTCATTGCCATATCTGTCGGAGCAACTACCTCATGCATTACACCATCGCGGTCTGTTATTTTTATCGTAATATCTTGACTATCCATTTTTACAATTTCTTACAGGAATCAGTAGTTAGGAAAACTATTACAAGGTTTATCGATGAAGAGGGTAATTACTTGAAACAAATAATTACAACAAACCTATATGCCAACTCCTAACTACTTTCATCCTAAAATTCTTTTACTCAATTGCTTTTACTACTGCTTTTGGTGCTTCTTTTCGCGTTCCATCAAAACCATCTACCCCTCCTACTGTTGTATACTTCATCACATATTTTTTATCTGGATGAATACGCTTGTAAGCACTCTGACACATTAACGTTGCTTCGTGGAATCCACATAAAATCAATTTTAATTTTCCTGGATAGGTATTCACATCACCAATGGCATAAATACCTTCTACATTCGTTTGATAGTCTAACGCATTATTTACTTTAATGGCATTCTTCTCAATCTCTAATCCCCAATTGGCAATCGGTCCTAACTTTGGTGCCAATCCAAATAGCGGAATGAAATGATCTGTATCAATGATGAATGGTTCTTTACCTGTTTCCTCTACTACCACCCCAGTTACGTGCTCTTTTCCTAATACTGCTTTTACCTCAGCAGGCGTTATCAAATTGATTTTTCCTAAATTCTTTAATTCTTGAACTTTTTCTACAGAATCCAACGCACCTCTAAACTCGTTTCTTCGATGAATCAAGGTTACTGATTTAGCCACGTCTGTTAAGAAAATAGACCAATCTAAAGCAGAATCTCCTCCACCTGCGATTACTACATCTTTATCACGATACAGTTCTGGTTCTTTAATCATGTACTCCACTCCCTTATCTTCAAAATCAATAATGTTTGGAATGATAGGCTTACGTGGTTCAAAACTTCCTAACCCTCCTGCAATAGCTACCACAGGTGCTTGGTGTTTGGTTCCTTTATTGGTAGTTACAATAAACGTTCCGTCATCTTGCTTTTCAATAGTATCCGCACGCTCTCCTAAGGTAAACCCTGGTTCAAATTGTTTGATTTGTTCCATCAGGTTCTTGGTTAAATCTCCTGCTAAAATCTCTGGATATGCAGGAATATCATAAATAGGTTTCTTCGGATAAATTTCTGAACACTGCCCACCTGGTTGCGGTAAGGCATCAATTAAATGACAACGTAGTTTTAATAATCCTGCTTCAAAAACTGTAAATAGTCCTGTTGGACCCGCTCCAATAATTAATATATCTGTTTGTATCATGTTCCCTTTATTTTGTCATTACGAGAATTCCAATGAATTGGAATACGAAGTAATCTGTTTGTCGACTAACAGATTGCTTCACTTTGTTCGCAATGACGTTACTTTACCAAGCTCTCTGTTAGCTTATTTAATGTTTCTACTTTTTGTTCAAAGTTTCCTTTGATGGTTTTTCTGTAACTATTTAAATTTTGTACTAATTGATTGATGTCATCTGGAATCACTTCCTCAAAAAACTGACGTAATCTCTTAGCAGTCGTGGGTGATTTACCATTGGTTGAAATAGCTACTTTTACATTTCCTTTGGTAACTATTCCGCCCATATAAAAATCACAATACGGTGGATTATCAGCTACATTCACCAAGGTATTTTGGTTTCTACAATCTTTATACACCTGCATATTTACCTCTGGAACATCTGTAGTTGCAATCACCAAATGTTTTTCTTGTAAATACGTATCGTTATAACTATCTACTATCATGCTCACCTTACCTTTTTGAGCTACTTTAACAGTTTCATCTCTAAAAAAAGGAGCGACCATTGTTACCTTTGCATCTGGACTCGATTTTAATAAAAATCGTAGTTTTTCTTCTGCTACAAACCCTCCTCCTACAATTAGCACTTCCAATTCTTTAGTCTTTAAAAAAATTGGATATAAATTATTTCTTTCTTCCATTATACCACCTCTTTTAAAGCTACTTCTTGTTGCACTTGTAACAATTGTTTTCTGTGATTTACCACATCTCCTAACAGAATAATAGCAGGGTTACTCAAGTTATTTTTAGCCACTACTTCTTCTATAGTATCTACGGTACCAATTCCTATTTTTTCTTCAGGAGTCGTTCCGTTTTGAATAATGGCTACTGGTAATTCATTCTTTCCTTCTGCTTTAAAAAGCTGAATAATTTCTGAAAGTTTGCCCATTCCCATTAAAATAACAACCGTTGCACTCGATTTTGCTGCTAAGGCAACATCGTTTGATAATTGGTGTTGTTTAGTGGTTCCTGTAATTACCCAAAAGCTTTCTGAACTGCCTCTTTTTGTCAACGGAATATTCTGATACGCTGGTACCGCTAACGATGAAGAAATACCTGGCACTACAGCAACCTCTAATCCGTGTTTTGCTGCATACTCCATTTCTTCTGCCCCTCTACCAAAAATGAAAGGGTCACCTCCTTTTAAACGTACTACATGTCCGTGAGAAAATCCTCTAGCAACAATCAACTCATTGATTTGTTCTTGTTGATATCGATAGCATCCTCTACGTTTTCCTACAAAAATTAATTCTGCATTCGGATTCACATATCCTAACAGTTCGTTATTCACCAATGCATCGTACAATACCACATCTGCTTGTTCTAATGCTTTGATGGCTTTTAAGGTGATTAAATCAGCATCTCCTGGTCCTGCACCTACTACGGTTAATTTCGGTTGATTTTTCATTGGACTCTCCTTTTTAACTTTCTACGGCTGCCTTTCTATAAACATCTACTGTTTTATAAAATACTGTTGCAGTTTCTAAATATGCTTTTGTAAAAGCTTCCGTAGGTTCATTCTTGTTAATTTGATAAATCAATTCTGAGAATGAACTTGATAATTCTATTTTATTTGTTGCTACAAAGGTTTCATCAAAATTGGTGATGATCTCTGCTTGTGTATTGGTTTTTGCTCCTTCGGCCATTAACAATGCTTTGGCTGTATTTATCATTGCGGCATACGAGTGATAAATACTGTCTGACCACTGTTGGTTGTTATAAGCCTGTGTTGCATTATCTAACTTTTCTTCACTTTCAAATAATAAAGTGGCTACCAAATCAATTACAACTCCAGCACATTCCCCTACTCCTATGGCTTTTACATAATTTTTATCGTGTCCCCAATCAATAAAATCATCTTCTGTTAAATTGGTGGTGTCTGATAATTCTTTCAATAACTCATAGAAATAGTTCTTTCCTTGTCTATCATAATAGCTTAAGAAATCCTCTGTTGCTTGTTTATGGCTTTCGAAGTCGTTTAATAAGATTCGTAAAGATTCTGGTCCTCTTTTACTTGGGATTTTAATCAACTTATCTGCAAAACGACCATTTCCGCCACCTAAAACTCCTCCTCCAACTAATACTTGTAAAGCAGGTGCTAATAACTTTCCTACTTTTATTGACATTCCTTGAAAACCAATGTGTGCCATGTTGTGTTGTCCACAAGCATTCATACATCCACTAATTTTGATAGTGATGTCTTTGTTATTTACATACTGTGGATATTCAGCTTTTAACACACGTTCTAACTCTGCTGCAATTCCTGTACTACTAGCAATACCTAAATTACACGTGTCGGTTCCAGGACATGCTGTGATATCGTTTAAACTGTTATATCCTACCTCTGCAAAGCCTAACTTTTGTAATTCTGTATAGAAAAAAGGTAAAAACGCTGCTCTCACGTGACGAATCAAGATGTTTTGACGTAAGGTAAAACGTAACTCATTCGCTCCATATTTCTTGATTAAATCTGCCAACAAACGTGCTTTATCAGTATAAAAATCTCCTAACAAAACTTTAATCCCTATCGCATACAATCCTTCTTGCTTTTGCTGAATTACATTGGTTTCTTTCCAGTTTTGATATGCCTCTTCATCTTCTATCACTACTGAAGGAACCTCGTTGGTTTCAAAAACAATGTCTTGCTCAAAATCAGCAGTATTAATTGGATAAGTTTTATAAGCCAATGCGTTTCTTTCAGCAGCTACTAGTTCTAAAAAGGCATCCACTCCTAAATCCTTCACTAAGAATTTTAAACGAGCTTTGGCTCTTTTTACACGCTCTCCGTAACGATCAAACACGCGTAATACACCTTCAATAGTAGGAATTAACAACTCCGCCTCTAAAAACTCATAAATTACATCTGCATGACGCGGTTGTGAACCTAATCCACCAGCTAACAACACTTTAAAACCTTTTACCACTTTACCATCTACTGTTTTCGTTTTAGCAATAAACCCTAAATCGTGGATAAAACTCAACGCAGTATCCTCTTCTGATGCCGAAAAAGACATTTTGAACTTTCTTCCCATTTCTTGACAGATTGGATTGCGTAAGAAAAACTGAAAAGTAGCATGTGCATACGGTGTTACATCAAACGGTTCTTTCGAATCAATCCCCGCAGTTTCTGAAGCCGTTACATTACGTACGGCATTACCACATGCTTCTCGTAACGTAATATCGTCTTTCTCTAACTGCGCCCATAACTCAGGAGTTCTGTCTAAACTTACGTGGTGAATTTGAATATCTTGACGTGTCGTAATGTGTAAACGACCACGAGAATATTCGTCAGAAACATTCGCTATTCTATGCAACTGTTCACTCGTAACTTTACCATAGGGTAACTTGATACGAATCATTTGTACTCCAAATTGGCGTTGACCGTAAATTCCCCTTGCTAAACGTAAGCTTCTAAAACGTTCTTCATCTATTTTTCCTTCGTTAAACAAACGTATCTTACGTTCTAACTCTAGGATATCCTTTTCTACAACAGGATTTTCTATTTCTGATCTAAAACTTTGCATGTGGTTTTTTAATAATTGTTTGCTTATAAAAGCGTTGTTATTCGTTATGTAAGAACTTTTGCTTTGCTAACAATTGTTCTTCTGTTTCTACATGTGCATCATCTGGCACGCAACAATCTACTGGACATACTGCCGCACATTGTGGCTCATCATGAAACCCTTTACACTCGGTACATTTATCAGGTACTATAAAATAATACTCATCTGATACCGGTGCATTCTCTTCATCTGCATTTACCGAAGTTCCATCCAATAAGGTTACATTTCCTTGTAAAGAAGTTCCTTCGCTATATTTCCAGTCACTTGCTCCTTCATAAATGGCTGTATTTGGACATTCTGGTTCACATGCCCCACAGTTGATGCACTCATCTGTAATAATTATTGCCATAACTTTTAAATTTTAGTACTTGATAAAACCAACTCCTGACGTATTATTCGTCTTAGGGTTGATAATGATAAATGCTCCATTTGCCTTATTTTCTTCATATGAATCAACAAACAAAGACTTACTTACTTTTAAACTTACTTCGCCTATTTCGTTTAATGATAACTTAGCAGGCGCTTCTTCTACTCCAGAAAAATCGGTACGAATGATTGTTTTTAACTCTGTTATCTTCGCTTGTACATCGTTTACTCCATGTTTGATATAATATTTTTCTGAAGCTTGCAGCGGAGTTTTGTCCATCCAACAAATCGTAGCCTCTAATTGCTTTACTACGAATGGTTCTTCTCCTTCTTTTACCAACATATCTCCTCTGCTCACATTTACATCATCTTCTAAAGTGATGTTTATCGAACTTCCTCGCTTTGCTCTTGCATATTCTTTATCAAAAAACTGAATGCTCTTTATCGTAGATTTTGTTGCTGATGGTAATACGGTTACTGCATCACCTACTGCTAAATCTCCTCCGTATAATTTTCCAGCATATCCTCTAAAATCATGGTATTCATCTGTTTTAGGTCGAATAACCGTTTGCACAGGAAAACGTGCCTTTGACTCTTCTTGAATATCTTCTGGTTCTAAATTCTCTAAGTGACTCAATAAAGTATCTCCTTGATACCAAGACATTTTTTCTGAAGATTCTACTACGTTATCTCCGTGTAATGCTGAAAGTGGTATAAACGTGATGTTTTGATTTTTATAGGCACTTTTTTGTGATAAATACTCTATTTCTCCTTTGATTTGATTGAACTTTTCTTCTGAAAAATCTACCAAATCCATTTTATTCACGGCTACCACTACATCTTTCACTCTCAATAAATTATTGATAAAGAAATGACGGTAGGTTTGCTCTACTACACCGTTTCTTGCGTCTACCAATATGATAGAAGCTTGCGAGTTAGATGCCCCAGTAACCATGTTTCTGGTATATTCTATATGACCAGGAGTATCGGCTATGATAAAACTCGTTTTAGGAGTTGAAAAATAAATATGAGCTACATCAATGGTTATTCCTTGTTCACGTTCTGCTACCAAACCATCTGTTGCTAAAGAAAAATCCAAGTAATCAAATCCGCGTTGCTTACTTTTCTCTTCTATAGCTTCTAATTTATCTTGTGTTAATGACTTTGTATCGTATAAAATGCGCCCTATTAGTGTACTCTTTCCATCATCTACACTTCCTGCTGTTGCTATTTTTACTACGTTCATATTTTATGTCTTTTTTAAGGCTTATTGCTGATACCTTTTTAAAAATATCCTTGTTGTTTGCGTTTTTCCATTGCAGCTTCAGATCGTTTATCATCAATCCTTGCACCTCTTTCTGATATGGTAGATTCTCTAATTTCATCTACCACCGTATCAATATCGATTGCATCAGATAATACGGCAGCGGTACAGCTCATATCTCCTACGGTTCTAAATCGAACCATACGTTCGCGTACTTCTTCTTCCTTTTCTCTATACACTACTTCATCATTTGCCGACCAAATCAATCCGTCTCTAACAAAAGTGGCTCTTTTGTGAGCAAAATAGATGGATGGAATTTCAATTTGTTCTTGTTGTATATACGACCAAACATCTAATTCTGTCCAGTTAGAAATTGGGAAAACACGTACATTTTGCCCTAAATCAATTCTTCCGTTCAACATGTCGAACAACTCTGGTCGTTGATTTTTTTCATCCCATTGTCCAAAATCGTCTCGCACTGAGAAAATACGTTCTTTAGCTCTAGCCTTCTCTTCATCTCTACGCGCACCACCGATACACGCATCGAAACCAAATTCTTCAATGGCATCTAATAACGTTTCGGTTTGTAGCATGTTTCGGCTCGCGTACTTTCCTGTTTCTTCTTTTACTTTACCAGCATCAATATTATCTTGTACTTCTCTTACGATTAACTCTACTCCTAACTCTTCTACCAATCGATCTCTAAATTCAATAGTCTCTGGAAAATTATGTCCCGTATCGATATGTAATAAAGGGAATGGAATTTTTGCTGGATAAAAAGCTTTTTGAGCCAGTCGCACCAGTGTTATACTGTCTTTTCCCCCTGAGAACAGCAACACTGGTTTTTCAAATTGTGCGACGACTTCTCTTAATATATATATGGCTTCACTTTCTAAAGCTCCTACTTGTATAACTTCTGTATTCATAATCATGTTCTTTAAATATGTAAACCACATTCTCTATTACTTTCTACCTTAGTAGGATCAAAGTATTTAAGCTCGTTTGGTAATTGATGTTCTTGTAAATAGGCATCTAGCTCTTCGTCTGACCAATGGTAAAACGGACTTACTTTTAACACACCATCTTTACTTTTTGAAACAATATCAATGCTATCTCTAAAGGCAGTCTGTCCTTTTCTTAAGTTGGTAAACCAAACATCTGGTTTATGCTCACTCATTGCTCTTTTGAAAGGCTCTAACTTTACTTGCTCAGTAAACTCTGCATGCTTAGGATCATCTATTGTTGGTAATCCAAGAGTAATGTTCCTATGTGCTACCGTTTGTTTAGGCACATATAATTGAATATTTAAACCTAATTTATCGATTAACTCTTCTGCATGCTTATACGTTTGAGGAGTGTTATAACCTGTATCGCACCAAATAACTTCTATATTCTTTTTAACTGACGATACAGCGTGTAAAATGGCACTTTCATAAGGACGAAAATTCGTGGTTACTACTGCCTTATTAGCTTGTAATAATGCCCAAACAATAATCTCTTTTGGAGATTTATTTTTTAATTCTGCGTTTACCGATTCTAAATTCATTATTTCTATACTCATTTTTTGCCCCATTTTATACTGTTCCAAACTCTTTCATGAAAAAAATACAATAGCATTTTAGTGATCAATTCTATAGCTCCAATTGAAAAGGCTGTTTTTATTTGACCTGTAACTATCCATGAAATTAATACCGTGTCAATAGTTCCAACTACTCTCCAACTTATTGATTTTACAATGCTTCTTACTGGTTTTTCAGAAAGTTTATCGTCTCTATAATTCGCTTTATTTTCTATTATTTGTTCTGCAATCATTTTAAAATACCTTTACCCTATCGGAATACTAGGTTTTAAGTCGACAAATATACATACTCATTTTAATTCTCCAAGGAGAAATTTAAAAAATAACAAGAGTTTACATTTTGTTAATACTACACTAAATCTGCAAGTGTGTTATCACGAAGTACTTGTAGCGTATTATCTCTTACTTGAATCATTAGTTTGTGTACTGAACAGGCATCCTCATCTGGACAGTCATCACATTTTTCGTAATAATTCAAACTAACACATGGTACCATAGCTATAGGACCTTCGAGTGTTCTAATAACATCAGTCATTTTAATTTCGTTCGCAGGCTTTAGCAAATAATAGCCTCCACCCTTTCCTTTTTTGGCGCCTAAAAGTCCTGATTTTCGTAAGGTAAGTAATATGCTTTCTAGAAATTTATGCGAAATATTTTCACTATCAGATATCGTAGCGATTTGTACCATAGTGCCTTTTTCTTGCCTTGCAATGAAAGTAAGTGCCTTAATTCCGTATTTTGTTTTCTTAGAAAGCATATCACAAATATATGCTTTACTTCCTAATTATTTAATGCTTGATTTAAATCGTAAATTATATCTTCTACATTTTCTAGTCCTACTGAACATCGTACCAGTCCGTCTGTAATTCCAACTTCTAAACGATCTTCTTCACTTAATTTGCTATGAGTGGTTGATGCTGGGTGTGTTACAATCGTTCGTGTATCTCCTAAATTTGCTGATAATGAGCATACTTTTATAGTATTCAAAAATTTGCGCCCAGCTTCAATTCCTCCTTTTACTTCAAAAGCGACAATGTTTCCTCCCAATCGCATTTGCTTTTTTGCTATTTCATACTGTGGATGCGATGTTAAAAAAGGATACTTTACCAAATTCACTTTTGGGTGTTCTTCTAAAAACTGTGCTACTTTCAACGCATTTTCACAATGCTTTTCCACTCGTATCGATAAAGTTTCTACGCTCTTAGACAATACCCAGGCATTGAATGGTGACATTGCAGGACCTGTATTTCTTGAAAACAAATAAATCTCCCTTATCAACTCTTCTTTTCCTACTGCAACACCGCCTAAAACACGACCTTGACCATCTATCAGCTTCGTTGCAGAGTGAATTACCAAATCTGCTCCAAATTTGATTGGATTCTGTAAATATGGAGTTGCAAAGCAATTATCTATCACCAATAATAAATTATGTTTCTTTGCAATGCTTCCTAACAACTCTAAATCTAAAATATCAACTGCTGGATTGGTTGGAGTTTCTGCATACAATATTTTTGTATTCGGCTGAATCAAACTTTCAATCTTAGCTACTTCTGTAATTTTAAAATAACTTGTGTCTATATTCCATTTAGGTAAATACTTTGTAAACAAGGTATGAGTTGACCCGAAAACAGAACGACATGACACGATATGATCTCCCGCATTTAACAAAGCTCCAAAAGTAGAAAACACCGCTGCCATACCTGTTGCAAAAGCATACCCTGCTTCTGCTCCTTCCATTGTTACTATTTTATCGACAAATTCTGTGGTATTCGGATTTGAGAATCTACTGTATAAATTCTTCTCCTTTTCTTCAGCAAAAGATGCTCGCATATCTTCAGCATCATCAAACACAAAACTTGATGTTAAATACAGTGGTGTTGAATGTTCTGAAAATTGAGTACGCTCTGTTTGCGTTCGTATGGCTTGGGTTTCGAAATGTTGATTCATGTTATTTTTTTAGATGTTAGATCGCTTCGCTGTCAGATAAAAGAATCAAGATTTTTGGGTCTTAGCTCTTTATATCTTTTCTCTCTGCTCTATTTTCTGGGTTCTTAATTCTAGTTATTATTCTTTGCTAATCGTAAAATGTCTCCAAATACGCCTCTTGCAGTAACTTTAGATCCTGCTCCTGCTCCTTGAATGACAATAGGTTGTTCTCCATAAGACTCCGTATAAATTTCAAAAATGGCATCAGAACCTTTTAAACTTCCTAAGGGTGAATTCTCTGGTACAGATACTAATTTTACATCCAATTCTCCTTTCGACTGTTGTAAGTCACCATGCAAATCACCAATATATCGTAATACATGACTTTCTTCCTGTGCCTCTTTTTGTTGTTGGAATGTAGTATCTAGCTTCTCTAAACTTGATAAAAATTCGTCAGAAGATATTTCTCTAAATGCTGATGGAATTAGGTTTTCAATTTGAATATCCTCAAATTCATTTTCTAAATCCAATTCACGAGCTAAAATCAACAACTTTCTGGCAACATCATTTCCACATAAATCTTCACGAGGATCTGGTTCTGTAAATCCTTTATCAATGGCTTCTTGTAACACTGTTGAAAATGGTACATCTTCCGCAGAAAACTTATTAAACAAATAACTTAAAGATCCTGAGAATACACCTCGAATTCTCGTGATATTCTCTCCTGAATCGTGTAATAGTTTAATCGTATCAATCAATGGTAAACCTGCACCAACATTGGTTTCATAGAGATAACTCTTTTTATTTTTATCTAAGGTTGTGCGCAGTTTTTTATAAAAATCATACGAAACTGTATTTGCTATTTTGTTAGAAGAAACTAAGTCGAATCCAGCATTGACTAATGGAATGTAATTCTCTATAAAATCTAAGCTAGCTGTATTATCTACTGCGATTAAATTCTCTAAGTGATGCTCTTTCGCATAGTTGATTACACTGTTAGCTATATCCTGATTTTCTTCATTTTTCTCTAGCTCCTTCGACCAATTAGTTCCAACTCCATTTTTTTCTAAAAACACTTTTTTTGAATTAGCAATCGCAAAAATGTTTAATTGAATTTTGCGTCTTTCTAAAATTGATTTTGTGTTTTCTAAAACCTGCTCTATTAACGTTCCTCCTACCAAACCTTTACCAAAAACAGCGATGTTAATCTTTTTAGCGACTCCAAATACTTGACCATGAATAACATTCAACGCCTTGTGTAATTGCTCTTTCTTCACTACCAAGCTCACATTTTTACCTGTAATGGTATTGTTAAACAATAATGGAACTATTTGGTTCTTAATTAAAGCGTTGTATGGGTGGTGAAACTCACTTAAATCTTGACCAATTATTGAAATTACCGATACTTCATCTTGAATCGAAATCTGATTGACATCTTTCGTTTGTATATCATTTTCAAACTCTTGTTCTAAGGCTTTTACAGCTGATGTAGCATTCGATTTATCAACTACTAAACCAATACCTCTTTCAGAAGAACCTTGTGAAATGATACTTACACTAATTCCGTGATTGCTCAATGCTTTAAAGATACGTGCATCCACTCCTACTTTACCTAACAAGCCTCTTCCTTCAAAATTGATTAAAGCAACCTTGTCTAAAACCGATAAGGATTTGATTCCTTTTAAAGTTGATTTTGCTGTAATCAACGTACCATTATCATTAGGATTGAAAGTATTTAAAATTCGAAGATTGATGTTCTTCTCTAATAATGGAATAATGGTTTTAGCATGTAAGATATTCGCTCCGAAATTTGCCAATTCATTTGCCTCTGAAAATGACAATACTTCTATCTTCTTAGCATCTGCTACCAAATCAGGATTGGCAGTGAAGATTCCATCTACATGTGTATAGTTTTGTAACTCTTCAGCATCCAAATAGTTCGCTAATAACGAGGCTGTGTAATTACTCCCATTTCTACCCAACGTAGTGGTTTCGTTTTTTAGGTTTGATGCTATAAAGCCAGCTACTACATTAACCGTTGTTCCGTTATGCTGCTTAAAATGATTTAACACATTTTCTTTAGATACCTCTACAATTGATTGTCCTTTCCCAACAGTTTCATCTGTTTTCAACAACGCTCTCGAATCCGTAGCTAGTGCATTGATCCCTTTTTGTTGTAACAAGTCGGTTACCGTTTTTATCGATAACAACTCACCTTGTGCCAACACTTCATCTTTTATCTTTTGGCTATAATCCCCTAACAAATGTACCCCTTCAAACAACTTTTCTAAGCGATTAAATTCCGTAGAAAAATCTACCAACGGAGTTAATTTGGTTTGCTCAAATCGAAACGCTTCTAATTGTTCTTTAAAAGCTTCATTTTTAGCGGCTCTTTCTAAGAGTTCTTCTAACTCATCTGTGGCATTTCCTCTTGCTGATACCACCACTGCTATCTTTTCTCCTTCATTAATTTTTTGCTCTATGATAGATACTACATTTTGTATCCCTTCATTCGACAAAGATTTTCCGCCAAACTTTAAAATTTTCATTCTTTTATTTGTTGATTTTTGATTGAATATCGGTTCAATAATTTTTTCTAATTGCTTGTATTCTATTAAGAAAGCATCATGCCCATGATCTGAATTAATTTCATTGTAGGTTACATTCGCATGAGCAGATGCTAGTTGTTTGTGTGTTTCTCTGTTTTCTTCCGCAGTAAAAAACAAATCAGAATCTACGCCAACAATATGGATGTCTGCTTCGATGGTTTCCAATACATCCAGCCCTTCTCTTCCTTTTGTTACATCAATGGTTTTTAATAACTGATTCATCAATTTGTAAGAAGCTAATTGATAGCGTTCTTGTAACTTTTTTCCATGATGTAACAACCAACTCTCTACATTAAAAAGCGTGGATTCTTCATTTTTCGAACGCTGAAAACGTTTTTTAAACGACTCTGGTGTTCTATAACACAACATTGCGTGCATGCGTGCATCGTGTACAGGATTGCTAGAATTGATTAAAAATTGCTCTTGTATTTGACAATTCGCTATCAACCAATCGGTCGATTTCCAATCGGTTGCTACTGGAATTAAATGCTCGGTAATTTTCGGATTCAACACAGCCATTTCCCATGCTATTCCACCACCTAAAGATCCTCCTATCAACGCAAATAATTGTGTTATGTTGAGTTGTTCTAGCCCTTGTAGAAAAATGTTTGCAATATCACGTGCTTCAAAACTTTTATAATCATCAATTAAAAAATCGTCATACCCATTTCCTGGTATGTTAAAGCACAAAATGGTATATTCTTTAGTGTCTATAACCTTGTTATCTCCTATTAAATCTTGCCACCAACCATTAGTTCCTGCAACATTGCTGTTTCCTGTTAGTGCATGGTTAATAAGTACTACAGGAGCGGTACCCAATGTTTTTCCAAAAACTTGGTAGCTTAACGGAATTGTATCGAATTGCGTACCGCTTATTGTGGTATAACTAAGAATATGTATGTGCTGTAAATCACTTTTCATTACCGATATTGTTTAATGTTATCCTGAAGTAAATTCAGAATTGGTAGCTTGTTTTATTATGCTAATACTTCTTTAGAAATTTTAGCAAATGCTTCTTGTAAATCGGTTTTTAAATCTTCAATGTTTTCCAAACCAACTGATAAACGAATTAAGTCTTTCGTTACTCCCGTACTTTCTTGCGCTTCATCACTCAATTGTTGGTGTGTAGTACTCGCTGGATGGATAATTAAAGATTTAGTATCTCCAATATTGGCTAATAATGAAAAGAGTTTTGTGTTGTCTGCAATAGTTTTAGCTGCTTCGTAGCCCCCTTTAACACCAAAGGTTACCAATCCACTTTGACCTTTTGGTAAGTATTCATCAGCTAAAGTTTTGTATGTATTTCCTTCTAAACCTGGATAGTTTACCCAAGCAACTTCATCTTGTTCTTGCAACCACTTTGCTAGTTTCAATGCATTATCACTATGCTTTTGAATTCGTACTTCTAAGGTTTCTAATCCTTGAATAATGTTAAAAGCATTTGTTGGACTTAAAGCGCCACCAAAATCACGTAATCCTTCTAAAATCAGTTTAAACGTATACGATGCAGCTCCTAAAGCTTCATAGTATACCAATCCGTGATATCCTGCTGAAGGTTCTGTAAACTCAGGAAACTTTCCATTTGCCCAGTTAAAGGTTCCTGCATCAATAATTGCTCCTCCTAATGAGTTTCCTTGTCCACCAATGTATTTTGTTAACGAGTGAATTACAATATCGGCTCCATGTTCTATCGGGTTTAATAATGCTGGTGTAGCCACTGTATTATCTACAATAAAAGGCACTTCTGCTTTTTTAGCATGTGCAGATATGGCTTTTAAATCCAACACATCTAACTTAGGATTTCCTAATGATTCTACAAAAAAAGCTCTTGTGTTTTCTTGTACAGCTTCTGCAAAACTATCTGGGTTTGATGCATCTACAAACGTAGTAGTGATTCCTAATCTTGGTAAAGTGACATTTAATAAATTGTAGGTTCCACCATACAAACTACTAGAAGCGACAATATGGTCTCCTGCTTTTAATAAGGTTAACAATCCAGTCGAAATAGCAGCAGTACCTGAAGCAAAAACTACAGCTCCAATACCACCTTCTAAAGCAGCCAAACGATCTTGCAAAATTTGATTCGTGGGATTATTTAATCGGGTGTAAATAAACCCGAGTTCTTTTAACGAAAATAAATTTGCTGCATGTTCTGCATCGTTAAAAACATACGACGTAGTTTGATAAATTGGAACTGCTCTAGTTCCACTTGTTTGTGTTACATCGTGACCTGCGTGCAACGCATTTGTTGCGAATTTTTGTGTACTCATTTTTCTTGTTTTTGAGTTAATAAAAATTAAACCAAAAGCCAAAACACATCTATTTTTAGATGTTGCTTACTAGAAAAATGTTATTAAGAAATTACAAGAAGTCTCAGTAGTTTTTATTGAAACTTCTTTTAGGTTATCTATCCTCGAGTTTTGCACTCTGGTAGAATTTAGCACCTTCTTTGTTTGCACAAAGGGTTGCTAAGGCTTCATAGGGTCTAATCCCTCCACCTTTCTTGATAACATCGTCAATAAGTGTTTGAACTTTTACGAGCACAAATATTCAATTATAAAAATGTAATATCCAAATTTTTTTACATTTTTTATTACAACAAATGTTTAAATGTACTATAAAATAAAATTACAAACAATTAAAAGCCAGATTTTTAAAATCTTTCATTTAAACAATTAATTGAATATTAAAAATACACTAAGAACTACAGGATAACATAGAACATCCTACCTTATTTCGAGCCCATTCTGGTCGTTTTCTAAACCATTTTTCGTGTTTTGGTTGCTCGTCATACGGATTTTTTAACAGCTCATATAACTCATTTAAAAGCGTATAATTTCCTTTATCTGCATCATCAATTGCCAATTGAGCCATATAATTTCGAAGCACATATTTCGGATTTACAGCATTCATTTTTGTCTTTTTATCTTCATCTGAAATAGTTTCATCTTCCAATCTTTCCAAGTAATTTTGAAACCAATTTTCCCAAGATAATTTGAGTTCATCAACAATTTCTGAAGGTGTATAAAATGCTTTTTCTATTTTTTTGATGGCATTTTGGACAGTATCTTTTTTTGAGATATTTGCTAACAATCTGAAAAAAATAGTCATATCCGTTTCTGATTTTTGGAGTACCTCTTCTAAGTCTGAAACCAATTTTTCATCTGTTTCCTTTGAGGAAAAAAGTCCTAATTTTTCTCGCATCATTTGCATGTAAACCTCAGGAAACTTTTCTTGATAATATTCCAAAATAGCTTCTAAGGGTTCCGCTTCTTCAATTAAAAGGTATAACGTATTTGCTAACTGATACAAATTCCACAAAACAATCTCAGGTTGTGTACCATATCGATAACGTTTGTGAGTATTATCGGTTGTATTAGGCGTCCAACCATGGTCATAACCTTCTAACCATCCATAAGGTCCATAATCAATTGTAAGACCTAGAATAGACATATTATCTGTATTCATTACTCCATGTACAAACCCAACACGTTGCCAATGAATTACCATTTCTAAACTACGGTCTGTAACTTCCTTAAAAAAGGAAATATACGTTTCTTTTGAAGGTATTCCTAAATGAGAAAAGTGATGTTTAATGGTATAATCTACCAGTATTTTCAAGGTTTTTACATCTCTTCTGGCTGCTAAAATCTGATAGTTTCCA
This sequence comes from Tenacibaculum sp., assembly GCF_050290165.1. Taxonomy (GTDB): domain Bacteria; phylum Bacteroidota; class Bacteroidia; order Flavobacteriales; family Flavobacteriaceae; genus Polaribacter. The sequence continues at coordinate 15,053 of NZ_JBNKHD010000016.1, read as the reverse complement.
AAGCGTAAAAAAGATTCGGCAGTTCTACATACAATTGCTCCTTTTTCATAGGCAGTATTTCCGTCGTACATCACGTCTCGTAACACTTGGTCTCCCGACAATGCCAACGATAATGCCCTCGTAGTAGGAACTCCCAAATGATACATCGCCTCACTACACAAATATTCGCGAATAGAAGAACGTAATACTGCTAATCCGTCTGCTGTTCGTGAATATGGAGTTTCTCCAGCTCCTTTTAATTGTAAAGTCCATCTTTTGTTATCGTGAAGAACTTCAAACAAATTAATTGCCCTACCATCTCCTAATTGACCTGCCCAATGTCCAAACTGATGTCCTCCATAACACATCGCGTAAGGAGAGGTATTGGAATGTACTTCGTTTCCTGTAAAAACATTTTTAAATTCTTCTGAAGCTATTTTTTCTACCGAAAGTCCTAACGACTTCGCCATTTCATCTGAAACATGTAACATCTTTGGATTGGATGTCTTTTTAGGTGTTACAAATGAAAAACAAGCTTCAGTAACCTGTCTTCGAGCGTTCTCTTGAACAGGATCCGCAGGCAATTCTTTATTAAAAATATCTTTTATGGTAAAGTCTAACACGTTTAGTTCTAATTTTCAGATTTTAACTTATTTGCGTACATTTTTCTAAGTTTAGACAACTTAGGCGAAATTACTACTGCACAATACATTTGTTCCTTATTATTTTCATAGTAGTTTTGATGATAGTCTTCTGCTGCATGAAATGTTGAAGCAGCACTTACTTCAGTTACAATAGTTTCTTCAAAATAAGGCTTTAATTCCTCTATTACTTTCTCTGCTATTGCTCGTTGTTCATCAGTATGATAAAAAATAACTGATCGATATTGAGTACCTACATCGGCTCCTTGTCTATTTAAAGTTGTAGGATCATGACTTGTCATAAAAATTATTAACAACTCTTCAAAGCTTATAATATCAGGATTATAGGTTACTTGAATTACTTCTGCATGTCCTGTTAATCCAGAACACACTTCTCTATAGGTTGGTGTTCCTGGAACGGTTCCTCCCATATATCCTGATACTACTTTTTCTACTCCTTCTATTTGATTAAAGACTGCTTCAACACACCAAAAACAACCACCACCGACAGTTAATACTTCTTTATTATTCTTTGTCATTTATTTCACACATTTTATTCAGTATCTAAAACCATAGATGCTGAGTTAATACAATAACGTAATCCACTAGGTTCAGGTCCATCAGGAAACACGTGTCCTAAATGAGCATCGCATGTATTGCACATCACTTCTACTCGCACCATTCCAAAAGTAGTGTCTTTTTCATACTTAATAGCATTTTCTTTAATAGGTTGTGTAAAACTTGGCCAACCTGTACCTGAGCTAAATTTGATAGAAGAATCAAATAATGGTGTACCGCAACACACACATTTGTATTTACCAGCATCATACACACTACACAATTCTCCAGAATTAGGACGTTCTGTTCCTTTTTGTCTTGTAATTTTAAACTGTTCAGGTGTTAAAACCGCTTTCCATTCTTCTGGAGTCTTTTCTACTCTACTGTCTGGTATTGGATTTTCATTTACTGCAAAATAAATAACATCTTTCCAAGTCAATATTTTATCATTCATTTATGTGTTCTTTTAATTTGATTAGTAGTTATTTACTTACATTACTTACAAAAAAGATGTTTTTATCTCTTTTTTAATAAAGGATGATTTTTATCATCTTTTTTAAAGCAAGAACCTCTGTAATTTGTGTAAAAATACGAAATACACAATTTTATGAGAACATATAGAATTACTACAGCATTATTTCTTTTTGCTATTACTACAACATTTGCTCAGTTAAAAATTGATGCAGAGGTACGTCCACGTGCTGAGTATAGACATGGATTTAAAACATTATTTCCTGACAATACAGATCCAGCAATGTTTGTTTCGCAAAGAACACGGTTAAACACTAGTTACTCCATAGAAAAATTAAACTTTTATATCAGTTTTCAAGATGTAAGGGTTTGGGGAGATGTTCCGCAACTAAACAGTGCAGACAATAATGGTTTAAGTATACATCAAGCTTGGGGAGAAATACTCTTAGACTCTAATTTTTCTGTTAAACTAGGACGTCAAGAGGTTATTTACGATGATAGTAGAATTTTTGGTAATGTAGGTTGGGCTCAACAAGCTCGCAGCCATGATATGGCAATGCTAAAGTATCAAAAAAATGATTTTAAGTTTGATATTGGTTTGGCTTTTAATCAATCTAGTGAAAATTTAACAGGTACAGATTTAACTACCCCTAATACTTATAAAGCAATGCAATATGCATGGTTGCATAAAGATTGGAATGATTTTTCTGGTAGTTTTTTATTCTTGAATAATGGAATGTCTACTCCAAATGGGCTTAAATACAGTCAAACTGTTGGTACACATTTAAAAGGAAAAAAGGATAATTTAAATATTACTGCTAATCTATACTATCAATTTGGAAATGATGCTTTAAATAGAGACCTAAGTGCTTATTTACTTGGTATTGAAGCCAATTATAAGATATCTAAAACTACCAAAGTTGGTTTAGGAGCCGAATTACAAAGTGGTAACGACTACAATACTTCTGCTGATGAAAACAAAGCCTTTTCTCCTTTTTATGGAACCAACCATAAATTCAACGGTTTTATGGATTACTTCTATGTTGGAAATCATATGAACAGTGTAGGTTTATTCGATATTTATGCAAAGGCAAACTTTTCTTTAAACCCAAAATCAAATATAACAGCATTTATACATAATTTTTCTGCAGCTTCCGATATCAATGCTACTGTTTCAAAACAGTTAGGTACAGAAGTTGATTTAGTTTATGCATACAAATTCACCAAAGAAATAGGCTTTAAAGCAGGATACTCTCAAATGTTTACTTCTGAAGGAATGGAAGTATTAAAAGGAAATGCAGATGATAATACTAACAATTGGGGATGGATGATGGTAACTATAAATCCTACCCTATTCACCTCTAAAAAATAAAAAGTCATGGTAATATCAGAAAACAAAACAGTCGCGGAATATGTAACTGAGAACATTAAAACAGCACACATATTTAAAAAATACGGAATTGATTTTTGTTGTGGTGGAGGAATAACCGTTGAAAGAGCTTGTGAAAAAAACAAGGTGAATCAGTCAGATTTAGAAAAAGAACTTGCTGAAGTTGATGTTATAAAAGATATTATTGAAGATTATGATAAATGGGAATTAGACTTTTTAATGATTTATATTGAAAATGTTCATCATATGTACATAAGAGAAAGCTTACCTATTATATCACAATACGTTAATAAAGTAGCAAAAGTACATGGGCATCATTATCCTGAAGTGATAGAAATTAATCAATTATTTCATGAAGTTGCAAACGAGCTTATAGCCCATTTACAAAAAGAAGAGCAAATCCTTTTTCCCTACATAAAACAGCTTGTACAAGCAAAAAAAGAAGGAACTAATAAGGTGACTCCTCCTTTTGGAACCGTAAACAACCCTATAAAAATGATGGAGTATGAACACGATAGTGCAGGTAATATCTTTAAGCAAATAGCTAAATTGAGTAATAATTACACTCCACCTGAAGGGGCTTGTAATACGTTTAGAGCATTATATGCTAAATTAGAGGAATTTGAACAAGATTTACATACACATATACATCTTGAAAATAACATTTTACATCCTAAAGCTATTTTACTAGAAAAGAACATTTTATAATTGATGTTATAATAGAAAACAGCGTAATAAAACTTCTAAAATAATTATAAATAAGAAAGTTTTATTGCGCTGTTTTTTTTAATACTTCTTTTATCAGTTGTTACAAATAACTATTAACTACAATATCGCAGTACTTATTATCAATATTAAAATAGCCTCCTTTATTTTCTCTTCGCTCTAAGGATTGATTAATAATTAAATGCGCTACATTTATCATATTTCGTAATTCACAAAGAGCTGTATTTACTTTAGAAGTTTTGTATAACCCTTCCACTTCTTGGTATATAATATCGAGTTTTATTTTGGCTTCTTGCAATTCATTATTACTGCGAACTATACCTACATAATTTCTCATAAGCGATTGTAACTCTTCTAAGTTATATTGTATTAATATATCTCTATTGGGCACCTCTGTCCCATTGTCAATCCATTCGGGAATTTTTACCTCATGACTTACTGCAGGATTACTTGTTAAGTATTTAAAAATGTTATGTGAATATACCAACGCTTCTAAAAGAGAATTAGAAGCCAACCTATTAGCACCATGTAACCCCGTTCTTGAACATTCACCACAAGAAAACAAGTGATTAATACTTGTTCTTCCATAAATATCAACCTCAATTCCACCACATACATAATGTGATGCTGGTACTACAGGAATCCAATCTTTACTAATATCAATTTGTAAGTCCTTACATTTTTGATAAATATTAGGAAAATGCTTTTTAAACTCTGTGATGTTTAAATGGGTGCAATCTAAAAATACGTGTGTATCTCCATATTTTTTTAGCTCTTTATCAATACTTTGCGATACAATGTCTCTAGATGCCAATTCAGCTCTTTCATCATAATCAAACATAAACCTATCCCCTTGTTTGTTTCGCAAATAAGCTCCAAAACCTCTAACAGCTTCAGAGATTAGAAATAAAGAGGCTCCTTCTTCATTGTGTAATGCTGTTGGGTGAAATTGTATAAACTCCATATCTCTTATACGAGCTTTAGCTCTGTATGCCATGGCAATTCCATCTCCTGTAGCAATTACTGGGTTCGTAGTATGTCCGTAAACCTTACCTATGCCTCCTGAGGCCAATAAAGTATTTGTTGCTTGTATGGTACTGATTGTATCATTCTTTTCATTCAATACATACGCTCCATAACATGCTAACTCTTTCTCTTTAACTGCTTTTACATGATGTTGTGTAATTAAATCTATAACAAAATGATGCGATAATACTGTTATATTTTCTAGTTGTTGTATACGCCTTAGTAATGTTTGTTCTATCTCGTACCCAGTAATATCTTTATGATGTACCACCCGATGTTCTGAGTGCCCTCCTTCCTTCCCTAAATCATAGTTTCCATTAAGATTTGTATCAAAATTAGCTCCCCAATACACCAACTCCTGTAACCTTTTTGGACCATCTTTTACCACCATCTTTACAACAGCTTTATCACAAAGCCCATCACCAGCAATTAACGTATCCTGAATGTGTTTTTGAAAAGAATCTTCACAATTATCAATCACCACAGCTACACCTCCTTGTGCATACTTGGTATTCGATTCATCTTTATCTCCTTTTGTTACAATCAGTATCTTTTTGTTGGGAAAATGTTCAGCAATTTTAATTGCAAAAGTTAAACCAGCTACTCCTGAGCCAATAACTAAATAATCCGTAGTAATCATTTTAATTAGAAAGTTCTAGCATTCGTTCAATAGGAATCAAAGCTCTTTTACGTATTTTCTCTGGTACTTCTATCTGTGGAGCTTCATTTAACAGACAATTATATAACTTTTGTATCGTATTTACTTTCATATACGCACATTCACTACAGGCACAAGTATTATCATCTTTAGCTGGAGCTGGAATCAACTCTGTATTCGGAACTTCTTGTTGCATTTTATGTAAAATTCCTGCCTCGGTAGCCACTATAAATTTTTCATCTGTATGCTCTTTAACATAGTTAATCATTCCTGCTGTGGAACCAACATAAGTAGCTGTTTTTAAAATATGTTCTTCTGATTCTGGGTGTGCTATAATTTTATAATCAGGATATTTTTTATGCAATTGAATTAGTTTTTCTATCGAAAAAGCTTCATGTACCACACAGCTTCCGTCCCAAAGCACCATATCTCTTCCTGTTTTTTGCATGATATACTTTCCTAAATTTCTATCAGGAGCAAAAATAATTGGGATTTCTTCTGGAATAGATTCCACTATTTTTAATGCATTTGACGAAGTACAAACTATATCAGTTAACGCTTTTACCTCTGCACTACAATTAACATAGGTTATAACTGTATGATCTGGATATGCTTTTATAAATTCCTCAAACGCTTCTGACGGACACGATTCTGCTAAAGAACACCCGGCGGTTACATCGGGTAATAATACTTTTTTAGTAGGATTTAAGATTTTAGCGGTTTCAGCCATAAAATGAACACCTGCAAAAACAATTATATCAGCATCCGTTTCTGCTGCCTTTTGAGATAAACCTAAACTATCTCCTACATAATCTGCTATTTCTTGTATCGCTGGCTCTTGATAATAGTGTGCCAATATAACAGCATTTTTTTCCTTTTTTAGTCTTTGTATCTCCTCTATAATGTCCATCTGTTTTTATTTTTAACAGCAACAAAAATAACGTTGAGTATATAAGGAAAATATGATTTAAATCATCTTTATTCCCCTATTTATAGGACAGTTTATAAAACATAAAAGCCTCATATGACATACAAAGAGGCTTTTAAAAAAGTGAAACTATATAGTTTCTATAACCAACCTAAACTAATGAAATCTTTTATAAGCTTCTTTTTCTAATTCTTCTCTAAAATTAGGATGTGCTATGGATATTAAAGCTTTTGCTCGTTGTTTTAAACTTTTACCGAATAAGTTTACAACCCCATATTCAGTTGCAACATAGTGTACATGAGCTCTGGTAGTAGTTACCCCTGCTCCTTGTTTTAAAAACGGGGTTATTTTAGAAATTCCTTTTGTTGTAATTGAAGGCATTGCAATAATAGCTTTCCCTTCTTTAGAAAGGGACGCTCCTCTGATAAAATCCATTTGACCTCCTACACCCGAATACTGATATTGCCCTATAGTATCAGCACAAACCTGACCAGTAATATCAATTTCAATCGCACTATTAATAGCAGTAACTTTCGGATTTAATTTTATAATTGAAGTATCATTTGTATATCCTGCTTCTTTAAAATGTACTATTGGATTGTCATCTATAAAATCATATAATTGTTTAGAACCAACAGCAAAACAAGTTACTATTTTTCCTGTTTTTATTTCTTTTTCTTCTCCTGTAATAATACCTTGTTCAACTAGCGGAAGAATTCCATCAGAAAACATTTCTGTATGAATTCCTAAACGTTTATGATTTGTCAAATTGTGTAAAACTGCATTAGGTATATTCCCTATTCCCATTTGCAAAGTGGCACCATTATCTATTAATTCTGCAACATGCTTACCTATTTTTGATTCAATTTCAGAAGGAGTTCCTGAAATAGATTCATGTATAGGAGTATTAACTTCTACAGCATAATCTATACGACTCATATGTATAATACCATCTCCATGCGTTCTTGGTACATTTGGATTTACTAAAGCAATCACTTTTTTTGCGGTTAAAATAGCAGGAAGCGTAATATCTACCGAAGTACCTAATGAACAATACCCATGTTTATCTGGAGGAGATACTTGAATAAAAGCTACATCTAACGGATAAATATTTCTTCTGAATAGCCAATGAATCTCACTTAAAAATATGGGTACATAATCACCATTATTGGTATTAACTCCTTTTCTAACATTATCCCCCACAAAACAACTTACCAGTTTAAACGATTTGCTATAAGGCTCTTCTAAATACTTGGCTTTACCATGAGTATGAATTTGTATAATTTCAACATTTGATAACTCTTGATAACAATCACACAAACTATCAATCAATAAATTAGGAGTCATCGCTGCTCCTTGAAAAAATATTTTATTATTAGATTGTACTGAAGCTACTGCTTCTTCAGCAGTAACAATTTGCATTCTTTTTGCCATAAATTCTCTTACTTTAAAACACAAAGGTCTTTAGAAAATCAAGCTTAATGAATGACAAAAGTCATGTTATAATATTAAGTTAGTCTGCTTGTAAAAAGGCAGCGTGTTTTTCAAGTTGTTTATCTAAATACTTCCAGCAATTTTCATTTATATTATCAAAAACCAATATAAGTTTTTCTCCATAAGGTGTTAACATAGTGCCTCCACCTCCACTACCTCCAGTAGTTTTAACCACGACTGGTTGTTTAGCATTATTATTGACTGAATCAATCAAATTCCATGCTTTCTTATACGACATTTTTAACTCTTTAGCCGACTTAGATAGCGATTGAGTTTTTCCTATCGATTTCAACAATTGTATTCTTCCTTCTCCTAAAAACACTTTATCATTAGCCTCTATCCAAATTCTACTTTTAATGTTATATAACATAAACTTATAATTAATTTAAGTACTAAAATTAAACGTTACCCTATTCTTAATTTATGAGGCTAATCATAAACTTACAACTTATTTATATCGAAAATAAATAAGGCTCATACTCTAAATGTAAAAAAGACTTTAAAGTCTTTAATTATCTGATTTCGAGCATAAATCGTTATTTACACAAAAACATAACGTATTGAAAAACCATGAGTTATGATAAATATCATGTTTCTTATATTGATATATTTATTAATTTGTTAAAGATTAAATACCACTATTTTATGCCTATAAAAAGTTATTTAGCCCATCCGCATGATGGCAAAAAAGAAGAGCTTATCCAAGCACTTTCTAACCTTAATCATTGTGATGTTATCCCTGCAGAAAACAAAGATGTTTTAGTACTTATTACAGAAACAGAAACTAACGCAGAAGAAGATATTTTAAAACAGAAACTAGAAACCATAAGTAGCTTAAAACTATTGGCTATGGTTTCAGGATTTAATACACCTAAAAAGAATTAGCCCATGTACACTTCAACAACAAACAGAAGAAATTTTATAAAAAAGATGGCAGTATTATCTGCTATGACAGCTGCCGCTACCATGTTTCCTGGAATTATGTTTGCTGGAGAACAAGAAAAAAACTTACCTAAAGGAGGAAATTTAGACTGGAAAAAAGCTCCCTGTAGATTTTGTGGTGTAGGATGCGGAGTTTTAGTTGGGATTGAAAACGGAAAAGCTGTCGCTGTAAAAGGAGACCCAAAATCGCCAGTTAACAAAGGACTATGCTGTGTTAAAGGATATCATTCAGTAATGGCAATGTACGGTAAAGACCGTTTAACAAAACCTCTAGTTAAAAAGAATGGTAAATATGTAGAAACCTCAATGAAAGAAGCTTTAGACTTAATCGCTTCTAAAATGAAGGAAACCATTAAAGACTACGGGAAAGATGCAGTATCTATTTATGGGTCAGGGCAATGGACTATTCCTGACGGATACGTAGCTTCAAAACTTTTTAAAGGATGCATAGGTACTAATAATGTTGAGGCCAATGCTCGTTTATGTATGGCTAGTGCTGTAACTGGTTTCTTAACTTCTTTCGGAATTGACGAACCTATGGGATGTTATGAAGATATCGATCATGCTGATGTGTTTGTCTTATGGGGAAACAATATGGCTGAGATGCACCCTGTGCTATTTTCTAGATTGTTAGATCAACGCCTAAAAAGAGGTGTGAAAATTATTGATTTTGCCACTCGTACAACACGTACTAGTATGGCTGCAGATAAATCTATTTTATTTTTACCTCAAACCGATTTAGCAGTTGCCAACGCAATATGTTATGAAATAATAAAGAATGGTTGGGTTAACAAATCATTTATTGAAAAACACTGTAATTTCAGTAAAGGACTAACTAATATGGGGTATGGTCTAGAAGATAAATACAAGTTTAAAGACAAACCTGAAAAAATTAGTTTTCAAGACTATAAAAAATTCTTAGATGATTACACACCAGAAAAAGTTGAAAAAATTTCAGGAGTTTCAGCAAAAGATATCAAGTACATGGCTTCATATTATGGTAATCCTAATAAAAAAGTGATGTCTCTTTGGTGTATGGGTCCCAATCAGCATAGTAGAGGTACCTGGATGAATAATTTAATTTATAACATTCACTTATTAACTGGAAAAATATCTACACCGGGAAATAGTCCTTTCTCTTTAACGGGGCAACCTTCTGCCTGTGGGACTGTAAGGGAAGTAGGAACCTTAACTCATAAATTACCTCATGGTGTGGTTACAAATAAAGAACATCGTGAATTTGCTGCAAAAATTTGGAATGTTCCTGTGGAAAATATAGATCCTAAACCAACGTATCATACAGTTGAAATGTTTAGAGCTTTAGATAGAGGAGATATTCGTTTTATGTGGATTCAAGTAACCAACCCAATGGTAACCATGCCTAAATTAAAACGCTATAGAGATGGAGCTAAGAAAGAAGGGCGCTTTATTGTGGTTTCTGATATCTATCCTACTCCAACTACTGATATCGCCGATGTAATTTTACCTTCTGCTATGTGGATTGAACGTGAGGGTATGTATGGAAATTCAGAAAGAAGAACCCAATATTTTGAACAAATGGTGCAACCTCCTGGTGAAGCTATGAGCGATACTTGGCAATTGATAGAAGTAGCGAAAAGATTAGGGTATGAAAAGCAATTCTACTATGATGAGGGTACACATATTGAAGAAATTTATGCAGAATATCGTAAACATCACGATAATAAAAAGCACAATATGGCTCCATTAGAAGTACTTAAAGAAAATCCTGGAATGCAATGGCCATACGTAGAAGGAAAGTCAACACAATGGCGATTTAATTCAAAATACGATCCTGCTTGTTCTAATGGAGAAGATTTTCATTTTTATGGGAAACCTGACGGAAAAGCTGTGATTTGGCAACGACCATATGAACCAGCTGCTGAAGAGCCTGATGCAGAATATCCATATTGGTTAAATACAGGTCGTGTAGTGGAACATTGGCATACTGGTTCTATGACAAGGCGCATCCCTGTATTACACAAAGCTATGCCTCATTCGTATGTAGAACTAAACCCAGAAGATGCTAAACGAATGCAAATAAAAAATGGAGATAAAGTAAAACTAACAACACGTAGAGGTGAAATAGTTTTACCAGCATCTGTAAATCAAAGAGGTGTACCTGCGCCTATGCAAGTATTTGTTCCTTTCTTTGATGAAAACATGCTCATTAATGATATTACGTTAGACTCCTTCTGTCCTATTTCTAAGGAGCCTGATTATAAAAAATGTGCCGTTAAAGTAGAAAAAGCATAAATTATGAGGAAACGTTTAGGTATCATATCATTATTTATAATCTTATGCATTGCATTTATTGCTATTTGGAATTATAGTTATTATCAAGGACAGGAGGAAGCTTATATTCCTATTGAAAATAACCGCCCCATACCTATAATCCCTTCTGAAACAGGTGTCTTTCAACGTTCAGAGTTTGCCTTAGATTATGCTAACATGCCTATTGATGAAAACCATCAACGAAGCATGAAAACGTATTACGATAATAGAGCTTTTTATGGAGCTCCTCCTAGTATTCCTCACGAAGTTACTAGTGAGCGTAGTATGGGAGAAAATACTTGTTTAAAGTGCCATGAAAATGGTGGCTATGTAGATAAATTTGAAGCATATGCTCCGGTAACACCGCATCCAGAAATGGTAAACTGCCGCCAATGTCATGTGCCTCAAAAAACACAAACCTTATTTAAAGAAACTAACTTTAAAAGAGGGACTATTCCAACTGTAGGAATCAATAATGCTTTAGCTGGTAGTCCTCCTGTAATTCCACATCAATTACAATTACGAGAAAATTGTTTGGCTTGTCATGCAGGACCAAGTGCTCCTAAAGAAATTAGAGTTACACACCCAGAGCGAGTGAATTGTCGCCAATGTCATATTCCTAATAATAAAGTAACTGAAGATATTGGAAGTTTTATCCGAAAAATTGAAAACTAATGAATTACTATCAGCATATAAAACTAATAAGCTACTTCTTTTTGATCTCTTTTTTAATTGTTTCTTGTAAACATAAAGAAGATGAGTATCATAGCATTACAGATAAAATAGAAGCAGAAAGTAAAAACTATCATGGTATTTCTATTTCTTCAGAAAAATATCTTGAAGGTATCAAAACCGTTGAAGTTATCGAGAATGGTCAAACTTTTTTAATTCCTGAAAGAAAAGGAGAAATTAAATCCTATGCCTGTACCGAATGTCATAACAAACCGCTACACCAAATGCAAAATGACGACAAAAAAAAGGCACATTGGAATATCAAAATAAATCATGCTGATGAAAACACCATGAACTGTACAACCTGTCATGATGGTAATAATACTGATAATTTAAGAAGTCTTACAAACAACTCTATTGACTTTAACATGAGTTATAAATTATGCAGTCAATGCCATCAAAACCAGTATAAAGATTGGACAGGAGGTGCCCATGGTAAACGTATTAAAAGTTGGGCCTCTCCTAGAGCTTCGATGACATGTGTAAACTGTCACAACCCTCATTCTCCAAGCTTCGATACTAAATGGCCAGCGCGATTTAATACTCAGAAAATTAAAGAACGAAAATAATCAGGCATGAATAATAAAAATAAAAAGTGGTTTACACTCAACTTAAACAGTAGGCATAAACAAACATCTGGTTCTTGTGGATGTGGTAAAACTTCTGGAGGGTGTGATTCTCATAATTCAAAAAACGAATTATCTGAAAATGAATTCTTTGAAGCTGCTGTAGATGCTAGTATTGGTGAAGAAAAATATAAAGATGGATTTGATCAAGTATTTGATGTAAAAATGGATCGTAGATCTGCCTTTAAAAAACTAACTGCTAGCTTACTTATTGGTGCAGGAGCTATGTCTTCTTGTACTAGTATCACTTCTAGCGATGAATCAAAAGAAAAAGCGCAGATAGATTGGGAAGAACAGTTTAAAGGGAACTATAAACTTATGACCAATGAAGAAAAAGAAGCTACTGTTAATAGATTAGTCCGTTCCTATCAATTACGTACAGGAAAAACTATAAATATGTCTTCTAAAAATGCTGAAGAAGATGTTCTTTTTGGATATGCATTTAACATATCTAAATGTCAAGGTTATATGGATTGTGTAAGTGCTTGTGTAAAAGAAAATAACCAAGACCGTAATTCGCAAATGCAATACATCAGAATTCATGAAATGAAAGACGGAAAAGGTTTTAATTTCAATGAGGCAGATGATAATTATTACCACGAAGTACCAGCTGAAGGGCACTTTTATATGGGAACACAATGTTTTCATTGTGATAATCCGCCATGTGTAGAGGTATGTCCTGTACAAGCAACTTGGAGAGAAAAAGATGGATTGGTTGTAGTAGACTATGATTGGTGTGTAGGTTGTCGTTATTGTATGGCTGCATGTCCATATGATGGAAGGCGCTTCAACTGGAGTAAACCAGAAGTTCCTGAAGAAGAAATTAACAAAAATCAACATTATTTAGGAAACCGAATGCGTAAAAAAGGAGTTATGGAAAAATGTACTTTTTGCGTACAGCGCTCTAGGGCTGGTAAAAATCCAGCATGTGTAGAAGCCTGCCCTACAGGTGCTCGTATTTTTGGAAACCTATTAGATCCTAATAGTACCATTCGTTGGGTATTAGAAAATAAAAAAGTATTCAGATTAAAAGAAGATTTAGGTACCGAACCAAAATTCTGGTACTTTATGGATTAAAACGTATACGATGAGAAGACTTAAAGTTTTTACCAGTTTAGTTAAAGACAGCTTAGATATTATCACCAAAGGTTCAAAAAAATATCATCTGTGGATGGCTTTTTTAACTCTGATAATGTTAATTGGAATGTACTGTTATTCTATTCAACTAGAACACGGTTTAAGTGTAACGGGTATGACCGATAGAGTAAGTTGGGGATTGTATATATCCAATTTCACCTTTTTAGTTGGAGTTGCTGCTGCTGCCGTTATGTTAGTAATGCCCACCTATGTTTTAAAAGATATAGATTTTCAGCAAGCTGTTTTAATAGGTGAAGGATTAGCCGTTGCTGCCTTAATTATGTGTTTAGCATTTGTGATAGCTGATATGGGAGGCCCTTCTGTATTATGGCATATGATACCCGGTTTTGGAGTTTTTAACTTTCCTAATTCAATGCTTACTTGGGATGTTATTGTGTTAAATGGCTACCTTTTTTTGAATATTAGCATACCTTTTTATATACTTTTTAGGCATTATCAAGGAAAAGAATCTAAAAAAAATGTTTACGTACCTGGTGCACTCTTATCAGTATTTTGGGCTGTAGGAATTCACTTAGTAACAGCATTTCTTTACCAAGGTTTACAAGCACGTCCTTTCTGGAATAATGCACTTTTAGGGCCTAGATTTTTAGCTTCAGCATTCGCAGCGGGCCCTGCATTAATTATTCTAGTTCTTGCTATTATTAGAACGTTTACCGACTTTAAAATAGAAGATAAAACAATTAAGAAAATTGCCTTAGTAGTTACTGTAGCTGCTCAAATTAATATAATTATGTTAGTTTCTGAATTGTTTAAAGAGTTTTATGCCCCGACACATCACAGTGAAAGTGCCTATTATTTATTTTTTGGATTGGATGGTAAAACAGCCTTATTACCTTGGATATGGACAGCTATTTCTTTAAATATATTAGCAACGGTTATGTTAACCTTCCATAAATTGAGAAACAATCTCAAAGTACTGTATTTTTCTTGTTTCATATTATTTATTGCAATTTGGATAGAAAAAGGTTTTGGATTAATTGTTCCTGGATTCATTCCTGGTCCTTATGGCAAAATTGCTGAATATACTCCTACTAGTATTGAAATTGGAGTAACTTTAGGTATTTGGGCATTGGGAGCAATAATTTTCACTATGTTAGCTAGAACAGCTATTGCTATTGAAACAGGTAAATTGAGATATAAGAAATAGACAACTACTATATTATATTGTAAAACTACAAAAACTTGTACGACAAGTCTTTTGTAGTTTTTTTATGCTTCCTTTTTAATACATCTTCTCTATTATAAAGTAATTATCTTCTATAATTAGTAGTAACTTTAAAGTAAAACTATGTATAAAGCTTATACTCTCTCATTAGCTGAAGAGTATGGTAAACACTTTAAACGTGTTGTATCAATGTATTCTTAACTATTAAGTAGCTCTTAAAATTCTGTAGCTAAAAGAAGATTAAAACCTACGATGAGACATCTCTGA
>NZ_JBNKHD010000015.1:0-601998 GCF_050290165.1 Tenacibaculum sp. | reverse complement strand
TGGTAATCGTGATGTTTTGATCCGTCGTATATGTTACTCCATTAGCCGCCCATGTATAGCTCTCTCCTGAACAGATCGTCTCTGTTGTCGTTACCGTTGCTGGCTTTGGCGTTACCGTGACTGTTTCACTTACAGATAATGTACGATCACACGTACCATCACTTACATTCGTTAATTCGATTGTTGTATCTGCTATTACACCACTTACTGTTATATTTACAGTTCCTCCTGATCTAATTAATTCTGTTTCTTCACTTAAACCATTAATTTTATAAGTTACAATATTTCCTGCATCACCACTAATAGTAAATACTGCATCTTCTCCTGAACATATTGGACTATTAGAACTTACAGTAGCTGCTGTTGGTAATGCATTTATGGTTACCGTTACTGGTTCTATCTCAAAACAACCACTTGTTGATGTTAATTTAATATAATATGTTCCATTTGTAGAAACTACATCTGGACTCGTCAACGTATTAGTTGCATTAGCATCTGTCCAATATGTAAGTGTACCTGAAGTACTCCCTGATGTAACTTCGGTTGCTGTCAAATCAACAGTAGAAGGACTACATACAGGTTCAGGGTTTGTTATTACTAAATCTAAAGGATTGTCAACTCTACTATCACCAATACCTTGCCCATCATCATCATTAGTACCATCTGCTATTCCTGAAGCATTTACAAGATTAGGCACACCGAAACTACTTACTCCCCCAGTTGAAGCTATATCAATTCTATTATTCGCATCTAACTGAGACACCTGTACATCTTCATCTCCTTCAATAGCATCTGGACAACCATCTCCATCTGAATCAACATCTAATCTATCTACATATGCATCTCCATCTGTGTTGATATCGGAACATTCCGTAATACTGTATGCTGAATATGAAAAAGAATCTATATACAAAACCCTACTTCCATCATTTTTAAATCCTGTTCCTTCTATTTTTATATATCGAGCATCATTACTTAAAGTATATTCTATATCTTGATATGCATTATTAGATAAAAAAGAAGATGAAACAGAATTCTCAAAATCTCCCCCATCAATTGACTGACTAATAACAATTCGAATTTTATTACTTTTGTTTGTTTCTGTTGCTATAGTAACTATTGTCCCAGCAGGTAGAACCTGTCCTAAATCTACCGTTAAAAATTCTCCTGGATAATCTATATACGCATCATCACTATCACTAACTCCCAATGCTTTTATTTCATTATGTCCATTACTTGAAAAAACAGAAGAAGCATTTCCTGCAGGCACATTTGTGGTAGAACAACTTTGTTCATCTATATCTAAAATTCCATCATTATCATCATCTAAATCATATACATCTACTACTCCATCACCATCAGTATCTGATGAACAATCTGTAGTTGCTGTACTTCCTCCATCTGCTAATGTAATATTCGTAGCATTTCCAGAATAATTTGTTACTAAAAAAGCATAGTATTTACCTGAAGTTACTGTTATATTAAAAGTAAAATATGAAAATGATTCATAATCACAATCAAGAGGTGTAGTAAAAGAATCACATTGAGACAACATATCATCTATCGAATCAAAAGGTCCCCATATTGCTCCATCTACATCTACATTATTAGAATTTGTTTGATTTATAATTAAACTTCCTCCTGTACTTGCTTGAAAGAAAAACCACTTTGCATTTGGTGTAGTTGTTAAACAATCGTATTCATTATTTGGATTAATATCTCTTGCTGATCCTCCAGCAGTTTCAGCAGCATATGTTTGTGAATCACCTATACAAACTGATGTATAATCTGAAATCACACTACAATCTTGTGCGAAGAAATTAAATGGTAATAAAAAAATTAACAGTAAAAGCACTTTACTATTAACCAAATTAGTTATAGAATTAATTAAAACGTAATTTTTCTTCATACAAATACATATTTTTTAACACATAAATAAATCCTAGGCCCAGATAAAACCTGGGTCTTAATTTTTATAAAATTGAGTGAGATAAATGAACCCACACAAAACACCATCACAAGAGATTGATGATATTTTTATTGCGGGGGACAACTAAATAAGTGCGCAAAGATAATCAAATATCCTTATCTTCAAAGAGTTAGAAACTCTTTTTACATTTGAAGTCACATAATAAATAAAAAGTATACAAATAGGAAGTATTATAAATTGATTAAATAGAAAACTCTTTAAATAAACGCTTTTAAAAGACCTTTAGCCACTTCTTTTTAGATTTCCCTTTTGGAAAAATTAAAACCTTCTAAAAGCTACATAAATACAATTCCCTATAAACTCAATATTTTTTTCAATTGCTGAAATGTAAAATCAATTTCACCTTTTGAATTTAGCTTGCTAAACGAAAATCTTACGGATGTTTTCTCGGAATCTTCTTTATTTAAAAAAGCACTTAACACATGCGATCCTTTATTACTTCCACTCTGGCAAGCACTACCACCTGACACAGCTACTCCTTGTAAATCCAAATTAAACAGCAACATTTTATTCTCCACAGGAAATCGTACATTTAGGATTGTGTAACTTGTTTTTTCACTAGACTCTCCATTAAACTGAATATCAACTATCAATTCTCTCAGCTTTTCAACAAAATACTTTTTCAAGTCAGTTATATAGGCTGTATCTTTTTCTAAGTCTTCATAAGCTATAGTTAAAGCTTTTTCCATCCCTATAATTGAATGTACATTTTCAGTACTCGACCTAGCTCCCTTTTCTTGCTCTCCACCATGCAGTATTGGTTGAATACCTATACCCTTTTTAAAATACGCAAAACCTACTCCTTTAGGTCCATGAAATTTATGAGCGCTTGCAGCGATAAAATCTATTGGAATCTTTTGTAAATCTATAGTATAATGCCCTATCGCTTGAACTGTATCTGAATGAAAGTATGCTTTGTACTGTTGACATAAACTACTCACCTCCTCAATAGGTAATAAGTTTCCTATTTCATTGTTTACATACATTAAGCTAACCAAAGTTTTCTCTTCCGTTTTCCCTAACAATACTTCTAGACTATTTAAATCAATTGCTCCGTTTCGACCTACTCCAACATAGTCAACTTGTATGTTATATGTTTTTTCTAAAAACTTTACTGTATTTAAAACTGCATGGTGTTCAATTTGTGAAGTAATAATTCTTTTCACCCCAAGATTTAAAACAGCGTTGTATAAAATCAAGTTGTCAGCCTCCGTACCTCCAGCAGTAAATATGATTTCACTTGCTGTTACATTAAAATATTTTGCTATATTTTTTCTAGCAGTTTCAATCGCTGCTTTGGCTTTTCTACCATACTGGTGGGTTGATGAAGGGTTTCCAAAATTAGTTTGCATTGATTGTTGCATAACATCAATAACTTCAGGCAACATTGGTGTAGTTGCAGCATTATCTAAATAAACAGAATTCATACTGCAAAAGTAAAGTTTTTTAGTTCATTAACTAGTCAATTAATAGTTTTGATATATGTACACTTCGGTAGCTCCTTGTCCATATTTTTGATAAGACGCATCATAATATTTTACTGGATAATTATTGAGCAAATAATGCAATTCTGTTTTCAAGACCCCATCTCCCACTCCATGAATCAATACAAGTTTTGATATTTTTTTTGAGATACAGTATTCTAGTTTTTGTTTTGCTATATCTATTTGAAATGATAAAATATCATAATTATCCATTCCTTTCGTAGATTTCACCAACTTTTCAGCATGTAAATCCACTTCCATTACCACTTCATTTTTAGTTTTTACAAAAGCAGTCTTTTTTTTACTTTTTTGCTCGCTTTGTTTTTCCTTAAGAATTGAGTTATTAATATCTGAATACTTACTTAGTTCTTTTTGCTCAACATCTATTTTAACCAACTCTTCTTTTAAAAAAAAATATTCCATCCCATCTGCATCAAGCACAAAGAATTTATCACCAACAATTTTAGTTATAACTCCCCTTATATCAGCATCTAAAACCGCCACCTTATTACCTATTTCTAAACACATCCTTAACCTTTATTTAATTAGCTAAAAGGATTCTAGCTCGTATTTTTGCAAAATAATTATACATGCAAAAGAACTGCAAATAAATGATAAACACTAAGAATATTAACACAAAAGTTTTCTTTGAAGAAGCGAGAAAAGAAATGATTATTACTGATGATCGCAGAAACTTGTTACTAAAAATATCTGATGCTATTTTTGACGAGTATCTTGACAGAGAAAAAATCAATTTAAACTTTATTTGCACCCACAATTCTCGTAGAAGTCAATTAGCACAAGTTTGGAGCTTTTATGCTATTGAATACTTCGAATTAAGAAATATGTTTGTTTATTCTGGAGGAACAGAAACAACATCTTTCCATAGAAATACCGTAAAATGTCTACAAAAAACAGGATTTATTTTTAACGTTGTTGATTTTTCTCATCAAAACCCTAGATATTTAATTTCTTTTGAAGAAACTAAAAAATCTATTTTAGGCTTTTCAAAAGTATATGACCATCCACAAAACAGCTACCCTTTTATAGCTATAACGACTTGTAACAGTGCTGACCAAAACTGTCCTTTTATACCCGATGCAATAGATCGTTTTCACCTACCTTATATAGACCCTAAAGCCTCGGACAATACAGAATTAACCGAAGAAACATACCTAGAAACAAGCAAACAAATTGCTGGAGAGTTATTTTTTATATTTGAAGAACTCCAAAAAAGGTTACCTTAAACCTCTATACTCTTATCATACGGTATACTTTTAAGTATATAGTTTATCACATTTACTCTAGCAATAGTTTTTCTGTTCGCACGAATCACTTTCCATGGAGAAATTACGGTATTCGTTTTTGAAAACATGGCTTTTTTGTATTCCGTATAATCATCCCAAAGTTCCTGAGCCCTTTCATCTACCGGAGTCATTTTCCATTGTTTTAATGGATTATCTTTAATATCACTAAATCTTTTTGCTTGTTCTTTTTTAGTTATCGACATATAAATTTTAACCAAACGAATTCCTGACTCAAGAATCATACGTTCAAAATCATTTACTTGATTCATGAAAATATCGTACTCTTCTTTTGTACAAAAGCCATTAACAGGCTCAACTACCGCTCTATTATACCAACTTCTATCAAAAAACACAATTTCTCCTGCTTTAGGAAACTGCTCAACATATCGTTGAAAATACCATTGTGTTTTCTGATCTTCATTAGGCTTAGGCAATGCTACAATTCGCATATGACGCGGGTTAATGCGCTCGGTAATCCTACGAATAGCCCCTCCTTTTCCTGCTGCATCTCTTCCTTCAAAAATCACAATAATCCTTTCATTTTCTTTAATTGCCCACGCCTGTAAGCGGATTAACTCTACTTGTAATTTTTTTAATTTTCGTTCATAATCCACATAACGAACCGCCTTTTCCAAATTAAAAGGCTTAGACAATAACGCCTTCAATCCTCTAACACTATTTAGCTTATTAACATCTTTTTGAGTTAAATTTTCCATTTTTAATCTAATTGTTTTACTGAACGATAGTAACGCATAACAACATTAGGATCTGGTATTAATATTGTTGGTGCCTCTTCTTTTCCATCATATTTAAATTGTGATAAAACATGACGCATACACTCTACTCTTGCTTCTTTTTTACTATTTGTTTTCACAACAATCCATGGACAATATGCCGTATGAGTTTTACTAAACATCTCCTCTTTATAATAACTGTATTTATCCCATAGTTCTTGCCCTCTTTTATCTACAGGACTAAACTTCCAACGTTTTAAAGGATTGTCATTTCGAGCATTAAAACGACGTAACTGTTCATCTTTTGATATTGACAACCAAAACTTAATAACTACAACACCATCTTCATACAACATATGCTCAAACTCTGGAACTTGTACTAAAAAATTCTCATATTGTTCTTCATTACAAAATCCCATAACCGGCTCAACCACTGCTCTATTATACCAGCTCCTATCAAAAAAAACAATCTCACCTGGATTAGGCAACTCTTTAATATATCGTTGAAAATACCACTGTCCCTTTTCAACCTCAGTAGGTTTATTTAAAGCTACTAAACGCATAGATCTAGGATTTAGATGCTCCATAAACCTACGAATACTCCCTCCTTTACCAGCTGCATCTCTACCTTCAAAAATTACCGCTACTCGTTTGTTATTTTTAGCTATCCATTGTTGTAATTTTACCAGTTCAATCTGCAATACTCTAAGCTCTTCTTCATAATCTAACTTTACTTGAACTTTTTCAACAGAAATCCCTTTTTGCTTAATTATAGCTAACAACTCTTCATTAGTTGAAACACTTTTAAAATCTTCAATCGTTAAAACAGCCTTGTCTTTCATGAATGTTGCTTGTTATTTTTTATTGTTAATAATTTAACCAAAGTAATGCTAAAATAATACGATATTTACAGCTATGAAAAAAAATATATCACTTTTATTTATCTTATTTTCTCTCCATTGCTTCTCCCAAAGAAAATATGCTAAAGAATTTAGTTTTTTAAATGATAATGATCTATACATTTCTACTTACCAAGACCGTTACTATACAAATGGAGCCTTTTTAACATATCGATATCTTAGTGAAAAACAGTTTAAAAATATTGAAAAAAGAGCTTATGAAATCCAAGTTGGGCATCATATGTATACTCCTTTTAAATCTGTTGTTGAAACAGTAGAAGAGCACGATCGTCCATTTGCTGGTTATTTATACGGAAGCTTCGGTATCAATTCTTTTTACAAAAAAGAAGTTATTTTAAAAACCTCTATTCAAATTGGAGTCATAGGTTCACACTCTTTTAGTGAAGAACTTCAAGATTTTATTCACAAAATGTATGGTTTTAAAAAGGCTACAGGATGGGATTACCAAATAAAAAATGCTTTTGCCATCAACTTTAAAACAGACTATATAAAAAAAATAACAAGAAATGATGTTTTCGACATCAACTGGGCTAACACTGCTAAATTAGGAACTGTTTATACTGATTTTTCAACGGGTTTATATAGTCGTATCGGATTCAAACCTTTAGAAAATATTATTAACTCTATTGCTTTTAATGGTAACCTAAACAACAGCAATACTCATTTTAGTAATAATGCTGAAGTTTTTTTATACATTAAACCAATGATTTATTACGTTGCTTATGACGCAACTATAGAAGGCAGCTTTTTAGCTAATGATGATAGCCCTATAACTTTTGACATCGAACCTTTCAAGTTTACCTCAGAAATTGGTCTTCGTTTCACCAGTAACCGTTTTAACTTTGGATACGCTATTCATTATCACACTAGAAAATTAAAAAGTGAACATGTTTCTAAAGGAAATTTTTACGGAACCATAAAGCTGAGTTATCAATTTAATTAGTAAAAAGACCTTCTTAAAAAAATAATTTTTAAAATCGTCAAATTAAAATATATTTGTAAGTCTAATAAAATAGAAAAATAACCAAATGAAATTTATCGTATCTAGTTCTCAACTACTAAAACAACTTCAGGTTTTAGGAGGAGTTATCAACAGCAACAATACATTACCAATTTTAGATAACTTTTTATTTGAACTATCTGAAAATGCCTTAAAAATATCTTCATCAGATCTTGAAACCACTATGTCTTCAACGATTGAAGTAGAAAGTACTGATACTGGCGCTATTGCAATTAACGCTCGTTTGCTACTAGATACCTTAAAAACATTTCCAGAACAACCACTAACTTTTAAAATAGAAAGTGATAGTACAATTGAAATTATTTCTGAGCAAGGTAAATATGATATGGCTTATTTTAGTGGAGATGAATTCCCTAAAGCTGTAGAATTACCTTCACCAAGCAGTACTGAAATTCCTTCTGACATTTTAGCTACGGCTATTTCTAAAACTATTTTTGCTGCAGGTAATGATGATTTACGTCCAGTAATGAGTGGTGTGTTTTTCCAATTCAATTCTAAAGAATTGACATTTGTAGCTACGGATGCTCATAAATTAGTAAAATATACTCGTACAGATATTACTGCTGAAAAATCGGCAGAGTTTATCATGCCTAAAAAACCTTTAAATTTATTAAAAGGAATTTTAGGAGGCTCAGAAAATAATGTTACTATCGAATATAATGATACTAATGCAAAGTTCACCTTTGACAACGTAGTATTAATCTGTCGTTTAATTGACGGGAAATACCCTAACTACGAAGCTGTTATACCAAAAGAGAACCCTAATAAATTAACGGTTGACAGAGCTTCATTTTTAAATTCTGTACGTCGTGTGTCTATTTTCTCTAGTAAAACAACACATCAGATTCGTTTAAAGATGGCAGGAACTGAGTTAAATATTTCTGCAGAAGATTTAGACTACTCTAACAAAGCTGACGAACGTCTTCACTGTGACTATCAAGGAGATGATATGCAAATTGGTTTCAACTCTCGTTTCTTAAGCGAAATGTTAAACAATTTAAATTCTAACGATGTTTTAATTGAAATGAGCTTACCAAACAGAGCTGGAATTTTAACTCCTATTGACGGTACGGAAGAAGGTGAACAAGTTACTATGCTAGTAATGCCAGTAATGCTGAACGGATAACAATAATAGCTGATATAATAGACTAAACTGTAACCCAAAAGGTTACAGTTTTTTTTTTACATTTAATTTATTAGATTTACACCAATATTTTATTATTTTAAAATATTTTACCAAAAAAATTGAAACTATGAAAAAAAATCTTTGCTGCTTTGCAGCTCTTTACTTTTTGTGTTATGCTTTATTTAGCCAACAAGAAAAAGAATCATTAATTTGGTTTGATAATATTATTAAACCATACAACTTAGAAATTAATTCTGGCACCAAGTATTTTGAAAGATACAGAACGTCTGATGACAACCATCATTTTTTACTAGACAATAAGTTTAACCTCGCTTCTATTTTATATAAAGGAAATTGGTACCATAACATTCTTACAAAATACGACATTCTTGAAGACAACCTTATTATCATTATAAATACAACTAAACAAGAAACATCTATAACACCAGACTATAATTACATACCTGCTTTTAGTATAAAAAATAGATTTTTTTTTAAGCTAAATCATTATAATACTAAAGGTTATTATGAAAAAATAGCAGATGTTAATGATTATGCTTTATATAAAAAAAGTTACGCAGAAAAGCTTAAGAAAATAAGAAAGTCATCAACTTTTTTCATTTTTAAAAAAAGAGAAAGTTTTTTCCTATCTAAAAAAAACGAGCTTCTCCCTTTAAATAAAAAATCAGAATGGATTGAAGCTTTTCCTAACCAAAAAAAAACAATTAAATCTTTCTTTAATCAATATAAAAGCACTGAGTTAAAGAACAAATTTTATATTGATTTATTAAAAAAATTAACACGCTAACATGAAAAAGTTCTTATTCTTAGTCTTTGTCATTTTTCTAAAAACTAGCTATGCTCAAAAGAAAATTACAGTAAATCTTAACAACACCAACCTTAAAGAAGCTATTTTATTAATTGAAAAAAATGCTAATTACCAGTTTTACTATTTAGATTCTTGGTTAAATACAAATCAACCGATTAAAGAAGGTTTTAAAGACTCAACAATCGAAACAATCTTAGACTCTATTTTTAAAAACAGTGAAATAAATTACTATATAATAGAGAATAATAAAATTATTCTAACAAAAAACAACAAAATTCACGATAGTAATTACTTATATACAGTAACCGAATATACCACAACAGAAAACACCCCAAATCCAAAGGATAGTTTAATAGAAATAAAAAGAAAAATTACAAAACCTAGCTCTAACCCTATTTTCACTTCAAGAGAGCCTATCAAAATAAAAACTATAAAAATTGGTAAAGAAGGAAATACTCACCAGAATAAATATACTCTTTCAGGATTTGTTAAAAATACCTCTACAAACAAACCTATCGAAAATTTATTAATCATAAACAAGATAAAAAACATCTATACATATACAAACGACAAGGGTTATTATTCAATAAATTTACCTTATGGTGTCAATATGATTGAAGCAATAATACCTGGAGCGCAAACTTCAAAAACTAAAATAATTCTTCTTGGTGATGGAACTTACAATTTTAACCTAACAGAAACCTCTGAACAATTAAACGAAGTAATTATACAATCTAATGCTAAAAAAAATATTAAAAGCTCTATCACTGGTATAACTCAAATAAAAGCTGAAGATATCAAAACCATCCCTCAAGTTTTGGGTGAAAGAGATATTTTAAAAGTAGCTACTACTTTACCAGGTATTAAAAATGCCGGTGAGGGTTCTGATGGTGTTAATGTAAGAGGAGGAAAATCTGACCAAAACTTATTTTTAATAGATAAAAGCACCTTGTATAACCCTACTCATTTTTTAGGTCTATTTTCCGCCGTAAATCCTTTCACTACTAAAGACTTAAAAGTTTACAAAGGAAATATCCCTGCTGAATTTGGAGGCAGAATATCTTCTGTATTTGATATTGTAACTAAAAACGCCAACACAAAAAAAATTGCAGGAGAAGCTTCTATTGGACCTGTTACCAGCAATATAAGCTTGAAACTTCCAATAATCAAAGAAAAATCTGGTTTATTACTTGGAGGCAGAAGCACATACTCTGACTGGTTATTAAAAGCTATAGATGACAATAAACTTAAAAATAGTAGTGCTTCATTTTTTGATCTTATGGGAAAATACTCTCATCAATTCAATGAAAACAACACTATTACTGCTTCTGGTTATTATAGCCAGGATAAGTATAGCATTGCTTCAGATACTACAAACACTTATGGTAATAAAATATTCTCTTTAAATTGGTTTCATAAATTCAACGACAAAACCTCTGGAAATTTATTACTATCTAATAGTAGTTATTTTTTCGATATTGATTCAGAAACAAATACCAATAAAGATTTTGTTTTAAAATATAAAATCAATGAATACAATCTTAAGTTAAGCTTGAAATATTTACTTTCAAAAAAGCATCAGTTTAGCTATGGAATTGACTCTAAATTATACAAAATAAATCCTGGAAATATAACCCCAAAAGGAAACAAATCTATCATCACTCCTTTTAGCGTACAGCAAGAAAAAGCTTTAGAATCTTCTATATTCATCTCTGACGACATATCCCTTACCAAAAAACTATCTTTCAACGCAGGTGCTAGATATACAATTTTTAGTGCTCTTGGTAAATCATCTCAAAGAATTTATGATCCTAACTCTCCTTTAAGTGACGCTAGTGTTATTGGATATAAAGAGTACAAGAACAACGAAATATATAAAACCTACTACGGTTTAAGTTTACGTTTTTCTTCAAGATATTCATTCACCGATGACTTTTCTGTAAAAGCTAGTTTAAGTAATGGTTACCAGTTTATACACAGATTAACTAATAATACCTCAGCCTCTCCTACCGACACTTGGAAGTTATCTGATTCTAACATAAAACCTCAAGAAGCAATTCAAACATCTCTAGGATTTCATAAAAACTTAAAAGACGATATGTATGAGTTAAGCATAGAAGGTTATTACAAGAAGTTTAAAAACATTTTAGATTATAAAGTTGGTGCTAGTTTTTTGCTCAATGAATATATAGAAACCGAAGTTTTGCAAGGTCCAGGAGAATCCTATGGTATTGAATTTCTGGCAAGAAAAAATACTGGAAGGCTTAACGGATGGTTTAGTTATAGTTACTCTAGGGCTTTTCTTAGACTCGACAGCAAATATCCTGAAGAAATAGTTAACAACGGAAAACCTTTTCCTACAAATTTTGACAAACCACACGATTTAAGCATTGTCGCAAATTATAAGTTAACAAAAAGATTTAGTCTTTCCTCTAACTTTTCTTATCAAACAGGAAGACCAATTACCTATCCTACTGGAAAATATATTTACCAAGGAAATGAGTATTTACTATACAGTAATCGAAATGAGTACAGAATTCCTGATTATTATAGGTTGGACATTGGTTTAAATGTGGAAGGAAATCATAAACTAAAAAAGCTAGCCCATAGCTTTTGGAACATATCAATCTATAACGTTTTAGGTAGAAGTAACCCTTATGCTATTTATTTCGTAACAAAAGATGGGAAAGCACAAGCGTATCAAAGCTCCATTTTTTCGAAACCAATACCGACTATAACATATAATATTAAATTTTAATTGTAATGAGTTTTAGAATAAAAGCATATATATATATAAGCATTTTACTAACATTTTTTAGTTGTATTGAACCTATAGATATTAAAGATATTAATTATGAAAATTATCTGGTGGTTGAAGCTAATTTAACAGATCAATTAAAAAAGCACACTATAAAACTTTCAAGATCTTTTATGTTAAATGATTCTGTTCCCAAATATGAATCTAATGCTAATGTTAGAATTATTGACAGAAATGAAAATACGTATACCTTTTCTGAAATTGAAGAAGGTGTTTATGAGTCTGATGATATTTTTAAAGCTGAATTAAACAACACCTATACTTTATACATTAACACAAGTGATGGAAATGAATATAGTTCAATTCCAGAAAAAATACATGGTGTTAATGAAATCAACGACATTACTATAGAAAAAGATATCAATCCAGAAAACATTGAAGGGTTAAAAATTAATGTTATTAGTAATACTGAAGACCCCAATAGCGTCTATTACAGATACGAATATGATGAAACCTATAAAATCATTGCTCCATACTGGTCTTCTGCTGATTTAATTCCTGTTTCTAGAGAATTTCCTTTTTCGGTAACGTTTATACAAAAAGATTATGAATCAAAAGTATGTTATAAAACAATTAATTCTAACACTATAATTCAAACTGAAACTATTGGTTTAGATAAAAATAATGTAAATTTCACTATACGCTTTATAGAAAAAAACGATTTTATTCTTTCTCATAGATATAGCATATTAGTAAAACAATATGTGCAATCTCCTGATGCATACAGATACTTTAAAACATTAAAAAAACTCTCTGTATCTCAAGGTTCATTTACACAAAACCAACCAGGTTTTATGCAAGGAAACATTACCAACAACAAAACTTCTAACGACAAAGTACTTGGTTTTTTTGAAGTTACTTCATACTCTGAAAAAAGATTCTTTTTTAATTATTTAGACATATATCCTGATGGAAGTGTAAATTATGTTTCAGATTGCAATTTTATCGCTCCTAAATTAGTTGATGGTCATTATCCTGACCTTTTTTCCCCTTTGATTGCTACCTTGGATAACGGAGAGTATCTTTATTACACGACTAATGAAGAGCCTACTGACTATGAACCTGGCCCATATTATTTAGTTCCAAAAATTTGTGGCGATTGTAGACTTTTAGGAAGCAACGTAAAACCATCATTTTGGATAGATTAAAAAAGCTCTATGAAAACAAAAATATATTTATTACCCATACTACTTTTTTTGTATAGCAAAGTTCAAGGTTTTGGTAATAAAGAAAACCTAGTTAACTTAATTATTTTTTTTAAAAAAATTAAATAAAAAAACATGTAATACTAAATATAAATTGCAATGAATTTTAGAATAAAAGCATATATATATATAAGCGTTTTACTAACTTTTTTTAGTTGTATTGAGCCCATAGATATTAAAGAAATTAATTATGAAAATTATCTTGTTGTTGAAGCCAATCTAACAGATCAATTAAAAAAGCACACTATAAAACTTTCAAGATCTTTTATGTTAAATGATTCTATCCCTAAATATGAATCTAATGCTAATGTTAAAATTATTGACAGTAACGAAAATACATATACCTTTTCTGAAGTTGAAGAAGGTGTTTATGAGTCTGATGATATTTTTAAAGCTGAATTAAATAATACCTATACTTTACACATTAATACAAGTGATGGAAATGAATATAGTTCAACTCCAGAAAAAATCTCAGGCATTAATGAAATTGATGATATAACAATAGGAAAAAGTATCACTCCTGAAAATATAGAAGGATTAAAAATTAATGTTATAAGCAATACGGAAGATGTTAATAGCCTATACTATAGATACGAATTTAATGAAACCTATAAAATAGTAGCCCCATATTGGACCCAATTTGAATTGGTTCCTGTTTCTAGAGAATACCCCTTTTCTGTAACTTTTGAAGTAAAAGACTACCTAGCAAAAGAATGTTATCAAACACAAAAATCTAATACAATTATACAAACAGAAACTACTGGTTTAGATAAAAACAATGTGAATTTTACTATTCGTTTTTTAGAAAAGAATGATTTCATAATTTCTCATCGATACAGTATCTTAGTAAAACAATATGTGCAATCTGCAAATGCATATAGATATTTTAAGACATTAAAAAAGCTATCTGTTTCACAAGGAGCCTTTACTCAAAACCAACCAGGTTTTATACCAGGAAACATTACCAACAATAAAACATCAGACGACAAAGTACTTGGTTTTTTTGAAGTTACTTCATATTCAGAAAAAAGGTTCTTTTTTAATTACTTAGACATGTATCCTGATGGAAGTATAGATTATATATCAAATTGTGACTTTATTAAACCTAAAATGGTTTCAGGTTTTATGCCTCCTTTTAATTCACCTTTAATAGCAATAATTGACAGAGGAGAATACCTTTATTATAAAATTAATGTTGAACCTACAGCAATTGAAGGCCCTTACATTTTAGTCCCTAAAATTTGTGGCGATTGCAGAATTTTGGGTAGCAATGTAAAACCTTCATTCTGGATAGATTAAAAAAAAACACTATGAAAACAAAAATATATTTATTAGCCATACTACTTTGTACAACAGTTAACCTTACATCACAAATAAAAATCTCTCAAGATTTATATCAAAAATATAAAACACTTCCAAAAGAACAAATTTTTGTCCATTATAACACAAACTTGATTCTTTCTGGTGAAAACCTTATGTTCAAAATTTATAGCTTGAACAAAAACACGCTCATTCCTAGTAATCTTAGTAAAATAGCATACTTAGAATTAATAGATGTAGATAAAAAACCTATAGTAAGAAGAAAAATTGCATTAAAAAAAGGTGAAGGATATGGTGACATTTTTATTTCCTCAAATATTAAATCTGGTAAATATAAATTAATAGCCTACACTAAATGGATGAAGAATACAAACACTTACTTTGAAGATGATATACTTATTATAAATCCTTTTGATGAAAAATTTGCTCTAAATTATGAAGAACCAGAAAATAAAAAAACTACTTCATATAACTATGTTTATAATACTAGAGAACTAGTTACTTTAAACTTAAAAGAGCTTATTAAAGATAATGGTCTCTATTCCATTTCTGTTAGAAAACAAAATGAGGGGTGTCTTAATAAAAAGAGTACACCACAAAACTTTAATAATTCTTCAAAAGAAGTTTATTTCAAAGAAGAAAACACCATTTTTATACCTGAATTTAGAGGGCAATTAATCACAGGCAAATTAACCCCTTCTTCAAATAATAAAGATATTAAAAACATAAAAATTGGTTTGTCAATTATTGGTAATGATAGAATCTTTAAAATTACAAGTACAGATAATAATGGGGATTTCTTTTTCAATATTGCTGAACCCTTTAGTTCAGAAGAAATTTTCTGCAAGGTTATCAATGAAGATATTTCAGATGATTATAAAATCTCTTTCCCTAAAGAAAAAGAACTAAACTTAACTGATTTAACTTTCACTACTCCAAAAACAACTCAAAAAATAATAAAAACTATTAATGACAGAAGTATTTATACACAAATTCAAAATGCTTACAATGAAACAATAAAAGATTCTATAATACCATTTCACATTAAGAATTCAATCTTTAAAAATAAAAATATTGTATATAATCTTGATGATTATACTAGGTTTAATACTATGAAAGAAACTTTTGTGGAGATAATAAACAACGCTTGGGTCACAAAGAAAAATGGGGAAAATAAATTTTACATTAGAGATAGTGAAACATTAACTAATTCTAACATAGAACCATTAATTATCATAGATGGTTATATAATTACCGATCATCAAGAACTAGCTGATATAGATCCTAAAAAAATTCAGACAATTTCGCTGTTAACAGAAAAATACAAATACAATTCAAAATTGTATGAAGGAATTATATCACTAAACTCAAAAAAAGAAAGTTACATACCCAAAAACCAAAATAATCTAGTAGCTTACTCAACACAAACTATTTCACCTAATAAAAAATATTTTAACAAAGAATATTCATCAGATAGTAATAATGATAGGATTCCTGATTTTAGAACTCAGCTCTTATGGGAGCCTAACATTACCTACAAAACCAACGAAATTTCCTTTTACACCTCAGATATCAAAGGAGATTTTATTATTGAAATACAAGGATTTGACAACGAAGGATCACCTGTAAATATTACTAAACAACTTCATGTTAAATAATTATCATAATAAGCTTTTAAAGAGAAACTTAAACAAACATCTTTAAGTACACATCAAAAGCCACAGAATCAACTCTGTGGCTTTTTTATTTTTAAATAATATCTTTCACTTTCAAAAACCATAAATAATTGTAAATTTACCTCTTTCAAACTATACAAATTATAATGGGTAGAATTATTGCAATTGCAAATCAAAAAGGTGGTGTAGGTAAAACTACTACATCTGTAAACTTAGCTGCCGCTTTAGGTGTTTTAGAAAAAAAAGTATTATTAATTGATGCTGACCCCCAAGCAAATGCTACTTCTGGTTTAGGTTTAGATGTTGAAAGTGTAGAAATCGGAACATATCAAGTTTTAGAACATACAATTCCTGCAAAAGATACAATTTTAAAAACTGACTCACCTAATGTCGATTTAATTCCAGCTCATATAGATTTAGTTGCCATTGAAATTGAATTAGTTGACAAACAAGAACGTGAGTACATGCTTAAAAAAGCCCTTGAGGATATCAAAGATGAATATGATTATATTTTAATTGACTGTGCTCCTTCTTTAGGTTTAATTACCTTGAACTCACTTGTAGCTGCAGATTCAGTTGTTATTCCAATTCAATGTGAGTATTTTGCTTTAGAAGGTTTAGGAAAACTTTTAAACACTATCAAAAGTGTACAAAAAATTCACAATCCCGATTTAGAGATTGAAGGATTATTATTAACCATGTTTGACTCTCGTTTACGTTTATCAAACCAAGTAGTTGATGAAGTTCGTAAACACTTCAGTTCTATGGTTTTTGAAACAATAGTACACCGAAATACTCGTTTAAGTGAAGCACCTAGTTATGGAGAAAGTATAATTTCATACGATGCAACCTCTAAAGGTGCTGTAAATTACTTAAATTTGGCGAACGAAATTTTAACTAAAAACGCATAATCACTTTAAATGGCAAAGGCAACAAAAAAACAAGCTTTAGGTAGAGGTTTATCAGCATTATTAAAAGAAACTGCTGAAGTTAATTCGGCATCAGATAAAAATGCAGACAAACTTGTAGGAAACATTATTGAACTTGATATCAACTCAATTGATGTAAACCCATACCAACCTAGAACTTATTTTGATGAAGAAGCTTTGCGAGAACTAGCTAGCTCTATTAAAGAATTAGGTGTTATCCAACCTATTACTGTTCGTAAATTATCGAGTGATAAATTCCAGTTAGTTTCTGGTGAACGTCGTTTTAGAGCTTCTAAACTTATTGGTAATAAAACAGTTCCTGCATACATTCGTTTGGCGAATGATCAAGAAATGTTAGAAATGGCGTTGGTAGAAAACATCCAACGTAAAAATTTAGATCCAATTGAAGTAGCGCTTTCTTATCAACGTTTAATTGATGAAATTCAATTGACTCAAGAAGAATTGAGTACTCGTGTAGGTAAAAAACGTTCAACCGTTACTAATTATTTACGCTTATTAAAATTAGATCCTATTATTCAAACAGGAATGAGAGACGGATTTATCTCTATGGGACATGGTCGTGCACTAATTAATGTTGATAGTACTACAGATCAATTAAATATTTACGAAAAAATAGTTCGTGATAAATTATCTGTGCGTCAAACTGAAGAATTAGTAAAAAATTTAAAAGCAGGTACGGTAACTAAAGCTGCTAAAAAGAAAGTACTACCTAGTTATATTTCTGAAAGCGTAAAAGACATCAGCAATTATTTTGGTCACAAAATTGATGTTACTGTAAACAATCGTGGAAAAGGTAAAATTTCGATTCCTTTTACTTCTGAAGAAGATTTTAACCGTATTAAAAACTTATTAAAGTAATTGAACATACGTGTAATCATATTCGCTTTTTGTAGTCTTTTTTTGTTTCAAAATACTTTTGCTCAAAAAGAAGAGTCTATTGCTGTAAGAGCTAAACAACTACAATTATCAAGCGATAAATACAATCCACTTTCACCCTCAAAAGCAGCTTTTTATTCTGCTATTTTTCCTGGTGGAGGACAGATTTATAATAAAAAATACTGGAAAGCTCCAATAGTTTGGGCAGCGATAGGAACAAGTGTTTATTTTTATATAGATAACAGCGATCAGTACGATCGTTATCGAACTGCATTTAAACTTCGAACACAAGGTTTAAATGATGAATTTGACGGAGAAAATGGCAATCCATATATTTCTACTCCGGGTTTGGAAAGTGCTCAAAAAACCTTGCGTAAAAACAGAGATTTATCTATGTTAACTGGTATACTACTATACGTATTACAAATAGTAGAAGCGAGTGTAAACGCTCACCTATTACAGTTTGACACAGATGACAGTCTATCTGTAAATCCAATTATTACACCTGATCCACTATTTATTGAAGCTCCAAAAGTTGGTTTAACTTTAAAATATTCTTTTTAAAATGAAAATAGCTTTGCTTGGTTATGGTAGAATGGGTAAAGAAATTGAAAAAATTGCTTTACAAAGAGGTCATGAAATTGTTATAAAAACTTCAGGAAAAGAAGAATATGACATTTCAAAAGCCGATGTGGCTATTGATTTTAGTGTTCCTTCATCTGCTTATAACAATATTACCAATTGTATTAACAACAACATACCTGTAGTATCAGGAACCACAGGTTGGTTAGATCAATATAACAATGTAGTTAGTTTATGTAATGAAAAGAAAGGTGCTTTTATATATGCTTCAAATTTTAGCTTAGGAGTTAATGTTTTTTTTGAGTTAAATAAACAACTGGCTAAAATGATGAGTACTCTAGAACAGTACAACGTTGCTATTGAAGAAATTCATCATACAAAAAAATTAGATGCTCCAAGTGGTACTGCTATTACTTTAGCAGAAGGAATTATAGAAAACACTAATAAAAAAGCATGGGAGTTAGACGAAAAAACTTCCGAAAAAAACATTCCTATCACAGCAATTAGAACTCCAGATGTACCAGGTACCCACACAATAACCTACAGTTCTGAAGTAGATACAATTGATATAAGACATACCGCTCACAACCGCCAAGGTTTTGCTTTAGGTGCTGTAATTGCTGCTGAATGGCTACAAAATAAAACAGGTGTTTACACCATGAGAGATGTGTTAAACTTAGGTTAATTACGTAACAAATTCAACTAAAGAAACACTTATAAATTTAGAATTTAATTCCCATAGCAAAGGGATATACAAAATATACAAATTATGACATTTACTGAATGGTTTTTATTCTTCTTATTCATACAAGTTATTCATTTTTTAGGTACATGGAAACTATACACAAAAGCGGGTAGAAAAGCATGGGAAGCTGCTGTACCTGTTTATAATGCCATAGTGCTAATGCAAATTATCAACCGACCAAAATGGTGGGTAATTTTATTATTTATCCCTATAGTAAACTTATTAATGTTTCCTATAATTTGGGTAGAAACTTGTAGAAGTTTTGGTTTTAACAAAAGACCTGATACTATTTTAGCTATTGTTACTTTAGGTTTATACATCTTTTATATCAATTACGCTACTAATGCAAAACATGTTGAAGGTAGAAGCTTAAAACCAAGATCGCCTTTAGGTGAATGGATTAGTTCTATTTCTTTTGCTATTATCGCTGCAACTTTAGTGCATACGTATTTTATGCAGCCATATACCATCCCTACTTCTTCTTTAGAAAAATCTTTATTAGTAGGAGATTATTTATTTGTAAGTAAATTTCATTATGGTGCTCGAGTACCAATGACAACAGTTGCTGCACCAATGGCTCATGATACAATTCCTTTATTAGGAACTAAATCATTCTTATCTGATGACAAAAACAAAGACGGTTTATTAAATAAACTATCATTACCATACATGCGTTTACCTGGTTTTCAAAAAATTAAGCGTAACGATATTGTTGTTTTTAGTTGGCCTTCTGATACTCTTGCTTTAATGTGGGGTGATCACTCAGGAAAACCCACATATAAACCAATTGATAAACGAACTAATTATGTAAAACGTTGCGTTGGTATTCCTGGTGATAGCTTAGAGGTTCGTGATGGTTATGTATTTATTAACGGAAAGAAAACTGTATTACCAGATAGAGCAAAACCACAATGGCTACATATTGTAGACACTAACGGTGAAAAATTTAGTGAAGGCGCTACAAAGAGATACAACATCAGAGAATGGGGAATGCAAGGAGATAAATATGTATTGAATTTAACTGATGAAGAAGCTGCTTTAATTGCTAAAAATCCTATTGTAAAAAGTGTAGAAAAGCACTTAACTCCTAAAGGAGCTTATGATAAAACTGTCTTTCCACATGATCCAAGATATGCTTGGTCAAATGATAATTTTGGGCCTATATATATCCCAAAAGAAGGAGTAACGGTAGAATTAAACTCTAAAACGATTCCGTTTTATGAGCAAATCATCCGAAGATACGAAAACAACGATTTAACTATTTTTGGAGATGATATTTATATCAATGGTAAAAAGGCTAAAACATATACTTTTAAACAAGATTACTACTGGATGATGGGTGATAACCGTCAACGATCTTTAGATGCTAGAAGCTGGGGATATGTACCTTTTGATCATGTAGTTGGTAAACCTGTAATGATTTGGTTAAGTTGGGATGCAAATGCTCCAAACTTTTTCGCTAAACTTGGTTCTATTCGTTGGGATAGAATGTTTACAACTGTTGGAGGAAGTGGTAAACCTGTATCGTATTTATGGTTAGTTTTATTATTAATTGGAGGATACATTGTATTTAGTTTTAGAAAAAGTAAAAAGAAGAAAGCATAATGTCACTTTTTATTCCTACGTACTTTGCTCCTATTTCGCAATATGCAGCAATTTATCAATCTGATGCTATTACTTTTGAGCTAGAAGATAATTATCAAAAGCAAACCTACCGTAATCGTTGTTATATTTATGGGGCTAATGGTAAACTAGCTTTAAACATTCCTGTAAAACATAAAGCCAAAGAAGGAAGAAAAAAAACGAAGGATACTATAGTTGAAAACGATTTTCCGTGGCAACAACAACATTATAAATCATTACAATCGGCATATCGTTCTTCTCCTTTTTTCGAATTTTTTGAAGAAGATTTACTAAGAATATTTAATAAAAAATACACCTTTTTACAGGATTTGAATATCGACTCTCATTTGTTTGTTACGGATGTTTTACAAATGGATCAAGAATTTTCTAAAACCACTAACTACGAAATTACACCTGGTATTTTCGATTATAGATCTTTAGCTATCGCTAAAAAGGGAGTTGAAATAGAAATGGACACTTACATTCAAATGTTTGATGATAAGCATGGTTTTATTCCTAATTTATCCATCTTAGATATACTATTTATGGAAGGTCCAAATACAATTAGCTTTTTAGAAAAAATTAGTGTAAATTTGACGTAGTCTCCCCCCTTTTTTACACTTTATTTTTATATTTTTTATGGAATTTTTCAGAAATTTCGCGCTAAACTTTTACCCTTTATCAGAAGATTCTTTACAGAGAATATCTGAACTGTTGACATTAAAAACATTCCCAAAGAATTATGAACTAGTTAGTCTAGGTCAAAGCCCTACCAATGTATACATTTTAAAGTCTGGTATAATTAGAGCGTATAATATTGATGAAAAAGGTAAAGAACGTACCAAAACAATTTATACTCCTATAATGACTTCAGGTAATTTAGGAGCACTGATAAAAAATGAGCCCTCTAACTTAATTTATGAATGCTTGACTGATTGTGAAGTTTTAGAATGTGACTATCAAAGTTTTTATAACTTATCTCTAAAACATCATGAAATTTCTATATTTCATTATAAAATACTAGAAGCTATATTTATTAGAGAGGAATCTAAAATTTTAGAATTACAAATCTTAGATGCAACTCAGCGATATAAAAACTTACAAGAAAAATTTCCTGGAATTGACAATTTGATTAATCAATATCATATAGCATCTTACCTAAACATTACTCCTGTTCAGCTAAGTAGAATTAGAAAAAATTTCACAAATTAACAATTAATTAACATATGTTAATGCAAGCAGTATAAAAACAATATATATTTGTCACCGTACTACATACAATTGTACATTTTCCCCTTAAAATCAGACCTAACACCCCTAAATTTGGGTCTGATTTTCTTACATTATCCTTTTATTTTTTAGTAACTTCGTGTTAACAACTTGTCTTATACTTAAATGGCTTGTTAACTATGAGTGATGATATCAAAAATTTTCTTCATCAGTATATTAATCTATCAAGTGAAATAGTTTCTATTTTTGATGATCTAGTTGTTTATGTCGAATACGAACCTAATGAGTTCCTTACAAAAATTGATGAATTTCCTAACGACTTTTTCATAATTAAAACTGGTATTGTACGTTCCTATTTATTAAACGAAAATGGTGTTGAAGCTACACGAGCGTTTTTTACTGCTGGTGATATTACTGGAGCAAATTCGGCTATGATGAGAAAACTACCTTCAGAAGTTAACTATCAAGCTCTAACTAAGGTAACAGGATACAAAGGTAACTTTCATAAGTTTTTAGAACTTACTTTAGAACATCATGAACTGAGTTTATTTTATATAAAAACACTAGAAAACGCTTATTTAAAAGCTGAAAATATAATATTAGATGTTTCTACACTTTCTGCTACTGAAAGGTATTTAGACTTAAAAAAAAGAATTCCGAACATTGATGATTTAATTACACAACGATATATAGCTTCTTATTTAAATATTTCTCCGGTACAGCTTAGTAGGATCAGAAAAAAATTAATGAGTGAAAAACTTTTTTAACATATCTTAGTAATAAACCAATTATAGGACTTATATTTGTGGTCGAAACAACCCCCTTATATTGTTTCGTCCCCCTTAATTAAAGACTTACCCCTTGTGTGTGTAAGTCTTTTTATTTTACATACCTTTTCACAAGACTATTTATCTGTTCTGATATAGACAATTTCACTACTAAAAACATATAAATCGAAAAAATGACAACACTTTTAAGGGTAATATTAATTATGGGATGAAGAGGAAATTTAGAAATATAAAACTCTGGTACTGAAAAATCCCAAAAATAGAACCCTAGAAACATTATAAAAATAATTATAGTTATTAAGAATGTTTTATTGGTAAATGGAGTCATACTAAACTTCTTTTTAACAAACCACAACTTAAAACTATTAAATATTAAGATGGTTATCAATGTTGCCAAAGCTAATCCTTCTGTCCCCATACCCAAATCATTATAAAAATATGTATTGAGAAAGTATACAGACAATGCCATTCCTAAGTTTACAGGTAAAATAATTCTATAAAACTTCGAGTTGTTTAAAATTGCTCCATTATTTCCTAATAACATCAAAAATAATTTAGCCGAAGAAATCATAAGTACTACTGACATTCCTCCTGCGTACTTATCATTAGGCAATAGTTTAAACAGTTCAGCAACATTACAATTCACTAAAACAAAGAACAAACCTCCAATTACCATCAAATTAATAGAACTCTTCTTATACAAACTTTGAGTTTCTTTAACATTATCTTCATTAATAGACTTTGATGTTAAAGGTTGTAAAATTTGTCCCATAGCTCTACTAGGTGCTTCTATAAACGAACCAATAAAAACGGCTACAGCATAATATGCTGCAGTTTCAAAGCCATCTTTTCCTGGAATCATTACTTTATCTATATCCAAGATAATAGCCCCTGCACTACCTGCTAAAATGATGTAAAAAGTATAGCGTAAAACTTCCTTAAAATTATCCGGTAGTGAAAAAGAAAACTTAGGCGTATACAAGCGAAAAGCATATATCATCATCAATAAAGTTCTTAATATATATGCCCAAGACAAGTAAACAATAAACTCTTGCTTCGTTATAAAGTTAAAGTAAACTGCAAACAATAAAATCATTACAGCTACTCTATTGTATAATTCTTTTAAAAGGTTCCCAAATACAGACTGCATTTGCACCTTTGCCCAAGAATAGAATACTTCATAATAAGCACAGGCTACAGCAATTATATAAATATGTATAGTATAGCTTTCAATAATTAAATTGCCTTCTGAGCTGCTTTTTGATACAAAATCCATAATCCAGTTGTGGAAAATATCCCAAAAGGCTCCTATGGGTATGGCTATAAGTAATGGAAAAAATATTATTGAGCTTAAAAACTTATCTTGTTCTTTTTTTGAGGTATAAGCAGAGAAAAACTTAATAATTGTAAAATGAATACCAAAAGCTATTATTGGCATTACTAAATTAGATGCAGATAATACATAGGTTACTAAACCATAATATTCATCTTTTAAAAAACGTGTATATAACACTAATGTATTTATACCACCAATTATAAACCCTAGGTAAATAATAAGAGTATTCTTGAACGATTGTTTAAATATAATTCCCAATGTATTCGTTATTAACTAACGCTAAGAAATTTCTTTGATAAAAGACACTAATTTCTCCGTTAAATTTCTTCTGTGATATTTTTCTATATTGGTATTTAATTTAGAGATACCA
This sequence comes from Tenacibaculum sp., assembly GCF_050290165.1. Lineage (GTDB taxonomy): Bacteria > Bacteroidota > Bacteroidia > Flavobacteriales > Flavobacteriaceae > Polaribacter. The sequence continues at coordinate 577,068 of NZ_JBNKHD010000015.1, read as the reverse complement.
GCATTTTTTTTGTATTGACTATAAAGACTTAAAATAAATTTTTTTAATTCCTTTTTATTATCATAACTAAATACCTCTCCAGAACCTGTTTCTTTAATTATTCCTGCTAAATCGCCATCTTCAGGTCCAATACCTATTATGGGACGCTTAGCTTGTAAATATTCAAACGTTTTTCCTGGAATCATTTCTTTAGCACTTGGATAATCGTTAACAACAATTAATAAGACTTGTGATTGTTGTTGATATTGCTTTGCTATATGGTGAGGTACATATCCTACTTTTTCAACATTTTTAATACTACTTCTCGTTATTTGTTCAGATACAACATCATCAATTTTACCAACAAATCTCAACACAAAATCACTAGCAAACTCTTCATTCTCTTCAGAGATTTCTGATAGCGCTTCCCATAATTTTTTGGGGTTTCTTTCAGAATTCATCATACCAATATAGGTAAGAGTAAATTTACTATCAACTACAACCTTATCTGTACTAGAACTCTCTTCGACATCAAAACCATTAGTTATAACATCTATGACTTTAGCTTTATTCTGATACTTCTTTTTTGCGTGATTACTAACCATTAAAACCCCATCAGCAGACGTAACCACTTCTTCCTCTAATTTATAATGCTTTTTTAATGATCTTTTTGTTAGTGGCAACAAATGAAAATAATCTACACTAGTCCACGGATCTCTGAAATCAGCTATCCATTTTAACTTTAATTGCTTTTGTAATTCTAGTCCTATTAAATGAACACTATATGGTGGCCCTGTTGTTATTAAAACATCTATTTTATTTTCTGAAAGATACTTTTTTAATTTCTTAACTGAGGGGCGTATCCAAAATTTACGAGCATCTGGAATAAAATAGTTAGCCCTTATATACATTAAAACTTTATCGAAAAAAGTTGGATTGGGGTTTAAAAAACCTAAACTTTTTTGTGTGTCACTTTTTTTTACTTTTGATATAATCTCATTAGGTTCAAATATAGGGCATTTTATTACCTCAATTCCTTCGGGCACTTCATTTGCGAGAGAATCATCCGTAACAGGATAGCTAGGATTTTCAGCTGTAAAAACTACAGGTTCTACATTAAAGTCACGTAAATATTTTACAAACTTTAACCAACGTTGCACCCCAGGTCCACCAGCAGGCGGCCAGTAATAAGTAACAATTAATACTTTCAAGCTAATTTATTATATAATTCTTTTAAGTCCTTTGAAGTTTTATCCCAAGTAAATTCTCTTTTTACAAACTCTTTCCCACATTGTCCCATCTTTTCCCTCAGTTGTTTGTCTTCATACAAAGTTATTATTTTTTCAGTAAAATCAATTACATCTTGAGCCTTATGCACTAACCCTGCTTGCTCTCTCTCTACAACTTCTTTCTGAGCCTTTGCATCACTTACCAATACAGGTTTTCCCATACTCATGTATTGAAAAATTTTATTTGCATAAGTCGTATCATGATGAATATTTCTATGTAAAGGAGACAAACACACATCTGAATTTTTAATCCAATTAGGAAATGTTGTATCGTTTTGCCAGCCCATTAGTTTTACCTCATTAATCAACCCTAAATCAGCAACCTTTTTCTCTAATTCTGGAGATGCCTTACCCACAACTACAAATGTTACGTTTTTTAGATTCTTTTTTAACTCTACCATACTTTCCAATACCGTTTCAATACCTCTCCTAAATCCTGTATCTCCCAAGTAAAGCATCATAAACTCTTCTTCTTTTTTCTTGTAAGGTATATCAAACAAACTGTTCTTCTCAAAAAAAGATGTTCTAACGGTATTAGGAACCACTACTATTTTATCAGGTTCCACACCCACTCTAGCAACAATTTCTTCTTTGGCTTCATTAGTAACGACTACAACTTTTGTTGCTTTTCGTATAAACTCTTCTTCTTTCTTAATCCATTTTTTTATTGATACCAATAACTTCCCTCTCATCTTTTGCATATGAGGATAGAAACGCATTATCTCGGGTCTATTCTCATGTAGATCTAAAACTACAGGTAAATTACTTCTGTTTGCGCGAAATGCAGCTTCTGCAATTCTCATATCATGAATATGAATACTTTCTATTTTATGCTGCTCTATGAAGTTTTTTATTTTTTGACTCATTAAATAAGTGTAAACAGGTATTGTATACACTAAAGCTGACATTTTGTATTCAAAAATATTTGTATTGTATCTTTTTACATGAATATTATTTACAATTTCCTCTTTTTTTTCATTTCCATAAGTTAAACAAAATAAAAAGACTTCATGACCATCCTTTATCAACTCTATTGCCTCATTTTCAACTCTTGGATCAGGAGGAAATGTATCGTCCAAAATCATTCCTATTCTCATATCTAACTCTTTTTTTCAGCGTATACTGCATAATACCTCGGCACATAATTTCTTAAAATTGGTCTCAATCCTATTTTATTTACTGGACTAGTCCATTTTTCTGTATCAACAATATTCCATCCAGATTTTTCCAACAACCAATCATATTGCCAATCTTCAAACTCATGATAATGCCTATCCCACATATCAGTTTTACTTCTGTATGCATTGGAAAACCAAAGTTTTAAAGGAACTGTTGTTATTATTTTAGAGGTTTCTATTTCTCTTAAAACGTTAAAAGGAGCTATTAAGTGTTCAAAAATTTCAAAAGCTGTTATCGCATCGACTTTATATTCTTTAACTATATGAGGTAGTAAATCTAAATCTTCTCCTTCTGTATTATAAACTGTGTAGCCATTTTCTTCCATTATTTGTGAAAATGGATTGCGAACCCCCAAATCTAATATAGTCGCAGGTGCTGGGAGATGTTTTTGTAAAAATTCAAGTGTGTGCTTATATCTCTTTTTTGGTAATTTAGAATACATGAAGTTTATTTTAAAGATAACAAATGTATCATTATTTTATTATTCTGAGCAACTGAATGTGAGTACATTTTTGACATCTATAAAGTAAAAAAGCGAAGAACAAATTCTTCGCTTTTCCCCCTTTTTCGATTTTCCATAGCAACCCGTGCTTGCTTGCACTATCTTTAGATAAAACAAACATATTGCAGCTTTAAATACAAACCAAACACTATAGTCTATATTTTATAAAAAGCACAATCAAAAACACTATATTTGATTTTCTTTTCGCCCATTTATCAAAAGGCTTGATACTGATTTCACATTATAATGAACAGACTTTTAATTACCATATTCATCGTTTTAGCTTTTTCAAAAAAGATCGTATCACAAACAAAATATTTAGATTCTATTCATATAAGTAAGATTCATTATTTCAGAGATATAAATAGTGATAGTACTATATACTACTGTAATAAACTAAAAAACTCAAACGATATATGTAAAAAATTAAAAGCATCAACAAGTATATCCTATGCTTTTTATAGAGCAAGAAAGTATGATAAAGCAGAAGAAATTGCTATTGATGTAATAAATAGAGTTACTCCTTTAATTGAAAAAGAGAAATTAAACTGTTTGTTAGATGCTAAAATATCTGCTTATAATAGGCTTTTTTGGATAAAAAAAAATCAAGAGGACTATAACAAAGCCTACCTGTATTTAACATTGATGGAGAAAACAAATGAAATGAGGGTTGTTAAAGACCCTAAATTTCATTACAATAAAATTACAGTCGAAAATTCTAAAGCTATTATTAAAATGTCCTTAAAAATGGAACGTTCAGCTAAAGATATTCTACTTAATATTTATAAAAATTTAAAATTTATTCCATTAAAAGAGTACAATGACAACAACCATGTATATCTTCAGAGAGCTCATATCATTAATACTTTAGGCAATATTTATATGACACTGAGTGATAAGGAACAAAATCCTATATTTATAGACTCTGCATCATATTTCTATGATAAAGCTTTTGAAGTAACTAAGTTCTTTAATCCTCTACATAAAGACTCTGAAATTCTATATAATTTTAAGAAAACAGAGGTTTTAATGGCTAAAAAACAACACAAAAAAGCTATTGAGCTAATTAACAACTATAAACATATAAGCAATGGCTACCCCTATTTTCATAGAGAGTATTTTCAAAAAGCAATATGTTACAACAACTTAAACAATTCGGATTCTGCTATTTATTATTCAAATAAACTTTTAAAAGACTCTAAAAAATGTGAACCTAGTAAGTTAATTACTATATACGATATACTTTCAAATCAATATAACCATTTACACAAATTGGATAGTGCTCTTAAATACTCTAGACTCACTTTAGATGGATACAATTTGGTTAGAAATAATAAGGATAAAACTTTCAATTTATTCTACAATAACAACTACAATAAAGCCCAACAACTTAACAATACTATTAAGGAGAAAGAAACAGAAAAACAATCTAAGCTTATTATTGCTTTTACAGCTTTATTATTAACCTTAGTTATTCTGACATTTTATTTGTTAAATGGGGAGAAAAAAAAGAAAAAAGAGCTCCTTCTTAAAATACATGAAAACAAACCTGTTGAAATTGAAAAAAAAGCATACAATATTGATAAAGTTTTAGAAGATAAGATTCTTAACGAGTTTAAAAATACATCTAAAAACTTAGACTTTTTAAGACCTGATTTTTCAACAAACTACATTGCTGATAAATTAAATACAAATACTACTTATATTTCTTTTGTATTTAACAAATATCATGACGAATCTTTTAAGCAATATTCTACCAAACTTAAAATTAACTTTGTAGTAGAAAAGCTAAAGACTGACAAAGTTTTTAGAAAATATTCAATACAAGCAATAGCTGAAGAAATAGGCTACACTAACGCCTCGGCTTTTACTAGAGCTTTTAAAAAACATGTTGGTGTAACCCCTTCTGCTTTTTTAAAGGATTTTGACAACAATTAAGCTAATCTTGTCCTTTTTTCGTTTTACCTGTTAAAATAAACCATGCACCTACTATTAAGAGAAACAAAACGTAGAAAACAACAGACAATAAACTTCCTGTTTTAATAACTGTTGGTTCAAACTTAAAAGTTACTGTATGTTCTCCCTTAGGAACTTTAAGCCCTCTTAATAAGTAATTCACTCTATAATAAGGAACACTTTCACCATCAATATATGCATTCCATCCATCTTTATAGTAAATTTCAGAAAATACAGCGAACTGTTCAGCTTTTGCTCTCGTTTCGTAAACTAATGTCGTAAGATCCTGTTTAACTATGTTTATGGTAGCTGTTGAATCTTTTTGAAATTTATTAGAACCGTTGAACTGGAATTCTTTGGTATTAATTACTGCCTCTTCCTTTGTTTTTAAACTATCTAAAGCTTTCATTTCTTCGTTTGCAGATTTCACCTCCTTCAGTGAATTCACAAACCACGCACTACCATTAGCTTCTGTATTTTTTTGAACTTGTTCATCACCAATTATAAAATACTTAGTGTTTAACATATTCAACACCTCCATATTGTTTTTAGCAATCTGGTAATCGAATAATTCTTGATAACGTTTCATCTTCGCTGCATGATACCCTCCAATTGAATTGTGGAAATATGAAGTTCTTCCATCCTGTAGCGGACTCACACTAAAGTTTGCTACTCGATAATAACTTTTATCTTTTAAAATTTCTGTATCTGCTTTACTTTCTACAAATGGCTTTTGTACTTTTCTTGCTGAAGTAAAATCTTCTTTATTTACATACTTAGTATCTATTGATACTAAATCGAATACAATTAATACAGCTAAAGCAATCAAAACGGGAACCCTTTGTAATTTTCCCTTTAAATAGAACCATAGTAAACCTCCCACTCCTAAAACAAGTAAAAGAGAACGTAAACTATCATTAAACAGCATTGTTTTTCTATCGCTAATCAATGCGTCTATTAACTCTGGAAGTTGTTGATATTGACCATCCCTTAATCCTTCAAAAGCAAATAAGCTCGACCCGAACAGCAAAAACAATAATGAGATTCCTCCTACGATATAAAAAGCTTTTTTTATAGCATCCTCCTTTTCTTCGGAAGAATTCTCTGAATAGAAAAATTCTTTTAATGCTAAAATCCCTAGCAACGGCACACACAATTCAGCTATGACCTGAATTGAAGAAACCGCTCTAAACTTATTATATAAAGGAACATAATCAATAAAAAAATTGGTAATTACAGGGAAATTCTTTCCCCAACTTAGTACTATTGAAAAAATAGTAGCTGAAACCAACCAATACTTCAGCCTTCCTTTTACTAAGAAAACTCCTAAAAAGAACAAAAAGAAAACTATCACGCCTATGTAAGCAGGAGCTTCTACAATGGGTTGTTTCCCCCAGTACGTTAAGGTCTGACTAGAGTACTCTTTTGCTACTTGCTTTCCAGCATTTTGCTCTAAAACTTGATAAAAATTAGAATCTTCTCCTAATTTTTCTACCGTTCCTCCCCCATTGAAACGGGGAATAATCAAATTAAAAGTCTCAGCTATTCCATAACTGTATTCAGTAATATAGTCTTTATCTAAACCAGATGAATTCTCTTTTGGTGTCCCATCTGGATTAATTGTTAATTCTGATTTTCCTCTTGTACTATGAGCTGCATACTCCTTTGTAGCTAACAACCGAGTTGCATTTACACTAATACCAATAAGACAAGCTGCTAATATGACTGTTATCTGTTTAGCATACAACAACAACTCTTTACTTTTATAAGCATAAATAAATTCAACAATACCTAAGATAAATAAACAAAACCCTAAATAATAAGTCATTTGCACATGATTAGAAAATATTTCTAAAGCCATAGCTATAGCCGTAAGTGCAAAACCTAGTAAATATTTTTTCCTGAAGACATAAATAAAGCCCGCTATAACCATCGGCATATACCCTATAGCATGAGCTTTCGCGTTGTGACCCGCGCCAAAAATAATAATCAAATAAGTAGAAAAACCAAAGGATAAACTTCCTAATATTGCTAGTCTCCAGTCTATTTTTAGTGCTGTTAACAATATAAAAAAACCTAAGAAATATAAGAACAGATAATCAGCAGGTCTTGGCAAAAAACGAATAACTTTATCAAGATAACGAACATAATCATTTGGGTAATATGCACCAGCTTGGTAAGTTGGCATTCCTCCAAAGGCATTATCTAGCCAGTAAGGTTCTTCTCCCTTTTCTGCTCTATATTCTTTTACATTTTTAGACATTCCTATAAACTGAGTAATGTCGCTTTGTTTTATTTGTTTTCCGCTTAAAACTGGATTAAAATACAATACTGAAGCTATTACAAAAACAATAAATGCAATTGCAAACGGTAAAATTTTCTTTAAGTTCATGTTAGTCTATTTCTTCATAGTCAACGTACTCGCCAACCGAATTATTACTTTCTTTAGTATTATTTGGTTTTTTATCTATAACCGTTTTCCCTACTTCAACAGTTGAATCTTGCTGTTGATTTCTATATTGCTGCTCTGCTTTTTTCTGCACTTTATCCACTGCTTTTTTTATTAAATAAGGTCCAAAAAGTTTAGCAAAGAATTTAATAGCGTAGTAAACTAAAAAAATAATTAATATGGTCTTTAAAAAATTCACAGGCCCAGCTTCATTTATGTAAGTCATCTTTTTCTTAAAATAAAAAAATCAACCAAAAATAACAATTTGAAGCCAAAGGTAGCGTTAAGAGTTTACAAAACTTATGTTATATAGGTAATCGTATTTTTATGTATGTTTGTAAAACCTGAAAAACTGGACTTATTATATGATTAAGAAACTCTTTTTGTTTTTTGTTTTTAGCGCTATTTTAACTTCAAATGCACAGTATACCCCTGTTATAAATTCAAATCGACCAGGTTTTTCTGAAAGTCCTTACAGTGTTGGCTCAGGTGTATATCAATTTGAATCAAGTATATTTTATCGAAAAATTAATGCTACTCCAACATTTAGTAATCCTGAAGCTTTAGGGTTGAACTTATTTTTCAGAACTAGTTTTATCACCGAAAAGCTAGAGTTCAATTTAAACACTTCTTTACAAAGAGACAAAATAGCTTTTAAAAATATATTTGAATCATCTTATAATAAAACTGGATTAAGTCAATTTAGTTTAGGTGCTAAATACTTAATTTACTCACCTAAATATGATGATAAAAGTAAAGAAATTAGAAGCTGGAAAGAACGCCATTCCTTCGACTGGAAAAGGTGGATTCCTCATATTGGTATTTCAGCAGGTTTAAACATTGGAAACTTTTTAACCGATTTCCATGAAAGAGGTGGTTTTAGTCCTAAAATAGGGCTTTTATTACAAAATGAGTTTTCTGACAAATTGAATGTTATTACTAACGTTCATTACGATTATATTGGCACAGATTTTTCTCAATTTTCATACATCATAACAGGCACCTATAATTTTGATGACTACTGGTCTGGTTTTGCTGAAATGCAAGGTATTTTTGAAGAATATGAAAAGAAAACAAGTATAGGAGCTGGAGCTGCATATTTATTCAGTGAAAATTTACAATTCAATGCTTCTCTTAGAGCTAACCTGCAACAAGATGAAGTTGGTTTTTATTCAGCAATAGGAGTTTCATATAGAATTAACAGACATCAAGATGAATTTGTTGAGATTGATGAATTTGGAAACAAAATTGAAAATGAAAAGCAAGTTAAATATGATGAAGACAGAAGTTTCTTTGGTCGCATGTTTAGCAAAGTAGGAAAACTATTCTCTAAAAAACGAGAGAAAAAAGTTGATTTAGATATATCTCCAAACAATAATGATGATGGTTTATTGAATGAAAAACCAAGAAGAGAACGTCAAGAATCATTGGTAGATGTAATAGCTAAAGAAGATAAAAAACAAAAGAAAAAAACTGCTAAAGAAGAAAGAAAGGCTGCTAAAAAAGCACAAAGAGAGGCTGAAAAAGAAGCCAAACGTAAAGAAAAAGAACGTTTAAAGCTTGAAAAGGAAATGAAAAAGGCAGAAGAGGAAGAGGCTAAACGTAAAGAAAAAGAACGTTTAAAGCTCGAAAAAGAAATTAAGAAACTAGAAGAGGAAATAAAAAAAGAAGATCAAAAAGAACAACAAGAAGATCAAGAAAAAGAGGACAATTAAAAGTCTTACATTTGTTATATGATTCAAATTAAAGAAATAACTACCAAAAAGGAAATGAAACAGTTTGTTAAGTTTCCTTTTTCTCTTTATAAAAATAATAAGTATTGGGTTCCTCCAATCATAATTGATGAGGTTGAAAGTTTTGATAAAGACAAAAACCCTGTTTTTGAGCATGCCAAAGCTCGTTTTTTTATAGCTCTTAAAAACAATGAAATTGTAGGTAGAGTTATAGCAATTATTAACACTTATGAAACTGAAAAGCAAAACATCAAAAAAATGCGTTTCGGTTGGTTTGATGTGATTGATGACATAGAAGTTTCTAAAGCTCTATTAAACAAGGTTGCTGAAATAGGCAAAGAAAATAACTTAGAGTATATTGAAGGACCTGTTGGCTTTAATAATTTAGATAAAACAGGTGTTCTTATTGATGGATTTGATCATATAGGAACTATGATTACCTGGTACAATCATCCATACTATTCAAAACATCTAGAACAATTAGGCTTTAAAAAGGAGAAAGAATACATAGAAAGTAAGTTTTCTTTTAACGATGTTGACATTAAAAAATATCAAAAGGCAAGTGCTTTAATCCAAAGAAGGTACCAGTTAAAACCTTTAAACTTTACCTCTACTAATAAAATAATGCCTTATGTTGATGAGATGTTTGATTTGTTTAGTAAAACATATTCAAAACTATCAACTTATGTTCCTATTTCTGAAGCACAAATAACCTATTTTAAAAAGAAATACATAAGCTTTATCAACCCTGAATACATAAAATTCGTGGTGGATAAAGACGATAAACTTGTGGCCTTTGCTATTGTTATGCCTTCATTTTCAACGGCACTACAAAAAGCTAATGGTAAACTTTTACCTTTTGGAATTTTTCATTTGTTAAGTGCTAGGAAAAACTCAAAAGATGTAACCTTTTACTTAATTGGCGTACATCCTGAGTATCAAAACAAAGGTGTTACAGCTGTTATTTTTGATCAATTTTATCCTATTTTCTCTTCAAAAGGCATAAAAAACTGTATCAGAACTCCCGAATTGGAAGATAACCATGCAATTCATCAAATTTGGAAAGAATTTAATCCTAAAATTCACAAACGAAGAAGAACCTATAAACTTGATTTATAATGCAATTATTTTACAATCCTGATTTAAAAGCTACTTCAAAAGAAATTACTTTCGATAAAGATGAAAGCCGTCACATAATTCGTGTGTTACGAAAAAAAGAAGGTGATATATTACATATTACCAATGGATATGGACTGCTTTTTTTTGCTGAAATTATCATAGGAAATGACAAAAAATGTCTAGCTCGCATCATCAAGTTTGAAGAAAAATCACGTACTAGAAATTATTATCTGCATGTAGCTATTGCTCCTACTAAAAATAACGATCGTTTCGAGTGGTTTTTAGAAAAGGCTACTGAAATTGGTATTGATGAAATCACCCCTATAATTTGTGAAAATTCTGAAAGAAAAATTGTTAAAATAGATCGATTATCAAGAATTGTGCAATCTGCTATGAAGCAGTCTTTACAATGTACGCTTCCTAAACTTAATGAGGCTGTAAAATTTTCTGACTTTATTTCTCAAGATTTCTCAAATGAAACTTTTATTGCACATTGTGAAGAAAATATCGAGAAGAAATTTTTAAAAAATATTGCTACTCCTAACACATCATATACAATTCTTATAGGGCCTGAGGGAGACTTTTCAAGTAACGAAATTCGACAATCACTGAATAAAAATTTCACTCCTATATCACTAGGTTTAAATAGATTAAGAACAGAAACAGCTGGATTAAACGTAGTACAAAGTATTGACTTCCTACATCAGTAATTCATTTTTTGTATATTTATCATTAAATAATATGATAAATTTTGACTACTGCTGATCTTTTTAATCTTTTTTTATTAGTTAGTGCTCTCCATGGATTTGCTTTTAGCATTATTCTTTTTTGTTCTAAAAATGGAAGAGAAAAAAGTATGTTGTATCTCAACTTATTGATTTTAGCAATTTCATTGAACAATATTCAGTCTTGGGCATTAGAAAACGAATTACTTCAGTATAAATTTGCTTTAGATTATATACAAATACCCTGGCACTTTCTAGCAATGCCCTTTTTGTATATGTTCTTAATTCATTATTTAAATCTTGCTAAAAAATCATATAAAATTCTAAAAGTCATTATCCCTGTATTTCTTCTATTGATAGTAAGTCAAATTAGCTTTGTTATATATTATAGCGATACAGTTTCAAATGAAAATCTTGCTTATACATATGAAAGATATACTTCTTTTGAAGAAATTTTTAGCTTAGTCACTTCACTAAGCATTTTTGCTTACTCATTTTACATATTATACAAAAAAGAAAAACTATTTCCTAAAATACTGTCATATGACAATTTAAAATGGATTTATACTTTCTTTATGCTAACAACTGTAGGATATGTTCTTTGGATCTTAGCTTTAATTATTAAAATTAGCATGAATTTTACAGGATTCATCTTTTCTTACTATCCCTTGAGAATATATACTACTGTACTTATTTATTGGTTAGGATACCAAGGGCTTAAACAAATTAGAGTATTAAAAGAACGAAAAAATATCAGGAAATCTTTATTGATTGATTTAAATGGTGACTTTAGTGTAGATACCATTAAACTAAGCTCTGAAGAACAATTTTCTGAAAACCTAACAGAGAGGCAAAAAGAACAATTTAATGAAATTGACAGCTTTATTAGAGCTAAGAAAAAATTTTTGCTCCCAAAATATACTCTTCAACACTTATCTTCAGATACTGAATTGAGCTCTAGTACTCTTTCTTTAATTATAAACAATGTTGCCAAAAAATCATTTACTGATTACTTAAATGAGATGAGAATTGAACAAGCTAAGGTATTATTACTAGACTCTAATTATGCCAATTATACCATAACATCAATTGGGCTAGAATCTGGTTTCAATTCAAAATCAACATTTTACACAGCATTTAAAAAACATACAGGATATACTCCTTTTGAATTTAAAAATGTATCGCTAGCCGTTAACTAAAATATTACTTTTTATAAAAAAAGAGTTCGAAAACATCCAGATTGGATGTTTTAAAACTTCATTCTCATTATAATACATTATTTTTACCTAGTGAAAATTAGAAATTAAACATAATTGAAAATAGTTGAAGGGGTTTTCGATTTATTTAAACATTTCTAAGAATTTATTGAGAACTGCTCTCAATACGAAAAAGAGAAAGCTATAAAGCTAAAAACACCAATAAGTATTTATTGGTGTTTTTTATTAAAAATTACTTTTCTCTTTCAACAGGTAACAAACTTTTTTACAAAAATTTATCCCAAAACGTCCAGATTGGACGATTTAGGACTGCTGATTAGTTTACTTAAATTATATTCACTACATAAATTTACAATTAATTGAAAAACAAGAAATTTTCAATGTAATGTACAATTTACATTTAAGGGGAAAAGAAAACACCAACAATTTTATTGTTGGTGTTTTTGTTTCTCTTTTTACTATATTGCTTCTTAATCATATCATTACAAAAAAACAAATGAGAATTATTTTAGTCTTACTCTTTTTATCAAACTTTTCTAATCTTTTTTCTCAACAAATTGCAATTATACAGTACAAAGGTGGTGGTGATTGGTATGCTAACCCAACCGCTTTACCCAATTTGATAGACTTTTCAAATACTAACGCAAAAACTCAAATAGATAAAAACATACAAACAGTAAAATTGGATGATGAAGCTATTTTTAATTATCCCATAACTTTTATTACTGGGCATGGAAATATTTTTTTTACAGAAAGTGAAATCAAAATTTTGAGAGATTACTTAACTTCAGGAGGGTTTTTACATGTTTCAGACAACTATGGTCTGGATCAATATATTCGTAAAGAATTAAAAAAAGTTTTTCCTGAAGTAGAACTACAAGAGATTCCAAAAAATCATCCTATCTACCAACAAACTTTTTTGTTTCCTAATGGACTCCCTAAAATCCATGAACATGATGGAAAGCCTCCTAAAGGCTATGGTCTCTTTCACAATGGTAGACTTATTGTTTTTTACGATTACGAAAGTGATTTAAGTGATGGATGGGAATCTCCAGAGGTACATAATGACCCCCAAGATGTTAGGGAAAAGGCGTTAAAAATGGGAACAAACATTATAGAATATGCCTTTAAGCATTAATTATCCACAAATAGATGATATTAAAATAAATTTTGATACTGAAGCCTTATGGATGTTAAATATAGCTTTGGCTATAATCATGTTTGGGATTGCTTTGGATATTAAAATTGACGATTTTAAAAGGTTAATCAATAATCCTAAAATTTTGTTTGTAGGTTTATTGTCTCAGTTTATTTTATTACCTCTATTAACATTTGTTCTTGTATATATACTAAATCCTTATCCAAGCTTTGCATTAGGTATGATTCTTATTGCTGCATGTCCAGGTGGAAATGTTTCCAATTTTTACAGTAAAATGGCCAATGGTAATGCCGCTTTATCTGTAAGTTTAACTGCTTTTGCAACCATTATATGTTTAATAATGACTCCTTTAAACTTGGAATTGTGGGCTAGTTTGTATGAACCTACAAATCTGATTTTGAAAGATGTTTCATTAAATCCTTTTGAGTTATTTAAATTAGTATTACTCATTTTAGGAATTCCAATTGTTTTAGGGATGTTGGTTAATCACTTTCATCATGAAATGGCAAAAAAAATAAACAAAATATTACGCCCTTTCTCAATTTTCTTCTTTCTTTTATTAATTGTGATAGCCTTGTATGACAATGTAGATATTTTTAAGATTCATATACATCATGTGCTTTTCTTAGTTATTTTTCATAATATTTATGCCTTTGTAATAGGTTATATTACTGCGAAATTATTTAAGTTAAATAAAAAAGACTGTAAAACAGTTACCTTTGAAACAGGTATTCAAAATAGTGGATTAGGTTTATTATTAATTTTTAGTTTCTTTGACGGCTTAGGTGGTATGGCTTTATTAGCTGCTTTTTGGGGTGTTTGGGATATTTTTTCTGGAATGGCACTCGCTACCTATTGGGGAAGAAAAAACAATAGATGAAAACATTTATATATTACTTTTTTAAATTTTATGTTAGAGTAGGTTTATTTTTTTACTATAAAAAAATAACTGTTATAGGCAATAAAAATATACCTAAGGAGGGAGCAATTGTCTTTGCTTCTAACCACCCTAATGGTTTGCTTGACCCTTTATTAATAGCCACACATACAAAAAGAAGAACAAGCTTCTTAGTACAAGCAGCTATTTTTAACAATCCTCTTGTGGCCAGTTTTTTCGATTTATTAGGAATGATGCCTATTTATCGAATTAAAGACGGAATTAAACAATTAAATAAAAACGAAGCTATCTTTAATAAATGTGAAACTTTATTAAAAGATAACAAAGCGCTATTAATTTTCCCTGAAGGAAGTCATAATAAAAATAGAACCATTAGACCTTTAAGTAAAGGGTTTACACGAATTATTTTTAAAACGTTAGATAATTCCCCTAATACTCAAATTCATATTGTTCCTGTTGGCATTACATATCAAAACGCTTCAAACTTCCCTTCCAAGTCTGCCATCAATTTTGGAACTCCAATTTTGGCTAATAATTTTTATGATAAGGAAAACTTCAATCAATCTGCTAAAATCATCAAGGATCAAGTTTATAGTCAGTTAAAAAAACTAAGTGTACACATAAAACATGATGAAAATTACAATGCTGTTTTATCAAGTTTAAATAGTGCTCAAGTTGATTTTACTCAAGTTAACACTGTTAATTCAATAATTAAAAAGAAGAATTATCCTGAAAAGAAAAAGCGCAGTAAAAACTACGCTTTTCCATTATTATGTCTAATTATTTTAAATAGTATTGTGCCTTTTTCTATCTGGAAAATGATTAGTAATAAAGTTGATGAATTTGAATTTATTGATACTTTTCGCTTAAGTATAAATGCTTTTTCATTCCCTATCTTTTATGGTATTCAAAGCTGGGTTATCTATCTACTTTTTAATTGGCAAATAGCGTTCATTTACTTTATAAGTTCTTTTCTGCTAGTGTTTCTTTATGTAAAATTATCTCCTACTCCGCCATCAAAATAGCATCTTGAATGTCTTGTTGAATTTTGGTACGGATATTACTTTTAACTAAACCGTAATTTTTCATCGTAGGATATATTCTATTAGATAAAAACACATAAACAATACCTGTAGCAGGATCTGCCCATGTATAAGTACCTGTAAAACCACTATGTCCAAAGCTTTCATTAGAAACACAACCACAAGTTGCTTTTATATCTGGATTTAATTGCGGCTTATCAAAACCTAGACCTCTTCTAACCTTTTTGTTTTCATAGTAACGTTTGTTAAACTTATGTATCGTTTCAGGTTCAAGATATCTCTTACCTCCGTAAGAACCGTCTTGTAAAAACATCTGCATTATTTTTGCTACATCGTTAGCGTTTGCAAACAATCCTGCATGACCACCTACTCCACCTAACATAGCTGCTCCCATATCATGCACATAACCGTGCACTAATTGATGTCTATAATAATCATCTTTCTCAGTTGGAACAATTTCACTTTTATCAAATTTATTTAATGGCAAATAAGTCATTCTATCTGCTCCTAATGATTGATAAAACCGTTCATCAACCAACTTATTTAAGGGTCTTTTGTACTTTCTCTCTAAAATTTCTTTAAATATGTAATACCCTAAATCACTATACTTATACCCTGCTCTTTTTCGTAGTTCTGAATCTACGATATGCTTATAAATGGAATCTCTATAATCCTTTGCTAAATACAGGTTTTGAGCTACTTTAATATTAAAACGCGGAGTACGTTTTTTTCTATAATATTTTGAAGAATTCTCCCCTGTTTTTTCATCTTTAGTATCTAAATAAAAAGGTATCCAAGAACGAAGACGTCCGTAATGAGATAGTATTTCTTTTAATAATAAGGTGTCTTTATTAGAGTCTTTATAACGAGGTAACACATCACCTAAGCTAGAAAATAAACTAATTTTTTTCTCTTCTTCTGCTTTCATTATCATTGGTAACGATGCTAAAATTTTAGTCAGTGAAGCTAAATCATACACATCTGAATTTTTAACAGCTCTATTTTTTAACAACGTGTGATATCCGAAACTTTTGTTATAAATAACTTTACCGTTTCTAGCTACTAAGATTTGACCTCCTGGTGACATTTTTTCACTTAAAATAGTATCTATACGTTTATCAATGATTGACAATTTTTCTGAAGATACTCCTGCTTCTTCAGGAATGGTATACTGTAATACATCTAAACCTTCTACATTTAATCCATCACCTACCTTAAACTCATTTTTTATTGACACCGGTAATTTTCCTTTCAATTCAAATGCTCCAAAAAGTGCTTGTGCAGAAAGTTCTTGAGATAACTTACTATTTTGATAAGATACTATAACTCCTTCTATATTATTAAACGATGGTACCTGTAACAAACTGTATGGACTAGCAAAAGCATCTAAAACTATCTTATTATTTCTAGCTATTTCTTGTAACCAAACTAAGTCTTTATTTGAGAACTTATAGCTCTTCCATGGATTCTTATTCGATTTATGAAAGCCTACAATTACTAAATTATATTTTTCTAGTTTTTGCAATAAAACATTCAAATGCTTTTCTGATATTTTATCAACCTTTGTATAATTTTTAAGCATTTGGTAAAACTCTGTTCCATCATCATCTCCTAAAGAAACATAGGCTACCTTTTTATCTTGAAGGTTTTTAATGGGAAGAATACCTTCATTATCTTTTAATACCGTAATAGAATTTTTAATCAACTTTCGATACAATACCTCATCATAAGGTGAGTTTAAATCTTTTGAAAGATGTTCAGTCACAATAGGTTTATACTTATTTAAACCTACCAAGTACTTCGCCTTCAATATCTTTTTTACTGAACGATTTAAACGCTCTTCGGTTAATTTTCCGTCTTGTATTGCTTTTTTAATCAATTTTACAGAACCAGGTATATCTTGAGGTATCAACAATAAATCATTTCCTGCCATGATAGCTGCTAAATCAATTTCTGCTGAAGTTGAATAATTCGCAGCTCCTTTCATATTTAATCCATCTGTTATTACCAATCCTTCAAAACCTAATTTATGTTGCAACAAATTTGTCACAACATTTTTTGATAATGATGAAGGTAATTTTGGATTTGTTTCTAAAGCAGGAATGCTTAAATGTGCTGTCATCACACTAGCCACTCCTCCTTTAAATAGCTTTTTATACGGATACAATTCAATTGAGTCTAATCGTTGCTCATTAAAATTGATTACTGGTAAGGTTTGATGCGAATCAGTTTCAGTATCTCCATGCCCAGGAAAGTGTTTTGCATTAGCCAATACACCTACTCCTTGCATACCTTTAATAAAAGCCTGTGCTTTTTGTGTTACATTTTCTTTGCTTTCGCCAAAAGAACGATTTCCAATTATTGGATTATTAGGATTGGTATTTACATCCACTACGGGAGCAAAATTCATGTGAATTCCAACTCGTTTACAATGCTCTCCTATTCTTTTACCTACTTCTTTTAATAATACTGTGTCTTTAATCGCCCCTAAAGTCATGTTCCAAGGGAAACGATATGTATTTTTCAATCGCATATCTAAGCCCCATTCTCCATCAAATCCAACTAATAAAGGAACTTTTGCTAACTCTTGATATTTATTATTCAATACAACTTGTTTCTCAGGAGTCCCTTGCATAAAAATAAGATTACCAACATGATACTTTGTTATCAGGTTAGAAATAAAATCTTCATGGGTTTTATCTTTATTTGAATACGCTTGTACCATGAATAATTGTCCTATTTTTTCATCAATAGACATTCTTTTCATGATACTATCTACCCAAACATTTTGTTTTATGGGGTCTTTTGCCAACAACGGATCTACTTGTTGAGCTTGTAATAGTTGTATAAAAATAAGAGCTAGTAAAGTAAGTGCCTTTTTCTTCATATATCTTACGCCTTTAAGCTTATGGCATGAATTAAATTAAAAGTTAATGTTGTTTTTTACAAGGTAAAATCAATAGTTATACCAAAAAGCGCGCGTGCCAACTTTGTTTTGCTGGTACTTCCCATTTAGTTTCAAAATCTTTTTTAGTATTCACCATATTGTTAAATACTACAGTTTCAGAAGTTATTTTTTGCTCTTTTGCAAAATTTTGAAACTCCGTAAGCTTTACGATATTGATATTTTCTCCGTCTTTAAAAGAAATATTCATTTTGTCCATTAAGTCCAAATTCAATTCTTTTTCCAACTCTTGTATAAAACGTACTGAGGCATCAATTGAACAACCAGAAACATTGTTAAAGTTCTCATCTACTCCTAATACTAAAAACTGATTGTATTTAATCGTAAAAGATCCTTTTAAATCATCTCCATGACGTGTCCAGTTATCAATAAAAATAAGTGCTTTTGCACTTATGTGCTCTATCTCTTCTTGTGTAAATTCTCTATCGGATTGATACACCCACACTCTTGAATTTTGTGGTAATTTTTTATATTCTGTAAACATTTTTATTTTTGATATTAATTCATTTATAATACACCCATTTGGCTCTCTAAATTAGAAAACTAGCAAGGGTACTCCTAATAATAAATGTTAAAGATTATCTTAAATTAAACTTTTGTTGTAAGGCTTGAAGCTTTTCCTCATCTGTCATGGTATTCTTTTTAGGCGCAGACATTCGCTCTTTGATTTCTCGTAATACCTTTTTAGTATACAACGGAAAATCTGCATTTTGAATCCATGCATTATACCCTGGGTTTTCTTTTAATACCTCTTCAACCGTTCTTCCTTTATATTTCCCAAAAGAAAAAATTTCTTGATCATCATCATTAAACAAAACAAAACCTGCAAAATCAGCTCTTTTTCCATGAGTAGAAAATTCGCTTAATGCTTCTACTGTGTTCTCTAAATCGTCATACTTATCTACCTGCGCTAACAAGATTTCATAAGTTGCATTCGTATCTGCCTCTGCTGAATGTGCTCCTTCTAAATCTTTTCCGCAGTAAAACTGATATCCAGCACTTAAAGTTCTCTGCTCTTTTTTATGAAAAATAGTTTGAACATCAACTGCTTTACGGTTATTCATATCAAAATCTATTCCTGCTCTTAGTAATTCTTCCGCTAATAAAGGAATGTCAAATCTATTTGAATTAAACCCTGCTAAATCTGCATCAGCTATCATTTCATTTATTTGTGATGCCAACTCTTTAAATGTAGGTTCTGTTACCACCTTTTCATTAGTAATTCCATGTACTGCAGTTGCTTCTGCTGGTATTTCAATTTCTGGGTTTACCAACCATGTTTTACTTTCTTTATTTCCATTTGGATAGACTTTTAAAATTGATATCTCTACAACTCTATCCTTTGCTATGTTAATTCCTGTGGTTTCTAAATCGAAAAATACAATGGGTTTCTTTAAATCTAACTTCATTCTCTTAATTATGGGGTTCTATACAAAAGGTTTTACAAGATGTTTTAATTTAAATCACATCTTCTCCTTTTTATTATTCGTTGTTTAATTGTTCTTTAAATTCGTGTATTTGATCCAACACTTTTTGTGGTAATATTGGCTCTTTAAAATTATACTTTTCTAATTCTTCTTGCAAGGTTTTTGCTACAATATATTGAGCTGTTGGTTTATCATCTGCTGGTATTACATACCACGGAGCATAACCTGTTGATGTTCTTCGTAGTAAATCTTTATAGCAATCTTGATATTTATCCCACAATTTGCGCTCCTCTAAATCTCCTTCTGAAAATTTCCAGTTCTTTTCTTGAATGTTTAAACGACTTAACAATCTATTTTTTTGCTCTTCTTTTGAAACGTTTAAGAAAAATTTTAAAATAATCGTTCCATTATCAGTAATATGCTTCTCAAACTGATTGATACGTTCCATTCTATTATGATAAAACTCATCCGTTAAATCATCTAAGCTTTTTATAGTCGGAATATTTTCTGCAAAGACATACTCAGGGTGCACTCTCGTAACCAACACATTCTCGTAGTGAGTACGATTAAAAACTCCTATTTTCCCTTTAGCTGGTAACGCTATATAATGACGCCATAAGAAATCATGCTTTAGCTCAATACTTGTAGGTACTTTGAAACTATGTACCACTACTCCACGTGCATTTACATCTTTAAACACTTCTCTAATCAAGCTATCTTTTCCAGCTGTATCCATTCCTTGCATGCAAATCAATACACTATACTTTCCTTCTGCATACATGGTATCTTGCAACTCACTTATTTTTTTTCGTGATTTTTTTAATTTCTTTTTTGCTTCTTCAATCACTTCTTTAGTCGAAAAATCTTTTAAATCTTTTACTTCAGAAAATATATATTTATGTATGTCCATTAATTTTTCTTTATAGCATAAAAGTACAAAATGTAGGCTTTTTTGCATTGATTTTTTCTTGGTTATTATCAGTTCTTACAATTATGAACGCTTTTACCTCAAGAATTATTTTTAGAGCTTTATAACATCAATTAAACTTTAAAACAATGAAAAACACAGTTATCATACAAGCAAGTTCAAAAAGCAAAGGCAACACCCA
The DNA here is from genome assembly GCF_050290165.1 of Tenacibaculum sp. GTDB lineage: Bacteria > Bacteroidota > Bacteroidia > Flavobacteriales > Flavobacteriaceae > Polaribacter. The sequence goes on along the minus strand of NZ_JBNKHD010000015.1, from coordinate 556,319 downwards.
TAAAGTTATTAACTACCTCAACAACAATCAAGGGTTTGACGTTATCGATTTAAAAACAAAGAATATTGGTTTTTTTGAATACGATTTTAGCAATGCACACGATGATTTTATTCCACTAATGGAAGAAATCATCAGCAAATATGAGACTATTGTCTTTGCTACTCCCGTATATTGGTACTCTATGAGTGCTACTTTAAAAATATTTTTTGACAGGTTATCTGATTTACTTCACTACAAAAAAGAATTAGGAAGACAATTAAGAGGTAAGAATATGGCTATGATAAGTAATTCTGGAGAAAACGATTTAAGAAATGGTTTTGAAATGCCTTTTAGAGAGAGTGCTAAATATTTAGGCATGAATTACCTTGGTGATGTTCATACATGGTTTACTAAAGATGGCAATGAAATTCATCCTGATGCAAAAGTTAAAATTAATGAGTTTAGAAATATTTTTGCTGCTAAAAATTTTAAGGATGTTTTAACCCTTTAAAATTTTAAGATGTCGTTTTTTTACAATTTATAAGAAACCCCTGATAGTACTTTTGAGTTTTAATTTTTAATTCATTACAATGCAAAAAGTAATTATAGCTCAAATAGCAATTCAACAAGGAAAAGAAAACGATTTTTTAAAATTGGCTGAGGAAATGGTAAAAACGAGTAACGCTGAAACAGGATGCATTACCTATCAATTACATAAAGATTTATTTAGTGAAGGTAATTATTTGTTTTATGAAGAGTATATTGATAGCAAAGCTGTAGATGCGCATAATAACTCTAATCACTTTCATCAATTTATAAAGGATATTACTCCTTTAATTACCAAAGAGCCTATTATAAACATTTATTAATCTAAATGAGTGTAAAACACTATAAACCATCAAAATACCTATCTCCTTATATTGATAGGTATTTTGTTTGTTCTCAAACCAAAAGCCTGCCCTTAATTTTACCTGGCACTGGCTTAGAAGTACTATTTCACATTGATACTCCTTTATCCATCAATAACAACAAATTAGACGTTGCTCATGTTATTTGCCCCAGAGAAAAATTAATTTTTGATTCGACAAACAACGTAAATTATATTTCAGTACGCTTTCATAGTGGTGGTTTTAGACACTTTACTTCAATACCACATACACATATTATAAATCAATATTTATCCGTTGAAGAAATATGGAAAAAAGAAGGCAAAGAACTTTTAGATATTCTTTCTTCATTACCTAGTGTAGAGGAGAAAATCAAACTGATTGATTTCTTTCTATGCAATCAACTAAAAAAACATCACTATTCTGATCTAGTTAATTGGGATTTAGTAATTAAAACTTTATACAAAAACTTTAATTCAATATCTCTTCATGAATTGGCATATCAAAGTAACCTGAGTTACCGTCAATTTGAACGTATTTTTAAACAAAAGTTCGGAGTCTCTCCGAAAAAATTTCAACGAATCACTAGGTTACAAAAAACCGTAAAGCAAGTATTACTTACAAGTGATAAACATTATTTGTCTACTGCCTTAGATAATGGTTATTACGACCAGAGTCATTTCATACGAGAATTTCAAAGTTATACAAGCCTTAAACCTTCAGAGTATTTTGTAACTAAAAACTTTGAAAACCACTTTTATTACAAACCTTTAAACTAGTCTATCCAGTTTTTAAAATCTTTTACTCGTTCACGACTTACAATTATTTCTGTTTCATCATAAGAATGTAACTTTAACTGTAATCGAGAGTTTGTATAAGATACCATATCTTTTATTGCATTAATATGCACCATAAAAGTTCTATTAGCGCGAAAGAATTGCTCTGGATCTAATTGTTCTTGCCAATGTTCTAATGAATTATCTATCAAATAACTTCTATTAGAGTTTGTATGTATATAAGTAGCTTTATTTTCTGAGTAAAAGCACTCTATTTCATCTATGTGAATTATTTTTAAGTGCTGCCCTACTTTAATCGTAAATCGCTTTTTATATTTTCTATCAATCGGATTAATTAATAGTTTACGAATTTCATCAACATTAACCTTTAGTTCTGTCTGCTGTGGTCTATTCTCTTTAAACTTGTTAACAGCAACTTCTAACTCATCTTCGTCAATAGGTTTTAATAAATAATCTATTGAATTTAATTTAAAAGCTTTTAAAGCATATTCATCATATGCTGTTGTAAAAATAATCGCTGATTTTACGTTAACTTCTTCAAAAATTTCAAATGACAACCCGTCAGAAAGTTGAATATCTAAAAAAATTAAATCTGGATGCTCATTGTTTTGAAACCAATTAATGGCTTCTTCTACAGAATGCAGCATGTTTTGTACTTCAATATTCAGTTCTGCCAACATTCTATTCAATCTTCTTGCTGCTGGCTTTTCATCTTCAATAATTATAACATTCATAGTTTAATTTTCAGCTATTATTTATCCATGTATTCTTTAATCTTACGCTCTTCCCAATCTTTACTAAAAAGGCTTTTTACTCCGAATACCCCTAACCAATGGAACAGCATTCCTATTCCCCAAAAAACCCAAGTTCCATAAACTCCAAAGTTGGTTATAGCTTCTGTAAATGTATACTTATCTTCATTCATTAATCCAACAATAATTACTATGGAGATAAATATATTAACTGCTACATAAATTAGTAAATGTCTATAAAAGCCTTTTATTTTATCTACTCTTTTTTTTGCTAGTAAATATCTTTGTTCTTTTGAATAATCTCTTTCCATTGTATTCTATTTTTTATTTTCCTCCATTAATTCTCTTATCTTCTTTTCTTCCCATTCTTTTCCTAGACCTACTTTATCAAAGCCAAAAACTCCTAGCCAGTGAAAAAATACTCCAAACAACAAGCCTGTTACAGCGAAATAGAACCAATGAAACTCTGGAACAAACTTTAAGTTAAAGAAAATTAAGGCTGGTATTAGTAAAGCAGTTACAAACACATGGATATAAAACCCTCTAATTTTTTCTACTCTCTTTTTGGCTTTTAAATATTTTTGCTCTTGTGTGTAATCTCTTTCCATTTTTTTGTTATGTTTTTTATTTTATACCTTCTCTCATTAGTTCTTTTATCTTCTTTTCTTCCCAATCTTTTCCTAAGCCTAATCTATATCCTCCAAAAACCATAAACCAGTGTATTGATAAAATTATTAACATACCCATTATTGCATACCAGAAGAAGTAAAAACTAGGCACAAATAAAATGTTAATGGTAGTTACTACAACTAAAGAAAGTATTGTTACAAATAAGTGTATATAAAACTTTTTTATTTCTGTAACCTTCTTTTTTGCTCTTATATATTTTCTCTCTTGTATATAATCTCTTTTCATCTTATTTATAATTCTTTATCTTCTTCCATTAATTCCTTGATTTTTCGATCTTCCCAGTTTTTACCTAAGAATAAATTATAATTGCTTACATCTAAAAAATGGAAAAGCAACCCTATCCCCCAACCTATCATAGGAAACCAAAACCATTGAAACTTCGAATATGTTTTTAAATTAATGAATATTAAAAATGGTATTACTAAACAATACGCTATTAAATTTTGATAAAACTCTTTTAATTTTTCTACTCTTTCAACAGCTTTTACATACTTGCTATTTTCTAAATTATCTGTATTAATTGTCATGTTTTTTGATTTTGTTAACAGTGGCAAACTCACTGTGAATATTTTATTATTGTTCGTTATTTCCACATTCCTATCGGTAATTAATCCATAACGATCAGCTATATTTCTCAACCCTACTTTGGTACTTATACCAATAGCTTCTTTAGGATTTATATTATTTTGGACTTGTAAAAATCCATCTTGTTCAAAAATGTGAATATCCAAAGGTTTAGATACCGAAACCACATTGTGCTTTACTGCATTTTCTAATAATAATTGAAGTGATAATGGAACAATTTTTAATTCTGGATTACTAATTTTATCAGACACTGTAAATGTCACTGCTTCTTCAAAACGCATTTGTAACAATTCCATATATGTTTTAGCAAACTGCAATTCTTCCTCAATTGGCACTAACTCTTTATTACGTTGTTCTAATACATAGCGATACACCTTTGAGAGTTTGGTTGTAAACCTTTCTGCTTGTTTTGGATTTTCACTTATTAAAGAAGTCAACACATTTAAACTATTAAATAAAAAATGTGGATCAATCTGACTTTTTAGAGTTTCAAACTTTGCGGTTTCTGTTTTGGCTACAATTTCATGTTGTGTGGTTTCTTGTTTCAAAGATGCTTTCCAGTTTACCATGAAACCTCTTGCATGAAAAAAGGTAGCTATTCCTAACGAAAGTATGATTATGAATAGATGCATCCATAAAAACTGCCCTTTAAAAAAATCTTCAATATTATTATTGAAAATTACAAAGTACTGTATATAATGAATTAACAAAACAGCTACTATTGTATATAGTACAGTTGTTATAATTCCTGACCAAACTCTTTGAGTCGTTTGGGTTACCCAATCCCATTTTGTATTCAAATAATCGTTTATTAGTCCATTCCCTAGCCCTAAAACAAAAGAATACAATCCAGAAAATAAAAACACCAATCCCGCTTCTTTTAGAGTAAATGCTCTATTTAATAGCGTAAAAAAGATTCCGAAAACAATGGTGAGTTTTAAACAAACCCAAACATCTTTTTTAAAATTTTCAAATGCTTTTTTTGATGGTGCTTTCATCTTTCTATTATTCTTTAATTATGAATGTTTACTACAATTTTTAAAATCTAATTTCGAAAGATACATCTTTATCTTCAACTAAAAACTTTGCTTCTTCATATTGAGGAGGACCAAAACGTGATAATCTGTTATTTGTAGCTCCATAATCTTCTAAAGGCATACCATTGGGTTGAAAGTCCATTTTATCATTAGCATTAGCATCATGAAAACAAATAATAGCATATTCACCCGAAGGTACATTTTCAAAAACTACAGTACTCTTTCCTTCTTTGATAATTGATTTTTGAGCTTGTAAAGGCTTCTTTCTAAAGTTATCTTTAGTATATAAAGCATACTTTACTGTTCCCTTATCTGAAGTTGCATTTACAACTGTTGCTGTAATTTTTTGATTTTGGGCAGATACTTTTTCAATAGTAAACAATGCTGCAATAACTAAAATGTGTATTAAAAATCTCATTGTATTATTTTTTATGGTTAATTATACCACAAATATCTACCAGACACTTAAACTATAGAATAAAAAACAACCGAACTGTATTATTTTTAGGATGAGTTGTAACAATTTGTATTTTTGGGCTACTTATAACATATCAACTGTAATAAACTTAGTGGAAAAAGAACTAGAAAATAAATTTTTAAACGATTTTGAAGCCAATCAAAACATTGTGCATAAAGTGTGTAGAATTTACACAACTAATCAAGATGCACATAATGATTTGTTTCAAGAAATTACCATTCAGCTATGGAAAAATTATAGCAAGTTTAGAGGAGATGCAAAGTTTAGTACTTGGATGTATCGAGTAGCTTTAAATACTGCTATTTCTTTATACAGAAAATCAACTAGAACAGTACAAACACAAGATATTACTGAATATTCTTTTAAAATTAAGGCAGAGGATTATGACGACACAGAAGAACTACAGTTGAAGGCTTTATACAATGCGATACGACAATTGAACGATATTGATAAAGCGCTGATATTTTTGTATTTGGAAGATAAATCTTACAAAGAAATCTCGAATACTCTAGGTATTAGTGAAGTAAATGCTCGTGTGAAGATGAATAGAGCGAAGGATAAATTAAAAAAGGTATTAAACCCATAAATTAATGGATTTAGATAAATATAAAAAAGCTTGGGAAAATCAACCAGAAGAGACCAACAAAGTTTCTAAGGTTGATATTTATAAGATGGCACATTCCAAGTCATCATCAATAGTAAAATGGATTTTTATTATTGGAATATTGGAACTTATTTTTTGGGGTGGTTTAAACCTCGTATTTGTAGGATCTTCATACTCTGAAATATATGAAGAGCTTCATTTAAATGCTCTTGTAAAAGTTAGCATATACCTACACTATTTTGTTATAACACTATTCTTAATTCTTTTTTACAAAAATTATAAATCTATCTCAATCTCTGATAATACAAAAAAGCTTATCAATAAAATTCTAAACACTCGTAAAACGGTTAAATACTACGTATACTTTAACCTTATTTACATGGTATTAGCAAACATTGTTATTATGTGCTTCATTTTTTATGATTTAGATGGGCTGATACAATACTATAATAACCACGGAATAGCATCTTCAGCTATTAATAAAAATCAATTAGTGGTATCTTTAATAATTGCCATGACAGTAACACTAAGTTTTATGTTCTTAATTCTATGGTTGTTTTACAAAATAATATATGGTAGACTACTTAAAAAACTTCATAGAAATTACAAAGAGTTAATTAAATTAGAAGATATAAACTAAAAAGAGAGGTTGCAAAAACAACCTCTCTTTTTAGTTTATAATGATTTTAACTCTTGCAATAACTTATCATGCATCTCGTCAGTATAATCTAAGTGGGTAACTATTCGTATCTTTCCTTCTCCCATAGAAATCAACAAAACGCCTTTATCTGCAATTTTTTTCATAAAATCATCTGGCTTTATTGAATCATTTACATAAAAAATAACAATATTCGTTTCAATAGACTCCACCTTCTTCACATACGAACAGCTTTCTAGTGCCTTTCCTATTTCTTTTGCTTTTTGATGATCTTCAGCTAAACGCTCTACTTGATTGTCTAACGCATAAATTCCTGCTGCTGCCAAAAAACCCGCTTGTCTCATTCCTCCACCAAACAACTTACGCACACGTAATGCTTTTTCAATATGCGCTTTGCTCCCTACCAAAACAGAACCTACAGGAGCCCCTAAACCTTTCGATAAACAAACCGAAATCGTATCAAACAATTCTCCGTATTGTTTCGGAGTTTCATTTTTAGCCACCAAAGCGTTGAATAAACGTGCTCCATCTAAGTGATAAGTTAAATCATTACTTTTAGCTACTTTTTGAATTTTCTGTAACTCTTCAAAATCCCAACAAGCTCCACCTCCTTTGTTCGTTGTATTTTCAACACACACCAATCTACTATATGGGGTATGAATATCATTTCTACCTCCTACCAAACTCTCTAATTGCTCTGCAGTAAACATACCTCTATCACCATCAATCAAACAAGAAGTTACTCCTGCATTAAATGCAGCTCCACCTCCTTCATAGTTATACACATGAGCCCATTTATCACAAAACATTCTATCTCCTGGTTGCGTATGAATCTTTATAGCTGTTTGGTTTGCCATGGTTCCCGAAGGAAAAAATAGTGCAGCTTCCATTCCAAACATATCAGCTACTTTTTCTTGTAACAAATTAACTGTCGGATCTGCTTTAAAAACATCATCTCCTACCTTAGCATTCATCATTGCTTCCAACATTCCTTGAGTTGGCTTCGTTACAGTATCACTTATTAAGTTTATTTCCATTTCTAACTACGATTTTTAAAATGTATTTTTGCATCTATGATTACACACGAACAGCTTAAAAATATCGCTGAACGAATTGGCAAGTTAAAAGGATATTTAGAAATTGACAAGAAGTTAATTGAAATTTCAAATGAAGAAGAAAAAACAGCAAATCCTGATTTTTGGAACAATCCAAAAGAAGCAGAAGCTGTTATGAAATCCCTTCGTTTTAAGAAAAAATGGGTAGAAGATTACAATACTGTTGTGGCGATGAATGACGATTTAACAGTTTTGTACGATTTTTATAAAGAAGGAGATGTTGAGGATAGTGAAGTAAAAGAACAATATGAAAAAACGGCTACTTTTTTAGAAGATATTGAATTTAAAAATATGCTTTCTGAAGAAGGTGATAGTTTAAGTGCTACCATACAAATAACTGCAGGTGCAGGTGGAACTGAGAGTTGTGATTGGGCAGAAATGTTAACTCGAATGTACACTATGTGGGCAGAAAAACAAGGTTATAAAATAAAAACCTTGAATTACCAAGAAGGTGATGTTGCTGGTATAAAAACAGTTACTTTAGAATTTGAAGGTGATTATGCTTTCGGATGGTTAAAAGGTGAAAATGGCGTGCATCGTTTGGTGCGTATTTCTCCTTTTGATAGCAATGCTAAACGTCATACTTCCTTTGCTTCGGTATATGTATATCCAGTAGCTGATGACTCTATCGAAATTGAAGTAAACCCTGCCGATATTGAAATTACCACAGCACGTTCTAGTGGCGCTGGTGGACAAAATGTAAACAAAGTTGAAACAAAGGTACAATTAGTACACAAACCTACTGGAATTCAAATTCAGTGTTCTAATTCACGTTCGCAGCACGACAACAGAGCCACTGCTTTACAAATGTTGAAATCTCAGCTGTACGAAATTGAGCTACAAAAACGATTGGCTGCCCGAGATGAAATTGAGGCTAACAAAATGAAAAATGAATGGGGAAGTCAAATTCGAAACTATGTAATGCATCCATATAAATTAGTAAAAGACGTTCGTACTGCCCATGAAACAGGAAATGTAGATGCTGTAATGGACGGAAATATCAATCCATTTTTAAAAGCCTATTTAATGATGATGGGACAAAAAGAAGATTAAACTTATAAAACTCTTAAAAATGATAAAAATATACCATAATCCACGTTGCTCTAAATCACGTCAAGGTTTAGAAATCGTAGAAAATTCTACAAAAGAATTTGAAGTTGTAAAATATTTAGACAATGTTCCTTCTGAAAAAGAATTAAAAGAAATTATCAGTTTATTAGGTATTTCTCCTATTCAATTGGTTCGAAAAAATGAGCAAATTTGGAAAGATAATTTTAAAGGAAAAGAATTATCTGATGCTGAAATTATAAAAGCAATGGTTGAGAATCCAAAATTAATAGAACGTCCAATTGTTATCAATGGTGGTAAAGCAGTGATTGGTCGTCCACCAGAAACTATCAAAGAAATTATTTAAAAACAAAAGCACCTCTAGGGGTGCTTTTTATTTTTTACTATATAAATATCTTATTTTTCTGTAGTTAATACTTTATCAAAATAAGTTATTACTTTTGTTAAGCCTTCTTCTAAACCTATAACAGGTTTCCAATCATTTAATATTTCTTTTGCAAGCGAAATATCTGGTTTTCTTTGCATAGGATCGTCTTCAGGTAAAGGTTTAAAAATTATTTTCGAGGATGAGTTTGTTAGTCTTATAATTTCACTCGCTAACTCCAAAATAGAATATTCCAAAGGGTTCCCAATATTAACAGGACCTATTACATTTTCAGAAGTATTCATCATGCGAATCATTCCTTCTATTAAATCGTCTACATACTGAAAACTTCTAGTTTGTGAACCATCACCGTATATTGTAATATCTTCTCCTTTTAAGGCTTGAATAATAAAATTAGAAATCACTCTACCGTCATTGGTATTCATCCTTGTTCCGTAGGTATTAAAAATTCTAATAATTTTAATACGTACATCGTTCTGTTTATGATAATTCATAAATAGTGATTCAGCACAACGCTTTCCTTCATCATAACAAGAACGTAAACCTATCGGATTAACATTTCCCCAATAGTTCTCAGGTTGCGGATGTATTTTGGGGTCACCATAAACCTCACTTGTAGATGCTTGTAATATTTTAGCATTTACTCGTTTAGCTAAACCCAACATATTAGTAGCACCTACTACTGATGTTTTTATAGTTTTAATAGGATCGTGCTGATAGTGTATTGGTGAAGCTGGACATGCTAAATTGTATATTTCGTCTATCTCAGCATAATAAGGTTCTGTTACGTCGTGACGAACCAATTCAAAAAAAGGATTTTCTAAAAGATGTAAAATATTTTTTTTACTCCCTGTAAAGTAATTATCTAAACAGATTACTTCATTCCCTTCATCTAACAAACGTTCACAAAGATGTGAACCAATAAAACCTGCTCCTCCTGTAACTAAAATTTTTTTCACTAACTATATATATTTTACATCAAAAATAAGAACTTATATTAATTAATGCTTCTTAAAGAATAAATTTGGAAATTGTTTTTCTGGATTCCTTTGCAACCATCGAATATAAAATGTTGATTTTAAGAATGCTATCCCATATCCAAAAAATTGTATAAATACAGCATAAACGGAAAAAATACCCACAACAATATTCCTATTAATTATTGTAGAGTGTAAAAATAAAATCCCTAAATACATTAAAAGAGGATATACTAATTCTATCTGTCTATTAATAATTGCTCCTCCTATTGAAAAAATCACAAACATTACAAATAAGGTAGGAAACCAAAAAGTAATTTTTGCTGTTTTTGGGTGCCAACTCGACAATATTGGTCTTACCATACCAAATTTTTTGACCTGAGTATAAAATTTACTCCATGAAATCCTTCTTTTATGATAAACATAAGCATTAGGTAAAAAATTGGTAGAAAAACCTTCTTTTTCTATTCTTCTTGATAAATCGGGATCTTCTCCTGGATGAATCCTTGCAAAACCTCCTGTCTTTTCAAAAGCTTCTTTTGATATTCCCATATTAAAACTACGGGGTTCAAACTTTTGAACTTTGGTTTTCCCTCCTCTAATGCCTCCAGTTGTTAAAAAAGAAGTCATAACATAATTGATTGCTTTTTGTAGGGTCGTAAAACTTTCATGTGCGGTATCTGCTCCACCAAAACAATCTACATAGTTCTTTTCTAAAAAAGCATGAATTGTACTCAGGTAATGTCCAGGCAATATTACATCAGAATCTAAAATAATAAAATAATTTCCTGATGCCTTCTTCATACCATAATTTCTGGAATCTCCTGGTCCAGAATTTTTTTTATATAAATAGGTTATAGTAAGTTTTTCTTGATACTTTTTAACTATTTCTTCAGAAGATTCTGTAGAACCATCCTCTACAATTACTATTTCGTAAGGTTGATTATAGTCTTGCTGGGTTAGACTTTCTAACAACTCATCAATTTCTTGTGGTCGATTGTAAACGGGTACTATTATTGAAAGCTGTAGACTCATTATACTAAAACTGTTTTGTTTATTTGTTTAGCGATTCCATCCCAAAGCTGGATTCTTTTCTGCAATGATTCCTTTGCATAATACAACACATCATTCCATTTTTGTTGATCTTCTCTGCACAACTCTTCAATCATTTGTAATGATAACGGTCCGTGTTCATCACCATCTAACTCAATATGTCTATTCAAATAATACGTCAATTTACTGTATGAACTACCTTCTTTTTCTTCCGTATTTTTTACAATTTCTAAAAACATATCTGGTATCACATCTTCTCTTCCAAAGGTAAAACTTGATGCAATAATATGAGCTTGTCCTGTTTTAATAACTTCAAAAGAAAAATTTACAAAGTCTTTTACTTCTTCAAGAATAGAACTATCCTCTATGGCTATCTCAACAGGTTTTCCATCAATAATATCCGAAATAAAACTTGAAATTTGAGCTGTACTAGCCCCAGCTTGACGCATAGCATCAATATACATCTCAAAATGACTTTTAGGCTCGCCTAACTCGTTTACATCAGTTTCTTCACCTAACACTATTTCATTAATAAAACGTGCTGTTTTTGTATTTACAGCAGGTAACCAAGGTAAAGTTACGCAAGTAAGCTCTCGTTGTAACGCTTTTAGCAACGACATAAAATCCCATACAGCAAATACATGTGATTCCATAAATAGTTTTACATCATCAATATGTTGTAACGAATTGTACAATTCGTGTTCTTTTAACTGTTGTCTTAATGGCGCTAACTCCTTTTCTATCTGTAAAATATTGTTCATTTTGTAGCTATCAATAAAAAATGCAAATCTAACGATTTGCATTTTATCTATATTCTATTTCAGTAAAGATCTTACTCTTCAGTAAATCTTTCCATTACTGCATCACTTACTCCCATGTTAGAGAAACCTCCATCGTGGAATAAGTTTTGTAAAGTTACTTTTTTAGTTAAGTCAGAGAATAATGAGATTGTGTAATCTGCACATTCTAACGCTGTTGCATTTCCTAATGGAGACATTTTTTCAGCATATGAAATAAATCCGTCAAAACCTTTTACTCCTTGACCTGCTGTTGTTGGAGTTGGTGATTGAGAAATTGTATTTACACGTACTTTGTGGTCTCTTCCAAAGAAATATCCAAAACTACGAGCAATACTTTCTAAATACGCTTTATTATCAGCCATATCGTTGTAATCTGGGAATACACGTTGTGCTGCCATATAAGTTAATGCAACAATACTTCCCCACTCGTTCATGGCTTGTTTGTTGTATAAAACGTTCATTACCTTGTGAAAAGATACCGCAGAAACGTCCCATCCTTTCGTTGTAAAATCGTAGTTAGAATCTGTATAGTGTTTTCCTTTACGTACATTTACTGACATACCGATTGAGTGTAAAACGAAATCGATTTTACCTCCTAAGATTTCCATAGACTTTTCAACTAAGTTGTTTAAATCATCCATAGAAGTAGCGTCAGCAGGAATAATTTCTGACCCGGTTTTCGCTGCTAAATCTTTGATACCTCCCATACGCATAGCAATTGGCGCGTTGGTTAATACAAACTCTGCTCCTTCTTCGTGAGCACGTTCAGCAACTTTCCATGCAATAGAATTTTCATCTAAAGCTCCAAAAATAATTCCTTTTTTTCCTTTTAATAAATTATACATATTTAAAATATTTTAGTCTATCGTTGTTCGTTTAGAAAGCAAATATACTCTTAATTTAATAATTCCTTAGCATGGGTCAATGCACTTTCAGAAACATCCTTACCACTTAGCATCTCTGCAATTTCCCTAATTCGCTCACTTTCTGATAATAGTTTTAAATTTGAAGTAGTAACTCCTGCTTCTTCCCCTTTAAATACTTTATAGTGTTGTACACCTTTTGAAGCTATCTGTGGTAAATGTGTAATAGTTATTACCTGCATATTCGCTCCCATATCCTGCATTATTTTTGCTATTTTGTTAGAAACCTCTCCTGAAACTCCTGTATCAATTTCATCAAAAATAATCGTTGGTAATTGTATATTCTCTGATAATATTTTTTTGATGGATAGCATGATTCTCGACAATTCTCCACCAGATGCCACCTTCTTCAATTCTCCAAAATTCCCGCCTTTATTGGCAGAGAACAAGAACTCTAAATTGTCTTTTCCGTTAGATAAATAATCTTCGGAAGGTTGTAATTCGATAGCAAAACGAGCATTTGGCATTCCTAATTCTGATAAGAGGTATTCTAATTCTTTTTTCAACTTTGGAATGACTTTATTTCTCGAAGTAGTAATCATATTTGCTACTTCATCAAGCTTTTTAGCTACTTCTTTAATTTCTACTTCCTTTTTTCCTATCAATCCTCCAGCGTCTTCAACTTGTGCTACTTTTTCCGCTAACGATTCATGGATTTCTTGTAACTCAGTTATCGTTGCTACAGAATGTTTCTTTTGAAGATTGTAGATTAACTGCAATCTATCATTCAGCTCTTCTATTTCATTTGGATTGAACTCCACCTCTTCATTGGCACTTTCCAATTCAGCAACTACATCGTCTAACTCAATTTTAACACTTGTTACACGATTGGCTAATTCTTCATACTGCTTTGAATATGAGCTTATTTTTTGCAGTTTATTCTCTAAGGAATGTAATAAAGTTTGAATTCCTATCTCTTCATTTATTGACACACCTAAAGCTTCCGATAAATTCAACTTTATCTCTTCAATATTGTTTAATTTATCTAGCTTTTCTTCTAAAACTTCTTGCTCACCTGCTTGTAATTTTGCATCTTCTAATTCATTAAACAAGTGCAAATTGTATTCGTACTGTTCTTTTGATTTTTCGGTTTCTTCTTGAAGAAGTTTTAGCTCCTTTTTTAATTTGTTATAAGCACGTACCCCTCTTTTATAAGAGGCTATTTTAGCTTGATTCTTTGCTAAAGCATCAATTACAGAAAACTGAAAACTCTCGTCCGATAACTGCAAGGTTTGATGTTGCGAATGAATATCTATCAACTTTGATTTTAAAGCTGATAGTACAGATAAGTTTACTGGTGAATCGTTTACAAAAGCACGTGATTTTCCCGAAGGTAAAATTTCTCTTCTAATAATCGTCTCCACTTCATAATCAACATCTAACTCTTCAAACAATTCTTGTAAATTATAGCCTTCAACCGAAAATTGTGCTTCAATTACACATTTTTTTTCAGTGTCTTTAAGTGAAGATAAATCGGCACGATTACCCATTACTAAACCTAAAGCTCCTAATAAAATAGATTTTCCAGCTCCAGTTTCACCAGTAATGATAGATAAACCTTTTGTAAAATCAATCGATAACTGATTGATTAGCGCGTAGTTTTGTATGGATAAATGTGTTAACAAATTTTATTCTTTAAAAGGAATAAAAGTAAGGATTTTGATTGAATTATATCGCCCTAAAAAATGATTTGTCTTTACGAGAAGTAATAAAGTAATCTTTCCATGAGATTCCTTCACCTCAAAATTTTGAGGTTCGGAATGATGTTATAATTTTTAGCAGTTTACAAACTTCGTTTTACTGAATATTTTTCCACTTATCCTTATAAGTTGGAGCAATTTTATTTAAAACTGTAAGCATTTGAGATTGATTTTTAGAAGCAATTCCATCAGAAAAAACATTGACTATTTCATCTCCTTTAGCATCTAAGAATACACGGATCATGTAATTACCAATGGCTATATTATGCAACTTATCTAAATCTATTACGCTTTTTTCTACAGCTTCTTTCGCTGAGCTTTTATCATCAGCAAATTTATCAAATCCATTACGGTGATAGTTATAATAAATACTTCTTAGCGTACTATATTTTGATGATAATAAATTATCAATCAACGCAAATCTATTTTGTTTTCCAACTTGATTTTGCCAACCAGATTCACCATTCGCTTGTGCCAATAACATAATATTTTCAGCTTGCTTAAAATAACTCTCTCCTCCTTTTAAAGCAAAAGTATCTGCATCTATTCCTAAAATCGTGTATACATAAAAAGCAATTGTAGAAATTAAATTGGAGTCGTAAGTAGTTGGATTGTAAATTAACGGATCAAATTCGTTATAACGAAAGTTAAAATTTGTATCGTTAATATTTAAAACAGGAGTTGCATACGTAGAATTGTACACAGGTCTCGTTGATTGCACTTGTAAAGTTGCTGAAAAGTTACTACCATTTTGTTCATCAATAATGATGTTAAAAGCACAATTAATACGTTCTTGCTGTTTGAAGTTTCTGTTAGTCCATTGTTTATCATTGATAAACTCGGTTAGTGCTTTTTGTAAGGTTTGATATACTTGTTTGTTACTACTTTGAACTTTATCTGAATTGATAACCACAGTAGCATTCAACTCTTGAGATTGAGAAGATAAAACAATTGAAAAAAGAAAAACTATAAAGAAAAACTTACGCATTTAATTTTTGTATTATTTCGTTAACGATATCTTTTGACACTTCTACTTTCGATTTTAAATCAAATGATTTTTCATTCAAATCAGCATCAATAATTGTAATTTTATTAGTGTCGGTCGCAAAACCAGCACCTTCATCACGTAACGAATTTAATACAATAAAATCTAAATTTTTGCGTGTAAGCTTACTTTTTGCGTTTTGTACTTCATCGTTCGTTTCTAATGCAAACCCAACTAATAACTGATTTTTCTTAATTTCTCCTAGAGATTTTAAGATATCTTTAGTTGGTTCTAACTCAATACTTAACGCTGCTTCTTTCTTTTTTATTTTTTGAGTTGCCACATTTTTTGGTCGATAATCGGCCACAGCGGCAGATAATACTGCTACATCCACATCTGCATAATATTGATGACAAGCATCATACATATCTTGTGCTGATTTTACGTCTATTCTATGAATAAAAGAATGATTTGCTTGTTGATGAGAAGGGCCAGCTATTAAGAATACCTCTGCCCCTAAATTAGCAGCAGTTTTAGCAATTTCAAACCCCATTTTACCCGAAGAATGATTTCCGATAAAACGTACTGGATCTATTGCTTCATACGTTGGTCCTGCAGTAATTAATATCTTTTTTCCTCGAAGTGGTAATTTCGATACGATGTCTTTTTCAATAAAGTCAACAATATCTTCTGGTTCTGCCATACGACCTTCACCTACCAATCCGCTTGCCAATTCACCCGAAGTAGCTGGTATTAAAATATTACCAAAACTTTGTAAACTATCTAAACTTGTTTTTGTTGATGGATGCTGGTACATATCTAAATCCATTGCAGGTGCAAAATACACTGGGCATTTTGCTGATAAATAGGTTGCCAACAATAGGTTATCACAAGTACCATTAGTCATTTTAGACAAGGTATTTGCCGTTACAGGGGCAATTAGCATCAAATCTGCCCACAAACCTAAATCTACATGATTATTCCACAATTCATTTTCGTCCTCTTTATCATAAAAAGTAGAATGAACTGGATTTTTTGAAAGTGTAGAAAGAGTAAGAGGTGTTATAAAATCTTTAGACGCAGGAGTCATAATAACCTTGACTTCTGCGCCTGATTTTATAAATAGACGAACTAAGTTCGCTGTTTTGTACGCCGCAATACCTGCGGTAACACCAAGTAAAACTTTTTTACCGCTTAGTACAGACATATTATTTTGTCTCTGGATTTCTATAATATACTTTTTCGTTTAACCATTCTTCCACAGCTATTGCATGTGGTTTAGGTAAGCGCTCGTAAAATTTAGAAACTTCTATTTGTTCTTTGTTTTCAAAGACTTCTTCTAAGCTATCATTATAAGTAGCAAACTCATCTAACTTATCTACTAATTCCTTTTTTAAATCAGAATTAATTTGTGTAGCTCTCTTAGCTATGATTGAAATAGCTTCGTAGATATTATCTGTTGGAGCTTCGATAGCTTCTCTGTTGTAAGTTATTGTACTTAACGCCGCTTTCGTTTCTTTATAATCCATTTTTTAACTTTTAACTAATTGCTCTTGTTCCTTGTTTAATGCTGTTAGCATTTGATTTGACTCTTCCATGAATTTAGATTCTGGAAAATTTCTTTTCAATTTATCGTACGCCTTTACTGCTTCTTTTATTCTTTCCGCTTTTCTTCGTTGCGTACTTTTCATTGCAAAATCGTGTGCAGCTTTTAAGCGATAAAATAAAGCTTCTTCTTTATATTTTGTCCCTAAGTAGTCTTCTAATAAATTGTCAAAAGCTACTATCGCTGCTTTGTAATTTCTAGAATCGTATTCTGCTGTTCTATAATATGTTTTTGCTATTTCAAAAGCTTTCTTTTCTAATTTAGCTCTTAACTCTGCGTGATACTTATTAGCCTCTGCTAACTTATCAGAATCTGGATAATTATCAATAAACTTTTGAAATGCTTCTAATGCTTTATCTGTATCTGTTGGATCTAAACTATAACTAGGTGCTGCTTTATAATAACTTAACGCCGATAAAAAAGCAGCTTCTTCTCTTTTAGAACTCTTTGGATAATTACCTGCAAATCTGTTGAAGTAATACCCAGCTAAACTGTAATTCTTTTCATTAAAATTAGCCTGTGAAACCATAAATTGAATACGCTCCATTTGTGGTTTTCCTCTGTATGAAGGAGTTATTTTTTCAAACAAACGTAAGGCTTTTCCGTACTTTTGTGCTTCGTACATTTTCACAGCCATTTTGTATTGTTCTTCAACAGTTCCTCTATTTAATACTTTTTGGTATTCTCCACATGAAGATAGTACTAAAAGCATTACAAGAATATACGCTAGTTTTTTCATTTTTTGCATCTGGCAAAATTAGTGATTAATTATGGATTATTAAAACGATTTTTTTACTCTGAATAAAGCACTACAAGAAACTATAAATTCTGTTATAAAATATTCAAAGAATCCCTAAATGTTTGTTAATCTTATTGCTGAGCATTTGTTGCTGACTGTGCTACTATTTGTTTTACATCGTTATCAAACAAATACAATCCTCCTTTATCATCACCAATTAAGTTGATTTTATCTAAAATATTGCGCGCTAACGCTTCTTCTTCTATCTGCTCAGACACATACCATTGTAAAAAGTTATGGGTAGCATAATCTTGCTCTTGTAAGGTAATATGTACTAAATCGTTGATTGATTTAGACACCATTACTTCATGATCAAACAACGCTTGAAACATATCTTTAAATGAACCAAACTTTGTTGGAGGAGCAGATAATTCTGAAATACGTGCATGACCTCCACGTTCATTTACAAACTTTACCAATTTTAACATATGCATACGCTCTTCATCTGAATGTGCATACATAAATTGTGCTACACCTTCAAACCCTTGTATTTCTGCCCAACATGCCATCGATAAATATACTTGTGACGACTCTGCTTCTACTTTTATTTGCTCATTTAATGCCTGTTCTATTACTTTTGATAACATATTTTTCTTCTTTTGATTTGATTCTTATACAAAGATGCTAAAAAAAGACTACAATAACGAAACTGTAGTCTTTAGTCTTATTAATTTTTGTTTAGACAAATTATAGATTATCTATAAAATCTGATATTTTGGTTTGTAATTCCTCTGATGCTTTTACCAATGGTAAACGTACCTCATCTAAACAAATTCCTAACTTTAACAGTACAGCTTTAATTCCTGCCGGATTATTTTCTTCAAAGATATAGTTTACAACATCCATCAATTTGTAATGTATATCATAAGCCTCTTTTGCTTTTCCTTCTAATCCTAACTGAATCATTTTTGAAAACTCTTTTGGTAATGCCTGTCCTATTACAGAAATCACTCCTGCTCCACCTGCCAACACTACTCCTAATGCTAAATCATCATCTCCAGAAATCACTAAAAAGTCTTCTGGCTTATCTTTTAACAGTTCATAGTATTGTTGTTGATTGTTTCCTGCTTCTTTAACTGCAATAATATTTTCAAAATCTCTAGCTAATCGTAAAGTAGTTGCAGGCTCCATATTTTTTGCTGTTCTTCCAGGAACATTGTATAAAATAATTGGCTTTGGACTTGCTAACGAAATTGCTTTGTAATGCTGATAGAAACCTTCTTGAGTTGGTTTACTATAATATGGAGCTACAGATAAAATTGCATCAATATCGGTTAAATCTAACGAAGTCAGCTCATCAATAATAGCCTGTGTATTATTACCACCAACCCCAAGCACTAAAGGTAAACGTCCTCTATTTTCTTCAGCAACGACCTTTATTATTTCAAGCTTTTCTTCTTTGGTGATTGTTGCACTTTCTCCAGTAGTTCCATTTATTACTAAATAGTTTGTGCCATTTTCAATATTATAGTTTATTAACTTTCTAAGTGCATCGAAATCTACACTTAAATCTTCGTTGAAAGGAGTTACCAATGCTACTCCAGTTCCTACAAACTTTTGCATTATATTTTATTTAAAATCGTTAGGTATTTTTTTAATTCTTGATTTAAAACCGCTTCGTTAAAATTAACATCAGACACCACAATATCGTATAATCTATCATCAATTTCAGCAAAACCTGCTTTGAAATCTGCTTGTGATAACAAAGTTACCATATTCGTTAGCAAATTTGATGTTTTTGTATAGTTTATAAATAAGTCGTATTCATTTTTAACGAAATTTTTCAAATTGTCGGATTTTAAACTCGCATTAAATCCTAAATCTTTGTTCGTGAAAAACTGTGGTGATAGCTCATCTTTTTTAGAATACTCTCTATAAACCAAAACTGTTATATCTTCTTTTTTTAACGGAAAATTGTTCGCTAAATTCGCTAGCACTACATTTACCAAAGCTTCATTATCCAACAAGATTGCTATTTTTTTAACCTTGGTAGTTTTATGCTTTTTAAGACTCTGCTTTGCTATGAGTTTATCGTACTCCTTTTGAATGGACTTACTTTTTAATTTGCTTATCATTTATGAAAATTAGGGATAGCTAATTTATTTATTTCTCTTCAATTTCAATCAATAAAAATTGATTCAATTGCTTGCCGTATACTTGAAAATTATCATCAGACGCTACAATTAACGACCTGTTTCCGTTAGACAACTTTGGACCTAAAGTAATTGCCTCTATATTATCAATAATTTTATTTGTTAATTGATTTTGAATGGTACTAAAATCTAGCAGCAACTCTTTCTTTAACGGAATATACTTTTCTTGTTTTAAAGATTGAATCTCCAAGGTATTTGTTGAAGTATCATCAATAGTTGCTTTAAAAATTCTAACCACATTACCATAACTTCCATAACCACTTTGGTACGCTCTTTCAATAACAAAAAAGTGATCTTTCTCGTATTCTAAAATGGCCGTTACTCCATTCAAATTTACATTCCCTTTCGCTGGTTTGTCTATTTTTTCTAATTGATAAGCAAACTGTTTAGTTGCTTCTTTCGACTCATTATCAAAATAAGTGATTCTTATGGGTGATTGTGTTTCATGAAATGTTGGCTCTTCTCCATCTGCTTCCAAAGGTGCTTCCATAGAAACCCAAACTCCTTTTCCATCAAAGCTTCTTGATGAACCTTCAAAAACACCATTGTGTTTTGGTTTTGCTTCTGAAGTAGCCTTGAAATAACTAGGTATGGTCATTTCATTTTTGAACTCCCCATTAAAATCTACTTGAAAAATACTCGGATCTTTTTTATATCGGATAGATCCTTCGCTAGTTAAATTAATCAATCCATTATCTATAAAAATAGATTCTAAATCTAATACGTGATTTTTAGAAAACTGACTAGTGGTATCTAATTGAATTAACTTGTTAAATTCTATCGACTTGATAGAATCGTTTTGAATGGTTACATCCGCCACTAAAATCCTTGGATTAGCGGCATCATCTACCACCATATAATAACTATTATTGTAAAAATCAATTCCAGAAATCCCTCCAATAACTGTACTGTCAATCTGCAATGAATCTTTAACTACATATTCATTTAAAAACTTAAGTGAAATAGCTTGTTTTTTACAAGCCACTAAACCTATAATCAATAAAGCAAGTGCTATTTTTTTCATATTTACAAAAATATTGTTTTTAGTTTATGTAAGCATTAAAAATTACCTCGTCTAATACAACAAACTTTATTAAATATGAAAAAATACATACCTTTTATTTTAAAGTTGGTAGCTGCCATTATAATGTTACAAACATTGTTTTTTAAATTTACTGGAGCGCAAGAAAGTATTGATTTGTTTACCAAAATAGCAGGAAGTAATGAAGCTTACATGCGATTGGGTACTGGTACCTTAGAACTAATTGCTTCCATTTTATTATTTGCACCCAACAAAACATGGTTAGGAGCGTTTTTAACTATTGGACTTATGGGAGGAGCAATTATGAGTCATTTAACTATTATAGGTATAGAACACAACCACGATGGTGGTGCCCTATTTATAAGTGCTATTATAACCTTTGTTTCAGGATTGATTTTATTAATTTTAAATAAAAAAAGCATTCCAATAATTGGAAGTAAATTGTAGTTCTACAAACATAAAAAAGAGCGGTTTAAACCGCCCTTTTATTAGTTTATTCCTATAAATATTTCAATTTCAGCATTTGTTGGATCTGTAGCTTTCGACCCATAAACTTCAAAATCGGAAGTATAAGCTCTGTTAATATCTTCATTCCATATCTCTATCCATTTGCTATACACAACACCTTCATTCAAATTTCCTTTTGCTACATATTTTTTATAGTTTGGAGCTTCAATTTTCTTACTAATCATTCCTTCTGGAATATCAGTTATTTCATCCACTCTACAACCAATAATTGTAGTGTATGGCTTAGTATAATCTGACTCATAATCGGTATAAACAGCGTAAATTTCATCAGAAGATTTATTTAAGATTTGTTTAGCTATATTTTCCGACATAAATCTTTGCCATAAAACAGGTATATCTTTTGCTGCTTGTTGGTTCTCGTTGGTGGTTCTTACCGAAATCCCAACAATGTAAAATGGTTCTTTTTGTTCTGTACTCATCTTTTGTTTTTAAGTTTTAAACAAAAATAAAATCTAGCTATGTCAACCCTATGTCAGGAGTTTTTAATTTTCTTTAGCTATGATTGCCTTAACAATTAAGTACTGAGAAACGACATACAATACTATAATTGCTATATCAAACAATCGTTTTGGTGTGTAAAAGTTATTCAACGCTATTAAACTATCTGAAGCTATAAACAATACAGCTCCAAGTAACAACCAAGAATTTGCTGTTGTTTTTTGTTGACGGTAATTCAATAATGCTGCTGTTCCAAAAGTTGAGATAGTAATTCCGTATACAATTACTGGCAATAACATATCACCTAAATTATCGTAAATTAAACCTAACAGCCCTACAAACAACAACACAAAAGGTATGGCTGAAGTTATCATTTTTACTGTTAAATCTTTAAACAACATATCGGTTGTAATTTTAATATAAACAACATGAGCTACTAAAAAAGATGCTAAACCAAACACAAAGAAATTAGCTTTATCTAACAGAAAAACATCACCCCAAAACGAAAAAAACAACGCTGACAACAACCAAAAACTAGGTTTTTTAACCGATACTAAATACACTATTGCCAGTGTTGTCATCAGCAATGGTTTAAAAATCATTTCGATGGTTTTACTCTGTGTAATTACCGCATACACATCAGCAATAGCAATCAATAAAAATACAATGGAAGCTAAGGTTATTTTGGTTTGTTTGATCATGTTTTATAAGGAATTTTCACTTCTCTTTTTATATTCAATATCTTTTCTATACTCTTCTATATTTTCTTGTGATTTTTCTTCTGCAATATCATAAATCTTTTTATCTGGGTTACTGAAATGTAATCTAAATTCAACTATTTTCTTTACTGTTAAAAAAGAAACTATAAAAACCCATAAAAAATGGAAAACTTTAGTTTTCTCTATAAAATCAACTATTTTACCTTCAAAAATACTATTCAATAAAAAATATAACCCCGTAATTAAAAGAGCTACAAAAAACATTTTATTTACTTTAATAAAATATTTTAACTTTCTAAAGTTAGAATTTAAACTAAAAAAAATAAAGTCATTTAAATATATCTTAAAAAGACTAAACCATCTTAGCTTAAAACTCATTATTAAACTTACAGTAGACTCTCCTACTTTTAGCTCACTTACAGCCAAACTCCTGTACACATTAATTTTCTTATTTTTTAAAGTGCAATAACTTTCTTTATTACTTACTCTTGTAATCTCATAACCTTTATAATATTTAGGTAAAACATGAGGTGATACTTTTTCTATAATCAATTTAGTATTATAAATAAATTTTTCTTCTTCTAGTTTAAGTTTCACACCCATTTCTTTACTATTATTAACTAACCATATCAATAAAATCTTGTTCAGAAATAATTGGGATTCCTAAACTTTCAGCTTTTGTAAGTTTACTTGGTCCCATATTATCACCTGCTACAATATAAGTTGTTTTTTTAGAAATTGTGCTCGACACTTTTCCTCCGTTGTCTTCAATCGCTTTTTTGAGTTCATTTCTACTCATTTGATGAAACACTCCTGAAACCACAAAGACTTTGCCTGCTAGCTTATCGGTTTGTCCTTCTAAACTCTCTGCAGAAACTTCTAGCTGAACTCCGTATGATTTTAATCGATTTATCAATTCAATATTTCCTAAATCATTTGAAAAATCAATAATACTTTGCGCTATTCTATCCCCAATTTCGTCAACTGCAATGAGCGTTTCAAAATCAGCATTCATTAAATTATCTATCGACTTAAAGTGTTTTGCTAATTTTTTAGCTACGGTTTCACCTACAAAACGGATTCCTAGTGCAAACAACACTTTTTCAAACGGAATTTCTTTCGATTTCTCAATTCCGTCAATCATATTTTGCGCTGATTTTTCTGCCATTCGCTCTAACGGAATAACCTGCTCCTCTGTCAAATCATATAAATCCGCGTAATTTTTTATCAATCCTTCTTTACACAATAAATCAACCGTTTCACCACCTAATCCATCAATATCCATAGCTTTTCTACTGATAAAATGCTTGATTCTACCTGTAATTTGTGGCGCACATCCAAATTCATTAGGACAATAATGTTTTGCGTCACCTTCAGTTCTTACCAACTCGGTATGACATTCAGGGCAATGCGTTGCATATTGAGTAGGAACAGAATCTGCTGGACGTTTTGTTAAATCTACACCCACAATCTTAGGGATAATCTCTCCTCCTTTTTCAACAAAAACAATATCTCCTACTCGTACGTCTAGTTTTGCTATTTGGTCTGCATTATGCAACGAAGCCCTTTTCACAATCGTTCCTGCCAACTGCACAGGTTCTAAATTTGCAACTGGAGTTATTGCTCCTGTACGACCTACTTGATACGTGATTTCATTCAACACTGTTGAAACTTGTTCCGCCTTAAACTTATACGCAATTGCCCAACGAGGTGCTTTTGAAGTATATCCTAATTCATCTTGCTGTTGAAATGAATTTACTTTCACCACAACTCCATCTGTTTCATAAGGTAATGTATGACGTTTTACATCCCATTCGTTTACAAAATCTAATACTTCTTCTATCGACTTCGCCAAAACTATTGTATCTGGAATTTTAAACCCTACTTTTCTAGCAGCTTCTAGACTTTCAAAATGTGAAGCATATTTGCGCTCTCTGGTTACCAACTGATACAACAAACAATCTAATGGACGTTTTGCAACTTCTGCACTATCTTGCAGCTTTAAACTTCCACTAGCTGTATTACGTGGATTTCTATATGGTTCTTCATCATTTGCTACTCTCTCTTCATTCATCCTATTGAATCCATCTAATGGTAAGATGATTTCTCCTCGCATCTCAAAATCATGAACAAAATCAGTCTTTAATGATAATGGGATTGATTTTATAGTACGGATATTCGTAGTTACATTATCTCCTTGAAAACCATCTCCACGAGTTACCGCCTGTACAAATTGTCCATTTTCATACGTAAGATTGATAGAAGCCCCATCGTATTTTAGTTCACATGTGTATTCAATTTGATCGGTTCCTAGTATTTTCTGAACACGTTTTTCCCAATCCAATAAATCTTCCTTAGAATACGAATTATCTAACGAATACATCCTATGCTTATGAGCAACTGTTTCGAAGTTTTTAGTTACTTCTCCTCCTACTCGTTGTGTAGGCGAGTTTGGATCAAAAAACTCAGGGTTCTCGTCTTCTAACTGCTGAAGCTCTTTTAACTTAATATCAAAATCATAGTCTGATATAGTTGGTTCATCCAACACATAATAATTATGATTATGTTTATGTAGCTCTTCTCTTAACTGTTGTATCTTTTCTTGAACTGTCATTAAATTATTGTCTAACGGTACCTGTAAAATGATTGATTTTTGAATTGATTGGATTTCCCGAAGCTCGTCTAAAAGAAGCTAATTGACCTGTGTGCCAAATAGCATCTGCAATAGGCCCGTTAATAGCATTCCATAACGGATGCTCTTTATCTCCAAAAATTATTTTGTGTTGAGATACATCCTCACTTTTTCTAAAAATATCACTAGCTAACTTTAAGTTTTCTAAAGTCGCCTCTCGCTTTTGTTCAAAGGACATTCCTGATTCTGGTTCCTTATAAGGAACTTTCAAAGCAGCATTTTTAATTACTTGCGATAAATTTAAAATATGATCTATTGTTTCCTCTGAAGTTTTTGCTTCTTTACTTGGCTTATATTGCAAGTCTTTTTTAGTTAAACCTTCAGTTGACCAATAATAACGGAATCCTAAACCATCAATCATTCTACTAATTACAGAACCTGCCGTAAACTCTTGAGCTTCTTTAGGAATTTCGTAATATGGTAATTTAGTTTGTGAGTTTGTTGTAATTGCAGCAAACAAAAACAACATTGGTGTAAATACTGCCTTCATCAAGTAAAATTTTGACGCTAATTTAAGGAAAAGATTCATGAGTTATTGCATAACTTTTTTCAATAAAAAAAGCCAGAGTAAACAACTCTGGCTCATTTATATTTTACTTATAGAAGCATCCTAATAGTAAGTATAACGACGTACCTTAGCAATATGTTTAGCTAAACGCATTACTTGGTGAGAGTATCCATACTCATTATCATACCATACATAAATTACGATTGTATCTCCATCTGCAATAGTAGCTTTACTATCAAAAATAGATGGCGCTGTAGTTCCAACAATATCAGAAGATACTAACTCATTACTTAATGAGTATTGAATTTGCTCTACTAAATCTCCTTCTAATGCATATTTTTTCATAATAGCATTTACAGACTCTACTGTAGCTGGAGTATTTAATTGTAAGTTTAAGATAGCTAACGATCCGTTTGGTACTGGTACACGAATAGCGCTTGACGTTAATTTACCTGCTAATGCTGGTAACGCTTTTGCTACTGCTTTTCCTGCTCCAGTTTCAGTAATTACCATGTTTAAAGCAGCTGCTCTACCTCTTCGGTATTTCTTGTGCATATTATCAACCAAGTTTTGGTCATTTGTATATGCATGGATTGTTTCTAAGTGTCCTTTTTTAATTCCGAAGTTATCTTCTAATACTTTTAATACTGGAGTAATAGCATTCGTTGTACAAGAAGCAGCAGAGAAAATATCAATGTTATCAGGATTGTTCTCGTTGTGGTTTACACCGTGAACAATGTTAGGCACACCACCTCCTGGAGCTGTTAATAATACTTTACTAGCTCCTTTAGATTTTAAGTGACGACTTAATGCTTCTTCATCTCTAAAAGCACCTGTGTTATCTATAATTAACGCATCGTTAATTCCGTATTGAGTATAATCAATATCTTCTGGTTGATTCGCAGAGATCATATATACTGTAGTTCCGTTGATGATTAACGCATTGTTATCAGCATCTACCTGAACAGTCCCTAAGAAATCTCCGTGTACTGAATCTACACTTAATAATGAAGCTCTTTTTTCTAATACTGTTTGATCAATATTACCACGAGTAACTACAGCTCTTAAACGTAATTGAGAACCTTTACCCATTTTGCTACTCAACTCACGAGCTAATAAACGACCAATACGTCCAAATCCGTACAATACTACGTCTTTTGGTTTAATATCTTCAGCCTCTGTAGCATCTTTTAACTGCTCTTTTACAAAAGCTACTTTATCAGCAGAAGCATCATCTTGTAAATGATATTCGTAAGCTAATTTACCGATATCTAATTTAGATGGTGGTAAATCGATTGATTGAATTGCTTTTGCAATTTCTAATGCATCATCAATAGAAATTGGTTTCGCAACAAACTCTTTTGCATAGTTGATTAAGTTTAAAACCTCACTAGCTCTTTTGTCTACTAATTGGTTTCTAAATAGTACTAACTCGATAGATTTATCATACCATAAATCGTTAACGATGTTAATAAACTCAACAGTAGCTCTTCGAACTTGCGCTTGATTTACTACTTCTTTTTCGTAATTTGTTATTGTTGACATAGTTGTGTGTTAACTAAAATTAAAAAATTTGTGCAAAAATAGGTATTTCTTCTCTATTTTATATCTGTTTTATAAAAGAAAAATCCTGTTGATTTTTTTCTTTCAACAGGATTTCAAAAAGTTAAATTTCTAACTATTTTAATACTTATATTTTTCTACTTGTCCGTCAGGACTAATCAATTCTAAATACATTCGTTGCGAACCATTATAACTATCAAAAAGTGAAGCTGCTTCAGATGCATTTGCTACAGACTTTCCATTTATTTTTGATACAACATATCCTGGACCTACTTTAAAATATCTAAATCCTTCATTATTTGTAGCCACTATCTTAGCTCCTCCAGTTACTCCAAACTTTTTTCTTTCTTTAGCCGTTAAATCTTTTAATTGAACACCAAAAGAAAATGAAGTATACGTGCTTCTTTTACTCAATTTAACAGTTTTCATCAAGTCTTCTCCATTTCTATTCACTGTAACATTTACGTATTCACCAGGCCTTTTAGCTGTTAACTGTCCTTTTAAATCAGAAAACTTAGAGATTTTCACATTGTTTACTTGAGTAATTATATCTCCTTCTTTTAAGCCAGCTTTTAAAGCATCACTCTCTGCATCAATAGAACCAATTTTAACTCCTTCTACATCTTTTGCGTCATTATCAACTCCTATTCCTAAAATAGCTTCTTGAACAGTCCCGAACTCTAATAAATCATCTACTACTTTTTTAGCAATATTTGAAGGCACTGCAAAAGAGTAGCCTATAAATGATCCTGTTCTTGATGAGATAGCTGTATTAATTCCAATCAATTCTCCTCTAGTATTCACCAAAGCACCACCGCTATTCCCTGGATTAACGGCAGCATCTGTTTGAATAAAAGAGTCAATATTAGTATTACCATCTAAGTCTCGTCCTTTAGCACTTACTATACCCGCTGTAACTGTAGATGTTAAATTGTACGGGTTACCTACCGCTAACACCCACTCACCTACTTTAATGTTATCTGAATTCCCAAAAGGTAAATTGGGCAATTCAAAATCAGCATCTACTTTTAACAATGCAATATCATTGCTTTTATCAGCTCCTATTAAAGTCGCTTTTAATTTTTTTTGATTGTTTAGAGTGACTTCTAAATCACTTGCACCTTCAATTACATGATTATTAGTTACAATATATCCATCAGGAGAGATAATAACTCCACTTCCTGTTCCTACTTGCTCATATTTTCGTGTACCACTCCCACTTCCATAAAACAATTCTGCCAATGGGTTTTGCTGTGTTCGTATAGATGTATTTTTAACATGTACTACTGCATGCACAGTCTTATCTGCAGCTTCAGTAAAATCAGTTGGAGTTGATGTTGAATTTATAACTGTAGGTGTATAATTTGCTCTTACAGTTTGTATGGTCGGCTCTCCCGGTTTTCCTACTACCACTTGCGGTTTTTCTATTACCATTTTGTATCCTGCAAGTGCTATGGCGCCTCCTAAAAACGCAATTCCTAAAGTTTTAAAAGTTTTCTTCATATGCTTACAAAATTTTATATTTCAAATATACTATTTTAACATTTTGAGTAAATGTGTTTAACTTCTATTTAACGGATTTTAACCGCTATTTAACAGTCTTCTTTCCTTGATAAAATATGTATCTTTGTCCATTATTATGGAATTAGAATTTTACAAATATCAAGGAACTGGGAATGATTTTATCATCATTGATAATCGTTCAAAAACCTTTCCAAAAAATAATACTGACATAATTGCAAAATTGTGCAATAGACATTTTGGCATTGGTGCTGACGGTTTAATTTTACTTGAAGAAGATACTAACACTAATTTTAAAATGGTGTACTACAACTCTGACGGTAACGAAAGTACTATGTGTGGTAATGGTGGACGTTGTATTGTTGCTTTTGCTCATAAATTAGGCCTTTTTGAAACTAATACTACTTTTATTGCTATTGATGGACTTCATCATGCTTCTATTTCTAACAATATTGTATCTCTACAAATGATTGATGTTAATGAAGTGAAAATCTTTAACGATTACGTTTTCACCAATACAGGATCGCCACATCATGTACAATTAGTGAAAAACCTTGCAGATTATGATGTGTTTTCTAACGGAAGAAAAATCAGAAATGAAGTTTACAACGCAGAGGGAAGTAATGTTAATTTTGTAGAACAAATAAACCATAACACTTTTAAGGTTCGTACCTATGAACGTGGTGTGGAAGACGAAACTTTAGCTTGTGGTACAGGAGTTACCGCTGTTGCCATAGCTATGCATGCAACAAAAAAAACAGACCGTACTTCAATTGTTCTACCTGTTGAAGGTGGCACGTTAGAAGTTTCTTTTAATGAACAAAATGGCAATTACACAGATGTATTTTTAAAAGGACCTGCTACATTTGTATTCAAAGGAAAAATAAATTTTTAGTGTATACGTTAACAGGAACATATATCAATTTAAGAGCTTTAGAGCCTGAAGATTTAGAGTTTTTGTTTCAAATCGAAAACAACGAACTCTTTTGGGAAGTTAGTCATACGCAAGCTCCTTTTTCTAAATTTTTATTGAAACAATATTTAGAAAATGCTCATTTAGATATTTATGAAGCTAAACAGTTACGTTTGATTATAGAAGAGAAATCCACTAACAAACCTATTGGAATGATTGATCTATTCAATTTCAACCCTCAACACAGAAGAGCTGGAATTGGAATTTTAGTTCACCCCGATTTTCAGCGAAATGGATTTGCTTCGGAAGCTTTAGAGTTATTAATCAATTATAGTTTTACACACCTACAGTTACATCAACTATATGCTAATATTACAAATGATAACACCAAAAGCTTACACCTTTTTCAAAAGCACAACTTTAAAAAAATTGGTATAAAAAAAGATTGGACATACAACGAAGGAACATATAAAGACGAAATATTATTTCAATTAATCAATGAATAAGAAGATACTTTTAGGAAGCATTCTCGCCATTTTTTTAATTGGTGGAATTATTGGATTTAACTACTATCAAAAAATATTTGGAAAAGCAGTACAAAAAGATGGAGCTATTTACATAGGTTCTAATGCTTCTTTTGAAGATGTAACAAAACAACTTACCGAATTTGTTAAGTATCCTGAAAATTTTGTTTGGGTAGCCGAAAAGAAAAAATTCACCCAACCTAAAGGAGGTAAATACTTATTAAAAGAAGGCATGAGCCTGAACGATGTTGTCAATCTTTTAAGAAGCGGAAATCAAACCCCTATTAAATTATCATTCAACAATCAAGATACTTTAGAGAAATTAGCAGGAAGAATTGCTGAACAAATTGAAGCAGACTCAATTGCTCTTTTACAAGCAATGACAGATACCAGCTTCTTGTCAACTAACAATTTTACAGAAAAATCTGTTTTAGGAATGTACATTCCGAATAGCTACGAATTTTACTGGAATACTTCCGCAGAAAACTTTCGTGATAAAATGTTGCGTGAATACAAGCGTTTTTGGACTACTGATAGATTAGAAAAAGCTAAAAAACTAAATCTTTCAAAAGAAGAAGTCATCACATTAGCTTCCATTGTTCAAAAAGAAACTGCTAAAAAAGTAGAACGTCCTATTGTAGCGGGTTTATATTTAAATAGATTAAAAGACAATTGGCCTTTACAAGCAGACCCTACTATTATTTACGCCATTAGAGAAATAAATGGTCAAGATTTCGTTGTAAAAAGAGTATTGAATAAAGATTTGGAAATCAATTCTCCTTATAATACCTACAAAAATACGGGATTACCTCCCTCTCTAATTGCAATGCCTGATATTTCATCTATTGATGCTGTATTAAACCGTCAAAATCACAATTATTATTACATGTGTGCGAGTGTAGATAAAATTGGTTTTCATGAGTTTGCTAACTCTTTAGCACAACACAATCGAAATGCTGCAAAATACCAACAATGGATACATCAACAAGGAGTAAGGAGGTAAATTAACAAAATTTTATTTTTACAAAAAGAAGGTGAATTTTATTAAATCGTTAATAAAATTCACCTTCTTTTTTAAATTAACTAATAAAACACTAATGAAACCATTAATACTTCAATAAACAAACAACTTCAATTCATTGGTTTTTAATGTTTTAGAAAAATTTACCGTATCTTTGCCTAGCTAAACAGAAAGTTATTAGTTATCAGAAATTTAGTATTAATCATTGGGGGGATTATATTACTAACTAGTTTCACCGTCTTAAATGACAAAAAAGAAAAAGCTGTTACCACACCGGTACCAGCACACGAAATAGAAAAGGTAAATATTCCCTTTTTACAAAAAGACTTTGTTGGTTTTAAAGAAGCACTTGCTTTTAAAGAATCACAAGGAAACTACAGAGTAGTTAACGAACTAGGTTATTTAGGTAAATACCAATTTGGTAGAGAAACCCTAAAAAGATTCCGAATTTACAATACCGATTACTTCCTTAAAAACCCAAAATTACAAGAACGCACATTTGTTGCTTATTGTAAATTAAACAAATGGATTTTAAGAAAAGATATTAAAAGAAGTGTAGGTAAAACTATAGGAGGAGTTAAAATTACCGAATCAGGCATTTTAGCAGCAGCACACTTAGGTGGAGCTGGTAATGTGAAAAAGTTTTTACGTTCTAACGGAACTATTAAATTTAACGATGCCTTTGGGACTTCGATGCAATCGTATCTTGAAAAATTTGCTGATTATGATGTTTCTAACATCAAAGCAAATAAGAAACCAATCGTATAACAGAAACTATTTAAAAAAGTAAAGCACCGATAACTCGGTGCTTTTTTTATTTATGAATGATAAAAATAGCTGGGCGCTTATGCAAATCAGGCTTTACATTTTTCCATTCTTTTACTGTTAATGTCTTAATATATTCTGACGGAAGTGTAATATCACAAGCAACACAAACCCTAGTTTCAGGAGACAGTATAGCTCGCAAATCTTCTAACATTTTTTCATTTCTATACGGTGTTTCTATAAAAATTTGCGACTGATTTTTATCTTTAGAAAGCTTTTCTAAATCTTTAATCGCTTTCTTCCTATCTGATTTATCGATTGGTAAATATCCATTAAACGCAAAACTTTGCCCGTTCATTCCAGACGCCATAATAGCCAACAAAATAGAGGAAGGCCCCACTAACGGTACTACTTGAATTCCTTTTTGATGCGCTAACTTAACAATGGTTGCACCAGGATCGGCTACCGCAGGAACTCCTGCCTCAGACAACAATCCTACTGAAATACCTTTTTCACAAACATCCAAGTAATTTTTCGTTTCTAAATCATCTGAATATTTATCCAACAGCATCAATTCCAAAGAAGGTTGTGGCTTTGAAGGAGTAATTCTTTTAATGAATCTCCTAGCTGACTTCTCATTTTCTACAATAAAATAATCCAGTTGCTCAACAACCTTTTTTACCGATAAAGGCATTACCTCTAAAGGTTCTGTATCCCCTAAAGTTGTAGGTATTAAGTATAATTTACCTTTCATTACTTTCTAATTTTTGAAGCTATAATCTCACAAACTTCGTCTAACATTTGGTACACTTTTTCAAAACCTTGATCTCCTCCATAGTATGGATCAGGAACACTCATATCTTCATAAGGATACAATTCGTTCAAAATCATCTTTACTTTTTCTTGCTGTTCCATAGTATCAGCCATTGCTATGATATCTTCATAATTGTCTTTATCCATAACAAAAATCATGTCAAACTCTTCAAAATCTTTTTTAGCAAACTTTCTTGATCGTTGATTTGTAATATCAATCCCATATTTTCTAGCTACTTCAATCGAGCGTTTATCTGGTAATTCACCTACATGGTAACCAGTTGTACCTGCAGAATCAATTTTAAAGTCTTCTAAAGATAATTTTGATTGCAAAATACCTTCAGCTAATGGCGAACGACAAATATTCCCTAAACAAACCATCAATATTTTCTTCATCTATACAACATTTCTCAAGTCATTAATTTCAAGATTAATCTACCCTCATAAATAATGACTCTTGTTTACTAAATAATTTAAAAATCTCTATAAAAATAAAAAACCTCACGTTGTGAGGCTGTTTGTTTAAAGTGTTAACTTCTTCGTTAAATCTTCAACATATTTCTTAAACTGCTTATCTGTCTCAGTCAAATTATCAACAGTTTTACAAGCATGTAATACTGTTGCATGATCTCGTTTTCCTATCTGACTTCCAATACTAGCTAAAGACGACTTTGTCATACGTTTTGCAAAATACATTGCTAACTGACGTGCTTGTACAATATGTCGCTTACGAGTTTTAGACTGTAGCGTAGCTACATCCATATCAAAATACTTTGATACTACTTTTTGAATATAATCTACTGATAACTCTTTCTTCGTATTCTTTACAAACTTATCTACAATTTGTTTCGCTAATTCAATTGTAAACTCTTTTCTATTGAAAGAAGCTTGTGCTATCATTGAAATAATCACTCCTTCTAACTCACGAACATTCGATTTGATATTTTTAGCAATATACTCAACTATTTCTTCAGGCATTTCTACTCCATCTCTATACAGCTTATTTTGTAGTATAGAAATTCTAGTTTCATAATCAGGAGCTTGCAATTCTGCTGATAACCCCCATTTAAAACGAGATAAAAGACGTTGTTCGATATCTTGCATATCAACAGGAGCCTTATCAGAAGTTAAAATTACCTGCTTTCCATTTTGATGTAAATGGTTGAATATATGGAAGAATACATCTTGTGTTCCAGCTTTTCCCGATAAGAACTGTACATCATCAATAATTAAAACATCAATCATTTGATAGAAATGAATAAAATCATTTCTTGTATTCGATTTTACCGAATCTATAAATTGCTGTGTAAATTTTTCCGAAGAAATATATAAAACAGTTTTATCTGGATATTTATCTTTAATCTCTACTCCTATTGCATGTGCTAAGTGAGTTTTTCCTAAACCAACACCACCATATATTAACAATGGGTTAAATGATGTCCCTCCAGGTTTGTTTGCCACAGCCATACCTGCAGAACGCGCTAACCTATTCGAATCACCTTCAACAAAATTTACAAAATTATAATTAGGATTTAACTGCGATTCAATCTTCACCTTCTGTAACCCAGGAATAATAAACGGGTTTTTCAACTCTCGTTTAGACTCCAAAGGAACGGTTACCTTTTGAGGTTTTAATGGGTTACGGTTAGAACTAGGAATTTTAACTGTTTGTGGGCTATTACTACTATACGTATTTTCCATACGCACGTCGTAAATTAACTTTGCCTCATTCCCCAATTCGCGCATTAAAGCTACTCTTAATAACTTGATATAATGCTCTTCCAACCACTCGTAAAAAAATTTGCTAGGCACTTGTACCGTCAAAGCTTCGCCTGCCAATTTAATTGGTCTTATTGGCTCAAACCAAGTTTTGTACGCTTGGGGTTTAATATTATCTTTGATAAAAGACAAGCATTCCGTCCAAACTGAATCGGCTGTTTTAGTCATATTCGGTAAAAAACAATTTAGTTGTTATTTTTTATTCAAGTTTAGGGGACACAAACATTAATGTCTGAGCGAACAAAAGTGTGAATAAAATTTAGCATAAAAAAATCAAATTGCTATTGACTTTTATTTTTTTTTTTGCGTAACGTTAATGCAATTAAAATATAAAAAAGATCTTGCAAAAACATCATACATCTATACGAGTTCGATACGGAGAAACTGACCAAATGGGAGTTGTTTACCATGGGAATTATGCTCAGTTTTTTGAAATTGGTCGTACCGAATGGCTACGTTCTATGGGCGTTACATACAAATATATGGAAAAAACGGGAATTATGCTCCCTGTAATTTCTTTATCGTGTAATTTTAAAAAATCAGCGTTCTATGACGATCATTTAACTATTACTACGATTCTTAAAAAAACACCTTCGGTAAAAATTGAATTTGACTATGAAATCATAAATCAAAACAACGAATTAATCTGCACTGGAAATACGACCTTAGCTTTTATTAACAGTGACACAAAAAAACCAACTCGTTGCCCTGATTATATTTTAGATAAATTAGCCATCTTAAAATAGCCTATCAATCAAATAATAAACATGAAAATATATACTAAAACTGGTGACAAAGGTACTACCGCATTATTTGGTGGTACTCGAGTCCCCAAACATCACTTACGAATTGAAAGTTACGGAACAGTTGACGAGTTAAATTCTTACATTGGCTTGATTAGAGATCAAGAAATAGACATCTCTTTAAAAAACGCGCTTACAAAAATTCAAAGTGACTTATTCACTTTAGGAGCTATGCTTGCCACACCTCCAGAAAAAGAAGTATTAAAAAGCGGAAAAGAACGTCTTAATATTCCTAAAATTAATGATACTTCCATTCAGTTTTTAGAAGATGAAATTGACTTTATGAACAAAGACTTACCTCAAATGACGCACTTTATTTTACCGGGAGGACATCAGATCGTGTCATTTTGTCATATTGCACGCTGTGTATGCCGTAGATCTGAGCGTTTAGCTGTCGCTTTGAATGAAGAAGAAGCCATAAGCGATACCATATTAAAGTATTTAAACCGACTTTCTGACTACCTTTTTGTGTTGGCACGAAAGTTGACTCAAGACTTACAAGCTGAGGAAATTAAATGGATTCCTGAAAAGCTATAATTAAGTTCTTTTTTTATTGACTCACATTTTTTAAAAAAAACTTGACTTTTTACAAAAAAAAATTATTTTTGCGGAAAATCTTATTAAACAGATAAAGAAATGTATTGGACACTTGAATTAGCATCTTATTTAGCAGATGCACCTTGGCCTGCAACTAAAGACGAATTAATTGATTATGCAATTCGTACTGGGGCACCGTTAGAAGTGGTTGAAAACTTACAAGATATTGAAGATGAAGGTGAGGCATACGATTCTATTATTGAAATCTGGCCAGATTACCCTACAGAAGAAGATTATCTTTGGAATGAAGATGAATATTAATAAAACACAACCTTAAAAGTCTCTATTTACAGAGGCTTTTTTTTTGCTTACTTTTAAGCACCCAAATAAAAAACATAAAACACGCTGATTGAACAAGTTTAATCAGTTAAAAAACAATATTTTACAAATGAGCGTTTTAAATTCGATTATAAAACTATTTGTTGGAGACAAACAACAAAAAGACCTAAAATCTCTACAACCGATCGTTGAAAAGGTACGATCTTTTGAAAATTCATTAAGCAATTTATCCAACGATGAGTTACGAGCAAAAACAATCGAATTTAAATCGAAAATAAATGACGCTACAAAATCTTTTACAGATAAAATAACCACTCTTGAAGAAGAAGCTCTAACTGCTGACATTGATCGTCAAGAAGATATTTATGCTGAAATTGACAAATTAAGAGATGAAGCCTACGAAGCATCTGAGGCTGTTTTATTAGATATTATGCCAGAGGCTTTCGCAACTGTAAAAGAAACTGCTAAACGTTTTGCAAACAACACTGAGCTTGAAGTAACCGCAACTCCTTTTGACAGAGAATTATCAGCTACTAGAGAACATGTAACTCTTGAAGACGACAAAGCATACTGGGCTAATTCTTGGGATGCTGCGGGAAAACCAGTTACTTGGGATATGGTACACTACGATGTACAGTTAATTGGTGGATCTGTTTTACATCAAGGTAAAATTGCCGAAATGATGACTGGAGAAGGTAAAACCTTGGTTTCTACCCTACCAGTATATTTAAATGCATTAACAGGTAATGGAGTACACGTAGTTACTGTAAACGACTACTTAGCAAAACGTGACCGTGCGTGGATGGCTCCTATTTTTGAGTTCCATGGATTAAGTACAGATTGTATTGATTATCATCAACCAAACTCTGAAGCTCGAAGAACTGCTTATAATGCCGATATCACTTACGGAACCAACAATGAATTTGGTTTTGACTATTTACGTGATAATATGGCTAATTCTAAACAAGATTTAGTACAACGCGCACCAAACTATGCTATTATTGATGAGGTTGATTCTGTTTTAATTGATGATGCTCGTACACCATTAATTATTTCTGGACCAGTACCACAAGGAGGTCGTCATGAGTTTAACGAATTAAAACCATTAGTTGCCGATTTAGTTTCTCTTCAAAATAAATATTTAGTAGGTGTTTTAGCAGAAGCTAAACGCTTGATTAAAGAAGGAGACACCAAAGAAGGAGGTTTCTTATTATTGAGAGTTTATAGAGGTTTACCAAAAAACAAGGCTTTAATTAAATTCTTATCACAAGAAGGAATCAAACAAATTCTTCAAAAAACTGAAAACTTCTACATGCAAGACAACAATAAGTTGATGCCAGAAGTTGATGCTGAATTATGGTTTACTATTGAAGAGAAAAACAATCAAATAGATTTAACCGATAAAGGGATTGCACACCTTTCTGAAATTACTAAAAACGAAACATTCTTCGTATTACCAGACATTAGTGTAAAAGTTGGTCAAATAGACAAAAGTGATGCTACTCCAGAAGAAAAAGCAAATCAAAAAGAAGAGTTATATCGTGAGTTTAGTGTAAAAAGTGAACGTATCCATACTATGAATCAGCTTTTAA
This sequence comes from Tenacibaculum sp., assembly GCF_050290165.1. Taxonomy (GTDB): domain Bacteria; phylum Bacteroidota; class Bacteroidia; order Flavobacteriales; family Flavobacteriaceae; genus Polaribacter. The sequence continues at coordinate 518,191 of NZ_JBNKHD010000015.1, read as the reverse complement.
AAGCTTATACAGTTTTTGAAAAAGATGTGGAGTATGTGGTAATGGATAACAAAGTAATGATTGTTGATGAGCAAACAGGTCGTATTATGGACGGTCGTCGTTACTCTGACGGATTACACCAAGCTATCGAAGCGAAAGAAAATGTAAAGATTGAGGATGCAACACAAACTTTTGCTACTGTTACTTTACAAAATTACTTCAGAATGTACCGCAAGTTATCAGGTATGACAGGTACAGCAATTACTGAAGCTGGTGAATTCTGGGAAATCTATAAATTAGATGTTGTTGAAATTCCAACGAACAAACCAATTCAAAGAGACGATAAACAAGATTTAGTTTACAAAACTACACGTGAAAAATACAACGCAGTAATTGATGATATTGTAAAATTAGTTGGAGAAGGAAGACCAGTATTAGTAGGTACTACTTCGGTTGAAATCTCTGAATTACTAGGAAGAATGTTACAAATGCGTAAGATTCCTCACAATATCTTAAATGCGAAATTACACAAGAAAGAAGCTGATGTAGTTGCTGAAGCTGGTAAACCAGGAGTAGTAACAATTGCAACAAACATGGCTGGTCGTGGTACCGATATTAAATTATCAAATGAAGTAAAAGCCGCTGGAGGTTTAGCAATTATTGGTACAGAACGTCATGATTCTCGTCGTGTAGACCGTCAGTTACGTGGTCGTGCAGGACGTCAAGGAGATGTAGGTTCTTCTCAATTCTATGTAGCTTTAGACGATAACCTAATGCGTTTATTCGGTTCAGAAAGAATTGCTAAAATGATGGACAGAATGGGGTTAAAAGAAGGTGAAGTAATTCAGCATTCTATGATTTCTAAATCTATTGAAAGAGCACAAAAGAAAGTAGAAGAAAACAACTTTGGTATTCGTAAACGTTTGTTAGAATACGATGATATTATGAACGCACAGCGTGAGTTTGTATACAAACGTCGTCGACATGCTTTAGACGGAAAACGCTTACAAATTGATATTGCAAATATGATTTATGACACATGTAATTCAATTGTGATACAAAACAAAGAAGCAAAAGATTTCCAAAACTTCGAGTTTGAATTAATTCGTTTCTCTTCAATGACTTCTCCTTTTTCTGAAGAAGAATTCAATAAAGCAACAGAGCAAGAATTAACGGATAAATTATATCAGATAGTAACAGAACACTACAAAGAAGATGCTGGAAGAAATGCTGAAAATGCATTCCCTGTGATTAAAAATGTTTTTGAAAATGAAGGTGATCGTTACGAGCGTATTGTAGTTCCTTTTACAGATGGTACTAAAACTTTACAAGTAGTTACCAACTTAAAAGAAGCTTATGAAAGTGGAGGTAAATCATTAATAAACGATTTTGAAAAGAACATTACCTTAGCGATTATTGATGAAAACTGGAAAGATCACTTACGTAAAATGGACGAGTTAAAGCAAACCGTTCAAAACGCTACATATGAGCAAAAAGATCCATTATTAGTATACAAGTTTGAAGCTTTTGAATTGTTCCAAGAAACTATTGATAAGATTAACAAAGAAGTATTATCATTCTTATTCAAAGGACAATTACCTAGCCAAGAAGCTTCACAAGTTTCAGAAGCTCATGAACAACAAAGAGAAAAGTTAGACTTACGTAAAGACGAAGTTCAAAACTCTACACAACAAGCTATTAGTAATGCTCGTAACCAACAAACACAAGAACAACAAATAATTGAAACTGTTGTACGTGAGCAACCAAAGATTGGACGTAACGAAAAGGTTACCATTAAAAATGTAATGACTGGTGAGGAGAAAGAGGTAAAATTCAAACAAGCTATTCCATTATTAGAAGAAGGAACTTGGGTATTACATAAATAAGTAATCTTAATTATCACATATAAAAAAGCTCGGTTAAACCGAGCTTTTATTTTTTTATACCCAAGGGAACTACATTTCTCCTAATTCTTTTAATAACTTTTCTGAGTTAGCTTTTACATTTGCTGGCGGATTTAATGACAGTGACTTTTTTAAGGCTTTTACAGCATTCTTTTTATCTCCTGCCTCTTTATAGGCCTCTCCTAAACTATCATATGCATTAGCGCTTGTTGGATTATTATCTACATTTCTTTTCAAATACTTTATTGCGCGTGCATAATCCTTCGCTTTTATCATGGTATACCCTAATCTATTAAGCTGATTGGTATTAGCCATCGATGCTGCTTCATCCATCAATTTACCATACTCTTCTGCCCTACCCAATTTGTTCAATATTTGCGCTTTTATAGACAAGTTATTAAATGTCTTTTGACTAAAAAATTGTCCTGCTATCGCTTTATCAATCCAAACTAAAGCTTCATTTAAATCGCCTCCATTATTTAGAGAGAAATTAGCCGCTTGCTCCCATGTTTGTCTACTAAATCCAGGTTGATCCTGCAACTTCTTACGTATATCTTCTAAAACAATTTTCGTAACATCGACCTCTATTTTAAAAGGTATTTCCTTCTTTTCCCATTTTAAAGAAGCTATCGCTGATGTTGCATCCACATCTGTAAAATCAAAAGTAAGTTGCTCTACAAAAGGAATTGTTTTCGTTTTTACATTAACTCTCAAAGCATCTTCATTTGGATCATAAAAAAAACTACCCCATGCAGTGTAGTTTTTTGAGAAAATTACTGTTGCTGTATTATCCTTGTTTATAACCATATGCAACCCATATTTACCGGCTTTTAATGGTTGTCCTTCAATCGTAACATCATTTGTAAACTTAATAATTGTATTCTCATTGGCTCCAGCTCGCCACGGCGATTCTTTTGCTGTACCAAATCTTAAATCATTCATTCCATACGGAACTAGTTTCCCCCATATTTCTCTGTTTTTAACACTAGGACGAGAATACTTAATGTAAATATCTGTTATTCCTATACGTTGAGAAACAGTTGCCTGTTGGCTTCCTCGAGGTAAATTCAATTGTGCATGCATATCAACACTTAACAAGACTAAAAAGCACACAATAATTCTGGTAAATTTGTTTGATTTCATCTTTAATTTTGGTTTAGTTAAATTCTTTTGCTTCTCAATTTAAAAACAAATTAAAAACACCTCTGTTAGCAATTCGTTAAAGTCTAATTTCTATAAACTATAATTAACTGTTTTTTAACACCTAACACCAAAACCTATTTACTTTCATATAACTTTTACCATACTTTAACTTAAAACTCTCATTACCAATACTTCATATTTAGTTTACTTTTTAAAAACATTTAGAAAATAACTTTGAGAGATATCGAAGAATACTATAGAATGAAAAAATACAAAAGGCGTAAAGTAGACATTGCAGTAATATCAGATGTACATTTAGGAACCTTTGGTTGTAGAGCTACCGAACTTCACAATTACTTAAAAACCATCAATCCGAAAGTTTTAATCCTGAACGGAGATATTATTGACATTTGGCAATTCAACAAGCGTTATTTTCCTAAACCTCACATGAAGGTCATCAAGCAATTGATGAATTTTATAACTTCTGACACAAAAGTATACTATATAACTGGAAATCACGATGAAATGCTCAGACGATTTAAAGGGTTTCGTTTAGGTAGCTTTGAAATTGTAAATAAAGTAGTACTTGATATTGATGATAAAAAAGGGTGGTTTTTTCACGGAGATGTCTTTGATGTAACCATGCAACACTCAAAATGGCTTGCTAAATTAGGAGGTATGGGTTATGATTTTTTAATCTTAATCAATACGGTGGTAAACTGGATTAGCCAGAAACTTGGATACGGTAGATTATCTTTTTCTAAAAAAATTAAAAACAGTGTAAAAAGCGCTATCAAATTCATCAACAATTTTGAGACTACCGCTGCAGAAATTGCAATTAATGAAGGATATGACTACGTTGTTTGTGGTCATATTCATCAACCAGAAATAAAGACAATTAACACTAGTAATGGAACAACTACGTATTTAAATTCTGGTGATTGGGTTGAAAACTTAACTGCTTTAGAGTATAAAAATAAAACGTGGTCTTTATACGAATATGAAAAAGATGAAATAGCCAAAAACGTTCATTTGAATTATACTGTAAAAGATATAGAACTGGTAAATTCAGAACATGACAATAGTACTCTTTTTACAGAACTTCTAAAAGAATTCAACATTAATACCCAATAGTTATGAAGATATTATACGCTTTTCAAGGAACAGGAAACGGGCATGCAAGTAGAGCTTTAGAAATCATCCCTCACTTACAAAGACGTGGTGAAGTTGACATACTTGTTAGTGGGTCTCAATACGAAATTCAACTTCCTTTTGAAATAAAATATAAATTACACGGGCTTGGATTTGTATTTGGTAAAAAAGGAGGTATCGACTTGATTAGTTCTTTAAAAAGCTTTAACTTAAAAAAAGTATATCAAGAAATAAAAGCACTTCCTGTAAAAGAATACGATTTAGTCATCAATGATTTCGAACCTATTTCAGCTTGGGCCTGTCTTTTTAAAAACGTTCCAATTATTTCATTGAGCAATCAAAATGCTTTATTAAACGAGAACAATTCCGCTTATAAAAAATTTAGGCTAGAACGTTTGATTATAAAATATTATGCTCCGGCAAAAAACAAATTCGGATTCCATTTCAAAACGCACTCATCCTCTACCTTTTTACCTATTATTCGTAAAGAAATTCGTTATAGGAATATCACCAACAAAGGACACTATACCGTATACTTACCATCTTATAGTGATGAAAAGATTATAAAAATACTTTCAAAAATAAAAGACACTAAATGGCAGGTTTTTTCCAAAAATAGTAAGGAACATCAGTTTTTTCATAATATTACCATTCTTCCTATTAACGACGATACTTTTATACGCAGTATTGCTTCTTCTAAAGGTATCATTTGCGGAGCTGGTTTTGCTACTCCCACTGAAGCTTTATACCTACGCAAAAAACTATTGGTTATCCCTATGAAAAATCAATACGAACAACAATGTAATGCTGTTACATTAAAAGAAATGGGAGTTACTGTTGTTAAAAAATTAAGTAAAAAACAGCTTCCTAAAATTGAGAAATGGATTAATTCCAACAAAATAGTTGACGTTCACTACCCTGATGTTACTGAAGACATTTTAGACGCTATAATTTTACCATATTACAACAAAACAATATTGCCTGAAATTACCATTGAATAGTGGTTGAGCCAATACCTTCTAAAAAAGTGTTGGTTTTAGAAAAATGTTTGTTACCAAACCAATATCCTCGGTTTGCACTTAAAGGTGATGGATGTCCTGAAGTTAAAATATGATGTTTCTTTTTATCAATAAGTGTTGTTTTCTTCTTTGCAAAACCGCCCCAAAGTAAAAACACTACATCTTTTTTTTCTTCAGATATTTTTTGAATTACTGCATCGGTAAACTGTTCCCACCCTTGTTTTTGGTGACTTCCAGCCTCTCCTGCCCTCACTGTTAATGTAGCATTCAACAACAATACACCTTGCTTAGCCCAACGTGATAAATCACCACTTTTAGGATAAGCTATATCTACATCCTTTTCTATCTCTTTAAAAATATTGATAAGTGATGGAGGATGTGCTATACCATCATGAACCGAAAAACACAATCCATTTGCTTGCCCCATTCCATGATATGGATCTTGACCTAAAATCACTACTTTTAAATCATCTAAAGCACAAAAATCAAACGCCGCAAAAATATCTGTCCCTTTAGGATAACAAGTATTATTAGTATATTCACTTTTAACAAAGTTGGTAAGATTTTCAAAATAAGGTTTCTCAAATTCTGATTGTAAAATATTTTTCCAACTATCATTAATTTTTACTTGCATTGTTTGTTATTTTTGTCGTGGTTTCAAATATACTATTTTGACTAAAAACATTTCAGAAAAAACACTTCAAGATTTAGAATTTACAACGGTTTTAGAACAAGTTGCTACGCATTGTATCTCTAATTTAGGAAAAGAGAAAACCATGCAAATACATCCTATTTCAAACAAGAAAAAATTATTTTTTGAGTTGAATATGGTTAACGAGTATTTGGCTTCATTTGAAAACGAGAACAGAATTCCGAATCACCATTTTGAAGATATTTCTGAAGAAACCAAACGACTTGCTATTGAGAATAGTTTTCTAGAAACCGATGGTTTTTTGAGAGTTTCAGCCGTTTCAGAAACCGTAAATGAGCAAAAGAAATTTTTAAAAAAATTTGAAACCTATTACCCTACGCTTTTCGCTTTAAGTGATGAAATTGAATTCACTACCGTTATTGTAGATAGTATTAAAAAGATTATCACTCCCTTTGGTGAAGTTGCCGATAATGCTTCTGCAGCTCTAAAGCAAATACGAAAAGATATAGGAGCTGTTAGAGGTAAAATTTCGGAGAGTTTTTCTCGTGCCTTGAGTAAAAATATTGCGAGCGGTTACTTAGATGACATCAAAGAAACTGTTATTGACAACCAACGTGTATTGGCTGTTTTAGCAATGCATAGACGTAAAGTTAAAGGTAGCTTACTAGGATCTTCAAAATCAGGAAATATAGTTTACATTGCTCCGCAAGCTACTTTAGCTTATAGCAGAGAGTTACAAAACCTGTTATATGAAGAAAAGCAAGAAGTGGTACGTATATTGAGAACTTTAGCTACAGAAATACGTCCTTATACCCCACTTTTAACGGAATATCTTACGTTTTTAACACATTTAGATGTTGTAGGAGCCAAAGCTAAGTATGCAAAAAGTATTAACGGATTGTTACCTAAAATTACCAAAGAGAAAAAAATCTTTTTAAAAGATGCCTTCCATCCTATTTTATGGCAAAAAAATAAAACTAAAGGCATTGAAACGATACCACAAACTCTTGAACTGAACGAACAACAACAAATTATTGTTATTTCAGGACCTAATGCTGGAGGGAAAAGTATCACGTTAAAAACAATTGGTTTGTTACAACTCATGCTACAAAGTGCGCTGTTAATCCCAGTTCATGAACGTAGTGAAACGACACTATTCAACACAATTTTAACAGATATTGGAGATAATCAATCCATCGAAAATCAATTAAGTACCTATAGCTACCGATTGAAAAACATGCGTTATTTCTTAAAGAAATGCGATCACAATACCCTGTTTTTAATTGATGAGTTTGGTACAGGTTCTGATCCAGAATTAGGAGGTGCTTTAGCTGAAATTTTCCTGGAAGAGTTTTACGAAAAAAAAGCTTTTGGAATCATTACCACGCATTATGCGAATTTAAAAGTACTGGCTGATGAATTAGACAATGTTACCAATGCCAACATGCAATTTGATGAGCGTTCTTTAGAGCCTTTATACAAATTATATATCGGACAAGCAGGAAGTTCTTTTACGTTTGAAGTAGCACAAAAAAACGGAATTCCATACAGCTTAATTAATCGAGCTAAAAAACGTGTAGAGACCGAAAAAGTACGTTTAGACAAAACCATTTCTAAACTTCAAAAAGAGCGAAATCGCTTGCAAAAAACTTCTGAGAGTTTAGACAAACAAAAATCGAAAGGTCAAGAACATATTGAAAACCTACAGGAAAAAGAATTAAGAATACGCGAAAAACTAGAAGGTTTCCAAGAATTGTACGATAACAACCAACGCATGCTTTCTTTGGGAAGAAAAGTAAATGAGTTATTGAATAAATATTTTCAGACCAACAATAAAAAGGAGTTGTCAACCAACTTTTTTAAATGGGTAACTACTGAAAAAACAAAACACTTAAAAAAGAATCCTCCTATAAAGAAAACGAAGGTAGAAAAACAGCAAGAAAAAGTAGCCGCGCAAAAACAACAAGAAGCTATTCAAAAAGTAGAAAAAGAAGTGCTTCAAAAAGTGGTAAAAGTGCGTGAAGAGAAGAAGAAAGAAGCCGAAAAAATTGCCAAAGAAAAAGCAGCCTATGTTTTTAAAGTAGGAGATCGTGTTCGCTTAACAGATGGAAATGCCGTGGGTACCATTGATAAAGTAGAAAAGAAAAAAGCATTTATCAATTACGGTTTGTTTACTACTGAGGCTAAAATTGAACAATTAGAATTGGTAGAACGAGCTAAGAAATAATGTATTAGCACTACAAAACTTTTTCATATATTTACTTAGCTATGAAAAAGGTTACTCTTACACTAATAAAACACAAAACCATAAAACAAATTGCTTTTAAATTTCAGTACGATACTGAAATTAAAGAGTATATAAAAAAATTACCCCATATAAATTGGAGTAAAACACATGGTGTTTTTTATATTCCGTATACAAAAGAGAACATTAATTTAAGTGCAAAACATTTAAAAAACTCTCCTTGGAATATACAAAACAACTTACCAAAGAATGATTTGTTTTTAATTAACCTAACACAAGAACAACTACTAGATATTCAAAAATTTAAACGATGGCTCACTCAAAAAAGATTGAGTGATAATACTGTTAACACCTACACAAATGTCGTTACCTATTTTATAAAATATTGTCATTCTAAAAATACAACGTTGTATACCAATCACATGATTGAAAGTTTTAATTACGACTTTATTGTAAAAGAAAATAAGTCTATTTCTTATCAAAATCAATGCATAAACGGAATTAAAAAATTTTTACAATACAAAAACATAAACCTTGATACGCTTCAAATAGTACGTCCTAAAAAAGAGAAAAAACTTCCTACAGTACTAAGTTTAGATGAAGTAAAGTTAATTTTAAACAACATTAACAATTTAAAACATAAAGCATTAATAGCCTTAATTTATTCAGCAGGTTTACGAATTGGAGAAGCCATTAATTTAAAAATAACTGATATTGATAGTAAACGAATGCTTATTTGTGTTGAAAATTCTAAAGGTAAAAAAGACAGATACACACTACTCTCTCCTTTATTTCTCGTATTGGTTAGGCAATACTATTCAGTTTACAAACCTAAAATATTTTTATTTGAAGGTGCTGATGGAAATAAATATAGCCCTACTAGTGCTCAAAAAATTTTGTCTAATGCTGTTAGAAAAACATCAATTAGTAAAAAGGTTACTTTGCATACATTACGACATAGTTTTGCTACCCATTTATTAGAAAGTGGCACAGACTTAAGATACATACAAGAACTTTTAGGACACGGTAGTCCAAAAACAACGATGATTTACACACATGTATCAAATAAACAATTATCTCAAATTAAAAACCCTTTTGATAGTTTATAAAATACATTTATATTGCAAAAAAAATAAGAAGAATAAAAATTGCTAAAACTTCTGCTTATCCTACCAAAAAAGGAGTATAACGGTAAGTTTATTCTGCATATAAACTAGTTGTGTGCAAGCAGAGATAAACCTATGAGAAAAATTTCAAATCTTGAATTAAAAGAACAATTTACCAATGAATTTTTGAGAAGTGGAGGATTGGAAACAATTCGAGATGTTCAATTACTGGAAGATTTAATTAACTATAATCGAAACGATTTAAGCACAGTAACGCCAAGATTGAATGCATTTATGTTGGCTATACTCGGTAGTCAAATGACACCACCTTACTTTTCTGATGAACACATATCAGACTACGACTCATTTTTGCAAAAAAGTTATCTTTTTGACCAAGAGAAAATAGATACAGAAGATGATTTTGACAAACTTTACGATAAACTAAAAGAGCAGGACTCTATGCTCTTTAGAGGTCAAAGAGAAGCAAGATGGAGACTTTATAGTACGTTGCAAAGATTTTGGATTTGGGATAAGCATAAAGAAAATGGCAAAGACTATTTAAATTACTTAAATTCTATAGTTTCTTCAGGTATATCAAACCATAGCGATACAATTAAAGGAATATTAGAAGAAAATCATATTGACGTTGTTAATGACATTGCAGTACTTGGATTTTTACAACATCACGGAACACCTACACCTCTTTTGGATTGGACTTACAGTTTTCAGAACGCTTTATTTTTTGGAACTGATAATATTGAGCCAAACCCTGGAATGAAGGAAATCGACAACTATTTTAGTGTTTACTATCTTCAAGAAGACGATTTTGGTCAAGGAGGAATGCGTAAAATTATTAGTGATAGCCTAAAAAGTGTTGGAGATGACTTGAAATTAGCTTTTATGAAAAAGATTGCTAAAGATGAAGATGACTTTGAAAAAATGAAAAAGCATTTTGAAGAGAGAAGTTTCTTTGACGAAAAGAGAGTAAAAGGCTCTGGACTAATTAGCCATATGACTAAAATGCAAAATCTGATTAATATTCCAGTCACCTATTTTAGCGATTCTGAATCTGATTCACAATTAATTTTTTCACTTTCAAATAGTAATAATATTAAAAATCAAAAAGGAGTTTTTACTTGGAATGCAGAACCATCAAAACCTCTTGAAATGGTTGGAAACGAACAGTATGACAAATCTCGTTCGGAAAGTGACCCTGAAGACTATAGATTTAGTGGTTGCTATAATATTAATAAAAATTTAGTTCCATATATCCTTGAGAAACTGAAAGCTGATGGAATTACGAAAGAATTTATTTATCCAGATAGTGAAATAAATACTTGGAATATTTACGAGAAATGGAAAAATGCCAGCACATAACATTGTATAAAAATAATAGCGGTTTAATCGCTAAAACCAGAGTGAATAAATATAAAAAAGGTCTGTATTTAACCGAAAAATTAGGATTTCAAATCCGCTACTATTCTTATACGAGACCGTTACCCGTTATTGATTTGAGGTTTGAGGTAACAAAAGTATTTATGAATCGTCCTTTCTAAAAATTATTTAAATGAAACGATTCCTTTTAATACTTTCTATCACAATGCTCAATACCTATATTTTTGGACAAGCTAAGTTAGATTCACTGACAATTGAACTAAATACATTAAAAACCAATAGTCACCTTGTAGGCTTTGCGGTTGGAATTGTAAACAATGATCGCTTGATTTATGCACAAGGTTTTGGATATGCTAATGAGGAGAAAAAAATAGCCTACTCTCCACTAACGATACAACCAATTGCTTCTATTTCTAAAACTCTACTAGGGGTAGCACTTATGAAAGCTCAAGAATTGGGTAAACTGAAACTAGATGATGACATTAATAATTACCTACCTTTTAAAATTGTCAATCCTAATTATCCGGATAAAATCATAACCATTAGACATCTTGCCAACCATACATCTGGAATATTGGATGGGGAAACGTATGAAAGAACATACATCTTTAATTCTAACATTCAACCACTATATGACAATGTAAAAATTGAGGATAGAGAAGAGATACAAAAGTATATTAAGTTATATAATTCAAATGAGCTAATGCCTCTTGGTACGTTTATTCGAAAACAGTATGTAGCTGGAGAAATGTGGTATTCTGAAGAGCACTTTGCCAAATACCCATCTGGCAGTAAATATAAGTACAGTAATATGGGAGCAAATATAGCTGCCTACATCATTGAACAGATATTTGGAGATGATTATAGAATTTTTGTACAAAACCACATCTTGAATCCTCTTAATATGGATATGTCAGGCTGGAGGTCTAAAAATTACCAACCTTTTAATGAGGCAACTCTATATTGGTATGGATTTCCCATGCCAAAATCAGACTTGATAACCTATCCTGATGGCAACTTCATGACTAATATTGTTGACTTCAGTAAGTTCTTAATTGCAATGATTCAGGGCTTCAATGGAGAGGACAATGTATTGAAGCATAACAGCTATATAGAAATGATGCAAGAGCCTCCTTCGGAAGAATTCAAGAAAGGTGTTTTTTGGAGTGTAGATTCTAAGAAAATTGGGCATAGTGGCAGTGATTTGGGACTTCTTAGTCACGCGTACTTTTTTAAGGAGAATAATATAGGTATCATTGTGTTTGTCAATACTTCAGACACATCAGATGATATAATTGAAGTAAGGGATATTTTTAGAGCCTCATTAAAACATGCTAAAAATTAACAGCCGCTGACAATAACTAAATGTCATGGCTATGTATTCTCCCCTTTTGCGGTCTAACAGTTTAGCTATCTTTGGCACGGACGGACGATTACGCCTTGCAGACGGACCGCCACGTCCGTTTAGTAAGAGCGTTAAAAAGACTTACAAAAAAAGTAATTAATAAAAAATCCATTCCTTCCAATGTTTGGAAACCTAGTAGCTTTACAATTCACCTAGTTATTAATGAAATTCTATATTGTTAATTCACAGATGAATTAAAAGATTTGTTTTTACTCCCTAAAAGTATTGAACTTCTCATTTTACAAGCTAAACTTTGTGAATGAAATACTCAAAACGGATTTATAAAATCAAATCTGATAAACTTGTATGAGTGCAAGCTAAATAAAGGGTTAAAAAATGTTGACACTACAATATTAGGGTATATATATAGTAATCGAATGAGTTTAGTAAACAGACTTCTACTCGGTACTAAGTATGTCAGCAAAAGAAACTACTTATAAAACTGGCTATAGCTCTCTTCTACATTTTTTCAAAGGTGTTCAAGATTTTTTTTTGGAATACTCCTGATAGTATTAGAAATCATCCTGATTATGCAACTTAAACAAAAGAAATAGCATCATTTTTGGTTCGAGATTTAAAACTAAAATAGTTATGACAACCAGAAGATTTTCTTTATTAATAATAATCCTATTATTGATTGGCTGTAAATCAAAAAACACAAATAAAATTATGATGATAGAAAAAGAAATGCAATTTAGCGTTCCTAGAGAAAAAGTTTGGAATTTACTTACAAATCCTGCTATAACCAAAGAGTATATGTTTGGTTGCGAAGTAATATCTGATTGGAAGGTAGGTAATCCTATTCTTTGGAAAGGTCAAACTGAAGATGGAAGAGAAATTATCTATATAAAAGGGAATATTATTGAAGTTATAGATGGGCGAAAAGTTACTTTTACAATGTTTGACCCAAACATGAAACTTGAGGATATTCCAGAAAACTATTTGAATTTGACCTATGAACTAAAAGAGATGGATAACAAGACTATATTAAAATTAACTCAAGGGAACTTTGCCTCTGTTGCTGATGGGGAAAAAAGATATAAAAAATCGTTAAAAGGATGGGAAATGATAATTCCGATAATGCAACAAATAGCTGAAAAATAAAGTCAGTATACAACAACGTATATATAAAATAGCAGTTAATAGCTAAACTTAAAGTTTGGTTGTTTTCTGCTATCTTTGTTTTCAAACTGAAAAAAAAGCACATATAAATCTGCTCCTTTTCATATACAAATACGTTACCCAACATTTGATAAAATTGAACAAAAAAAATAAAAAATATACTTCTAATTTCTTCAATCCTTGGGCTTGCTTTACTAATATTTAATTCAGTAAAAATGAAATATTGGTATAACGTAAAATTGCTAAAACTTCTACATATCCCTTATTATGTTTGGAAGTTTGATAAATATATTTATTAAGTATATAAAAAAACGGTACACAAACCCTAGAAAAAAATGACGAATAAAACTGAAATTGCAAATAAGTATTTAGAATTTCTCGAAAACGGTAATATGGAAAAGGTTATTAATTTATTTGATGAAAATGGAATTGTTGAATCTCCTATTTATGGAATTAAAAAAGCTACTCTATTTTATCGTGAGTTAAATAATGACACCTCTAATTCAAAACTTCAACTTAAGGGAATTTTTGAACAAAACGACTCTAATAATTTCGCAATTTTCTTTACCTATAAATGGACATTAAAAAACAATAAGGTAGTAGAGTTTGATGTTGTTGATATTATTGAACTTAACTCTGAAAACAAAATAAAGAAACTCAAAATTATATACGATACCGTTATTACAAGAAAGTTAGTTAAAGAATTAAACGAATAAAACCGAAATTCCGGAGTGGATTTGTTACCGTTAATTCTGAGCCAATAACTGATGGTAATATGAGACCGTTGCATACAACGCAAAACAAACAAATGAAACAAATTTTAACCCTAGTACTACTAACAGTTTTTACTGTTACGCTTCAAGCCCAAAAAACAGAAAATATGGAAACAGCTTTAATACTAATTGACCTTCAAAATGATTACTTTCCAAATGGAAAAATGAAACTTTCACAATCCGAAAAGGCAAGTTTAAATGCCAAGGAAATTTTGGAGCATTTTAGGAAGAAAAATCTTCCTGTAATCCATATTCAACACAAATCAACTCGTCCTGGTTCTACATTTTTTATTCCAGAAACTCAAGGTGTAGAAATTCACAAGAACGTAAAACCAATAGATGGGGAAAAAATAATAATCAAACACTTTCCAAACAGTTTTAGAGAAACCGAATTACTGAAAACCTTGAAAGAAATGGGAGTGAAAAATTTGGTGATTTGCGGAATGATGACACATATGTGTGTGGATGCAACTACAAGAGCGGCCAAAGACTTTGGATTTGACTGCATTGTTATTGGAGATGCTTGTGCTACTAAAGATTTAGAAATAAATGGAGAAAATGTAAAAGCTAGCGAAGTTCAAAAAGCTTTTCTTGCTGCCTTGAACTATTATTATTCAGACGTATTAACAACTGAAGAATTTCTTAAAAATTAAAAAACTTCACACTACAATATATAATCACAATTCCGAGAGGATTCGATTACACTCAGATCCTCTCGGGATTACTAACGACAGTTCTTAACCGAAAAACATAAACCTTTAATGAATAAGAAAATTGATATACAACTCAGACCAACAGAAATTTCAGACTTAGAGAGCTTGTTTCAATTTCAACTTGACAAAGAAGGTGGGTATTTGGCTGCATTTATGCCCCAAGACCCAACAGATAAAACTACATATATTAACAAACACACAAAGTTGTTAGATAATCCAACGGTAAACAACCAAACAATCGTTCTTGATAACACGATTATAGGAAGCATCGCAAAGTTTGTCATGGAAGGTGATAATGAAATTACTTATTGGATTGATCGAAAATTTTGGGGACAAGGCATTGCTACAAAAGCACTGAAAGAATTTCTTACAATTGAAACCAACAGACCAATTTTTGGGCGAGTTGCTTTTGACAATTTTGGATCCCAAAAAGTGTTAGAAAAATGTGGTTTTACTAAAGTTGGTTCAGATAAAGGCTTTGCCAATGCTCGACAGAGAGAAATTGAAGAATTTATCTATAAGCTTGACAAATAAAAGCCCAAAAAACAGATTTACAAATGAAACCTTTAATTCCTTTCGCTTTATCATTATTTTCTTTTGCTGTTATGGGACAAAAGTTCCATACAGATTTTAAATACAATGATTACTTAAATAAGGGTATAAGAATACAAAATAGTTATCCGAAAGGCGGACAAAAATATACAGACCCTTATAGCGGTAAAGAATATGTGTATGTAATATTTTGGGCTCGTATCATTAATGAAACAGCTTCTAATTTAGAATTAGAAATACATTTCCCCAATGATTCATTCACAATTCCTTCCTCTCCTAATACAGTCTTCAATTTGTTTTTACCAAAGGAAGAAATGGCTATTGAAAAGGAAGCCCTATACAATTATGGCTTGGATATAAATTCAGTTTTAAACGAAAGCATAAATAAACCATCTGAAGTAACAACAACTACTATTCACACGAAAGATTCCTATCTTTTTTATACAGTTGCTATTTCTAATAAAGGTGTTAATGGTGTAATACGAGCTGGATTCGAATTAGAAAAACAAGACTTGATTTATAAAATAAACGGCTACAAAATTAATTGTGGGAGAATTGTAAGTAAAAATTAGAATATATTTAAACCAATAACCAAAGGGTTATACATAATCGTTTAGCTGCAAGATAAACAAGTCATCACTTTGAAAAATCTTCTTCAAAATTGGAAATAAAATCATTGATATAATTTTTATCCTTATCCATTTTTCGAAAAACCAAATAATGTTTTCTTTTTAATCCATTTTTTCCAATTCGCTTAAACTCCAAATCATCAGATAACTTAAAGGGTTTTAATGCCCATAGAGGCATACACATAATTCCCATATTAGCATCAACCATCTCCAAAGCAACTTCCGTCAAAGGAATAGCAGAAATTTTTAACGGGGTTATTTTATTTGGTTTTAAAAACAGGTCATAAACTGAGACTGTTTCTAAAGGGAAAGAATGAATTATTAAATGTGTTTCTGAAAAATCATTGGTATCTAAAAATTCTTTCTTACTCAAAGGGTTTTCTTTATGAACAATTGTAAAAATCTCGTCTTCAAAAACTTCTACATTTGACAAAATATCATTTATAGGTTCTTGAGTAACAATGGCAATATCAATCTCATTCGATAAAATTTTTGAAATAGGTTGATGAGTGGCTTCTAAAACTAAATCAACATTTATTTCTGGATATAAAAGTCCCATTTTTTGAATAAATGAGGAAAGTCCATGATAAAAACTATAACATTCTGTACTAACTTTGATAGTACCAACAGAGCCTGTTCGTAATTGTTCTATATTTTGGAAGCCTTTTTCAATGCTTTCTAAAATAGAATTACCTAATTTATACAGCTCGGTACCTTCTTCTGTTAATTGCCATTTATTTCGCTTTCTATAAAATACTTTAAACCCTAAACGTTCTTCTAATTCTCTTAATTGATGACTCAATGCTGATTGTGTTAAAAATAATTTATTGGCAGAATTGGCAATACTGCCCTCTTCTTCTATTGTTTTTATAAGTCTAAAGTATTTGATTTCCATAGTTTACAAAAATAACAATTTGTTACCTATGTTCAGTTTGAAAAAATTTCAGCTTCAATTTTAAAACACTCAATTTCAATATTCAAAAAATCGATTCTTGACTAACTAATTTTGGTAAAAATTAAAATCTGTTAATTATGCAAAAACAAATTGAATTTTACGAAAACAAACTCGCTTTCGAAATGGATCCCTCAGATTTATATCATACTTTTGAGAATGACATAGGATATATAGCGGTAGATGCAAGACAAGCTTTTGGATATAATAAAGAGCATATTCCAACAGCAATTAATCTTCCTCATAAAGAAATTACCGAAGAAACAACAAAACATTTAGACAAATCTAAAACCTATGTTTGCTATTGTGACGGAATTGGTTGTAATGCGTCTACAAAAGGTGCTTTAAAAATGGCTAAATTAGGGTTTAAAGTTAAAGAATTAATGGGCGGAATCGAATGGTGGAAATTTGATGGTTACGCAACTGAAGGATCACACCCAAACAAAGGTTCAATGTTTAAATGTGCTTGTTAAAATAGTATATAATGATTATACGATTCGCCAAAACTACCGACTTATCACAAATTATTGATTTATGTGAGCAACATGCTAAATTTGAACACGCTGAGTTTGAAAAAAAAGACAAAGAAAAATTACTAATGGAGTCAATTTTTGGAGAATTTCCAAGCTTAAAATGTTTAGTGGTAGTAAGTGAAAATACAATTGTTGGGTATGCAACCTACATGAAGCAGTTTTCGACTTGGAATGCAGATTCTTATATTTACCTCGATTGTTTGTTCCTTACAGAAAAAACCCGCGGAGAAGGGTTAGGAACAGCCCTAATGGAAAAAATTAAAGAATACACAAAAACTGAGAACTGTACTATTATTCAATGGCAAACACCTTGCTTTAACAAAAAAGCAATTCGGTTTTACCAAAAGATTGGTGGTGTTTCAAAAACAAAAGAAAGGTTCTCTATGAATATTTAAGTGTAAAAAAACCACAGCCAACAAGATGTAAATACAATAGCGGTTTGAGTACCAACTTAAATCGCTATTGTGTTAAAAATTGTATCTTCCCTTATAGAAATAATATGTTAATTTATACAAAATCGCTATCTATTAATAAAAAAACGGATTAATTAACCTGATATTTTTATACTATGCTTTTTTGAAAAAATTATTGAATTTTAACATATAGAGAATCATGACGAAATTGTTATAAAAATAAAACGATTTAACACTCTGTTACAATATTGTTTTTGATTGTTGTTTTCTGAAAAATACTCACACGCAAATACCTTACCTACAAGCTAAATGAATAAAACTCACAACATAAAAAAGAGATCCACTAAAAACTGGGAATTGAGAAATATTCAAATTACTCATAATTTAATGGAGTACAATTCATTTGACAAAATAAAATCTGTTAATAACACGAATTGCGTTAGGCTTCATTTTGGATTACAAGGAAGCTATGATTTCAGTTTTGCACAGCTAAATAGTTCTTTTACTCTTTCTGGGCATCACAATAATATAATGTACACTGATGGGCTTGAAATTGAAGTTTCTAATAAAAGTAAAAAAATAGAGACTTTTGGTATAAATTTTAATACAGAAACATTTATTGAAATAGGACAAAATGGGAATGAGCCATTAAAGAAATTTACTGAAAAGGCTATTAATCGAAAAAACGCTATTCTATCTAGCGAATGGAAAACAAATAATTTCAAAATTCAGCAAGTAATAAATGAAATTATAAATTGCAAATACCAAAATGAGTTAAGGGATTTATTTTTACTTTCCAAAAGTATAGAGTTGTTAGTATTACAAGCTGAACTCTACGAACAACAAACTTCAAATCAGTTTATCAGAACAAAAAAAGACACGCAAAAATTAATCGAAGCAAAAGAAATTTTAACCAATAAGATTGATAATCCTCCTACTATAATAGAATTATCAAAATTAATTGGCATAAACGAATATAAATTAAAAAGAGGGTTTAAGGAGCTATTTGGAACAACTATTTTCGGTTATATCCACGGCATTAGAATGAGTTCAGCAAAAAGACTTTTGTTAGGAACAGACAAAACTGCTCAAGAAATTGCATATGAAATAGGTTATAGTTCACCTCAACATTTTTCAAAAGCGTTTAAAAATACTTTTGGAGTTTCTCCCAATAGTATAAAGAATAATCCTAATTCTACAATATAAAACATTGATAATACTCCAACTTTGAGCTTCAAATTAATAATTAAATTCAATTAAAATGAGTGATTCAATGATTATCGAAGAAGAAATTTTCTTTAAAACAACACCTAGTATGGTTTGGGATTTATTAACCAACCCAAAAATGACGAAACAATATATGTTTGGCTGTGAAGTCCTTACCGATTGGAAAATTGGAAGTCAAATATTATGGAACGGAAAAACCGAAAATGGAGAAGAGATAACCTATGTTAAAGGAAAAATTATTGAATTTGAAAACGAAAAAAAAGTTACTTCAACAATGTTTGACCCTAATATAGGAATCCCTGATATACCAAAAAACCATATTAATCTTACCTATGAAATAATTCCGAATGAAATTGGTTGTAAACTAGTAATAACTCAAGGTGATTTTAAAGGTACAGACAATGCTGTAAAACGATTCGAAGAATCAAAACAAGGTTGGAAAATGATTATCCCTGTGATGAAAAAAATATTGAATGAATAAAATTCAATAACTAAAAACATATACAATAGCGATTTGAGAGCTTTAATAAAAGTGAATTTCATAATTTTAAAAGTCAGTATAAAATAGAAAAAATGGCTCTCAAAATCCGCTACTTTTCATACTCAAGAACAAATCAATTTTTGTTCTCCTAAAAACTCTTCTAACAATGCCTTTTCGGGTATTAAAACATGTTCCCTTTTTAACTTAATATTTCATCGATAAAATTAGCCTTTCTGAATAGTTAATAACTGTAAACATCTATTACAATTTATTAAGGCACCAATATACTTCATTTTTGAAGCGTAAATTAAAATACGCTAACAATGAAATTATGTCTTATCATAGCAACCTTCTTTTATTTACAGGTTAGTTTTTCACAGGTAAAAGATTCCATACCATCAAAAGTATGGACGCTTGAAAAATGTATTGCTCACGCTATAGAAAATAATATTACTATAAAGGAAGCTACTTTAAATAAAAGTATTACAGAAACAGATTATAAAGCTGTAAAATCATCTAGACTTCCTAATTTAACCGCTTCTGGTTCAACTTCTTTTTCAAATGGAAACTCTATAGATCCCATCACAAGTAATTTTGTTTCTGACCAAATATATAGTACTAATATTGGGCTGAATAGTTCTATAATTTTGTTTCAAGGAAATCAAATCAATAACCAAATTATTCAGAGCGAACTCCTTGTAAAACAAAGCACTTTTATTGAAAAAGAGGTTAAAAACAATATCACCTTAAGTGTTTTAGAAAACTATTTACAAATTCTTCATGCTAAAGAAGGAATTATTATTGCCGAAAACAACTTACAATCAACTGAAAAAGAAGTTGAACAAGCTAAAGCAAGATTAGATGCTGGCACAATTACTTTAGGCAATTATACCGAAGCGCAAAGTCAAGCAGCAACAAATAAATACATCCTTATTAACGCCAAAAACACATATCAACAATATCTAATTAGTTTAAAACAGTTGTTAGAATTAAATCCAACCCACGATATTGAAATTAAAGATTTAGATAATAATACAAATTTTCCTCTAATAGCTTTAAACAAAATAGCTATTTACAAAAAGGCTTTAAATGTTTTGCCTGAAATTAATGCGAGTAATTTAGAAATTGAAGCTAGTAAAAAGGGAATGGATATTGCCAAAGGAGGATATTTACCAACTTTATCACTTACAAGTAGCTTAGGCTCAGGTTATACAAGTGTTAATGAAACAATGACTTTTTCCAATCAACTTGATTTTAATTTTAATCAAAAAATTGGACTCTCTCTTTCAATTCCTATCTTCAATAGAAATCAAACAAAGGCAGCCGTTCAAAAAGCCACAATTAATATAGAAAAAGCTGAAATAAGCAAAACAAACACTCAAAAAGAAATTTATAAAAAAGTAGCTACAGCATATCAAAATGCCATCGCTACTCAAGAGCAACTTGTAGCTGCTAAAACTTCTATGAAAGCAGCCGAACAATCATATAAGTTGGCTAAAAAGAAATATGAATTAGATAATTTAAGTACAGCTGACTTAGTAATTAGCCAAAACACCTATACCAATACTCAACAAAACTATTTACAAGCTAAATATCTAAACATTTTGTACCAACAATTATTAGAATTCTATCAAGGAAACCGTATAACACTTTAAAAAATATAGAATGAAAACTAAAAAAAATATTACCATCATTGGCATTAGCCTAGTCATTGCCATATTAGCATTTTATAATCTATCCCCTCTGGAAGCCCCCGCATCTATTGAAGCTAAAACTATTTTAGCTAAAAAAGACGATGTTAGCACCTTAGTTACGGCTACAGGAACTGTTGAACCCATCACTCTAGTAGAAGTTGGTACACAAGTATCTGGAGTTGTTAAAAAAATTTATGTAGATTACAATGATATCGTAAAAGAAGGACAACTCATTGCCGAATTAGACAAAACCAATCTTAAAGCTGCATTAACACAAGCTCAAGCCAGTTATAGCAATGCTTTAAACCAACGTAATTATACCGAAACAATATACAATAGGCAGAAAAACTTGTATAACAATAAAGTTATAAGTAAATCTGATTATGACGATGCTTTCTATAATTTTCAAACAGCAAAAAATACTGTAGTACAACGCTTATCTGAACTTAAAACAGCGAAAACAAATTTAGAATATGCCAATATCTATTCACCTATTAATGGAGTCGTTTTGTCTAAAAATATAGATGAGGGTCAAACCGTTGCAGCAAGTTACAGTACCCCTACCTTATTCACCATAGCACAAGATTTAAAAGAAATGCAAGTGGAAGCCGATGTTGATGAAGCTGATATAGGAAACGTAGAAGAAGGACAACGAGTAACCTTTACTGTTGATGCTTATGTAGGCGAAACCTTTGAAGGCAAAGTTACACAAGTACGTTTAAACCCTACAACCAACTCTAATGTAGTAACTTACACAGTAGTTATAAAAGCTCATAATCCAGATTTAAAACTAAAACCAGGGTTAACAGCAACTATTTCAATTTACACTTTAGAATTAAAAAATGTATTAACAATTCAAGCTAAAGCGGTAAACTTTAAACCAGATGCTGATGTAATGTCTCAATACTTTACTCAAAAGAAGCTTACTCCCAAAATAAATAATACTTCGCCAAAAAAAGACACAAAAGAAACAACTGTACTTTGGGTTTTAAATAACGATGAATCAATTACTTCAAGACCAGTTACTCTTGGTGCTAGTGATGGTGTTAACGTCCAAATTTTAAGTGGTATTACTGAAGGAGAAAAACTAGTATATAGCCTTAAAACAGCGGCTCCTTTATCTCAGACACAAGATGCAAACGAAAGCCCTTTTATGCCAAAACCTCCAGGTACTAACAAAAAAGGAAAGTAATTATGACTAAAGAAATTATTAAAATACAAGACCTAAAGCGTAAGTTCACTATGGGTTCAGAAACAGTTCATGCACTTAAAGGTATTTCTTATAGCATTACAAAAGGTGAATTTGTAACTATTATGGGCTCTAGTGGTTCTGGGAAAAGTACTATGTTAAACATTTTAGGTTGCTTAGATCAGCCAACCTCTGGTACATACGAAATTGATGGTGTTAATATTAAAGATTTAAGCAAAAATGAATTAGCTACTGTACGAAATGAAAAAATAGGGTTTATTTTTCAATCATATAACTTACTAGCAAGAACTACAGCAATAGAAAATGTAGAACTCCCCTTACTATACAACAGCAAAGTCACTACTGAAGAACGAAAAAAGCGCGCTATTAAAGCTTTAAAAATGGTTGGTTTAGGAGAACGATTATATCATACCCCTGCACAACTTTCAGGAGGGCAACAACAACGGGTAGCTATTGCTAGATCGTTAGTTAACAACCCAGTAATCATTCTTGCTGATGAGGCCACAGGTAATTTGGATACCAAAACATCTTACGAAATCATGGCTTTATTTCAGGAGTTAAATCAACAAGGAATTACGATAGCCTTTGTAACTCACGAACCTGATATTGCCACTTTTAGTAACAGAACTATTATATTAAAAGATGGAGAAATAATACAAGATTATAAAAATCATAATATACAGTCAGCTACAGAACATTTAGCCGCATTACCTATAGAAAATAATATGTCATGAGAATTTTAAACTTACTTAAAATAGCTTACAAAGCCATTATCTTAAATAAAATGAGAACCTTACTCACTATGCTGGGTATTATTATAGGAGTTGCTTCTGTAATTGCAATGTTAGCTATTGGAGAGGGTTCTAAAAAAAGTATACGCTCTACCATTTCTAGTATGGGATCTAATATGATAACTGTTAGCCCTGGAGCCGACATGCGTGGAGGAGTAATACAAGATGCTAGTGCTATGGAAACTCTAACACTAGATGACTACAAAACCATAAAAGAGCGAGCTAATTTACTAACCTACTCTACTCCAATGGTAAATGGTGGTGGACAAGTAATCAATGGCTCGAACAACTGGCCTTCTTCAATTTACGGAGTAAACCCTGAATACTTAGATATAAAGCTTGTAGGCTTACAAAGTGGTAGTATGTTTACTGAAGCCGAAGTAAAATCAGCTGCTAAAGTAGCTTTATTAGGGCAAACAGTTGTAGATAATATATTTGCTGAAGGAGAAGAACCTGTAGGAAAGACTATTCGATTCAATAATATTCCTTTTAAAATAATAGGTATCCTAGAAAAAAAAGGAGAAAACACTTTTGGTCAAGATCAGGATGATGTGGTAATTGCCCCTTATACAACAGTGCAAAAGCGTATTTTGGCTATAAATCATATAAACCAAATTGTAGCTTCTGCAGTTAGTGAAGAGCAAGCTCCTAATGCTGTAACTCAAGTTACTGAAATTTTAAGATCTCAACATAAGCTTTCAGATAATGAAGATGATGATTTTAATGTCAGATCTATGGAAGAACTTATTTCTACTTTTAGCTCTACTAGTGAAATACTAACTGTTTTATTGGTTGCAATTGCAGGAATTTCTTTATTAATTGGAGGTATTGGTATTATGAACATTATGTATGTTTCAGTAAAAGAACGTACCAAAGAAATAGGTTTACGTATGGCAATTGGAGGAAAAGGCTCTGATATTTTAATGCAATTTCTAATTGAAGCTATTTTAATTAGTGTTACCGGTGGATTACTTGGTGTAATCTTAGGTTTAAGCGTCACCCTTTTTATTGAAAAAATCTTAAATTGGCCTACAGACGTTGCTTTATACTCTATTGTTATATCATTTGCGGTATGTGCCATTACAGGTATTTTCTTTGGATGGTATCCTGCTAGAAAAGCTTCTGCTTTAAACCCGATAACTGCTTTACGTTACGAATAACAAGTATGAATAAAAATAATAAGATAACACTTTTTGCCCATGTACTTATTTGGCTTGTATTAATAAGCATGCCATATATTTTGTCTTATGGTCAAGAACAAAATATTAATAGAATAATAGCTCATTTTTGGGTTCCGCTGCTATTCTATGCTATCATCTTTTACATTAATTATTTCTTTTTAATTGATCGATTTTTATTTCGAAAAAGCACCTTGTTATTTGTACTTATAAACACGTTAATGATTGCTACTTTTATTGCTTTAAAAGAGCAAATAGAAAGTTACTTTTTTTTAAATCTTATTAAAAAACCTACAGATAGTAATGGTAATGCACCACCTTTAAAAATGATTATTTATGCTCAAATGTTATCTTATTTAGCTCCATTACTATTTTCTATCGCTATTAAAACAACCAAACGTTGGGTAAAAGCCGAAGCGGAACGTAAAGAAGCTACCAATTTTAGGTTACAATCAGAATTACAGCATTTACATTATCAATTACAACCGCACTTCTTTTTTAACTCGTTAAATAATATTTATGCATTGGTAGATGTTTTACCAAATCAAGCAAAGACCTCTATTCATAGTTTAGGTAAGTTAATGCGTTATATGCTGTATGAAACTAATGTAGAGTTAGTTGAGCTCTCTAAAGAAATAGATTTTCTAGAGAAATATATTGAATTAATGAAACTGAGAGTATCTGATAATATTACTATAAACTATTATTTTCCTTCTGAGAAAACCAATATTAAAATAGCTCCGCTACTTTTTATTTCTTTAATTGAAAATGCTTTTAAACATGGAATCTCTGCTAACGAAAAAAGTGAGATTACTATGAAAATGAGTCTGGATGCCAAAACAGTTATTTTTAAAATAGAGAATGATAATTTTCCTAAAAAAATGAACGATAAAAGCGGTTCAGGTATTGGCTTACAAAATTTAGAAAAGCGTTTACAGTTATTATATCCAAATCAATATACTTTTGAAACAATACTTAAAAACAATCGTTTTTCTGTATTTTTAAAGATAGAAACTACTTAATTAGTTATGAGTACCTTAAAAATTTCTTGTATTGCTGTTGATGATGAACCTATGGCTCTAAATTTAGTAGAAAGTTATATAGAAAAAACACCTTTCTTAGACCTTAAAGCTAAATGTAGCAGTGCCATAGAAGCTATGAATTTTATTAAAAGTACCTCTGTAGATTTGTTGTTTCTAGACATACAAATGCCTGACTTAACAGGTGTAAAATTTTCTAAAATGCTACCTAAAAATACCAAAGTTATTTTTACCACAGCTTTTAATGAATATGCTATTGAAGGGTTTAAAGTAGAAGCTTTGGATTATTTACTAAAACCTTTTGACTATAGCGAGTTTTTAACTGCAGCCAATAAAGCATATCAATGGTTTGAACTCATAAAAGGACAACAAACCACTCCTAATTTTGCCCCTCCTAAAAAAGAGTTTTTATTTGTAAAATCTGAGTACAAACAACTTCGTATTAAACTATCAGATGTGTTATATTTTGAAGGGTTAAAAGACTACATCAAAATTTGGCTAAAAAACGACAACACCCCTATTCTAACCTTAATGAGCTTAAAATCTTTAGAACAAAAGTTGCCAAAATCACAATTTATGCGTGTTCATAGATCATTTATAGTAGCTTTAAATAGCATTAATGTGATAGAACGCAGTCAAATAATTATTAATAAGCAACGTATTACAGTTTCTGAACAGTACAAACCTCAATTTTTAGAGTTTATCAATAACAACTCTCTTAACTTTAAATAAAAAAAGGAATAAAATTGTCTTTATTTATTTTTACCCTTGCAAACTTTTTAATTATTGTTCAGTAAAAACTATCAACTTTTAATCAATGTGGAAAATCCTATTGGATTCCCCACAACGATTCTAATTCAAGATTTATAGCTACATTATAAAGCCAGCTATTTTTATTTTTTTATTACATCCCATTTCAAGGAAAATAGCACCGCTAAAACTTCATTCCTTGAGTTTCTATCAATTTTATGCGAGTCCAAAACTAATAATATATCATCTATCGTATGCAAAAATTCGGCTTCTGATATATTTAAGCCCTGATGAGCTGTAGGCATATCTCTGCCCTTATATTCTTCAGGACCACCTGTTCCTGAACCAAAAAAATCTTTCACATGCTGTTTAAACTGTTCCATATGTTCAGGATCTTCAGTTAACGGTATAAAAAACTGTTTGATTTTGTCATTTTTTAAATGTACTTCAATAATATCATCTACTATAGATGATATTCCCTCCTCACCTCCAAGTTTTTCATAAAGTGTTTTTTCTTCAACAACAGCTACAGACTCTTTAGAAGGTTCTACAGTTGTTTCTTTTTTTACCTCAGTTTTACATGCGAATAAAAAAAAGGTTAATACGAACAATAATAAATGGTTAGATTTCATTTGATACATAGTTTAGGTTAGTACAATTTTTAAAAACCTTTGAGGGTTTCAAGACTTCTTCTTAAAACACAGAAAAGCATTTTCATATTTTGTTATAAAAAGTATAGGGGATTATATCGAGATTAAACTCGTAAATATCAAGATTAGCCTATCAGATTCACAACAAAATACTGTTATTCAAAGTAATAGACAAACGTAAAAATACATTTTTTTATAAATTTTAACAAATTCGCAATAAAATAATCGCATTTCAAATATCAAATCATGAATAATATAATTTGTTAACATAGCTTGTTTATCTCTATTTTATAAGTGTCTTTTAATAACACTCTCCTCAAATAAATATGTTGTCATCCATTGTTCATTTTTAAATGAATTGTTTAAATAATTATTCATTTTTCTTTGTTGAAAATTAAAAATTACAACAATGCAAGACATAGAAATTTTATTTGATAACAAGCCTGGACAATTAGCTCTAATGGGAGAAGTACTAGGTAAGCACAAAATTAGTTTAGAAGGCGGTGGTGTTTTTCAAAATGGAAATTCTTCAATAGCTCATTTTTTAGTTGAAGAGGCTGACAAAGCTAAAATAGAACTAGAAAAAGTTGGGATAAGAGTTTCTAAAATAAATAATGTGATTATTCAAAAACTTAAACAAAATGTACCTGGGCAGTTAGGTTTGTTCTGTAAAGAATTAGCTGAAGCTAATGTTAATATCCTTACACAGTATAGCGATCATGCTAATCAATTAATCATCGTTGTAGACGATTACGAAAAAGCAAAAAAAGTATCCAATAAATGGATGAAAAGATGGTGGAATAGCGATGATTATGTAATATGATAAAAAGGCAACACAACTATTCCGCTACTATAGAATGGACAGGAAACAAAGGAGAGGGTACCTCAAATTATAGAGCATTTGAAAGAAGCCATATTATATCAATTGAAAATAAACCTGATATTTTATGCTCATCTGACCCAGCCTTTCTTGGAGATAAAACGAGACACAACCCTGAAGAACTTCTAATAGCATCACTATCTTCTTGCCATATGCTCTGGTATTTACATTTGTGCTCTGAAGCTAATATTATTGTAACAAGATATGTTGATAATCCATCTGGAATTATGATTGAAGAACAGAATGGTAATGGGTATTTTTCAGAAGTTACTTTAAACCCAACAGTTACAGTTAGCGAAAGCTCAATGATAAAAAAGGCTAATGAATTACATAAAAAAGCTAATGAGCTTTGTTTTATCGCAAACTCAGTAAATTTTATAGTACAACATAACCCAAATTGTTTAACAGAAGTGGGCTAAAGAAGCTGAGCAGTAAACTTGCTATTAGAAATATTAACTCTTAATTAAACTGAAAAACACTATCTTTAGTTCTATAATCAATAATAAGCAGTTATACAGAGCTTTTAACCACAAAGAGTAATAAACGTAATTTTTTAATTTTGATCTCTAAAATTTACACCCCCAGTAAAGAATTAAGTCCCTTTATTCAATCCTTTAGAATAATCCAGACACATCATGACTTGGTGAATCGAGTTCTTCCTAATTCAAATTTTGCGATTGTATTTACTCTTAAAGGGCAAATTTCCTACCTTGATAATAAAAACGTCATACATCTACCTTCTGTAATTATTTCTGGATTGAGAAAATCAGTTAGAAATATTAACTATCAAAAAAACAGCAAATCCATAATAGTTTTGTTTACAGAAATGGGAATTTCGTCTTTTTTAAAAGATCCACTTTACGAACTCTTTCAACAAAGTGTATCTCTTGATCATTTTATTAATAAAGACAAAATTCATAGAGTGGAAGAAAATTTAAATTCTGCTAAATCAGATTTAGAAAGTATAAAAATGATAGAAGACTTTTTACTTTCTATCCTATATCGTAAACATACCGATTTACTAATTCAAAAAAGTATTTCAGAAATATGCGCTGCTAAAGGAAATATTAAAATTAGAGAGTTATCACAAAAGCTATTTATTAGTATAGACGCTTTTGAAAAACGCTTTCGAAAAACAGTAGGTAGCACACCTAAACAATTTTCTTCTTTAATAAGACTAAAATCAATAACTCAAACAGAAAAACCAGAATCTATTATTGATTTGGCATTAGAAAACGGATTTTACGATCAAGCTCATTTTAATAAAGAGTTCAAAATCTTTACTGGTCTCACCCCTACTGAATTCTACACCTCAGAAAATATTTGGTAATCAATGATTTTTTACAATCTATTGTTTTCTACACTTCTCATCTTTGCTTAAAAAAACATGAAAACAATATTGCAACTCAGCTTTTTGGCTCTATTAGTGTTTAGTCAAAATGCTTTTACACAAAGTAACAAATCATTAAAAACAAATTTTATGAAAGCTGAATCAAACAAAAAAGTCATACAAAACTTATATAATAATGTTTTGAACCAAAGAAATTTTCAAGAATTCACAAGTGTTATTTCAAAAAATTACTCTAATCATCAGGGGGAAAAAGGAGTAAATGGTTTTAAGAAAAATATAATGAATTTTATTCATGCCTTTCCAGATGCAAAATGGGCTTTAACCGACATAATGGCAAAAGATGATAAAGTTTTTGTTAAACAAAAAGTTACAGGAACTCACAAAGGTATTTTTCAAAATATTCAACCAACCAATCAACTTATTACAAATGAAGGAATGGGTATATATGAACTAAAAGATGGTAAAATTATCTCACACCAAATACAAACAAATCAATTAGATTTTCTTCAACAACTAGGTGTTATTCCTAAAAAAATATCTCCATTTGATAGTAATACTATTTTTTTTGTAGATCGATTTACAATGCCTAAATCATCCTTCTCTGATTTTTTTGAAAAAATGGAAATGAACCGAAATTTCATCAGAAATCTTGAAGGATTTATAAGTGATGAAAAAATGATAAAAGAAGAAGAAAACGGAAATATTACAGTAATGACTGTGGCTATTTGGGAAAACCAGAAATCTTTAAACAACGCTAAAGCCCTAGTTCTAAATGAATACCAAAAAACTGGATTTAATCCCTCAGAATTTTACAAAAAGTTAAACATTACCATGCAAAGAGAAATTTTTAAAAATACTATACAATAAAAAATAATTCACTTTATTTAAAAACACTTGTAAGTAGCTTATTTTTCTTTTTAACTTTATTCTTTTTATAAATAAATTCATAAAAAAATAATTGTTTGTCACATTCTGTTGTTCTAAATCGACATAGTAATGAAAGCCATAAAAAAGGCACATTATTAACTTAAAACAACAACAAATGAAAGCAAGAATGAAAAACCCAGCTATGTTACTAAATGTAAACCCCGTCATACAAAATATGATGACTTCAATATACCAAAGTGGTATTTCGGTAGATTTACTTGAATATGTTGGCTTAAGAGTCGGTCAAATGAACAACTGTCAATTATGTATTGATCAATCTTTAATAAAAGCCAAAGACAACATTCATACTAGTAATCAGATTGAGCATGTTTTGGACTGGAAAGAAACTAACACATTTAATGAATCGGAACGTGTTGCTTTAGAAGTAACAGAAGCTATAACAAAGTTAGAAGATAGATACAATTCCCTTCCAGATGAATTATGGTCTAAATTTGAAGGTTCATTTAATGAAAAAGAACGTGCAGCTCTTGTACTTTACATTTCTGTAATGAATATGTTTACACGAATTAATGTTGCAACAAGGCAAATAACTGCTGATTGGGCATAAACTTTTTGAATTTATGACTAGACAAAAAAATTCTGTTTCTTCTTGGGAAGATTGTTACAAACAGCAGCGAAACTTTTTAGTATCCTATGCTTTTAGAATGACTGGAAGTTTAGTGGATGCTGAAGACATAGTACAAGATACTGTTTTTGAATGTTTAAAACACGATTTTAATACAGTTTCAAATCACAAAGCGTGGATGACAAGAATTTGCTCTAACAAAGCTCTTGATCTGTTAAAATCTGCGCACAGCAAACGTAATAACTATATAGGCAGTTGGCTTCCAGATATGATTCCAGATGCTGTTAATCATAAAACTAGTTTGCTGTGGGAAGATGCAAGTCTTGAATTAGCTGAAAGTTTAACAATCTCCTTTTTAGTATTATTACAAAATCTTCGTCCGGTAGAACGAGCTGTTTTTTTATTAAAAGACATTTTTGGTTACTCTTTTAAAGAAGTATCTCAATTATTGGAAAAAAATGAAGCTAATTGTAGAAAAATTGCTGAACGTGCTAGAAATTCAATTAACAAACAAAAGAAACAGAATTTTTCAAAACCATCTCCTGATGCTGAAAAATTAATTCATCAATTTTTTGAAGCTGCTAAACATGGTAATCAAACAAAACTTGAAGCTTTACTTTCTGACAATTCTGAATTTTTAAGTGATGGTGGAGGAAAAGTACCAGCGGCTCCTATTATCTTAACTAAACAGAAAATTGCCGATTTTTTTATGGCATTACAAAAGTCACCTATATTTTCTTCAAAAGATTATCGTTTAAATGTTGCTTGGGTTAATTTCCGCCCAGGAATGATTATATCAAAACGAGTAGAAAACTTGTGGCAACCTGAAACAGTTATGAGTTTTGAAATTGAAAATAAATGTATCACTCGAATTTTTGCACAACGCAATCCAGAAAAATTAAATATTCTTAATAAAATCACCTAGCATCATTAAACACTTTTGTATCAAGGTTTTAAGAAAAATTGTAAATTACTACTCTCTTAAAAACTTATAAAACTAATGGCTACTTTTAAGACAATAGAAGACCTTTCTTTATCTCTACCTAAGGTTACAATAGAACCTCATTTTAAGAAAACATCATTTCGTATTCAAAAAAAGATATTTTTAACCTTTGACCAAAAGAACAATCGAGCAACAGTTAAACTCTCTGAAATTGACCAAAACGTGTTTTGCCTACTCGATAAAAAAGCTATTTATCCGGTAGATAACAAATGGGGAAAACAAGGTTGGACGTTTATAGAAATTGAAAAAATTAACGAAAAACTGCTTCAAGATGTAATTACTACTGCATATTGTGAAGTAGCCCCTGAAAAGCTTGCTTCTACCGTTAGACCTAATAGTCAATAAATAAAAGAAAGCCAAGTAAAAGTAATTACCTCCTACTCTAGCCCTTCCATTTCGGTGTCATAAAATAATCCTGCTGCTTCAATCAAGCTTTCAAGTTCATTTGCCAAATCTTGTTCGTTCTCATCAGATATGTCTTCAAACCATTCAATTTCATCATCTTTTAAGTTAATAAGAAAGCGAGGATATTCAGTATGTAATACAAAAATATCTTCCGGATGATTACTATTATCTGCTAATAAAAATTTAGGTAAATTCATAAAAAAGCTTTTTTTAATTATTTTTCTCCAATTACTGGATTTGTTTTAATAAGTTGAACTGTTAATCTGTTAAATCGTATAAATAAAAGTATAGAAGCGGTTGTTAATCCTGCTAACAATCCTAACCATATTCCAAAGCTACCATATCTCTCTTCCGTTCCTAAGAAAAAACTAATAGGAAAACCAACAACCCAATACGATATAAAAGTAATTATTGTTGGTATTTTTACATCTTGTAAACCACGTAAAGCTCCTAATACCATAACTTGTATACTATCACTAATTTGAAAAATAGCGGCTGCAATCAATAAATTTGCGGCTATTTTCATTACTTCCATATTGTCTACATAATTATTAGCATCGCTTAAATCCATATATAAATTAGGTAGAGATTTATGAAATACAAAAAAGATTGTAGCAAATACAACTGCAAGGATGATTCCCAACATAA
Source organism: Tenacibaculum sp. (assembly GCF_050290165.1). GTDB lineage: Bacteria > Bacteroidota > Bacteroidia > Flavobacteriales > Flavobacteriaceae > Polaribacter. The sequence goes on along the minus strand of NZ_JBNKHD010000015.1, from coordinate 485,683 downwards.
AGATAGAAAAAGCTATCCTTCTTAACTCTTTATAATTCTGTAAGCCTTTTTGATTTCCAACTCTAATCATTGATGCAACACTCAATCCAGTAGCAACCATAAACGTCATAGACGATAAATTTAAAGCTATTTGATTTGCTGCTTGTGGGTTTTTACCTAATAATCCACTTAGCCAAACAGCTGCTGTAAAAATCGCTACTTCAAAAAACATTTGCATCGCACTAGGCGTTCCTAAGCTAATAATTTTTCGAAGCATTAAAGTATCTAAAACAAAAATTTTGATGTTGGTAACCAAACGTCTTGAACGTTCTTTTTTACTCAATAACCACCATAAATATAGCACCATTACAAATCTAGCTAACAGTGTACCATAAGCTGCCCCAACTATTCCTAATCTTGGAAATCCAAACTTTCCATAAATCAGTAAATAGTTTAATAAAACATTCAACAGATTAGCAATTAATGTAGCATACATTGGATAACGTGTCATTGACATCCCATCGCTAAACTGTTTAAATGCCTGGAAAACAATCATTGGTATTAATGAAAAAGCTACCAGGTCTAAATATGGAATTGCTAATTCAACTACCTCCACTGGTTGTTTCATTAAATACATTAACGGTTTTGAAAAATATACTATAGAAAATAAGATAATTCCCATCATTGTGCATAAGAATAATCCATGTTTGAAAGTAGATTTTGCCTGATCAAAATTATTTGAAGAATCTGCCTCGGCTATTAAAGGAGTTATCGCTGTAGAAAACCCAATTCCCAAAGACATAGCTATAAACATAAAACTATTACCTAACGAAACCGCTGCTAATTCAGCTGTTCCCAATTGTCCTACCATTACATTATCTATAAAACTTACAAAAGTATGTCCTAGCATACCCAACATAACTGGTGTTGCAAGTTTTAAGTTATATTTAAACTCCGAAGTATATTGCTGTAAATTCAATTTTTACCCTTTTTTTCAGACTGCGAAGATAACTTTTTTAGAGGTCCTCTGGGTTTATCTTCTTCTTTTTTTAATTAATTTAATTACCTTTGATTTTTATTAAAACGTATATAAAATGGCTTCAATAACACTAAAAGGAAACCCTATCAACACAATAGGTACTTTACCAGAAATAGGGACTACAGCTACTAATTTTTCATTGGTTGCAACTGATTTATCTGTTAAAAATTTAAATGATTTTAATGGTTCTCGATTAATCTTAAATATTTTCCCAAGTGTTGACACAGGTACTTGTGCTACATCAGTAAGAGAGTTCAATAAAAAAGCTGCTGATTTAGAAAACACCAAAGTATTATGTATTTCAAGAGACTTACCTTTTGCTCAAGGTCGTTTTTGTGGTGCCGAAGGAATTGAAAATGTTGTAATGCTATCTGATTTTGCTACAGGGCAATTTGGTAAAGATTATGGCTTAGAGATTACTTCTGGTCCTCTAACTGGTTTACATTCTCGTTGTATTGTTATAATTGATGAAAAAGGTAACGTTACCTACACAGAGCAAGTAAATGAAACTGTAGACGAACCAAATTACGAAGCCGCTTTAAAAGCTCTATAAACATTTATGAAGAACCCTAACGACGGCTTTTTAAAAGGACGTTTACGTAGTATTAAATTTGCTGTAAAAGGAATGTGGTTGTTAATTATTACTGAAGATAGTATTAAAGCTCAACTTACGTTTGCTTTACTAGCTACTTTATTTGGTATTTATTTTAATATATCGTCTATTGAATGGATGATTCAATGTTTAGCTATTGGTATCGTTTTGGTTGCTGAAGCATTAAACACTGCTATTGAAAAAGTAGCTGACTTTATACACCCTGATTATCATAAAAAAATAGGTTTTATTAAAGATATTTCTGCTGGAGCTCCTGCTTTTGCTGCAGTAATATCTTTAATTATTGCAGGGTTTATTTACCTTCCTAAAATAATAGCTATATTGTAGCGTTCAATTTATTTCTAATAAAAATACATGGCCAAAAAAAAGACAACTGCGCAAAAGAAACAACCAAAAAATTCTATTTTTAAGAGGATTTCTATCTTTTTTTCTAACAGGCAAAATCAAACTGTTTTAGGCTTTTTTTTGTTGTTGTTTTCTATATTTTTAACTGTTGCTTTTATTTCTTTTTTCTTTTCATGGCAAGAAGACCAAAGTACTTTATCTCAATTCACAGATAGAACTGTTATTACTAAAAATTTGTTAGGTAAAATTGGTGCTAAACTAAGTGATTTCTTTATATACAGAGGTTTTGGATTAGGCGCTTTTATAATCCCTGTTGCATTATTTTTAACTGGAGCTCGCATTTTATTACAAACCAACTTAAAACGCATAGTCACTTCGTGGAACTGGGCTATTTTAGTTATGCTATGGCTATCTACTTCTCTTGGTTACGTTGAAAAAAAGAATGCACTTTTATCGGGTATTGTAGGTTTTGAATTAAATGAATATTTACAAACTTTTTTAGGTAAAACAGGTTTGGCTATCTTACTCATCTTCTTCTTTATTGCTTATTTAATTATTCGATTTAGTATTACCCCAGAGGGTATTGGTGAAAAAGTAAAAACTCATAAAGAAAAAAGTAAAGTTATTCTTAACAATCATACAGAAGAAATTACTCCTGATAATTCAACCATTATAGAGGACACTTCTGAAGTTCAAGAAGTAAAAACCGACAAATCAGATTTTGAATTGTCAGTAGAAAATTTACAACCTACAATTTCAAACTATTCTGGAGTTAAAAACACTTCAGAGGAAAAGGATAATACCAAAGTTTCCTTAGACGTTCATCAATCTATAGAACCCGTTCTTAAAGTTTCTGATGAAACCAGAAACGAAGTTGAAGTTGCCATTGAAAAAATAGCTGAAGAGAAAAGTGTTTCTGAAAACTTATCGGATCAATTAATAAAAGATTTTGGTGAGTTTGATCCTACGCTAGAACTAGGAAACTTCAAGTTCCCAACCTTCAATTTACTTAAAGAATATAATGAAAGTATTTCTGTTGACCCTAACGAATTAGAGGCCAATAAAAACCAAATTGTAGAAACTTTAAAAAACTACAAAATTGGTATTGCTCAAATCAAGGCAACCGTTGGTCCAACAATTACTTTATATGAAATAGTTCCTGAGGCAGGAGTTCGTATTTCTAAAATAAAAAACTTAGAAGACGATATTGCTTTATCTCTTTCAGCATTAGGAATTCGTATTATTGCACCAATTCCTGGAAAAGGAACTATTGGTATTGAAGTACCTAATAAAAAGGCAACCATCGTTTCTATGCACTCGGTAATTGCTTCAAAGAAGTTTCAAGAATCACCAATGCAACTTCCTATTGCTTTAGGAAAAACGATTTCTAACGAAACCTTTATTGTTGATTTAGCTAAAATGCCTCACTTATTGATGGCTGGAGCTACGGGACAAGGTAAATCAGTTGGGTTGAATGCAATACTTACATCACTTTTATACAAAAAGCATCCTGCGGAAGTAAAATTTGTATTAGTAGATCCTAAAAAAGTAGAATTAACACTTTTCAATAAAATAGAGCGTCATTATTTAGCAAAGCTCCCTGATGAATCTGAAGCTATTATTACCGATACCACGAAGGTTGTAAATACCTTAAATTCGTTATGTATTGAAATGGATAATCGTTACGACTTATTGAAAGAAGCAATGGTTCGTAACATTAAAGAATACAATGCAAAATTCAAAGCTCGTAAATTAAATCCTGAAAACGGACACCGTTTTTTACCATACATCGTATTGGTTATTGATGAATTCGCCGATTTAATTATGACCGCAGGTAAAGAAGTAGAAACTCCTATCGCTCGTTTAGCACAATTAGCACGTGCAATTGGAATTCATTTAATTGTGGCTACGCAACGTCCGTCAGTAAACGTAATTACGGGTATTATCAAAGCGAATTTCCCGTCTAGAATTGCCTTTAGAGTAACTTCTAAAATTGACTCTAGAACGATTTTGGATGCACCTGGAGCTGACCAATTAATTGGTCGAGGAGATTTATTATACTCCGCAGGAAATGATATTACTCGTATTCAATGTGCTTTTGTTGACACTCCTGAAGTAGAAAAAATCACCGATTTTATTGGTTCTCAACGTGCTTACCCAGATGCTTATTTATTACCAGAGTATGTTGGTGAAGAAGGTGGCACAAATCTTGATATTGATATAGAAGATAGAGACAAACTATTTAAAGAAGCTGCTGAAATTATTGTGACAGCACAACAAGGTTCGGCATCGTTATTGCAACGTAAATTAAAATTAGGATACAATCGCGCTGGTAGATTAATTGATCAGTTAGAAGCTGCTGGTATTGTGGGACCTTTTGAAGGTAGTAAAGCGAGACAAGTTTTAGTTACCGATTTAATTGCTTTAGAGCAATTATTAGAAAGTGAAAAGAATTAATAATTATAAACTATTCCGAAAGTGGAAATTAGAAAGACGATGAAAAAAATAGGATTATTATTTATTGGATTATGTATTAGCATTAATGCCATGGGACAAAAGAATTCTTCTGAAGCAAAAAAATTGTTAGACGAAGTATCATCTAAAATGGGAGCCTATAAAAATATGGTGATTGGTTTTAACTCTTCTCTAGTAAACAAAGCTGCTGGTATCACAAACGACCCACCTATTAGAGGAGAAATAACTCTCTCAGGAGAAAAATATAATCTTGATTATTTAGGAAATACTTTTATTTTCGATGGTAAAAAATTAGTCGTTATCAATAAAGATGAAAAGGAAGTAAGTATCACAAACGGTAATATTGATGAAGAAGATGGATTCATCTACCCTTCAAAATTATTGACTTTCTACAAAGAAGGATATACGTTTGCTATGGGAGCTTTAAAAAACAGTAATGGTCGTAAAGTTCAATATATCAACTTAACTCCTATTGATAGCAACTCAGACATTGTTAAAGTACAATTAGGTATAGATGCCAAAACAAAACACATTTATAAGCTTACTCAAATAGGTTCAAATGGTGCTGAAACTACTTTTACGATTACTAAATTTAAAAGTAACCAACCTCTTTCAGAAAAATTATTCTCATTTGATAAAACTAAGTATGCTAAACTAGGCTACTATATTGACTAAAAAAAATTACCCAAGAGTTTTGTTAATTGTTGTTTTAAAATCATTAACAAAACTTTTGTGTTTATATACCTCTAACCTACTACCTTTGCATCTGTGAAAACATTAGACAGATATATTTTAAAAAGCTTTTTAATCCCTTTTCTAGCAACCTTCTTTATCATTTTATTTGTATTGGTAATGCAGGCATTATGGTTAGCTTTTGATAACTTTGCTGGTAAAGGTATTAGTGTTGGAATTATCTTAAAATTCCTTTGGTACACTACTCTTCTTGTGGCTCCTCAAGCTCTACCTATTGGTGTTTTGCTCTCTTCAATTATGACACTTGGAAGTCTGTCTGAAAATTACGAGTTTGCTGCTGCAAAATCAGCAGGAGTATCCTTACAAAGAATGGTACGACCAATTGTTTTCTTAGCTATATTTTTAAGCAATATTAACTTTTTCTTTCTAAACTATGTTTACCCTTATGCCACTCTTAAACAGCTAAACATGAAGGTAAACATTAAAAAGAAACAACCTGCTATTGCTCTAGTTGCAGGTAGTTTCAATACTGAAATTCCTAATTTTCAAATAAAATTCGAAGAGAAATATGGTGAAAATGACAACCTTTTAAAGGAGGTTATGATTTATGATTTATCTTCTAAAAAAGGAAACAATAAAATTATCACTGCTAAAAGAGGAGAAATTCTTTCAGATGAAGGAAGTAGATACATGACTTTTGTATTGAAAGATGGGCATTATTTTGAACACCACTTAAAAAATGGGGCATCTTTAAAAGAAAGACAAAAAATGCCTGCATCATATGCTGATTTTGATGAATATACCATCAATATTGACATCTCTTCTTTTAATGAAGGTAGCCTTGAAGATGAAAAGTACAAAACACAATTTAACATGTTAAGCTTGGCACAATTAAAAGATACCTTACCCACAATGAAGAAGGATTATGATGATTTTGTTACAAGTAGAGCTAAAAATTTATTTCTAAGTATTGATATAGAAGATTTACACCAATATCCTGATTCGCTAATAAATAAAGAACTATCAACAGATATTCTTGACAACTTTGATTTAAAAGAAAAACAAAACATAATTTTAACAGCAACTTCAAAATTAGAACGTACTATTAACAATAATGCTTCTAATAAAGAAACCTTAAAAAATAGACGTAAATATTTAAACCTATACGATATAGAATTCTATAACAGAGTAGCCTTTTCACTCTCTTGCTTACTCCTATTCTTTATTGGAGCTCCTTTAGGTTCTATTATTAGAAAAGGAGGTATGGGATTGCCTATGATTTTGGCTATTGCTATTTACGTTTTATACTTTTTCTCCAATACTTTTGGAAGAAACTTAGCTGAAGAAAGCTCGTTAACTGCTATTACAGGATCTTGGCTAAGTGTATTTATAATGTTACCTTTGGCTATAACTTTAACTGTTAGAGCTACTAAAGACAAAGGACTATTTGATATAAATAGCTTTTTTGCATCTATTAGAAACTCTTTTAAAAACTTATTCTCTAAAAAAGAGAAAACAATAAAATAATGACAACACAAACACCAACTAATATTCATTTAAATACAATTGAAGAAGCTATAGAAGATATCAAAAATGGTAAGGTTATTATTGTCGTTGATGATGAAGATCGCGAAAACGAAGGTGATTTCGTAGCAGCTGCAGAGAAAATCACCCCAGAAATGATCAACTTTATGGCTACACACGGCAGAGGCCTAATTTGTACTCCTCTTACCGAAACCCACTGTGAAGAGTTAGAATTAGGTATGATGGTTAGTAACAATACCGATCCTATGGAAACTGCTTTTACGGTATCGGTTGATTTACGAGGAAATGGAGTTACCACTGGTATTTCTGCATCTGACAGAGCTAAGACCATTCAAGCTTTGATAAATCCTAACACCAAACCTTTTGATTTAGCTAGACCAGGACATATTTTCCCTTTAAAAGCCAAGAACGGGGGTGTTTTAAGAAGAACCGGGCATACTGAAGCTGCTATCGATTTTGCTCGTTTAGCTGGATTACAACCTGCAGGAGTTATCGTTGAGATAATGAATGAGGATGGTACTATGGCTCGCTTACCTCAACTGGTTGAAGTTGCTCAAAAATTCGATTTAAAAATTGTTTCTATTGAAGATTTAGTAGCTTATCGTATGGAACACGATTCGTTAATTGAAAAGAAAGAAGATTTCAATATCCAAACTCGCTTTGGCGATTTCCGTTTACGTGCTTACCAACAAACTACCAACAGCCAAGTTCATATTGCTTTGACTAAAGGGACTTGGAGCAAGAACGAACCGATTTTAACTCGTGTGAATTCTACCTTGGTAAACAACGATATATTAGGAACGCTTACCAATAATGCTGATCAGAAATTAGACCAAATGTTTAAAGTGATTAATGATGAAGGTAGAGGTGCTATCCTATTCATTAACCAGCAAATGCAAGCATTAAACTTATTGAATAGACTTCGTATTTTAAAAGAGAACCAAGCAAAAGGAGAAATGAAAGCTCCAAATGTGGTAATGGATAATAAAGATTTTGGTATTGGAGCCCAAATTTTACACGATTTGCACATTCACAAACTACGCTTAGTTTCTAATACCAAACAAACCAAACGTGTGGGTATGATTGGTTACGGATTAGAAATTGTTGATTATGTAAACTACTAATCAAAAAAACAATATAAATATAAAAAAATCCCGAGTTAGCTAACTCGGGATTTTTTTATATTTAATAATACTAAAATTGCTGCTTATTTTACTATTTAAGGAGTATAATAGTAAATTTATGGTGTATGTAACCAATTAAAATCACTCGCCCTATAAAAAGTCGTCAACAGATTTAGCCGTATCCAACACCATTTTTTCAAAAGGAATTGGTTCCCAGTTAAAAACTGTTTTTGCTTCCTTCACTTTACCCTCATATTTTTTACCAACATAGGGCAACATTCCTTTCATTTCATTATTGAAATTGGATAATAATTTAACCATAAAATTAGGAACTACACCGGTACCTACCTTTTCATATCCATTTGACTTTAACAACTTTGTAATCTCCCGAAAAGAGTGAGCCGTTTCTGTAGCTACCATAAAACGCTGATTGCTAGCTTCATCATTTTCTAAAGCTAAAACGTGAATTTTTGCTACATCTCTCACATCTGACATATTGATACTGGCTTTAATCATTTGCTTTAGTTCACCAGTAATTATTCGTTTAAACAAGGTCATAGATTCACCTGAAAGATTAGCGGATAATGAAGGACCATAAACAGGACCAGGATGAATAGTTACTAACTCCATTTCTTTATCTTTTACAAAGTCCCAAGCACTTTTTTCAGCCAGTGTTTTGCTTTTCAAGTAAGCAGTAGCGTTTCTAGAATTCGTATTCGTCCAACTTTTTTGGTTAATATTTTCATCGCCTGTTAAGTCACCCAACATCGCTACCATTGAGGAAGTCAACACTACACGTTTTATTCCAGCTTTGTGAGCAGATTTTAAGGCTCGTAGCGTTCCTTCAACAGCAGGTTTAATGAGTTCACTTTCATCTTTAGGTACTTTTGAAAAAAATGGAGAAGCTACGTGCATCACAAAATCACAATCTACAACTGCTTCATCCCATCCATCATCATTTAATAAATCCAGTTCGCAGAATTCTAAGTTTCCATTTAGAACAGTATATTTTTCAATTGTTTCAGCAAGCTTTCGAGCTTTTGACAAATTTCGAATAGAACCTTTTACTGCATACCCTTTCTTTAACAACTCTACTGCACAATGCAAACCGATATAACCTGATATTCCTGTTAATAAAACTTTTTTCATTTATTTTTTACTTTTATTATGCAAGCAAAAATAAAATTATTACTTTTGTTTTGCAAGTAATATTAAACATTTTTCAAATGGAGAATCATTTTAGATGTAAATGCCCCATAACTTCAGCACTTGATATTGTTGGGGACAAGTGGACATTGGTTATTATCAAACAGATGCTTTTTGAGGAAAAAAGTACTTTTAAAGATTTTACTGAAAGTCAAGAATCTATTGCTACCAACATTCTTTCATCAAGATTGAAACTGTTGGAAAAGTTTGGAATAATCAACAAGGAGAATCATCCTGAAAACAAGAAAACCAATATTTATACTTTGACTAAAAAAGGTTTGTCGTTTACCCCCATTCTAATTGAGCTTATGTTTTGGAGTAAAGAAAATATCCAAGAGTTTCATCCAAACCTAAATATTTATCCGGAACTAGATAAAATAAAAATGAATACAGAGCAATCAAGCAAACAAATCATCGAAACATATAATAAATACAAACAATCACTTCTAAAAATCAAATAATAATAAGCATGTCAAATACTAAAGCTCCGCTAATAATTTTCGATAATTACACACAAGACCAATGGACACAGCAAGAAACTGAAAACGTAAAAGTGGTTGTCGATTTTTTTCAACATTTAATGAATGAACACAATTTTGAATACACTTTAAAAACTTTTGGTGGTGGTTCATACATTCAACACAATAGAGCTATTCCTAATGAGATTGAAGGACTTGTAGGTTATGTAAAAACAATGGTAAACCGCTTTCCAGAATATTCTTTTGATGTAAAGAAAATTTTTACCGATGGTGATTTTGTTATCCTTCAAAGCCATACCACGATGAAAGCAAAACATAGAGGCAACGAAAAGAAAGGTTTTATCATTACTGATACTTTTAAACTAAAAGAAGGTAAATTGGCAGAACATTGGGACGCTATACAACCAATCGATTTTTTCTCTAGATTTTTAATGTTGGTTACAGGTGGAACGATTGGAAATAATAATTCAACTTTTTAGACTCGGCAAAAAAATAACTGGCTACGACAATATATAACCGAAATTACGATGGATTTGAATACGTCCGAATACAACCAGAATTGTTAACATCAATACTAAGCCAAAAAATAGTAACTTTAATCCTGTAACTCACAGTTATAATAGACTGTCGACGAAAACCCTCAATCCAATTCAATAGCATGAAAAACTACCTAATCCCTTTTACATTAATCCTCTTCGCAATAACTTCAGTAAAATCTCAGAATTCAAATTATGATGTTTTTGCATTACAATTTGCAGGTCCACGAAAAATGTCTGGAGACAAAATAGCAGTTAATGGTTTAGAGTCTGATACGGTATCAGCATGTAATATGTTTTGGCTATTAAAAGGAACCAATGGTCGTAATATTCTAGTCGATTCTGGTTTTACAGACTCAATCACACACAAGATTCCAAATTATGTAAGACCAGATAAAGTTCTTGAGCGGCTGAACATTAAGAACAATCAGATTTCAGATATTATCCTAACACATCCGCACTGGGATCATATTGGCGGACTTTCTCTATTCCCTAATGCCACAGTTTGGATTCAAAAAGCCGATTACGAATATTTTGTTGGTGAAGCTTGGCAAAAAAAGGGTTTCTCCGATGGATTTGATAAAGCTGATGTGCAAACAATTGTTGATATAAATTTACAAGGAAAATTAAAACTTGTAGAGGGTGATGACATTGAGATTATTCCTGGAATAAAAATTTATATTGGATCAAAACACACATATGAATCACAATATGTGCTCGTTAACACCAATGATAAAGAACCTGTTATTATCGCTTCGGACAATATCTGGTTTTACTACAACTTAGAAAAACGTTTGCCTATACCTCATTACACATTTAATCCCAATAAATATGTTAGTGAAATGGAACGAATGAAAAGCTTTGTTTCCAATATGAAGTTTATTATTCCGGGACACGATGCACAAGTATTTACTAAGTTTAAGAAAATTGCAGACGGGATTGTAAAAATAGAATAACTAAAAAACCCGAGTTAGCTAACTCGGGATTTTTGTATGTCATAAATTAGAATTCTATCCTCAATTTTATTATGTATATAAACAAGTTATTATCTGAACAGAAAATCTAATCGGTTATTTAGTTTAGCTGGTGTAAATTCAATTATTTCAAAACTAACAATATTTTCAATTACAAATGGGTCTTTCTCTACCCTAACCTGAATATCTGAAAATGTGGAATTGTAAGCCACAATCACACCTCCAAGGTTAAATTTAAGACTACCAACCATTAAGAACACGTCATCTTTAATACCATCATTTATCCATTCATTATGCCCTTGCATTAATTCATGAGCTCGACCTTTATTTTCTGAAAATTTAAGAGTTACAATAAACATTGAGTTTGTTTTCATAGTGTTTATTTTTAAATATTTTTATTGATGAGCTAAAAACGGGTAATCAATATAACCTTCTTCTCCGCCTCCATAAAATGTTTCAGGATTCTGGTCATTATAATCAGAGTTTAATTCAAACCTCATTGGTAAATCCGGATTTGCAATAAATAAATGTCCATAGGATACCATTTCAGCAATACCTTTTTCTATAGCCTCATTTCCAGTTTCTCTAGTATATCCTCCATTTATTATCCGATTTCCTTTGTATAATTTACCATAAAAATTAGCAACATCAGACACCATTTCAGGATACTCATTTATAGGCATCATCGGATTCATTAGATGTAAATATCCCAGATTATAATCATTAAGTCTTTCTATTATATAAGAATAGGTTTGCTTTGGATTAGAGTCTCCAACTGAATTAAAAATTCCAGATGGAGATAATCTTACACCAACTCTTTCACTATCCCAGACCTCAAGTACAGCATCAAGTACTTCAAAAAGAAATCTACTTCTATTAGTTATCGAACCGCCATAATAATCTATACGTTTATTACTAACATCATCTATAAACTGATTTATGAGATATCCATTTGCGCCATGTACCTCAATACCATCAAACCCTGCATTTTTAGCATTTTGTGCAGCAACTTTAAATTCATTAATAATGGAAGAAATTTCATTTAAACTCAATTCTTTAGGCGTCTCAAAATCTTTTAATCCATTTGGTGTATACCCTTGTCCATTAGGCTTAATACTTGATGGAGCAACGGGTTTTTGTCCGTCAAGGAAGTCTGAATGTGAAATTCTACCAACATGGAGTAGCTGCACAAATATTTTCCCTTCATTTCTGTGCACTTCATCTGTTACTCTCTTCCAACCTTGAACTTGTTCTTGGGTATAAATTCCCGGAGCATTCACATACCCTACTCCATGTTTTGAGATTGATGTTGACTCAGCAATAATTAACCCTGCACTCGCTCTTTGTGAATAATGTTCAATGTTCAGATCCGAAGGAACACCATTGGGGTTAGACCTCATTCTTGTTAATGGTGCCATTATTACTCTGTTTTTCAATTCTAAACTTCCTATTTGAATTTTCTCTAAAATTTTTAACATTATGATTTGTTTTTATTTCAGACAAAACTAGCCTAACACTATCTTTAATACAAGTAGTTACTTTTTTGTATGGTACATACATTTTTGTATGTTTTTAATAAAATAAGTACCTTTAGAGCAACTTTTTTTTAAAAATATTTTTTATGCATCATCCAGAAGAGAGTTGTCCTTTATCATTAGGAGTAAAAATGATAAGTGGAAAATGGAAACTTTTTATTTTAAATGGCCTTAAGAATGAGCCAAAAAGATATGGGGAATTAAGACGGATTTGTGGAAATATCACCGAAAAAATGCTCACAAACCAACTAAAAGAATTACAAAATGATGGTTTAATAAATCGTAAAGTATACCCGCAAGTTCCTCCAAAAGTGGAATACTCGCTCACAGAAATAGGTCAAAAATTATGTTTCATTTTTGATCCACTTTATGAATGGGGCGTTGAGTATATTAAAGAAGTTATACCCGAACAATCTTACTTACTTAACAATATGAGTTACAATGAAGTTAACAAATAGAAAATATTGAATTGCCTCCTATTAGGATTAGGAAGCACTAGGTACAATACCATGTATAGATTATTATTTCTAATTTAACTATCGGAAAATAACATAAAAACTAAAAACCCCGAGTTAGCTAACTCGGGATTTTTGTATGCTCTACATTAAACTACTACCTAAACATCCAAAAAAAAGTTTATGCATTATTTTCTAAAACTGACTCTCTATGAGCAAGCCCCCATGCAACCATAGAATCTAAGACCTGTATTATTTTTCTACCAGATTCAGTAAGTTCATATTCTATTAAAACTGGTTGACTATCATAAACTTTTCTTTTTACAACACTATTCACCTCCAAATCTTTTAATTCCTTAGATAACATTCTTGGTGTAATCTTATCAATACTTAGCTGAATGTCCTTAAATCGTTTATTACCATACAACAAGGCTGCAATTATGGGCATTTTCCATTTACCGCTCAATACATTTAATGTATCATTAATAGCCAAGACATAACTTACAGGACACTTCTTTACCTCTGGATAGGTTTGAATCAATTCAAATTTCATAAAATTTATATTACTATACTTTTGTATACTAGTATTTTTAAGTACTTAACTATACTTTAGATACCAAATATACTAATTTTGTATAAACAATTTAAATATATCAAATATGATTTTAGTAACAGGAGCCACTGGAGGATATGGCAATAGTACCATTCATGCATTATTAAATAAAGGAATACCTGCTTCAAACATTGCTGCACTGGTAAGAAATAAAGAAAAAGCTTCAGACTTAAAAAGCAAGGGTATTGAACTAAGAATTGGAGATTATTCTGATTACAACTCTTTAGTCAAAGCATTTCAAGGAATAGACAAATTACTATTCGTTTCAGGAAACGATATTAAAGCAAGAGAAAACCAACACAAAAAGGTTATAAAAGCAGCTATTGAGGCTAATATCAATCATGTGGTTTATACTTCTTTTATCAGAAATACAAGTGTAGAAGATTCTGCAATAGGATTTTTACAAGACTCACATGCAAAAACCGAAAAATGGCTAAAAGAAAGCAGCCTAAATTACACCATACTTCAAAATGCTTCCTATTTCGAAAATATTCCAATGTTTATAGGAGAAAATGTTTTAGATACTGGTGTTATATCTTTACCCGCTAAAGAAGGAAAATCTAATTCAGTTTTAAGAGATGAATTAGCAGAAGTTACAGCACACATTTTAGTTTCAGAAGGTCATAATAATAAAATATATTCGCTAACAAATCCAGAGGCTTTTAGCTATAAAGATGTGGCAGAAATATTGACAAAAATATCAAGAAAAGAAATTATTTATCAATCACCTAAAGCAGGGGATTATCAAGAAACATTAAAACAATATGGAGTTCCTGAAGAATACATTGAATTGTTAACCGCCTTCTCTTTAGCTCAAGCCAAAGGAGAATTAGAATTATCTGACAATAGTTTAGAAATCTTACTAAATAGAAAACCTACAACTATAAAAGAATATTTGAGTAACGCATTTAACTAAAATGAATCGTAAAGATTTCATAAAGCTTGCTGGGATAAGCACATTATCAATACCTATGATATCATCATTTTCAAAATTAGAACAATTAACACAGTCATTTAACAATACAGAAAAAATGCCTGTTTTATTTCTAGGGCACGGTTCTCCTATGAATGGAATTGAGGATAATGAATTTGTTCAAGGTTTTAAAAAACAACGAAGAAGTTTAGAAAAACCCAATGCAATTATAGTCGTTTCTGCTCATTGGGAAACCAAAGGAACATTTGTTACTGCAATGGAGCAACCAAGAACTATTCATGATTTTGGTGGATTTCCCAAAACACTTTTTGAAGTGCAATACCCTACTCCTGGTCACCCTCAACTTGCAGAACAAATAACAAAAATTATTGAACCTGCTGAATCAGTTCATCTTGATTATAAATGGGGGCTTGATCATGGTTCATGGACTGTTGTTAAACATCTTTTTCCTGAAGCTGATGTGCCAGTTATTCAATTAAGTTTAGATTATAATAGAACACCTGCCGAACATTATGCACTAGCAAAGCAGTTAACTAGACTGAGACACAAAGGGGTTCTAATTATAGGTAGCGGAAATATGGTTCATAATCTAAGAGAAATTTCTTTTAGTAAAATCCATACGAATTTTGGTTTTGATTGGGCTATAGAAGCCAATCAAAAAATGAAGGATTGGATTTTAAAAAATGATCATCAATCGTTAATTGACTTTAGAAAACATGGAAAAGCTTTTGACTTAGCAATTCCAACAGCAGAACATTATCTCCCTTTACTCTATTCTTTAGCATTAAAAGATGACACTGATGAAGTTTCTTTATTCAATGACCAAGCGGTAGGTGGGTCTTTAACAATGACTAGTGTTCGGATAGGTTAAAACAACACGTAAACTTAGTTTATAAATAAAAATAATATAAAAATCCCGAGTTCGCTAACTCGGGATTTTTGTTTTTATAAATTATACTCCTATTCGCTATTTTATTTTTTATATTTAGAGGTTTAAAATTGCTAAACTTCTGCTTATTCTACCATTAAGGGAATATAATAGTAATTTTATTACACTTATAAACAAGTTATAAGCTATTTATGGATAAAACAACAAACAGGATTAATAACTTTTTTAAAAAAGACTTTAAAAAAAAGTTCATTACGTTCATTTCTATTCCTTTTATGTTTAGTGCTCTATTTTTAGCTGACTATTTTTTCTTTCCAGAATTCAATAAAACTGAAAAAATTTCTCAAGTAAGTACAATAGAAGTTTCTGGTCATCATAAATTCTCAAGTAGCAACACTACAACAAAAATAGGATTCAATTATATTACCGAAAATAATTACAAGTTTTCTACAACTCAGGAAAAAAGGATAATTGCTTCTGAAATAAAACTAAAAATTTCCCCAATTTATAAGACAGTGAAAACAGTAGAAATTGAAAATAAAAGAATAAAACTTTCGTCAGGTCTAAATGGAATAAGTGGTATTTTATTTATCATTTGTAATTCTTCTACTCTCATTTCAATTTGTTATACTCTTTTAACTAATAAAATCACTGAAAATGCCAGATTAAATTTAATTTTCTCAAACGCATTTATATTTATACTATGGATAATTATTATAAAAATATTCTGAGTAAATAACTATAAGACAACTTGCGACACTTTCTAAAATAATGTTAGGTTAGTCCTTAATCAAAACTTTTTGCATTTATAGTCACTTTGATTTCCCTATGAAAAGTCCTTGAACACAAAAACGAATAATCTCTGTATTAACAATTACAAACGCAAACTTTATTACTCCACGGGAATACAAATATCTACAATACATTTCCCTTCTGGGTGCTCTTGTGGATTGTTATGATATATCTCAAACGGATCTATAGTTGCCTTTTGATAACCGTGTTCACTCATCCATACAAAACTGGTTTCCCAAGCTTGTTGAAACTCGTCAAAACCAATTTCAAACCTAGAAACAATACATTTTGTCGTTGGTAAAACTTTTGTATTTACCTCCCCGTCTGTAGCTACTTCACCATTCAACGTCATACAAGCACTCATACGTATATAATCTGGGTCTGTAATTTTAGGGCTGTCATGATAAATCGTAATCATTTTTAAGTCTGGTTGATTCATCAATCCTTTAGGAGTTGCCCAACGCATTAATCTAGTATATGCATCTCCTATTAAGTCCATTTTTCCTTGATGGCTTATGTACGCTAGGTTCATTTCAGGAACCATTTTAACTTCTGTTTTAGCATTCATTTTAATCCAATTTAAAGCATTTTGTATGTTACAAATGTATTCTTCAAATCGAATTTCAACTTGACCGTTCTTGCTTTCCTCTTTACAAATCTTGCTAAATTTATTAGGACTCTCTTTTTTAAACTCAACAGGACTCAATCCATAAAACTTTTTAAAGGCTCTTGAAAATGATGACAAACTGGTAAACCCAACTATTTCTGCCACTTCTGTAATTGTTTTTTCCTGTTGATGTAACAGAAACGAAGCCGCTTTTTCTACTCTTTTTCTTGTGATAAAATCATTTACCGTTTCTTTAGTTACTGCTTTAAAAAGTCTGTGAAAGTGAAACGGAGAAAAATAAGCTTCTTTTGCTATTTCTTCTAAAGCAAGTTTCGTCTCTAAATTATCTTCAATAAAAGAAATCGCTTTACTTATTCTAGTTACAATCGTTGAGGGTATTTTTGTCGAAGGTTTCATCTTTTACTTTTTATTTCTAAACATAGCTTTATAGCAAACTCCTTATCTCTATATAGTTCGTGGGTACCTTTTGGAATTATATGATAGTCAACTTTCATTTTCTCAAACCAATTACCATCAGGTTTGTAAGCATCCTTTTCTCCATAATAAAGAGTTACTTTGTTTGACAGTTTTTCTTCTTCGTAACGCAGCCTTGTTGCTGAAACTGCATAAAAATCCTTAATCATTAAACCTCTTAAACTAGCTTTCCAACCGATAGTACCCCCTATGCTAAATGCTAAAATTACTACTTCTTCTTTTTCTAAACTCAATAAATTTTTAACAGCTTGCTCTACCCCACTCTCTACAAACAAACGGTGTCTCTCTTGTTCTGTTATATCAAAATCTGGAATACCTGCCAATTCACAACTGCTGTAAAATACTACTTCAAAATCCTCCGATAAATTTTCAACATAGGTCGAAACCCAATTGGCATTCTCCTTTCCCCATAAATCAGATAAAACAAGTAATCTTGGTTTCATAATCTACATTTTTGAAGGTAATAAAAAATTATCCCTCCTATAAAATACAATACAACATCTATGATATCAGCAGTGTATCTTGGATGAAATTTAGGCAGAACATATTCAAAAATAACTGCATAAAAACTGCATAGATAAAGAATTGCTCCAATAGAAATTTGGTAATTAGCATCATTTCTACTCCATCGTAAAACATACAAACTAACTATTAATACTATGGGGATGATTAAAAAATCATTCACATAATTATTTACTATAACTGGGAGTTCTATTGCCAATTTTTGTGCAAGGTAAATGAGGCTACCTGTAGCTAATGAAAATACAAAATAATATGGGAGTACTCTTTTATGCATACAATTCTAACCCGCAGCAACCATGGCTACAAACCAAGCTATTAAAGCTCCTATAGCACTAATTAATAAATATGCAGAATACAACACCCAACCAACAATTCGAAACAGCCAAACTGGATGTTTTTTTAAACGTTCTGCTAAATTAGGGTTTTCAATATCGTATTTTACTCTTTCGAGTTCTTCTTCTTTATAAGCAGCTACTTTTTGCTCCCGCTTCTTTTCAAAAGAAATGAGTGTATCACAGTCTTTGCAATAATCTCTATTCGTATTAAAAACTCCGCAACTTGGGCACTTAATATTTTTAGTAATTGCCATTTTCTTGCTCTTTAAAACTGTACTTATTTTTATTTTTATAAGGACGAATAATCAATCTTGTTTCTCTATCAAAACGAACATAATTATATACCCAATTCATAAATACAATTACTTTATTTCTAAACCCTATCAATGAAAACAAGTGTACAAACATCCACACAAACCAAGCAAATACTCCTTGAAACTTCCACTTAGGTAAATCTACCACAGCTTTATTTCTTCCTATAGTTGCCATAGCTCCTTTGTCTTTATACTTAAAAGGCTTTTGTTTTTTACCTTTTAACTTTGCCAAAATATTTTTTCCTAATAATCGACCTTGTTGAATGGCTGGTTGTGCCATCATAGGATGTCCTCTTTCATAATCTTTGGTTTGCATACATGCTACATCACCAATCGCATATACATTATCGTAGCCAATTACCTTATTATACTCATCCACTTTAAATCGATTCGCTCTTTCTATCACACATTCATGATTCAATCCTTCAACGACTTCCCCTTTTACTCCTGCCGCCCAAATAACAGTTTGTGCTTTAAAATGGTCTTCTCCATCTGTTCTAACAGTTTCTCCATCATAATCTACTACACGCAAGTTCTTCCATATATCGACTCCTAATTTTCTTAAAAACTCTTCTGATTTTCTTGAAGAGGACTCACTCATCCCTTTGAGTAGTTCTCCTGAACTTTGAATCAAGTTAATCTTCATTTGTCGAATATCTAAATCTGGATAATCTTTAGGTAGTATTGCTTTTTTCATTTCTGCCAATGCTCCTGCCAATTCCACTCCTGTAGGTCCGCCTCCAACAATAACAAAGTTCATCAATGCCAAACGTTTTTCTAAATCGGTTACCAACAGTGCATCTTCAAAATTTTCTAATACCAAACTACGAATATTCAATGCTTGTGGAACCGATTTCATTTCCATAGCATACTTTTGAATACTTGTGTTTCCGAAAAAGTTTGTGGTAGATCCCGTAGCAATAATTAACTCATCATATTCTAAATTACCAATAGTCGTTTCTACGATATTTCTTTCCGCATTAATATGAGTAACTTTTGCCAATCTGAAATAAAAGTTTTCAACATCATTAAACCTCTTTCGTAAAGGAAATGCAATACTATCGGGCTCTAAACCCCCTGTTGCTACTTGGTATAATAAGGGTTGAAAAGTATGGTAATTGTGTTTATCTATTAAAACAACCTGTAATTCTTGATTCTCTAATGCTCTTGCAGCTGCCAATCCTGCGAATCCTCCTCCTATAATTACAACTCTAGGAAAACTCGTTTGAGGTATGTTCATTATGTATTAGGGTTTTATATCCAATTAGCAAATTTAATTAAAAGTGAAGGGAGTTTCTTAAAATTTATTTTCTAGTTTTACGTTAAATTCTACAAACCAAACCGAGAAAAATATGTTGAGTTTTTTTAAAAAAAAGAAAGTAAAAGATTTAGTGATTACATGTGATACAGATGTTATTCACATTGATGACAAACCTCTTACATTTCCAACTAGTTATGATGCCTTAACTCAAATTTTAGGTAGTCCTAGCAGAGAACTTGAAAAAAGCAACAACTATATTATTTGGGATCAATATGGTATTTTTTGTGGATACACGGATAGTGATAATATCCTGTCTATCAACATTTATCAAAACAAAAAAGATAAAAGTGAGTACAACACTAAACAACAGTTTAAAGGGAAACTTTTTTTAAACGAAGATGAGATTACCAACAATGAGTTTGGTAAAATTCCTTTAGGCAAAGTCGCTATTCACAGATTAGGTAGTGAAAATGAAATTCGATTTGGTTTTAGTATAGGAGTTAATAGAGATTATAGAGAATTATAACTCTAATTTTAACTGCTGTAAGCTTTTATTTGTATGTATTAACTGGTCAATTAATCGCTTTCTTAACACCTCGATATCTTCTTCAAAATAACGAGCCCATTTGTACTCTTTAAATAACGATTGGATTTGTTTTAAACGTTGATGCGCTAATTCTGAAGTCATTAAAAAATGAGCTTCTTCGGAATTGTATTGAATTCTTTTAATACTCACCTTATGCTCCACATAATCTGCTTCTAAGTAAAACACTTTATCAGTATTATTTAGCGGATAAAAGTCTGACCAATTTGCATATCCTACATAGTAGTTTTGATTTTTATACTGTTCTATTCCTCGAATTTTCCATCGACAATTGGCAACTCTTCCCCAGTGATTCGAATAACGGAAAACACCATTTTCAGTATAATAATAGTAGCTTCCTGATTTACTTTGAAAATGCGCTTTCATCTCCTCAAAAAAATTGATGTTTTGCATTTCAAATTCACAATACGTGCTTCTGTAAAAATTGAATTTATGATATGTCATTTAATTTCCAAAGGCTGTTAATACTACTTTTCTTCTTCCTCCATAATTTCTGTGCTCGCCTAAGTATATTCCTTGCCAAGTGCCTAAATTGAGTTTTCCGTTGGTAATTGGAATTTGTACCTGACATCCTAACATAGAACTTTTAAGATGTGCTGGCATATCATCAGCACCTTCGTAATCGTGCTTATAATACAGCATATTTTCAGGAATCATTTTGTTAATGTGTGACTCGAAATCCATTCGTACCGTTGGATCTGCATTTTCATTAATTGTCAAACTAGCAGAAGTATGTTTTATAAACACTTGTAACTGGCCAATTTGAATGGTCGTAAGCTCTGGCAAAGCTTTCTCTATGATATCTGTAATTAAATGATACCCTCTACTAAATGCAGGCAATTGAATTTCTTTTTGGTAAAATTTCATATTGTAAAAGTAAAAAAGCCACTGAACGTATTCAATGGCTTTTTGTTTTATTTTGGATTCTGAAATAAATTCAAAATTACTTTACTTCTTCGAAGTCTACGTCTTCTACGTTATCTCCTTCAGCTGAAGAACCTGCATCTGCATTTCCTTGTGCACCTGCTCCGTTAGCTTGTGCATCTTGTTGTGCTTTGTACATTTCTTCTGAAGCAACTTTCCAAGCTTCGTTAATCTTTTCCATTGCAGCATCAATAGCAGCAATATCTTTAGATTCGTGTGCTTTCTTTAACTCTTCTAAAGCAGCTTCGATTGGTTCTTTTTTATCTGCTGATAATTTATCACCAAATTCTTTTAATTGCTTTTCAGTTTGAAAAATCATAGAATCTGCTCCGTTAATTTTATCTGCAGTTTCTTTTGCTTGCTTATCTGCTTCAGCATTTGCTTCAGCATCAGCTTTCATCTTTTCGATTTCTTCGTCTGTTAATCCAGAAGAAGCTTCAATACGGATGTTTTGAGTTTTTCCTGTTGCTTTATCAGCCGCAGATACATTGATAATACCATTAGCATCAATATCAAATGTTACTTCAATTTGAGGAACTCCTCTTGGTGCTGGTGGAATATCTGTTAATTGGAAACGACCAATTGTTTTGTTATCAGCTGCCATTGCTCTTTCACCTTGTAATACGTGAATATCTACCGATGGTTGGTTATCTACTGCTGTAGAGAATACTTGCGACTTTTTAGTTGGAATAGTTGTATTTGCATCGATTAACTTTGTAAATACGTTACCCATAGTTTCAATTCCTAATGATAACGGTGTTACATCTAATAATAATACGTCTTTTACATCACCTGTTAACACTCCTCCTTGAATTGCTGCTCCTAATGACACAACCTCGTCTGGGTTTACACCTTTACTTGGCGCTTTACCAAAGAACTTCTCAACTGCTTCTTGAATAGCAGGGATACGAGTCGATCCTCCTACTAAAATAATCTCATCGATATCAGAAGTTGATAAATCAGCATTTTTTAACGCTGTTCTACAAGGCTCAATTGTTCTATCGATTAAATCGTGGATTAATTGCTCAAACTTCGCTCTCGTTAATGTTCTTACCAAGTGTTTTGGCCCACTAGCTGTAGCTGTAATATATGGTAAGTTAATTTCTGTTGAAGTTGTGCTTGATAATTCAATCTTCGCTTTTTCAGCAGCTTCTTTTAAACGTTGTAATGCCATAGGATCTTTACGTAAATCCATGCTTTCTTCAGCATTAAACTCTTCTGCTAACCAGTTAATGATTTTTTCATCTACATCATCACCACCTAAGTGTGTATCTCCATCAGTAGCTAATACTTCAAATACTCCGTCTCCTAATTCTAAAATAGAAACGTCGTGTGTACCTCCACCAAAGTCAAATACTACAATCTTCTTATCATCATTTGCTTTATCTAATCCGTAAGCTAATGCAGCTGCAGTTGGCTCGTTGATAATACGACGAACTTTTAATCCTGCAATTTCACCTGCTTCTTTCGTAGCTTGGCGTTGCGCATCGTTAAAATATGCTGGTACTGTAATTACCGCTTCAGTAACTCCTTGACCTAAATAGTCTTCAGCAGTTTTCTTCATCTTTTGTAAGATCATTGCTGATATTTCTTGCGGTGTATATAAACGATCATCAATTTTTACTCTTGGTGTATCGTTTTCTCCTTTTACTACTTCATAAGGAACTCTATCTGCTTCTTTTGAAGACTCAGAGTACGAATTACCCATAAAACGCTTAATAGAATAAACCGTTTTTGTTGGGTTTGTTACTGCTTGACGCTTTGCAGGATCTCCTACTTTACGCTCACCTCCTTCTACAAATGCTACAATAGAAGGTGTAGTTCTTTTTCCTTCAGCATTTGGAATTACTACTGGCTCATTTCCTTCCATTACAGAAACACATGAGTTTGTAGTACCTAAATCTATACCAATAATTTTACTCATAATCTTTATTTCTCTTTTTAAAGTTTTTAATTCAAATTTACGAGTAGTAAATAGTCAAAGTGTATGCCATTAAACTTTAGCTATTATTTTGGCAGAAAAAGAAAAGATATAGGTAGTTTTTTGTGACATAGTGTCATTAACTTACCTTGTTTATGTATGAATCGTAGACAAGTTGAATGTTCTCATAGGTATTTTTCAATGCTTCCTTTACAGCTTCATTATCTTTAAACGCTACATCTGTAATTCCTTCTTCTAACTGAGGAGTTAAAATTCCTTCATAATCAGAGTGCATCAAATACCAATGGGTTTCTTTTAAACGATATTCATTTTGTTGTGCAAATAAGTGATAGGTTACCAACAATTTTCTTTTAATGGTAAGATTTTCAATCCCACATTCTTCCTCAACTTCCCTAATGGCTGTTTCTTCAATTTCCTCACCTTTCTCAATGCGCCCTTTTGGTAAATCCCATTTGTTACCTCTATAAATGAACAAAACATCATTGTGATTATTTAAAACCAATCCGCCTCCTGCAATAATTACTTTGAATTTTATTCTAAAAACTTTCCAAGTTTCAGCTAAATTATTCGAAAACAAATAAAGCCCTTTTAGTTCCCCTATTTTTAACTTATAAATAAGCTCTTCTATGCTTTCATTTTTGTAAATATAAACGGGGTAATTATCTTCATTTTTAAATGAAGTTGTAAAAATTATTGGCTTATCATTGACAAAAACTTTATACATTTGTGCTATGGATTTTAACAAAGATACAGCAAAAAAAACTGCCGAGCTTCTTTTGCAAATTAAAGCTATAAAATTAAACCCACAAACTCCATTTACTTGGGCTTCTGGGTGGAAATCGCCTATTTATTGTGATAACAGAATTACATTATCCTACCCAACTGTTAGAAATTTTTTGAAAGAAGAAATTGCTAAATTAGTTGAGGAAAAACACGGAAAACCAGATGTTATTGCTGGGGTAGCAACTGGTGCCATAGCTATAGGAGTATTAGTTGCCCAAGAACTAGGAGTCCCTTTTGTGTATGTAAGACCTGAACCTAAAAAACACGGAAGACAAAATCAAATTGAAGGACACCTTGAAAGTGGTCAAAATGTGGTTGTAATTGAAGATTTAATCAGTACAGGAAAAAGTAGTTTAAATGCAGTGACAGCACTTAAAGAAGCCCATGCTAATGTAAAAGGTATGATCGCTATTTTTTCTTATGGATTTGAAATTGCGTCGGAAAACTTTAAAAAAGATGGTGTAGAGCTTACTACTTTAAGTAACTATGAGTACTTATTAGAACAAGCTTTAGACAGTAAATATATTACTAGTGAAGAACTTCGTACTTTAGAAGATTGGAGAGTTGAGCCTAGTAAGTGGAAACAAAACGAAAAATAACAGCACAATAATGAACATAGAAGGAAATACAGTAACAGTAAAAAAATCATCTAAAGATTTATTCGATTTTTTAACTAAACTTGAAAACTTTGAGCAATTAATGCCTGAAAACACTCAAAAATTTGAAGTGGATGGCGATAGCTTTATCTTTGGTTTAAAAGGAATGCCAGAGATTAGATTGGTAATGAAAGATAAAACCGAATATTCGAATGTAACTTTAGGTGCTGCAAGTAGTAAATTGCCTTTTACTCTAGCTGCTGACATCAATGAAACATCAGAAAATGAAAGTGAGGTAACTTTAAAATTTGATGGTGAATTTAACGCAATGATGGCAATGATGGTTAAAGCTCCTTTAACTAAGTTCATAGGTACTTTAACTGAAAATTTAGCAAAATTATAAACTAGCAAACGAAACCTCTTTCAAACCAAATTCTTGAATTGTTTCGTTTTCTAATTCTATTTGGAGATTTCCGCTTTTTGAAACTCCAATAATTTTACCCATAAATAAAATGTTCTGACTATTCTTAAACATAGTTGGAACATTTTTTTTATACAACACTTGTAAGTACGCCTTTTCTAAAAGCTGAAATTCTTTTTTAGCTAAAAGATCAAACTTATCTTTCATTTTAGAAAGAATATTATCTAGTAAAACATCCAAATCAATTTCTTTCTTTAAAATCATTTTTATTGAAGAAGCATTGGGTAACTTTTTTGAAAATGAATCTTGATTTACATTCACCCCTATTCCTATTACAGAAGAACTTATGTTACTTACTTTCAATGAGTTTTCAATTAAAATTCCTGCTAATTTTTTATTTCCTGACAGAATGTCGTTAGGCCATTTCACCTTTAAATCAGGTAGTTTTAGGTCATTCAGCGCTTCGTATACACTTAGGGAAACACAGAAATTAAGATACTTATGATTGGTAACATCTAAGCCTATAAAGCTTGAATACACACTAAAAGTCAGGTTTTTACCTTCTTCTACCACCCATTCTGAGTTCATTTGCCCCCTACCCTTTGTTTGAGTTTTAGCTACTACTACTGTAAAATCATCAATAGACATTTTTGACACCATATTCTTTAAAAAAGTATTGGTAGAATCAATGGCATTAAGTTTGATTATTTTCATACAGATTTTGTGAGTAAAACAAGTATCAATATTACATAAATTACTCGCAAAAAAATAATAACTTTGCTAAAACTTAATTTTTTTTAATGACAATAAAACAAACAAACACAGACGATCTAATAGCTGTGATTATTAAAGGGATTGATGATGTAAAGGGTGAAGACATCCAACTACTAGATTTAAGAGAGATAGAAAATACTGTTTGTGATTATTTTGTAGTTTGTTCAGGTAATTCAAACACACAAGTCAATGCCATTTCTGGTTCCGTACAAAAAGTAGTAAGTAAAGAACTTAAAGATAAACCTTGGCACATAGAAGGGCAAGCAAACTCTGAATGGGTACTTATGGACTACGTAAATGTGGTTGTTCACATCTTTCAAAAACAAGTACGTGAGTTTTACGATATAGAAAGCCTTTGGGG
Organism: Tenacibaculum sp.; assembly: GCF_050290165.1. Classification (GTDB taxonomy): domain Bacteria; phylum Bacteroidota; class Bacteroidia; order Flavobacteriales; family Flavobacteriaceae; genus Polaribacter. The sequence continues at coordinate 459,518 of NZ_JBNKHD010000015.1, read as the reverse complement.
TGATGCAAAAATCACCGAAATTAATCCAGCTTAATTGCTAACAATTTAGACACCTTTTTATGAGTGATAATAAAAAAAATGCGCCAAAATTTACTTTTAATTCGTTTTGGTTATACATTCCTATTTTAGTTATACTATTAGGGTTAAGTTTCTTTAATTCCAGTAACTTAGGGTCTCGCAATATTTCTAAAAACGAGTTTACTAAAATTCTTCAAGCAAACGATATTCAAAAAATTGTTGTTGAAAACAATAGTCTTGCTCAAATATTTTTAAAACCTGAGGCAGAAAAGAAAGAAGAACACAAAAAATTAGCAGACTCTCCTTTTTACAGAAGTGGTACTCCTTTGTACACTTACAATTTTGGAGATTTGCAAAACTTTGAAAATGAAATCAATAAAGAAAAGCAAGAAAAAAATCTTGATTTCGATAAAGTAAATATTGAAAGAACTAGCATGATGGATACCATCATCAGCTTCCTTCCTTTTATCTTACTTATTGCTATTTGGCTTTTCTTTATGAGAAGAATGTCAGGAGCTGCTGGTGGCGGCGGTGCTGGTGGACAAATTTTCAACATCGGTAAATCAAAGGCTAAACTTTTTGACGAAAACACCAAAGTTAAGACTACCTTTAAAAATGTTGCTGGTTTAGAAGGCGCCAAAGAGGAAGTACAAGAAATTGTAGACTTTTTAAAAAGCCCAGAAAAATACACCAAATTAGGAGGTAAAATTCCTAAAGGAGCTTTATTAGTAGGACCTCCGGGTACTGGTAAAACCTTATTAGCCAAAGCTGTTGCTGGTGAAGCTGGAGTACCATTCTTTTCTTTATCTGGTTCAGATTTTGTTGAAATGTTTGTTGGTGTTGGAGCATCTCGTGTTCGTGATTTATTTAAACAAGCTCAACAAAAGTCGCCTTCAATTATTTTTATTGATGAAATTGACGCCATTGGACGTGCCAGAGGGAAAAATAGTATGACAGGCGGAAATGATGAGCGCGAAAACACTTTAAACCAACTACTTACTGAAATGGACGGTTTTGGCACTGACACTAATGTTATTGTATTGGCAGCAACAAACCGTGCAGATGTACTAGATAAAGCTTTGATGCGTGCAGGTCGTTTTGATCGTCAAATTTATGTTGACTTACCAGACCTACATGAACGTAGAGAAATTTTTAACGTACATATTAAACCGCTAAAATTAGCAGAAAATGTTAATTTAGAATTTTTAGCTCAACAAACTCCTGGTTTCTCTGGTGCTGATATTGCTAACCTTTGTAACGAAGCTGCTTTGATTGCTGCTAGAAAAGGTAAGAATGCCATTGAGCACCAAGATTTCTTAGATGCTGTTGATAGAATAGTTGGTGGTTTAGAAAAGAAAAACAAGGTTATTACTCCAAAAGAAAAGAAAGTAATTGCTTTTCACGAAGCTGGTCATGCCACTGTAAGTTGGATGCTTGAACATGCTGCTCCTTTAGTAAAAGTTACTATCGTTCCTCGTGGACAATCGTTAGGTGCTGCTTGGTACCTTCCTGAGGAAAGAAAAATTGTTCAAACTGAACAAATGCTAGATGAAATGTGTGCTACTATGGGAGGTAGAGCTGCTGAAAAGTTAATTTTCAATAAAATCTCAACTGGAGCGTTAAGTGATTTAGAGAAAGTTACTAAACAAGCTCGCGCTATGGTTACTGTTTACGGATTGAATGATAAAGTTGGTAATATTACTTATTACGACTCATCAGGAAATGACGCTTTTGTAAAGCCTTATAGTGATGCTACAGCTCAAAAAATTGACGAAGAAATTTCTGAAATCATAGAAAATCAATACAAAAGAGCTATTGATATACTTGATCACAACAGAGATAAGTTAACAGAGTTAGCTGAATTATTGCTTGAAAAAGAAGTTATCTTTAAAGACGATTTAGTCAAAATTTTTGGTGACAGACCGTTTGACAACAAGGAAGAAACAAAAATTACAACAGAAGAATAGTTTTTATTTGAATGAACTTTTTCAAAAAATTATTTAAAACATATCAAGAATCATCTAAAGACAAGAAAATTAATGAGCAAGTAGTTCATTTATCTTTAGATGATTCCTTTGTTCATAACTTTATTAATAAAGGAGGTAAGTTTTTATACTCTACATCTATTAATGAAGTTGCGAATAATTTAAAACACATTTTACAAGAAAACAACTGGAATAAAATTACTTGTACTGATTTTGATTTATTAAAAATTACTGAAAAAATTGATGTAGCCGTACAAGCACATTCCTCAGAATCGATACCTTTTTTTACTTCTTGTGAGCACTTGATTGCAGACAGAGGTGAAATACTTTTTTCTTCAAACCAACTGGGTAGTCACAAATTAGCCACGTATTCTAAACATTTTATTGTATATGCTACGACAAGCCAATTGGTAAAAAATACAGGAGAAGGATTAACTGGTATAAAAACACACTTTAGTGGTAATATCCCAACCAATATTAGTTCTATTAAGAATTATAAATTTGAGGTTGAAGATGATAATTTTTTAAGTTATGGAAATAATAACACAAAAAATTTATATTTGCTGCTATTCGAAGACCTTTAAAATATGTCTAATCTTTTAACAAGAACTCTTTCTGCACTTGTTTACGCTATCCTATTTATTTCTGCAATACTTTTTTCTGCGGAAACATATATAGGTTTACTGGCTATATTTGCTACGGTTTGTATTTGGGAATTGTCAAAACTTTTGCAATTCAAAAATATTATTCCATATATACTTTTAGCTTGTGTAGTTTATATGTCTGTGCAAACTACAATCAACTACAATCCCTTTTTACTAGGAGCCACTTTAGTTGGGTTGTCTATCTTATTATACTTACTAATAAGCACTAAACCGATTAAAACTGAAACATTCAGTCAAAAAGTTTTTTTGCAAATTATCTACTTAATCTTGCCTTTTTACTTTTTAATGAATCTTCCTTTTATTAACAATAACTATTATCCAAATATTATTATTTATATCATTTTAATTATTTGGACTAACGATAGTTTCGCTTTTTTAGTAGGTAAAAACTTTGGAAAAAGAAAATTATTTGAAACAGTATCTCCTAAAAAAACGATAGAAGGGTTTATTGGCGGTTTGGTATTCTCTATTATTGCTGGTTTTATCATTGGCCAGTATTCAGAGAACTTCTCTACACTTAACTGGGTTATTATTTCAATTATTGTAGCTATTTTTGGCTCTTTGGGCGATTTAGTAGAGTCTAAATTTAAACGACAAGCTAATATAAAAGATAGTGGAACAATTATGCCTGGTCATGGAGGATTATTAGATCGATTAGATAGCTTGTTTTTCCTTGCTCCCTTCGTATATTTGTATATACATTATATAATGTAACCCCTCCACACATAATTACTCTAGTTATGGAAGATGATGATTTAGATTTAATGTTTCAAGAAGCCTTTAAAATAGCTTCTGATTTGGAGGAAAAGCTTCCCCCTGATGTAATGCTGCGATTATACGCTTACTATAAACAAGCTGTAAAAGGTGATCGATTTACATTTAACGACAATAGCGACTTGCGAAATGCTTTTAAATTTAATGCTTGGATGCAATTAAGAGGTATGGGAGTAAAGGAAGCTAAAAAAGAATATATTAAATTAGTAAATTCAATCATAAAATAAACCTCATGAAAAAAATCGTTTATTCTTTAATTATCTGTTTTACAATTTCTCAAATGATTTCTTGTAAATCAGAAGTAAAAAAAGAAACAGAAACTACAAAAGAAGAAGTTACAACAGAAAAAAAAGCTGCATTTGTTTTACAAGATGCTAATAACTCTATAAATTGGGTGGCTTATAAAACTACAGAGAAAGTGCCTGTTAAAGGTCAATTTCAAAAAGTAAACATAACTGGTGGTGGTGAAGGTAATACAGCTAAAGAAGCAATCAATAATGCTGAATTCTCTATCCCTGTTAGTAGTATTTTTACCTCAGATACTAGTCGAGATTTCAAAATCAAGAAGTTTTTCTTCGGAATTATGGATAAAACAGAATTACTTTCTGGTAAGTTAGTTTTAGAAAATGATTCTATTGGTTATGCTGACTTAACAATGAATAACGTTACTAAAAAACTTCCTTTTAAATATACCTTAAAAGAAAAAGAGTTCAATTTAAATGCTACCATGAATATTTCAGATTGGCAAGCTCAAAATGCTTTAGACTCATTAAATACAGCTTGTAAAGATTTACACAAAGGAGCTGATGGTGTTTCTAAAACATGGGACGAAGTTGCTCTTACTATCTCTTCTGTTTTTAAGTAAGAAAAGACAAAATATTTTTTAAAAAATCCGATGCATTAGCTTCGGATTTTTTTGTTTTATAAACTTAAATTCTTCTCTCTACACTATAAATCTACTACCCAACCCCTTAGCTTCACTTTCTTTAAAAGGTATACCAAATTCATAATTCTTTTAGCAAAAACATTAAGATGTAATTAACATAAATATTTTCAGTTTTAATAGTAAAGCTATTAATTTTGCGCTATCAATTTTTATTTATGAAAAATCTACTATCAAATTTAAAAATAGAAATACCGTCAGGAATTTATATTAAAGACCCTGAAACATCTGATTTAGGAAAAAGAATCATAGAAAATAGCATTATCTTAATTGAAGATATTGGTTTTGAAAACTTTAATTTTAAAAAATTGGGTACGTTAATTGGATCAAATGAGAGTTCTATATATCGATATTTTGAAAGCAAGCACAAGCTACTAATATATTTAACTTCATGGTATTGGGGATGGATTCAATACCAATTGGTTCTTGAAACATACAGTATCCAAAACCCTAAAAAAAAATTACTGAAAGCTATTGAGGTTGTTACCAAAACCACTAAACAAGACAGTAACTTTTCTCATGTTAATGAAGTTTTATTAAACTCAATTATCATTAACGAGAACTCTAAATCTTACTTAACTAAAGAAGTAGATACCGAAAATAAAGAAGGTGTTTTTAAGCTATACAAAGAAGTGATAAAACGTTTTGCTGAAATAATATTATTGTACAACAATTCTTATGAACATCCTCTAACATTAGCGAGTACCATAATTGATGGTGCTTTGCATCAACAGTTTCTTAAACAACACTTTAAATCATTAACTAATTGTAATGATGAAACATCTCCAACATCTTTTTTTATTAACTTAACCCTAAAAACACTCTCTGATGAAAGAAAATAATCAATTGACCCCTTGGCAACGTTTTTTAGGATTAGTAAAACTTGAGAAAAAAGACACGTTGCAAATAGCTTATTATGCCATTTTTGAAGGGATTGTAGCTTTATCACTTCCATTGGGGATTCAAGCAATTATAAACCTCTTACAAGCAGCTCAAATTTCAGCATCATGGGTTGTTCTTATAATACTTGTTACTGGTGGTGTAGCTTTTAGTGGTATTTTAAAACTCATGCAATTCAGGATTATAGAAACCATCCAACAAAGAATTTTTACAAGAGCATCAATAGAATTAAGTTATCGATTTCCTAAGCTTAAAATGAGTGGATTGAGAAACTACTATCCACCAGAATTAGCCAATAGATTTTTTGATACTTTAACTATTCAAAAAGGATTTTCAAAGATTTTACTTGATGTTCCTTCTGCTCTTATACAGATCATTTTTGCACTACTTTTATTATCATTCTATCATTCCTTTTTTATAATATTTGGTTTATTGGTACTTACATTAATATTCGTAGTATTCAAATACACGGCAAAAAGTGGATTAGAAACAAGTTTAAGTGAATCAAAAAACAAATACAAAGTTGCTCACTGGCTACAAGAAATTGCTAGAACAATTATTAGCTTTAAGCTATCTGGTAAAACAAGCTTAGCTCTTCAAAAGAGCGATGCATTGGTTAATGATTATTTAAAATCAAGAGAAAGTCATTTTAAAGTTTTAGTAATGCAATACATCCAAATGATTAGCTTTAAAGTAATTGTTACCGCAGGACTGTTATTTATGGGAGGTTTTTTAGTATTAACCCAACAAATGAACATAGGTCAATTTGTCGCTGCTGAAATCATTATTTTATTAATCATCAACTCTGTTGAAAAATTAATTTTGGGATTAGAATCTTTTTATGATGTTCTTACCTCTATTGAAAAGCTTGGTCAAGTTGCTGATAAACCTATTGAATCACAACAAGGTACAAATGTTAATAATGATAGACCCTTCTCTATTGAAATACAAGATGTTTCATACAATATAAAAACAGAGGACAAACCTATACTGAACAATATTTCTTTTGATATAAAACCTAGTGACCGAATTTTAATTCAAGGAAGTAGTAACTCAGGAAAATCGAGTCTTATAAAACTTATATCAGGTTTAATAGAACCTACCTCTGGACATATTTTTGTAAATGATTTATCACTAAAAAGTCTTTTCATTAATGATTACAGAGCTAATTTAGGACTTTCATTAAACGGGGAAACTCCTTTTGAAGGAACTATAAGAGAAAATGTAACTTTTGGAGATACTTCAATTAGTGATAATGAGATTTATGAAACATTTAAAATTGTTGGATTAACCGAATTCTTAAAACAACAACCTAAAGGTTTAAACACCAGTTTAAAGCCTGAAGGTAAACTTATAGGTTACACCATTGCTAAAAAACTTATACTAGCAAGAGCTATTATAAAAAAGCCTAAACTGTTAATTTTAGAAGATCCTCTTGATCAATTTGAAAAAGATGAGGCAAAAAAAATCATTAATTTTATTACAGACCCTTCTCAGCCATGGAGCTTAATTATCATTAGTAGAAATGAAAACTGGAAAGAAAAATGTAATAAGCAAATTACTCTTCAAAAAGGTAGTATCACTAACTTTAAATCGTAGGCAACCATGTTAAATATATCAAATAATAAAGTTTCCAATCAAATAGACTTAACTAAGCTTGAGTCTGGAAAAGAAATTTTTACAAAAGAATATCACAAGCGGTTTAAAAAGTTTTTACTTTTCTTTTCAATGTTACTTTTAATAATCTTGTTTTTGCCTTGGACTCAAAACGTATCCAGTAATGGTAAAGTGACTACTTTAAAACCTGATCAACGTCCACAAACACTGCAGTCTCAAATTCCTGGACGTATTGAAGAGTGGTTTGTACAAGAAGGAGATTTGGTAAAAAAAGGAGACACCATTTTAAGAATTTCTGAAATAAAGAGTGAATATTTTGACACTAAATTAGCTGAAAGAACCGACAAACAGTTAAACTCAAAAAATCTATCTGCTAAAGCGTACACAAACAAAATAAGTGCTTTACAAAAGCAAATAGCTGCTATTCAAAATGAGCGTGTTTTAAAATTAGAACAAGCTAAAAACAAGTTGAAACAAGCCCATTTAAAAGTTAAAAGTGATAGTATTGATTTAAAAGCAGCCGAAATAAAACAAAACATTGGTCAAACTCAATTAGACAGAACACTTACACTTCAAAAAGAAGGGTTGAAAGCTGTAAAAGACGTGGAAGAAAAAAGAGCTAAACTTCAAGAACTCACAGCAAAATTAGTCTCTCAAGAAAACAAATTTTTAACTTCAAAAAACGATCTTATTAATGCTCAACTGAGTATTAGTAGCATACAAGCTTCTTATATTGATAAACTTTCTAAAGCAGAAAGTAGTTTATACACAGCTCAATCTGATGCTTATGACACAGATGTGCAAGTATCTAAATTAGAAACCAGTTTAGCCAATTATAACAAACGTAGCTCTTTATTATACATAACAGCTCCACAAGACGGATATATTAATAAAACAATAAAATCAGGGATTGGGGAAACCTTTAAAGAAGGCGAACAACTTGTTAATATTATGCCCGCTAATTACGATTTAGCTGTTGAAATGTACATCCAACCTATCGATTTACCATTAATACACACTGGTGAAAGTGTTCGTGTTCAATTTGATGGTTGGCCTGCAATGGTATTCAGCGGTTGGCCTAATGTATCCTACGGAACCTATGGAGCTAAAATTGTAGCTATAGAAAACTTCATCAGCAGTAATGGTAAATACCGTGTATTAATTGTTCCTGATAGCAATGACGAACCTTGGCCCAAAGCTATTAGGGTTGGATCAGGAGCAAAAACTATTGCCATGTTAGAAAATGTACCTATATGGTATGAATTATGGAGGCAACTCAACAGCTTCCCTCCTAACTTTTACCAACCAAAAAACAAAAACTATAAATCAAAGGAAGATAAATAATGAAAAAACTATATATCATTTTCTTATTTCTAAGTTTTGCTTCCTTTTCTCAAAACGAACTAACGACTCAGCTGAGTTTAGAAGAATATTTAGGGTATGTAAAAAAGTACCATCCAATAATAAAACAAGCTGAACTTATTACTAGTACTAACGAAGCAAAATTATTAAAAGCTAGAGGAGCTTTTGATCCAAAAATAGAGATAGATTACAGCAGAAAAGAGTTTAAAGATACTGAGTACTACAAAAAACTGAATTCCACTTTTAAAATCCCTACATGGTACGGAGTGGAATTGAAAGGTAGTTATGAAAATAATTCTGGTCAATATTTAAACCCTGAATTTAAAACTCCTGAAGATGGTTTATATAGTGTTGGAGTTACTGTTTCTTTAGCTCAAAACCTATTCATCAATAAAAGAATGGCTACCTTAAAACAAGCAAAATTATATGCAAAGCAAGGTAAACTCGAACAACAATTATTGGTGAACGATATTTTGTTTGAAGCTATTTCTGCCTATTTAAATTGGTTACAGTACTATCAAAGTTACGAAGTATATAAAGAATATTATACCAATGCTGATACAAGACTACAAAATGTAATTAAAAGTTTTAAGGCTGGTGACAAACCTGCTATAGACACCTTAGAAGCTAATATTAATTTAAAAAACAGACAATTAGATCTAGAAAAATCGAAGATAAAATACGTCAAATCAAAATTTGAATTGGCTAATTTCTTATGGATTGGCAACAACATTCCTATGGAATTAAAAGAAAACATGATTCCGGACGCCAATACTATTTCTAATATTGACGCGATTTTAAACACTTCTGTGAGTTCATTGTTTCCTGATAATTTTGACAATCACCCTAAATTAAAACTATTAGAACTAAAGAAAAACAACCTGAATATTAATAAGCTGTTAATGATAAACAATTTACTACCTAAAGTAGATTTTCAATATAACTTTTTAAGCTCTAAAGTAAGTAATTTAGATGCTTTTGATGTAGCCAATTATAAAAATTCACTACAGGTTAGCATTCCTTTATTTTTAAGAAAATCTAGAGGTGATTTAAAACTCGCTAAAGTTAAACTTCAAGATATCAATTTTGAAATTGCTTCAACTAGAGTTTCTATACAGAACAAGGTTACTGCTACCAAACAAGAAATTGAATCGTATCAGAAACAAAATGATATTTTAAAAAACCTTGTAAATGATTATACAACTCTTGTAAAAAGTGAAGAACGAAAATTCTCTTTAGGTGAAAGTTCTATATTCTTAGTCAATTATAGAGAAGTAAAGCTAATTGAAAGTAAGTTAAAAGAAATTAAAAACCAATATGAATATGCTAAAACAAAAAGTAAATTAGTTAAACTACTTGGTAACTTAAACAGTTTATAAAACAAAAAACCGAAGTAAATACTTCGGGTTTTTTTATGTCTGCTTCTTCTATTTTAGAATTTTAGAAACTAACTCTTTTTTAGCTTTCTCGTCATCACCAAACAACCATTGTAATACATTATCCTCCCACATCTCATCACGTTCTGTTTCTGTAATAATATTTCTGTCAATCGCTAAATCTAAAATTTTTCCTGGATAAGATGACTGATTTTCACTTTCCATCTCACCTAACGGATACGGATCATCCAATCCTATTAGCACTTGTTTTGATCCTTGATTTTTGATCAATAACCCTAAAGAACCTGTATCATGAACCAGTGTATCAAAGAAAATATTTTTATGCCCAACCGCTTTACGAGGATGTTGTTTTCCTTCAAACAAATCAGGTCTTCCGTCAAATCCTTGTATACGACGTCCTAAATTCATTTGTGCTAACTGACCTCCATGAGCAAAACACACGCGCATATTTGGGTACTTTTCATAATATCCATTTAAAGTTAAGAAGTGATATGCATCTGCACATTGCGCCAACATCCAAATTAAGTGAAAGCGCCAACTGGTATTTTGTAGTTTGATAAATTTCTCTCCATCATACGGATGAATTTCAACCGCTAAATTGTATTTATCAGCTAATTCAAAAATAGGCTCGTTCTCTTCATCAAAAATACAACGCCAAGTACCAATGGTATCCATATAGTGTGTTGGTAAACACAACAAACGCATTCCCAATACCTCAACACAACGTTCTATTTCCCATAAAGCACCACGAACAAATCCTGGGTGCACCACAAAACCACAAGTAAACTTATCTGGGTGATCGTGCTGTACACGCGCATTAAAATCATTTTGAAAACGTAAGGCTTGTTTCATCTCTTCTAAGCGTAAACCATTTCCATATAATTGAGATAAGTTCAGCACCACCGCATGGTCAATTTTAAAATGCTCCATCCATGCTAGTTTTTCATCTAAAAAGAAACTAGAATCCGTTACTGGACGACTCCAATCTTTTTGTAGCATGAACTTTCTGTCCTTATCTACCCAAAAAATTCCTTTGTCTTTCATAAACTGCGGAATTTGCTCTGGGTAAGGTAACAAATGTGAATGTCCGTTTATTCTTAATTTGCGTTTTTCCATTTTTATTGTCATTGCGAGGCTTTAGCCGTGGCAATCATTTTTTTTAGTTTGAGATTACTTCGTCATTCTTCCTCGTAATGACGATTATATTTTGATTAAATTCCAACCTTCTCAGAAACAATAAATTACTTTATCTTATTAGGAGCTTCCATTACAGTACCACATTTATCACAAGTACACTTTTCTTTATCAGAATAATACTTATCAAAAATTATTGGCATATCCGTTTCAATATTGTCTAGAGCAAATTCTTCTCGATATAATTGATGTCCGCAATTTTCACAATACCACTCTAAAGCATCCATCATACCTTCATCGCGTGGATATTCGATAACCAAACCTACCGTATTCGCTTTACGTTGTGGTGAGTGTGGTACTTTACCTGGTAGCAAATAAATATCTCCTTCATTAATTTCAACATCTATCATTTCACCTTTGTCGTCAATAATTTTCAGCACCATATCTCCTTCTAATTGATAGAAAAACTCTGGTGTTTCGTTGTAGTGATAATCTTTACGATTGTTAGGGCCTCCAACAACCATTACGATATATTCACCATTATCCCAAACTTGTTTATTTCCTACTGGTGGCTTTAATAAATGACGATTTTCATCAATCCACTTTTTGAAATTCAAAGGTTGTACTAACTTGCTCATTTTATTTAGATTTTGTCATTGCGAAACAAATTTCAATTTGCTGTAGCAATCCGTTATTTTATTCTTGAGATTATTTCGTCATACTTCCTCATAATGACGGAAACTTTATAAAGTTACTTAAATTTGTATTGATTCTATATGCTTACAAACTTTTTGTTCTTCCTCCATCTACAGGAACGTTAATTCCGTTGATAAAACTTGCTCTTTCGCTTGCTAAAAACACAATAGCATTCGCTACTTCTTCAGGTTTCGCAAAACGTTTTGCAGGCGATGCATTTTTCATCATTTCGGCAACTTCTTCAACAGTTTTACCTGTTTTAGCAGCTTTATTATTGATAATTTCTGTCAAACGTTCCGTTGCTGTAGCTCCTGGTAATACATTATTCACTGTAATTCCGAATTGTCCTAACTCATTCGCTAAGGTTTTGCTCCAATTAGCAACTGCACCACGAATGGTATTCGACACTCCTAAACCATCTAGAGGTTGTTTTACTGAAGTAGAAATTACATTAATAATTCTACCATAATTTTGTTCTTTCATAAACGGAACCACCGCCTGTACCAATACATGGTTACATTTTAAGTGCATGGTAAAAGCACGCTCAAACTCTTCTAAGGTAGCATTAAACACCGGACCTCCTGCTGGACCTCCTGTATTATTTACCAAAATATGAAACTGTAAATTTGTTGCCTCTAACTTCTCTTTTAAATCTGTTGGATTTGTAAAATCAGCAACTAAATATCCATGATTTTGATTGTCATTAGGTAACTCAGCTAACACCGCTTTTAATTTATCTTCGCTACGAGCTACTAAAGTTACATTTACTCCTTCTTGAGCTAATTGTATTGCTGCTGCTTTACCTATTCCCTGAGTACTACCACATACCAAGGCGTTTTTATGTTGTATATCTAAATTCATTTTATTCGTTATTCTGAATCATTTGTTTAATCTTAACCGCTTTCTCAAAATGATCTAATTGGTGTGTCTGAATCCACCAAGTAGCCACTTCCATCAGTACTTTCGGATTGTCATTTTTATTTTTGAAAAATGCATAAAACGAAAGCCCTACATTTTCTCCTTTTTTTGCAATTTTCTCTTCACAAACAGCAATTATTTTTTCTTTTATTTCCTTATTCATATTTTATACATACATTTTTGGGTTCTGTAAAAAAGCGTAAAGCTTCAAAACCACCTTCACGTCCTACTCCACTCGCTTTTTGACCTCCAAATGGCGTTCTTAAGTCACGTAATAACCAAGTATTTACCCAAACAATTCCTGTATGTAATTCTTTAGACAATCGCATGGTTCTCGTCAAATTGTTTGTCCATAATGTTGATGACAATCCATATACCACATCATTAGCTAATTGTAATGCCTCTTCTTCCGTTTTAAAAGACATCAACGTTACTACGGGTCCAAAAATCTCTTCTTGATTTAATCTACACTGATTACTTGAAACTTCTATAATCGTCGGTTGTAAATAGTACCCGTTTTCACAATTCTTGACAGTGACTCTGTCACCTCCATATAGAATTTTCCCTCCTTCTTGTTCTGCAATATCTATATATGATTTTACCTTTTCTAAATGAGGTTTCGACACCAAGGCTCCAACATTAGTATCCTCATCAAAAGGATTCCCTATTTTCAATTGCGATACTTTCTGAACAAAATCTTTTTTGAATTGCTCATAGATACTTTCTTCTACAAAAATTCTACTTCCACATAAGCATATCTGACCTTGATTTGCAAATGAAGAACGAACTGTAGTTGCCAACATATTTTCATAATCGCAATCCGCAAAAATGATATTTGGATTTTTACCTCCTAACTCCAACGATAACTTCTTAAACATAGGTGCTGCTGTACGAGCTATATGTGCTCCTGTAGCGGTACCTCCAGTAAATGAAATTGCTTTGATATCTGGATGTTCTATAATAGCTTGTCCTGTGGTAGTTCCTAATCCGTGAACTATGTTTAACACCCCTTTAGGCAAACCTGCTTCATTACAAATCTCACCTAATAAATAAGCGGTCATTGGTGTAACCTCACTTGGTTTTGCTACCACACAATTTCCTGCTGCTATTGCTGGGGCAATCTTCCATGTGAATAAATAGAGTGGTAAGTTCCAAGGAGAAATACATGCCACTACACCAATCGGTTGACGTAACGTAAAATTCATAGCTCCTAAACCAACACTTTCATGCGCTTCGGATGAAAATTGCGTAATTGCATCTGCAAAATATTGAAAATTTGATGAGGCTCTCGGAATATCAATCGCCGTTGCTAAACTTAATGGTTTTCCATTATCCTTAGCCTCTGCTTTTGCCAATTCTGGTAATCTCTGTTGAATTAACTGTGCTATTTTAGAAAGAATATCTCTACGTTTGTTTAAGGTAGTATTTGACCAGTGCTTAAAGGCAGCTTTGGCACTTTGATATGCTTTTTCTACATCTTCAGTAGTAGAATTAGGAATTTGCCCATACACTTCTCCAATAGATGGATTATAGTTATCTATATAATTTCCTTTTACTGGATTAACAAACTCTCCGTTTATGTAATTTAGAATCTTCATACTATCTCTTTTTTTTCTAACCATCCCATGGGAATATTTCTATTACATAATTCCATATGTATTACAGACCTATCGGTACTCGAAATAGATTTTTGAGACGCGTGTAACAATAAAGGTTTCATTAACATTACTTCCCCTTTTCTAACCTTACAAAGTTGTTCTTCTCCATGTTCTTGAACCTTAAACTTCTCATCAACCCTTATAAACCCTTTGCTATGAGATTTAGGTATTACTTTTAAAGCTCCATTAGTTTCATCTGTATCGTCCAAATGAATTCTAAATGTTACTGTATTTTCTAAAATTTCTAATGGTGGAACTACTCCCAACTGTCCTTTTTTATTAGTCCAATTTGTGTAATTCTCTGCTTCAATTTTATTTTCTGCACTTATACTAATATCTTGATGATGTGATACAAACCAATTGGATTTTGCTGGTTTATTAAAATAAATAGCTTTTGTAATAAAGTAATCATCTTCACAAACTTCAGAAATTAACCTCTTGAACTTATCGTTTGAAAGAACAATTTCCATTATTGCAGGATTATTTACAAACAACTGTCTTATCGCATAAGTGTCTTTAGGACTATTTATTAACTTCTTAAGGTTTTCTATTTCTTCATCACTAAAAATAGTACTAGTTATAGAAAAACCCTTTTCAATTAACTCTCGTTTATGTTGATTAAAACCTAACACTCCTTTCTATTGTTTCTTATAAGCCACCACTTTAATTTCAATCAATAAATGTGGGTGCGGTAATTGATGTACAGCTACGGTTGTTCTCGTTGGTCCGTTATAGTCAAAGTACTCAGCATATACTTCATTATACCCTCCAAAATCATTCATATTTACCAAGAATGAAGTTACATCAACAATATCAGATAAATCAGCACCGACTTCGTTTAAAATATCTCGAATGTTTTCTATTACCGCTCGTGTTTGTTTTTTAATATCCAAGTTGGTCGTTCCAAACTCATCTACCTCAACACCTTCAAAAGAATTATCAGGTCTACGAGAACTTGTTCCTGATACATAAATAAAATCTCCTACTTGTTTTACATGCGGAAATTTCCCTCTTGGTATCGCTTTTCCTTTGATTACTTTACTGTCCATGTTTTATATTTTTTATCGTCATTGCGAAACTTTTAAAAGTTGAAGCAATCTTTTATGATGAGATTCCTTCGCTATGCTCGGAATGACGTTCTGTTTTTATTAAATAGTTGCTAATTCTAATAGTTTTATCGTTGTTTTTAAATTGCGGGTGGTTGCTGTTACTTTCAACTTCTTTTCGATTACACTGTTTGTTAATTTAGTACTCCCAAAACTAGATGGACAATACAAATACACCACATCATCAACTATTTCATATTTATCTTCGTTAATTCCATTAACTTCGATAACTGATTCTTTGATTATTCTATCTAGAAAAGTAAAAGCTACTATTTTTTCATTTTCTTGTGAAAATGGATAGTTTTCTAGTGTACTTTTCCATTCCTCTGGTGTTCTGGCTAGCACAGGCACATCATATCCAAATTCAGCAGCAATCGCTTCGTTAATTTTCTGACAAACGATCTCTTTTCTTTCTTCTGAATCTAAAATAATATTACCACTTTGAATATAGGTTTGCACATTTTGAAACCCTAATTCATTTAAGATATCTCGTAACTCTGCCATCGGAAGCTTGTTTTTTCCCGAGACATTAATCCCTCTTAGTAATATTATATATCTATTCATTTATAATCCTGCTATTTTATCTTCTTCTAAAATCTCGTTGGTTTCTTCTTGCACCTTTTTTAACACCTCATTCAAATCGGTGATGGTATCTAAATCATGATGAGCTACCATATTTAACAAGGCTTTATCTTGCGCACGTCCTTTTTTCATCGCTTCTGCATACGGAATCTCTTCATTAAAGGTTACCATTGAGTATTTCGAGAAATACTCTTCAGGGAATGTCTTTTCTAAATCCATTTCTAACTTTCTTTTTTGTTTAAATAATGGATTTGCAACATGGTCGCGCATCTCGTAAAAATTATCGATGGCTAAATCAGCAATCGCATCGGTATCTTCTTTACGTGCTTTTTCATACGCTTTAAAAGTCGCTTGCCAATCTCCTTCGTGTGTATCTAAAATCGTATCAAATACAGTTACATCTTCAAACGATGCATTCATTCCTTGTCCATAAAAAGGAACAATCGCGTGTGCCGCATCTCCCATTAACAAGGTCTTGTTTTGATAATGCCAAGGTGAACACTTTACCGTTCCTAAAGCCCCTGTTGGGTTGTTTAAGAATTCGTCTTTTATACTTGGTATCAACGCTAAGGCATCTGAAAATTCTTTTTCAAAAAACTCAGTTATCTTTTCTTCGGAAGTTAAGTTATTGAAATTGTATTCTCCTTCATCGTAACTCAAAAATAAGGTTACCGTAAAACTTCCATCTAAATTCGGTAACGCGATTAACATGTACTCTCCACGAGGCCAAATATGCAAATGATCTTTACTTATTTGATGGTTTCCTAACTTGTCTGCAGGAATTTCTAATTCTTTATATCCGTGTGTTAAGAAATTCTGTGAATAGCTAAACAAGAATTTTCTTTCTAAATAGTAGCTTTTCCTCAATGCAGATCCAGCCCCATCTGTTCCAAAAATCACATCTCCATCTACTGAAAACTCTTCCTTGGTATTGTAATTTTTAAAATGTGCTACTGTATTTTCTATATCTACCGAAGTACATTCTGTATTAAAATGTATGCTTACATTTTCGTGTGCTTCCGCCTCATTTAATAAGATTCCGTTTAAATCTCCTCTTGAAATAGAATTGATATACTCTCCTTCTCTACCCGAATAGTTCGATGCAAACGTATTCCCTTCCCTATCATGCATTAAACGCCCATACATCGGAATACAAATTTCACGTGCTTTTTCTTCCACTCCACATAAACGTAACGCTTTAAAACCGCGATCCGATAATGCTAAGTTGATAGAACGTCCTGCTGAAATATCGGTAACTCGTAAATCTGGACGACTTTCATACATTGCTACCTTATAGCCTCTTTGTGCTAAACGAAGTGCTAATAAACTTCCGCATAAACCAGCACCTATAATTACTATGTTTTCTTGTTTGCTCATTTGTTTTATAACAATGTTTTTAAAATTTCAACCATCCTGTATACATCTTCAAAACTGTTATACATTGGCACTGGTGCGCAACGAATTACATCAGGCTCTCTCCAGTCGGTTATAATATTATTTTCGGTTAGTTTTTTGTGTAAACTTTTATCTGCATTCTTTACTTGAATAGATAATTGACACCCTCTTTCTTTTGGATTCGATGGCGTAATTATTTTAATTCTATCCGTATCAATCTGATTGATTAAATATTCAAAATAGCCCGTTAATTTTTCCGATTTGGCTCTTAACGCTTCCATTCCTACTTCTTCAAACATATCTAATGAAGCTCTGATTGCTGCCATTGATAAAATTGGTGGATTTGATAACTGCCAACCTTCTGCTCCCGGCATCACATCAAATGGTTGACGCATGTTAAAACGAGTTTCTTTATTATGGTTCCACCAGCCTGCAAAACGTGGCAACTCTTTATTATGCGCATGTTTTTCATGTACAAATAATCCTGCTAAACTTCCTGGACCTGAATTCAAATATTTATAGGTACACCAAGCTGCAAAATCTACTCCGCTATCATGTAATTCTGGAGAAATATTTCCTGCACCGTGCGCTAAATCTATACCAACGATACAGTTTTTAGCATGCCCTATTTCTGCAATACGTTTGATATCTAAATACTGTCCTGTATAATAATTCACACCTCCTATCAACAACAAGGCAATTT
The DNA here is from genome assembly GCF_050290165.1 of Tenacibaculum sp. GTDB lineage: Bacteria > Bacteroidota > Bacteroidia > Flavobacteriales > Flavobacteriaceae > Polaribacter. The sequence continues at coordinate 441,665 of NZ_JBNKHD010000015.1, read as the reverse complement.
CATCACCTTGCTCGTTTACTATTTTCTCTAAATCTTCAATACGCAATAATTCTTCTCCTTCACGAGGTTTCCATTCTATCAATCCTTCTTCTGTATCAAATCCATGGAATTTTAATTGCGATTGTACCGCATATCTATCCGAAGGAAAAGCGTCACTTTCTATAACAATTTTATACTTTGTTTTAGTCGGTTGGTAAAACGACACCATTAACAAATGTAAGTTGGTCGTTAGCGTGTTCATCACTACCACTTCTAATGGTTTAGCGCCCACTATTTTCGCCATCGAATTTGTCAAAAACTCGTGATATGGCATCCATGGATTTCGAGCTTCAAAATGCCCTTCTACTCCATATTTTGCCCAATCATCTAATTCCTGTTGAATGTATTGTTGCGTTTGTTTAGGTTGCAATCCAAGTGAGTTTCCTGTAAAATACAACCAGTCATTTCCTTTTGTATCTTTTGGAATATGAAACTGCGCTCTTAAATGCGCTAAGTTATCTTCTTTATCTAGTTGTTGTGCGTAATCAAGTGTTGGTTTATACATACTTATTATATTTCTAAAAACCATTTCTAAAACACTAAAGATACTTCATTTTTACCTCAAAATAAAACCTAAAGTGTTTCACATAATAAAACGGCGTTTTATAAATCTACATATTTTTATTATATTAGTCAATAATTTTTTGAGAAAATGAATACAGATTCTAAAAATTTAAATCAATCCATTATCAAAGCGTTTGCTGTTTTAGATGCTTTTACCAATGATAAAAAAGAATGGGGCGTTAGAGAATTAGCTACTAAAACTGGCTATAACAAGAGTACCGTATACCGATTACTAAGTACTTTAGTTTCGTTGAATGCTGTGCAACAAAACGACAACGAAAAATATCAATTGGGAAGTAAGTTGTTTGAATTAGGCAATCGCGTTTCTATATATAAATCACTGAGAGATTTAACCAATGAACCAATACAAAAGGTAGCCTTAGAAATTCAAGAAACTGTTTTATTGGGCATTTTAAAAGAACAGCAAGTATTTCATATTAATAAAGCTGATAGTTTACAAGGGCTTAAAATAAGCACCTCTATTGGTTCTTACGTACCTGTTAACGGAAGCGCCATTGGAAAATTACTATTAGCTTTTTCTTCGATAGAAACTCAAGAAACTTTTTTCAACTCGATTTCTTTAAAATCGTTTACCAAAAACACGATTTCATCTGTTTCAAAATTCAAAAAGGAATTATTACAAATTCAACAGCAACAATTTGCGTTAGATATTGAGGAATCAGAATTGGGTTTAGTTTGTATTGCCATTCCTATTTATAATAAAAAAGGTAAAGTTATCGCTGGCATTAGCGCATCAGGACCTTCTAGTAGATTTAAAATGGAAAATGTATCTAGTTACATTCAAATTTTACAAAAAGGAGCCAATACTATAGAACAAAATTTAAGTGACTTTGATAGTTTATAAAATATGGAACAAATAAAAACACTCTTACAATCTTTTGCTGACATCTCTGAAAATGACTTAAACTATTTTTGCTCTAAACTCCAAAAAGCAACACTTCAAAAGAAGGAAATCGTATTAACCAAAGGAACAACGGAAAATTATCTTTCTTTTGTTGAAACAGGAATTTTAAGATTATTTATTCCTAAAATTGAAAACGATGTAACCTTTGGATTTGTTTTTAAAAATAGTTTTATCAGTGCTTATGATTCTTTTTTAACACAAACTCCTTCAGAATACAGTATTGAAACGTTAACCCCTACGATTTTGTGGAGACTATCTTTTAATGATTTAGAAGACATCTACCAAAACACTACTATTGGTCATGAAATTGGGAGGAAAAATGCAGAAAATTTATTCTTACTAAAATCAAAGCGAGAGCTATCCTTATTAAACAATACACCAGAAGAAAGATATCTCAACCTTTTTCAAGAAAGACCCGAATTAATTCGACATATCCCTTTAAAATACATAGCATCATATATCGGAGTAACTCCACAAGCATTAAGTAGAATTAGAAAACGAATTTATTAACCCAAGTTCATTGATTCCATCCAAAAGTTTCTTCAATTTTGAATAAAACTTTTTAGGCAATGAAACCATTATTTATTTTACTCTTAACTTTTATAATTTCTATAGGAGTGCAAAAACTTATTTCAAAAAACATCAATTACCTGCTTTCTGCTAGAATGGCCATGTGTGCAATGCTATTATTTACCGCTTTAGGACACTTTTTGTTTACTGAAGGCATGAGTAAAATGATACCGAATTTTATTCCTTTAAAACCAACTCTAGTATTAGTTACCGGAGTTTTAGAAATTATATTAGCCATAGGTTTACTATTACCAACTTACAAAAGAACAACAGCTTGGATTCTTATCTTTTTCTTACTATTGATGCTTCCTGCAAACATAAAAGCTAGTTTAGAAAACTTGAATTACCAAACAGGTACTTATGACGGAAAAGGACTTTCATATTTATGGTTTAGAGTTCCATTACAACTCTTTTTTATAGCGTGGATTTACTTTTCTACTATTAAAACTAACTCAATAATAGCTTCTAACTTATAATAAAAATAAAACGAGGTCTACAAATTATCTGTGGACCTCGTTTATTTCTTATAAAATCAAAACCTTGTTAATACAGTACTCTAAATTTAATAGTACCATCTACTTTTTTCAGTTTTGCTATTACTTCTTGGTTATACTCTTTATCCACATCGGTAATTACATACCCTACTTTTTCATCTGTAGACAGGTATTGTCCTGTAATATTCAATTCATACTTTGCTAACACTTTATTGATCTTCGCCATTACTCCAGGTACGTTTTTATGAATATGCAAAAAACGGTGTGCATTTTTATGCTTAGGTAAACGAATATTTGGGAAATTAACCGCATCTACCGTATTTCCTGAATTGATATATGCCATAATTTTATTCGGAACAAAATCAGCGATATCCTTTTGAGCTTCTTCTGTACTACCTCCTACGTGTGGAGTCAAAATCACATTATCTAATCCTTTTAATTCAGTACTAAACTCACCATTTTTACTTGGTTCTTCAGGATACACATCTACTGCCGCTCCAGCAATTTTACCAGACTTTAATCCTTCTACTAAAGCTTCAATATCCACTACAAATCCACGAGAAAGGTTTACAAAATGAACTCCATCTTTCATTTCAGCTATTTCTTCTCTTCCTATAAAGTTTTTGTTGGCAGAATTATCATCTACATGCAGCGTAACTACATCAGAAATATTCAACAACTCTTTTAAAGTATTCATTCTGGTAGCGTTTCCTAAAGCTAATTTATCTTCTACATCGTAATAGTACACATCCATTCCAAGTGCTTCTGCTAATACCGATAATTGCTTCCCTATATTTCCGTACCCTACAATTCCTAACTTTTTACCACGAACTTCTCTAGACCCCTGAGCTGTTTTGTTCCACTGACCGTTATGAATTTCTGTACTTCTTTGAAATACACTACGCATCAACATAATGATTTCTCCAATCGCTAATTCAACTACAGAACGCGTATTACTGTAAGGCGCGTTGAAAACTACAACCCCGTTTTCTTTACATGCCTCTAAATCAATTTGCTTGGTTCCAATACAAAAAGCAGAAACTACCATTAGTTTTTCAGCAGCTTCAATCACTTTACGAGTTACTTGTGTTTTAGAACGGATTCCTAACACATGAACATCTTTTAATTTTTCAATCAATTCATCTTCCGACAAACTTCTTGAAACAGTTTCTACAGAAAACCCGTCGCTCGTTAACTTTGTAAAAGCATCAGGATGTACATTTTCTAACAGTAGAATTTTAATTCTATTCTTTGGGTATGATAAGTTTCTAGGCAATTTGTTAACGTATAAAAATTCATCTAAATTTGGTGTGATATGGTCCGCGTTGGCAATTGTTTTATCTCGCAATACATTTTCTGTATACGCAAAAAACTTATCTGCTACTCCAGCTTCTTTGGTTACTGCATCACTATAACCATCACCAATCACTTGTACTTCACCGTCTAAATTTAAGGATTTTAAACAATCTATTTTACCATTATGCTTAGATAATGGGTTTTCAGTATCAAACCCTACAATAACTCCTGCTTTATCAAACTCAAACGTGTTTGCAAATACTCTTTCTGTAGGAATGTTATATGCAGCCACAATAGGATCGATAAACTCTTTAAATCCTGCGGAAATCACATAAATATCATCAGAGAATTTTTCAAAAAACTCTTTGTTTCTCTCTATTGATGGAGATACTTTTTGTTTTAATTCTTCTATTAATAAAGGTAAATCCGATTCTTTTGCTTTTAATAACTGAATGCGTTTTTCTAAGGATTCAGTAAAAGAAATATCACCATCAATTCCTTGATTGGTAATATGGATTATCTCTTGAACAATCTCCTCTTTTTTCGGATTTCCCGCAAGCGTGATTTCTGCCAAAACATCTAATGCTTCTACACGTGTTAACGTGCTATCGAAATCGAAAACGAAATTTCGTTTTACTAAATTCATGTTACTTTGTTATGTTTTTGTTGTTGTGTTGTTAAGCCAACGAATGTACAAAGCTTTTCGTAAAAACTCCCATACCAAGCTAGTTAAGTTTCGATTTTTAAAAGGACGTACTTTTTAACACTACCTCAATTACACTTTAACAGTATTTAGCACTAATGAGTTTTATTTTTAAAGCAATAACAGTACAAATAACCACAAAATAGGAACCGCTTCTACCCAAAAAGAACTATAATATTTAGATTGATTCGTTTCTGATCTCATTAACAGAAAGAGTATCAGGAAGAATAACCCAAAAAACACTGATCTGAACTGAGTATTAGGGCTAATCATAAATTCTAAAACCAAACATAAAAGCAATAAAACATACCCAAATTTTTTAGTGTTTTCAACCCCTATCTTTTTGGGTATCGTTTGTAAAGAAATGGCATCGTATTGTACATCTCGAATATCAAAAGGCAACAACAATATTATGATTAACAAAAAGCGCTGAATGATAGACAAATACACTTCTGTAGTAAAAGAAGCCTTGGCTGCATATACAGGCAACATAACCGTGGTTCCTGCCCAAACTGCTGCTACTACTATAATTTTTAAATAGCCAATACTTCGTAAATTTTTTTGAAACCCACTAAAAAAAGGAACTGCATATAAAAAAGTCAGCAGGCCAAAAGGCACAAAAAACAGCAAAGCTCTTAAAGGAAGTAACCATGCGAAATAACACATCAGCAAAAAACAAAACAAAGAAAAAATCTGAATTATCTTTAAGTGTGTTGTTAAACTGCGATGATGTAATTTTGCTACTCCAGCATATTTTACAAAATTATACCCCGTAATTGTTGCAAAAAAAACAAATAAACCCAACGGTTCATTGTACGAAAGTTCAAAATACAATTCTGTAATTCGCACTAATGCATACACCGCTAAAGCAACATGAATACTAGAATTTATATAAAAATCGAGTGCTGTTTTAAGAAACTTCATCTAACAAAAATAGCTTTTATGTTTATAACCCTACTGTTTGGTTAATAAAATATCACTTTTTAACAAAAAAATATGTAGTATCAAGTCAGGCAATTTCACTATTTTTGAGCCACTTAAAACAACAACACAATAATGAACACAAATTCATTTCAATTAAGACATATAGGTCCTCGTGTTAAAGACCAAGACCAAATGCTTAAAACGATTGGTGTAGAGAGTTTAGACCAATTGATTTATGAGACTATCCCTGACGATATTCGTTTACAAAAAGAGTTAGATTTAGCTCCTGCAATGAGTGAATATGAATACTTAACTCACATTAACGAGTTGGGTGCAAAAAACAAAGTTTTTAAGAGTTATATCGGTTTAGGATATCACGAAGCAATTATACCAAGTGTAATTCAACGTAATATTTTAGAAAACCCAGGATGGTATACTGCCTACACTCCTTACCAAGCTGAAATTGCTCAAGGTCGTTTAGAAGCCTTGTTAAATTACCAAACAATGATTTGTGATTTAACAGGAATGGAGTTAGCCAACGCTTCATTATTAGATGAAGGTACTGCTGCAGCTGAGGCTATGGCTTTATTATTTGATGTTCGTGATAGAGCACAAAAGAAAGCAAACGTAAATAAGTTCTTTGTTTCTGAAGAAATTTTACCACAAACCTTATCTGTATTACAAACACGTGCGATTCCTATCGGGATTGAGTTAGTGGTTGGTAATCACCAAAAATTTGATTTCTCTGAAGAATTCTTCGGAGCAATTGTACAATATCCAGGAAAACATGGTCAAGTTTATGACTATACGGAATTTGTAGCGAACTGTAATGCAAAACACATCAAGGTAGCGGTTGCAGCTGATATTTTATCATTAGTAAAATTAAAAGCACCTGCACAATTTGGTGCTGATGTGGTAGTAGGTACTACGCAACGTTTTGGTATCCCATTAGGTTACGGAGGTCCTCACGCTGGATTCTTTGCTACTAAAGAAGAATACAAGCGTAGTATGCCTGGTCGTATTATTGGAGTTACTAAAGATGTTGACGGTGGTCGTGCATTGCGTATGGCATTACAAACACGTGAACAACACATTAAACGTGAAAAAGCAACTTCTAACATTTGTACTGCACAAGTATTGTTAGCTGTTATGGCTGGTATGTATGCTGTATACCACGGAAAAGATGGATTACAATATATTGCTGACCGTGTACACACAAGCACTACAACCTTAGCAAAAGCTTTAACCGATTTAGGTTTCAAACAACAAAACACTTCATACTTCGATACTATTTTAGTAGAAGTTGAAGCAGACACATTACGTCCAGTAGCTGAAGCAAACGGAATTAACTTTAACTACATTGATGAAAACCATATTTCAATCTCTGTAAACGAAACTGTTGGTTTAAAAGAAATCAATGCTATTGTTGATTGTTTCGAACAAGCGTTCAATATCACAGATATTACGGTTACTGAATTTACTACAGCAGACGTAATTCCTGCTGGTGTAAAAAGAGCAACTTCTTTCTTAGATAACGAAGTATTCAATACGTATCAATCAGAAACTGAAATGATGCGTTATATCAAGAAATTAGAACGTAAAGATTTAGCGTTAAATCATTCAATGATTTCTTTAGGATCATGTACTATGAAACTAAATGCTGCTTCTGAAATGTTACCATTAAGTAACCCACAATGGGGAAATATCCACCCTTTTGCTCCTTTAAATCAAGCAGAAGGATACCAAATCATGTTAAAAAACCTTGAAAACCAATTAAACGTAATTACTGGTTTTGCAGGTACTTCTTTACAGCCTAATTCAGGTGCACAAGGAGAGTTTGCAGGTTTAATGGTAATTAGAGCATACCATGAAGCAAATGGAGATACCCACAGAGATATCTGTTTAATTCCTGCATCAGCTCACGGAACTAACCCTGCATCGGCTGTAATGGCAGGTATGAAGGTAGTAGTTACCAAAACTGATGAAAAAGGAAATATCGACGTAGAAGACTTACGTGCTAAAGCTGAAAAACATAAAGATAATTTAGCTGCTTTAATGGTTACCTACCCATCTACTCACGGAGTATACGAAAAAGCCATTAAAGAAATTACGCAAATTATCCACGATAACGGTGGACAAGTATATATGGATGGTGCAAACATGAATGCACAGGTAGGATTAACCAATCCTGCAACTATTGGTGCTGATGTTTGTCACTTAAACTTACACAAAACATTTGCGATTCCTCACGGTGGTGGTGGACCAGGTGTAGGACCAATTTGTGTGGCGCCACAATTAGTACCGTTCTTACCAACCAATCCAGTAGTAGCTACGGGTGGTGATAATGCCATCACTGCTATTTCAGCAGCTCCTTGGGGTTCTGCCTTAGTATGTTTAATTTCTTACGGATACATCACGATGTTAGGTGCTGACGGATTGACAAACTCAACCAAAAATGCCATTTTAAATGCAAACTATATCAAAGAGCGTTTAAGTGGACATTACAGTACTTTATATACTGGTGAAATGAACCGTGCTGCTCACGAAATGATTTTAGACTGTCGTGATTTTAAACAAAACGGAATTGAAGTAACTGATATCGCGAAGCGTTTAATGGACTACGGATTCCACGCACCTACTGTATCATTCCCTGTTGCTGGAACAATTATGGTGGAGCCAACAGAATCTGAAAGTGTAACAGAATTAGATCGTTTTTGCGATGCATTAATTTCTATTAGAAAAGAGATTGCTGAAACGAGTAAGGAAAACCCTAACAACCCGCTTAAAAACGCACCTCATACACAAGAAATGTTAACTGCTGACGAATGGAACTTACCATATTCTCGTAAGCAAGCAGCATTTCCGTTAGAGTATATTGCAGACAATAAGTTTTGGCCTTCTGTACGTCGTGTAGACGATGCTTTTGGTGACCGTAACTTAATTTGTTCTTGTAATCCTATTGAAGATTATATGGAAGCAGAAGCTTAATCATAAACAACAAAAAAGCCCTCGAAATTTCGAGGGCTTTTTTTTATGCTACTCTTACGATTCTTTCGAGTGGAATAATGGTAGACTCTTTTAGAATTACTGATTTATCAGTAATACCCCAAACAGTGGTTTCTACTTTCTTTAAACCATCCACATCCATAAAAAATATTTTTACCTTTTCTCTTTCTAGATTTCCTAAAGACAGAGCTCGTTGTAAATCTAAAAAACGATTTACCACTGCTTTCTTCTTATTTAATACTTCTTCTTTTGGAAATTTTAAGAACTTAATTTGTTCTTTTGCTACAGTTATAAAACTTGTGTTTGTAGTCATATTAATGGGGAATTATAGGTTACTACTTTGTGAAAATTAGATTTGAGTTATTAGACTAAAATCTTATTGCCAATGTATCTATTTAAAAACTTAATTACAAATAATTTAATTAAATAATAAAAACTTTAACTTTTACACACAAACACATCTTAAAAATTAAGTAATTAATAACAAAAACATACATCCCCTAAACATAACAAAAACTCTAATTAGCATTTGATATATAAGGATTTTTCACCTGAATAGAATTTAGCTTCGCTGAACCTTACGGTTTCTCCTATCTTCGGAATGACACTTACCAATCGTCATAGCGAGGAGTGACAACGACGCGGCTATCTTTTTCTCAACTAACAGATTGCTTCACTACGTTCGCAATGACGAAACATCCCGTCATCTCGAACTGAAGCAACGCGGAGCGTGAGAGATCTCAATAAGAGGAATTACTCTACCTTAATTTTATATCTTTGGAAACAAATTTCTATGTAGCAGTAACCTCAATTTTTAATGATATATCTTTCTGTAATTATACTCGTAGGTGTTTTTTATATATTCAATAAAAATACCTCAACCTCTAAATGGAAACAACCTACTACTCCATTCCCTAATAAATGGAGAATTATTCTAACTAAAAATGTAGCTTTTTACAACGCATTAAATTCTGACGAAAAAGAACTCTTCGAATTCAAAGTTTTTGAATTTATATTAAATCATGAGGTTATAGGAGTCGACGTTACGGTTACCATTACTGATAAACTATTAATCGCTTCAAGTGCTGTAATCCCTATTTTCAATTTTCCCGAATGGCGATATCCAAATATTAAAGAAATTATTTTATACCCTGCAATGTTCAACGAACATTTCGAAACAGAAGGAGATGATAGAAGAATATTAGGAATGGTAGGCAACGGATATTTGGAAGGTAAAATGATTTTATCTAAACCTGCATTACATTTAGGCTTTACCAACGAAACTGACAAAAAGAATACTGCCATTCACGAATTTGTCCATTTGATAGATAAATTAGATGGTTCTATTGATGGAATACCACAGGTTTTACTAGAAAAACAATACAGTATTCCGTGGATAGAACTAGTTAACAGAAAAATTGAAGAAATCTATAACAATACGTCTGATATCAACCCCTATGGAGGAACTAATAAAGCAGAATTCTTCTCGGTTGCCAGCGAATACTTTTTTGAACGCCCTAAACTATTAGCAAAAAAGCATCCAGAATTGTATCATTTGCTAGAGCAAATCTTTAAACAAGATATGGGTGACATGAACTTACATTTAAAGCGTATTGATATTTCTAGGAACGATCCTTGTCCTTGTGATAGTGGTTCAAAGTATAAGAAGTGTTGTGGAGCGAACTAGACCTTCTCCTCTACTCGTCATTTCGAAGGAGGCACGACTGAGAAATCTTTAGAAAAGAGGACGCTCACTTCATGAAATTTAGCTTCGCTGAACCTAGCGGTTTCTCCTATCGTCGGAATGACAATTATTAAACGTCATAGCGAGGAGTCATAACGACGTGGCTATCTTTTTGTTCGATACACAACTAATTCTTACATTTACTTAAAAAAGTAACTTACATTTTTTGTTATGATAGAAAAGTTGATTGAATACGAAAAAGACGAACTTGATAATTGGTATAGTACTTCTGTGGAGTTCTCCGATCATTTCATGAAAGAATTTGTTACATATGCTGATAACCACAAGAGCGAGGTTATCAGTTATACCCTTAGCTCTGAACCTTCACTTATATCATCACACAATATAATATATGAAGCCCTTTCAACTTATTCTACAGACTGGAATGATTTTCTTTTTGATGAGCTAAAAAGAATTTTAAACATTGTTGAAAAAGAACCAAAAAAGTATCGAATCTTAGAGGTTATTGATTCCTTTGAAGTAGATAACATCTATGATAATGATTTTAGTTTTTTTGAAAAAATGATTAATTTATTATTTCAATATCATGACAACGCTAAAAACAAAAAAGTAAAGGGACATACCAGTTATGTTCTTCAAGATTTACTAACTGAAGCCGGCGAAGACTATAAGACTCGACGGTGGTGGTCTAAAATGGATAATATTATAGAAGATTACCACAGAACAGAAATACTAAAAAAATCATAGCTTCAATTCCATCCTTTTTTCTATTAAAACTTCAACTAAACAAAACTAAATTTCAGTCATAAGAGTTATTCACCTCTTGAGATTCCTCACATCCGTTCGGAATGACATAAAATTAATCAGAATGACACTTACTGAACATCATAGTGAGGAGTGATAACGACGCGGCTATCTTTTCTTCAACTGGCAGATTGCTTCACTTCGTTCGCAATGATGACAACTGAAACGTCATTACGAAGGAGGTTATGACTGAAGTAATCTCTCCATCGACTAGTAGATTGCTTCGTTTCTAACACAATAACAAAACCATCCAGTCATCTCGAACTGGAGCAACGCGAAATATGAGAGATCTCAACATTAGGGGTTACTAATTTCATGAGATTTAGCTTTGCTGAACCTTACGGTTTCTCCTATTGTCGGAATGACACCTAATGAACGTCATAGCGAGGAGTGATAACGACGCGGCTACCTTTTGCTCGACTAACAGATTACTTCGCTAATGCTCGCAATGACAATAAAATTTAATGACTCATATTCTGCGTGTTATATCTCTTTTATTTTTTTTTATATTTGAAAGAGACAGAAAAAAAATACTTAAAAACAATTAACTAACCCCTAAAAACTAACTAACACTATGAAACAAAAAATTTTATTCGTACTAAGCCTACTATTTGGATTAATGTTTATCAACTCTGGACTTAATAAGTTTTTAAACTACATGCCTATGCCTGAAAACCTTCCTGAAAAAATGATGAGCGCTATGACTGCTATGATGGAAATAGGCTGGTTGATGCCTTTGGTAGGATTTGCCGAAATTCTGGGAGGTCTCTTATTCATTTTACCCAAAACACGTGCTTTAGGTGCTGTAGTTATCTTCCCTGTAATGATTGGAATTATGCTTACCAACATCCTTCAAGCTCCTTCTGGTCTTCCTATAGCCTCTGTTTTATTTGCAATTAACCTTTGGGTGATTTATGAAAATCGTGAGGCTTATCAACCAATGATAAAGTAATAACCATCGTCATTACGAAGGAGGTACAACTGAAGTAATCTCTCCATTAATTAGCAGATTACTTCACTATCGTTCGCAATGACGACAACTCAAACGTCATTTCGACCAAAGGGAGAAATCTTAACCTAAGGAGTTATTAGCTTCATGAGATTTCTCGCTATCGCTAGAAATGACACTTACTGAACGTCATAGCAAGGAGTGATAACGACGTGGCTATCTTTTACTCTACTAACAGATTGCTTAACCTCGTTCACAATGACAACTATCGAAACGTCATTTCGACAGAGCGATTTTATGAGCGACGAGAAATCTTTTGAATGTGAATTACTAGATTCATGAGATTCCTCCTATTGTTGGAATGACACCTAATAAACGTCATAGCGAGGAGTCATAACGACGTGGCTATCTTTTGCTCAACTAACAGATTGCTTTGTTCCACTCGCAATGACGAAACATCCTGTCATCTCGAACTGAAGCAACGCGGAGTGTGAGAGATCTCAATAATAGGAGTTACCCACCTCATGAGATTTAGCTCCGCTGAACCTATCGGTTTCTCGCTATCGCTCGAAATGACATTTATTACAAATCAATCTCTTTTAACGCTTTGATGTTGTTACGCTCTAAAAACGCATCAATAGTTTCAAAGTGTTCGATTACACGTTGATCTTTAAACTCGAATACTTTTTGAGATAGGCCTTGTAAGAAATCACGGTCGTGCGATACTAAAATCAACGTTCCGTCGAAGTGTAATAACGCTTCTTTGATTACCTCTTTTGATTTTAAATCTAAGTGGTTCGTAGGCTCATCCAATATCAACACGTTTACAGGTTCTAATAACAATTTTACCATTGCCAAACGCGTTTTCTCTCCTCCAGAAAGTACTTTTACTTTCTTTTCTAAATCATCTCCCGAGAACATGAAACGTCCTAATATATTTTTGATTTGCGTTCTAATATCTCCTTCAGCAACCTCATCTACGGTTTGGAAAATTGTCAATTCAGGATCTAATAACGACGCTTGATTTTGTGCAAAGTAGCCCACTTTGGCATTGTGCCCTAAACCACATTCACCTTCAAAATCTATTTCTCCCATAATTGCTTTAATCATGGTTGATTTTCCTTCTCCGTTTCTTCCTACAAACGATACTTTTTCGCCACGAGCTATTGAAAAGCTTGCGTCTTTAAATACTGTTAAGTCTTCGTATTTTTTTGTCAACCCTTCCACTTTTACAGGATAATCTCCTGAACGTGGTGAAGGCGGAAAACGCAGTTTTAATGCCGAAGTATCTACCTCATCAATTTCTACAGGAACCAATTTTTCTAACATACGCTCACGCGAAGCTACCTGATTCGTTTTTGAATAAGTTCCTTTAAAACGCTCTATAAATGCTTTGGTATCGGCAATGAATTTTTGTTGTTCTTGATACGCTTTTAACTGATGTGCACGACGTTCTTTACGCAACTCTAAATAGTGCGAATAGTTCGCTTTGTAATCGTGAATGGTTCCCATTGTCACCTCAATGGTTCTATTGGTAATGTTATCGATAAATGCTTTGTCGTGCGAAATTACCACTACCGCTTTGGCTTTGTTTAACAAGAAGTTTTCCAACCAAATTACCGATTCGATATCTACGTGGTTGGTAGGCTCATCTAACAAAATTAAATCGGGTTTTTGTAGTAAGATTTTCGCCAACTCTATACGCATACGCCAACCTCCACTAAACTCTGAGGTTGCTCTATCAAAATCTTCTTGTTTAAATCCTAATCCTTTTAAAGCCTTTTCTACTTCTGCTTCGTAATTTACCTCTTCTAACGCGTAGAATTTCTCTCCTAAATCCGATACACGCTCGATGATTTTCATATAATCGTCCGATTCGTAATCGGTACGGGTTTCTAATTGTTTGTTCAGGTCTTCCATTTCGGCTTTCATAGCAAAAACTGATTCAAATGCTTTAGAAGCCTCTTCTTTTACCGTGCAATCATCTTCCATTAACAAGTGCTGAGGTAAATAAGCAATTACGGTATCTTTCGGACTACGAACGCCCCCTTTTGTAGCTTTAGAAACTCCCGCAATAATTTTCATCATCGTGGATTTTCCTGCCCCATTTTTACCCATTAAGGCAATTTTATCGTTTTCGTTAATTACAAACGACACGTCGCTAAACAGGGTGTTACCACTAAACTCAACCGTTAATTGATCTACCGTAATCATACAAAATATTTTAAGCGGCGAAATTAGCAAAAATGGTGTATAAACTTATGAAAAACTTTCACTTAGATAATTCATTGATTTTGTTATATTTGAGAGAAGAAAAAATTGCTTTTTATTTCTTACACATTACTTTTTAACCAAAACAAAAAACACTTTTAGAGGGTGTAATTGGAGGCACTCGAAAATCCATCAATAGAGTAGAGAAAACATAAAAATATGAAAACATGAAAAATTTATTTTATTTACTTTTTATTTCTTTTGTATTACTCACTTCATGTAGTGATGAAAATATAAATGACTTAAAAGACACCCCTCAAACTACAGAAGCACCTTCTAAAGACTATAGCTATAAGACAACATGTGATATAACAGGTAATTCATGTGTTTTTCCTAATAGCACGAATACTTATACATATACAAGTAATTTTAATAATTCTAATATTAATTGGTCTGTATTAAGTGGAGATATTACCATTAAAAGTGGACAAGGAACTAAAACTATTACCTTAGAATTTGGAATAAACTTTCAAGGAGGAGAAATAACTGCTCAAGGGTCAGATAATGGTACCTTAACCTGTAGTGATAATTTTGTCATTTCTAAATGCTCTGGTTGTAACCCCACTACAGAGGTAAATATTGAACAAACTAAAGGAGCTTGTTCTGGTGATGTATTTACTTTTGAAGCCGAACCTAATGGTAGTTCATATAGTGGAACTTACCAATGGAATGCTACTAATGGTGCTTATATTATTTCAGGACAAGGAACTAGAATCATAAAGATACAATCTCCTAACACAGGGGGTTTTGCTGTTTCTGTTAGTCATACCAATAATTGTGACAACTCTACAGTTAGTCGTTTTACTCTAGCAGAATTTAGTGCTGGGTGCGGAGGCTTTGGTTTTTAGTACAAAAAACCTCTAAAATTAATAAATATTACACTCTCTAAAATACTATACGGGTTTGGTATTAACCAAACCCTTTGTTTCTACATTAAAACTTTATAAATAATTTTAAGCGGCGAAATTAGCAAAAACTATGTATAAACTTGTGAAAAACTTTCGCTTAGATAGTTTATTGATTTTGTTATATTTGAGAGAACAAAAAATTGCTTAAACTTCAGTATAGCCTATAGCGACATTAAGATAAGAGAGGTTAAGTTTGACACCTTAATTCCATTTTTAACAAGACTTTCAATACAATGATTGATTTTAAGGAACATATAATACTTGATAATATTAATTCTTGGCCAAATGAAGTTTTAGAGATAATAAAAACTAACGAAAATTCTATAAAAGGATTCTTTCAAGAAGAATATCGTATTAATAAATTAGCAAGAGAAGATTTATCTATTCAATTTAATAGACCTAAAAATATCCATCAGGATAGTTGGAGGACTGCTATTGAAAAAGTTGAAAATATTTTGAAGGAGCATTTAATTATAGGCATTCATGCAACAAATCTATTGAAGGATGAAATAGAAGATATTATTGAAAACGGACTCAAACCACTGAGTAAAGAATTTTCTCAACAACGAATAGAAAGAGTTTATAAAAAAGGATTAATTTCTAAAGAGTTAAAAAATCAACTTACAAACAAAAAAGAATTAGTTGCAAATAATAGAAAGGGAAAGATTTTTGTTTTTCATTGTTTAACAACACTTAAAGATGAGTGGGGACTAAATAAACTTTTAGGCTTTTGGGGTGGTGAAGCGATGTACACTTACCTCAAAAACACAGAAGAATTAAAGAAAATAGGAATTCCCTGTATCGTTTTCACCTCAATTAAAATAAAAGAATTAGATATTTATCCTAAACTAAGTAAAAGAATGATGTCATATTATTTCAATAATAATTATTATCCTCATGATACCGATTCAATAATAGAAAAAAAATTAAATGTTCTTAAGGTTATAAAAAGAGATGAGAAGTTATTTGAAGATTTGACACAGATACAAAATTGGAGTAAACAACTAAAGTAAAACAAAGCATATTAAAACCACAAAAATCTAACAACTTGATTAAAAAACACTGACCTTATACTTACATAACTTTACTACAAACTCTTAATCAATAATCCTTTTAAAATATCGACATAATTTATCAACTTTAAAAATCATCAACTAAACAACAATACAAAATGACACACCCTTCTTTTTTACTTCGTTTGGCAGCTGCCATTATTTTACTTGCCCACAGCATTCCTGGAATGTTTGACAACGGAATTAACGATTTTGGCAATTTGTACTTAAACCCAATGGGATTTGCTCCTTTTGGTGTTTTTATTGCCTGGTCTATTAAACTATCGCACCTGATTGCTGCTTTTTGTTTGCTTTTAAATAAGTATGTTAAATGGGCAAGTGCTATTACCATATTTGTACTTATCTCAGGAATTGTCATGATCCATTTTAAAGAAGGCTGGTATGTAGTAGGTGGCGGGAGAAATGGTGTAGAGTTTAGTTTTTTATTAATTTTTGTGTTATTAACATTGATGTTTCCTAACGGATTACCATACAATTTCCTTAAAAAAGCCAAAAACAGAGAGAACCACTGAAAAATAAGGATGATTTAAAAAGAAAAAAAGAAGTAACTTGTTTAAAATTTCTTTTAGAAGAAAGAAATACTATTTTCGCCCCAAGAATAAAAAGGTGTATTCAGAACAACTTTCTCAATTCTTTCATAGTGTAGAAAACAGAGAAAAGTATTGTTCTTTTTATTAAAAAATGAAATAAAGGCCACCTCTAAATAGTTTTAAGTATAAAAAAACACATACTATTTAAAATAAATTAGAGTTTGTATTTCCAAAAATCCCCAAAATCAATATCCTCATAAAAATGAATTCAGAAACTATTAATATACTTTGGACAGGTGGATGGGACTCCACTTTTAGAGTGCTTGAATTAGCAGATAAAAACATTACTATCCAGCCTTATTACCTTAAGGACAACAGGAAATCTGAGAAAATGGAAATAGATACTGTTGAAAGCCTTACTGAAGAAATAAGAAAACTTCCAAACACAAAGTGTGTTATAAAGCCGTTACTTGCAAAAAAGGTTTCGGAAATAGAGCCAGATGAAGAAATCACTAAATCGTATAATAATCTACGTGAAAGGTTTAAAAAGGAAGGTCATGGAGCTAAATTAGGAAGTCAGTATGAGTGGTTAGCTCGATTTTCTAAAGACATTCGTTATTTAGAATTAGGTATAGAAAAAGATTCTAAACCTCAAGTACTCATCAACATGTTTGGTCGATTGGAGAAGAAACAAGATGAAATTTTAGGAGAACACTATATTCTAGACAAAGAGAATTCAACTCAAGATTTAATAAACGTCTTTGGAAATTATCGTTACCCTTTATTAGGTTACAGTAAGCTCGACATGCAGCGTATTGCTACACAAAAAGGTTATATTGATATTATGAACAAAACATGGTTTTGTCACCGACCAAAAAATAATGAACCTTGTGGAAAATGTGCTCCTTGTATGCAAACAATAGAAGCGGGTTTGCAATCTAGATTTTCACAATCTGCCTTGATTCGATATAAAATAAAGAAATTACTCAACCTAATTAGCTTAAAAAAATAGCAAAAAACTCCAAGTGCATACTTGGAGTTTTTTATTGTCCTATATAGTATTTACTTTATTTTCTAAACATTAAACCCTATATCAAGTTTCTGGTTAAGAAGCTATTTTAGAAAACTTATCGTATTTTAGTAACTCTTAAAATTTGTGAGATGCTATGAATTTTACTAATCCGCCTTTTTGTTATTAGTTATACTATTAGCCTTGCATAAAATCAACAAACCAAAACGAAATATCAAATAACCAAAATGAAACAAACCCCAAATGAGCAAAGCAGGTTCATAATTAGTTTCCTGTTTTTAATCGCTTTAATTACTTCTTGTTCGAATCCAAAAAACAAAACATCACAAGCCAGTAATCATACCAAACCTAGTGAGTATAAAAATCCCACCAATGTTGCAGACAGTAGTCAGTTTATAAGTCAACACTATTTACATGAAAAAACATACGGTGGTTATAATTTTACAACCGAACAGCAATGGGATAGTTTAAACAATATCTCTTACAAACCCATAGTTCATAAAAAAGGAAAAGTAGATCCAAATTACCGTACATTTGGATGGCATGTATATTCCAACGGTTCTTCTTATAAGAGCTACAACTTTTCTATGCTTTGGGGAATTTCATACTTTTCATATACTGTTGAGCCCAAAACAGGTAATTACCAAAGCATACACCAGTGGAAAACTACTTCGTTAATAGACAGTGCAAAGGTGAATGGTTGTAAGGTATTTTTGTCTGTTTCTAACTTTGGAAGCGAAAACAATGCTGTCTTTTTAAACAACTCAAAAGCGCAAGCAACATTGATTGAGAACTTAGCTGAATTACTTGCATTAAGAAATGCCAATGGCATCAATATAGATTTTGAGGGAGTTGCCAAAGAAGACCGAAATCGTTTTACGCAGTTTATCATTCAAGTTTCTAAAAAACTAAAAGAAAAGAATCCAAACTATATGGTTTCTATATGTTTGTATGCTATTGATTGGAACGATGTTTTTAATATACAAGCTATCAATCCGTATATCGATTTTTATACCCTAATGGGGTACGATTACTACGGTAGTTTTAGTAAAACTACAGGACCGGTAACACCTTTTAAATACAGCAAAACATTTGGAAATGGTTTAGAAACTTCTGTCAACTATTATAAAAATAAAGGTGTATCACTGGACAAGTTAATCGCTGGGCTACCTTATTATGGAGCAGAATGGTATACAAAAAACTCTGAAATGGGTGCTAAAGTAACCAAATTCAAATCGCATCCTCGTTACAATACTATACGAGATATTTACATTGATTCCTTACAAATTCCTATTAAATTTGATCCTAAAAGCGCTTCTAGCTATATGATCATTAAAGATGGAAATCAGGAGTACAGACAGTTGTTTTTTGAAGATGTACAATCGCTTTCCATGAAATATGACTGGATAAAAAGCAATAAAATAAGTGGCGTGGGTATTTGGGCTCTAGGCTATGACAATGGATATCCACAACTATGGGATTTGTTAGCTGAGAAATTTTCAACAGAATAAAAATAATTACTGTAAAACAATAAAAAACTCCAAGTGTAGACTTGGAGTTTTTTATTGTTTTATGCAGTTGCTTTGGGTTTTCTAAACATTAACCAAAAGCCTATTAATACTAACGGAATACTCAATACTTGACCCGTATTTAAAGAGTTGAATACCCAATCTTCTCGTCCTTCTACTTGTGCTTCTTTTAAGAATTCAATTACAAAACGTAACGACCATAGCACCACCATGAATAACCCGAACAAAAAGCCTGTTTGATTTTTCTTATCGGTTTTCCAATAGAAATACCACAAGGCTAAAAACAATGCTAAATAACTAAATGCTTCATATAATTGGGTTGGGTGACGTGGTACCGTCTCTCCTGCTCTTTTAAAAATAACTCCGAAACTGCTTCCTGTTGGTTTTCCATAAATTTCAGAATTGAAAAAGTTTCCGAAACGGATAAAAAATCCAGCTAAAGCAACCATAATTCCTAACCTATCTAAAATAAACAACCACGGTTTGTGTAGATGCTTTTTAGCATAGAAATACATAACAAGTGGAATTGCAATTGCCGCTCCATGGCTTGCAAACCCTGTAAATCCTGTGAATTTCCATCCATCTAACAATCCGAATAAAGCAGAAGAACCTTCGTGTTTTTTAAACGGCAGTATAATTTCTAGTAAGTGGTTTTGGTAATAATCCCAGCTGTAAAAAAACACATCTCCTAAACGCATCCCTACCAACATAGAAACGAATACGTACATAAATAACGGATCTAGTTTTTCAACAGGAATGTTATCGTTAATGTAAATCTTTTTCATTAATCGAAGTCCTAATACAAATGCTGCCACAAACATTAAACTGTACCAACGAATACCAAAACCTCCAATATTTATTATTTCTGGGTTCCAATCCCACACTATGGATAAAAAATTCATCTATTCTTATTTTAGTTTTTAACATTGTCATTGCGAATGTAATGAAGCAATCTTTAAATAAAGAGATTACTTCGTCATAAACTCCTCGTAATGACGCTTATTTTTTTTCTTTTTTGTCTGGAACAGGATCATAACCACTTCCTCCCCACGGATGGCAACTAAAAATTCTTTTGAGTGCTAACCATCCACCATAAAACAATCCGTGTTTTTGCAATGCTTCTATGGTGTAGCTTGAACAGGTAGGTGAATACCTACACGTAGCGGGTGTATAAGGTGAAATTGCGGTTTGATAAAACCGAACCAACAATATAAATGGATATGTTAGAATTTTTTTCAATTAGTTAACTGTAAATGTTGTTCCTTCTCTACCGTCTTTTAATTGAATTCCTAAAGCTAATAACCTGTCACGAATTTCATCAGACAATGCCCAGTCTTTATTTTCACGAGCTTCTTTACGCATGGTAATTAACATTTCAACCACACCATTTAATTTTTCCGAATTGTTTCCTTCAGAAGTTTCATTCATCAATCCTAATACATCAAAAACAAATGCATTGATGGTATCTTTAAATACCGTTAAATCTTCTGCCGTTAAACTTGCTTTTCCTTCTTTTATCTGATTCACCACCTTAACCGCTTCAAATAAATTCGAAACTAAAATTGGTGTATTGAAATCATCGTTCATCGCATCATAGCAATCTTGCTTCCATTTTTGAACATCAAAAGTAGAAGTAGCTCCTGCTTCAATTTTATCTAAGAAATTTACCGCTTCCATTAACTTCGCATGTCCTTTTTCGGCAGCTTCTAAAGCTTCTCCGGAAAAATCTAAGATACTACGGTAGTTAGCTTGCATATTGAAAAAACGAACCACACTTGCCGAAAAGGCTTTTCCTAAAATGTTATTTTCTCCTGTTAAAATTTCGTTTGGCAAAATGTAGTTTCCTGTTGATTTTGCCATTTTTTGGCTGTTTAACAACAACATATTGGTGTGCATCCAATAATTTACAGGTCTTACACCACTACACGTTTGCGATTGTGCAATTTCACACTCGTGATGTGGGAATTTTAAATCCATTCCTCCACCATGAATATCAAATTGTTCTCCTAAATATTTAGTACTCATTACCGAACACTCTAAGTGCCAACCAGGAAAACCATCACTCCATGGTGAAGGCCAACGCATGATATGGCGTTCATCGGCTTTTTTCCACAGTGCAAAATCTTGCGGATTTCTTTTATCTGATTGTCCGTCTAAAGCTCTTGTGTTATGAATAGCATCTTCAAATTTTCTACCTGAAAGAATACCGTAGTTACCTGTTTCGTTATACTTTAATACGTCAAAATACACTGATCCATTCACTTCGTAAGCAAATCCTTTATCCATGATTTCTTTAATCATTTCAATCTGCTCTACAATATGCCCTGTAGCTGTCGGCTCTATACTTGGTGGTAAAAAGTTGTAGTTGTTTAATACGTTGTGAAAATCTACTGTGTAACGTTGAACCACTTCCATTGGTTCAATTTCTTCTAATCGCGCTTTTTTAGCAATTCTGTCTTCTCCTTCATCAGCATCATTTTCTAAGTGACCAGCATCAGTAATATTACGTACATAACGTACTTTATATCCTAAGTGTAATAAGTAGCGATATACCACATCAAAAAACATAAAAGTTCGTACATTTCCTAAATGGGCATTGCTATATACCGTAGGACCACACACATACATTCCTACGCGTCCCTCAGTTACTGGTTTAAAAAGCTCTTTTGATTTGGTTAAAGAGTTATATATTTTAAGTTGATTTTCTTTGTATAATTCCATAGTAAAAGTGACTATTAACGAACGCTAAGATAGGCACTTTAAAAAGAATATAGAAATGGAATTTGTTAGCAATTTTATAAAAATAAAAAGTAGTTTTATCAACTCCCTTTTCTACTGATTCTTCAATTTTAACTCACTGTATTTACCGTCTATCTCTATCTTTCTATCTTTTGAAACCAATGTAAAATCTCCGTTGTATTCTATACTTCCGTCTTTCATATTTTTAACCTTACCACTTTCAATAGTAAAGGCTTTGTTAGCTCCTAACAAATTTACTCCTGCTTCTGAATAATTTAAAAAGATTCTTAAGTTGTTATGATTAGGATGCACCTTTACTATGGTTAAGTTTCCAAATTCATTATTCACCTCCACATCGTTATATACATTACTTAGTACCACTCCTGACGAGTTAAAATTCAACTTTGTATTGGTAACCGATGCCAATTGAGCATCGGTTACATTATTTAAGAACAACGTACAAGCGTTTAATGAATTTATGTTTACAGGCGAATATGAAATATTCAATTTTCCACCATCCAATGCATCGGCTTTAAAAGTACCATAGCTAACTTTTCCTGAAGCTTTGGTCTTTGGCAAGTTTACTTTACTGTGACGTGTATTCAAGTCAAACGTTGCCGATTTTGGAACTTTTACGGTAATTTTCTTAGTAATTTTTACTTTTTTACCATTCACCATAAAGTCATTACTATCGGTAGAAAAAGAATAACGAACACTATTTTTATGCATTTCCTTTCTTGCTTTATGCATCTCTTCTCTTGCCTTATGCATTTCTTCTCTAGCTTTCTCAAGTTCTCTTCTTATCTCTTCTCTATTAATTTTTCTAATCTCCGCTCTAGCTTTCGCCATTTCTTTTCGAAGCTCTTCTTGGTTTATTCTTTCTTTCTTTACTTTTTTTAGCTCCTCTTGAATTTCTTTTTTTCGTTCTTCTTGGTGCTTTTTAAACTCTTTGTATTTATCTGTTTTCTTGAATTCTTCCCATTCTTTTTTCGACTTAATGGTAATATCATTTACACCATCTTTCCATGTAAAGAAATAATTATCACCATCTTTTGCATACTTATCAAAGTCAAACTCTATGTCTTCTAAGCCTGTAACAATTTCTTCAAAATTAATTTCAGGGATTTCAATTTCCGGAATTTCTGGCATCTCAGGCATTTCTGGAATTCTTACTTCAGGAACTACCACTACCTCATCGTCATCAAATTGAAACACTCTAGGAAAGTTATCATCTGATGAATTAAAGAACACAATATTATCATTTCCTAAAGAACGAAAACTATTACTATTTGCGTTGACCTGTACTTTGTTCTTATTGCCCAAAGCTTCAAATTTCCAGTTGTCTAAATACTTTTGGGCTTCTTTTTGGTCAAGTCCTTCTACCTCGACAACTGCCTCTACTAAGACTTCGTTTTTGTTCCAAGTAGTTACGTCAATCTCTGCATTAGATGCATTGATATTTACTACCACATCTTTATTGGTATTAAAATTTTCACTAAACTTTTTGTTGTATTTCTGAGCAGATACAACGCCAGTTACTAACAGTAAAAAAACACTGATTTTAAATTGTTTGAATGTCATTTTGAGTTGGATTTTTAAATTCTTGTAATTGTTTTTGCATACGTTTTAACAGCTGTAAACGCAATTGCAGGTTTCCAATCAATGCATTGATAGTATCATCGTTAACTCCTTTTGTATTGAGCTCTTTGGTTAACGACTTATATTCTTTGGTCAATTCACCTATTTTGGTCAAATAACCGTCAAAAAGTTCTTTATTTTCACTCGTTAATTCAAGTTGACTTAACTCGTAGTTAATGGTATTTACATAGTAATCTTCTACCGTTTTTAATTCTGGTGAAATAGTTCCTAAACTAATTTGGTTTCGTAACTCCTTAGGAACTTCTTTGATTACAGGAGCTACAGTATTTTTTGGATAAAATTGAATTCCTAAACTCACCAATAACACTATTGATGCAGCTATGTATAACCACTGATATGATTTTTTTGCTGATGGTTTTGCATGCAATTCATCTAGCAACTTTTGTTGAAAACGTTGTCTGTGATTGGTTGATAGCCTTTCTGTGCTTTCAACCTCATTCTTTAATATTTCTCTAATATCTTTAGACATGATGTACTGCTTTTAATTGCTCTTGTACTTGCTTTTTTCCTCGTAATAAATGTGTTCTCGAACTCACTTCCGAAATTCCTAATATTTGCGAAATTTCTCCGTGGTCATACCCTTCTAACAAGAACAGCGTCAATACTATTCTGTACTTCTCTTTCAATTGCTGAATGCAGTTCACAATATCTTGATACGATATGGTCGACGCTACATTCCAATTATCATGATCATCATCTACCCATGTGGTGGTTTCTTCATTTATAGAAACCAACTCTAACTTCTTTTTCTTTAAGTAATCAATACTTTGATTGATGACAATCCTTTTCAACCAAGCTCCAAACGTTACTTCTTCTTTGTAAGAATCCATACTTTTAAACGCTTTTATAAACGCTTCTTGCATCACATCTTCCGCAGTAAATGAATCTTTCACATAGCGTAACGCCACTGTATACATAGCATCACAATACAAATCATACAATTGCATTTGTGCTTTTGCATCATTATTTTTACAGGCATCTATAACCGGTTGATGTATCTGTTTGGTTGATTTCATTCTTGATTTCTTACCCTAAAGACGAGTCTTTTTATACTCCGTTGCATTTTCCTGCATTTTTATTTCTAAATTTACATTATTATTCTGTTTTAGCTATACAATGACCGATAAAAACAAATCTGCACTTACTGAAAAAGATGGGGTTTCACAACCTGAAACTACTAGCAAATCATCCGCAGAAAAAATAAAACGTAGCAGAAGAAAAAGCACCTCTACCGAAGAATTTGTAACCCAAATATTAGCAGGAAACATTCCTTTTTTAAGTAGAGCGATTACCTTAGTAGAAAGTACCAATCCAAAACACCAAGAACAAGCAAATGAAATTTTAGAAGCTTGCTTGCCACATGCCAATAAATCGGTACGAATTGGAATTACGGGAGTGCCTGGAGTTGGAAAAAGTACGTTTATAGAGTCTTTCGGAAAACATTTAACTTCACTAGGTAAAAAAGTTGCAGTATTAGCAGTAGATCCAAGTAGCTCGGTACACAAAGGAAGTATTTTAGGAGACAAAACTCGTATGGAAGAATTGGTTACTGATGAAAATGCCTTTATCCGTCCCTCTCCTTCGGGTACTTCACTAGGTGGTGTTGCCCAAAAAACACGTGAAAGTATTATTTTGTGCGAAGCAGCAGGATTTGATACCATTATTATAGAAACTGTAGGTGTTGGTCAATCAGAAACTGCGGTACATTCCATGACCGATTTCTTTTTATTGTTGAAGCTGGCAGGTGCTGGTGATGAATTGCAAGGAATTAAGCGTGGAATTATTGAAATGGCAGATGCTATTGTGATTAACAAAGCAGACAGCGGTAACGAAAAAAATGCGAAGATTGCCAAAGTTGAGTTTAACAGAGCCTTACATTTATATCCGCCAAAAGATAGTGGTTGGCAACCCAAAGTATTGTTGGCAAGTGCGCTACAACATCAAGGAATTGATGCTATTTATACCATGATTGATGAATACATCACGCTGGCAAAAAACTCTGGATATTTTCAACAAAAAAGAAACGAACAGAATAACTATTGGTTGTTAGAAACCATTAACCAACAATTAAAAAGTAATTTTTACAACAACCCAAAAATTAAAGAATTGTTGCAGCAAGAAGTTGCCAAACTGGAAAGTGGAAAAACCACACCATTTACAGCAGCGAAACGATTGTTAGGTGACAAATAATTAATAAAAATACAGACTCCCTTATAGGGTTATAAACATATGGAAGAGAATACACTTACTTGGAACGATTTTACAAAAGTAGAAATGCGCATTGGTACTATTATTTCTGCTGAAATTTTTGAAGAAGTAAAAAATCCTGCTTATAAAATGCAGGTAGATTTTGGCGACTACGGAATTAAAAAAACCTCAGCACAAATTACCAAATTATACCAACCACAAGAATTGATAGGCAAACAAGTAGTAGCTGTAGTGAACTTTCCTAAAAAACAAATTGCCAATATGATGAGCGAATGTTTGGTTTTGGGTGGTTTAGGTGATGATAAAGAGGTAACACTTTTAACCACCGAACGTACCGTGAAGAACGGAACTAAGATTGCGTAAAAGCATAAAACTCTCGAACTAAATTTTATAAAAATTATAAACACAATTTAAAAATGAAAAAACAAAATTCAATCGATTTAATAGTAGAGAATCTTTTAAAAGAATTCTCAAAAATTAAGGATTTTGAATTGACCCAAAATGACCCAATGGGTAATAAATTTTTCAATTTTGTTGTCAGACTTGTTTCAGAGTTTAGGGCTTATCAAAATCTATTCATTCAATATTATCTCCCTGCTTCTCGTAATTCAATAAATGAAACTAAAAGAGAAATAAAACATTCAAAATACAAAGATTTTTTTCATATTACTGAAGAAGAATTTAAAGAAAACTATTATGAAACTATACGTCTTGGATATGTCGGCGCTTATCACAAATATGAAGGATATATTAAACGGCTATTACCTTTAATGGATGAGTTCTTCAAAGACTTGGATTTCGAAAATGAATTTATTCCTCTTGAAAATTATCTAAAAAACGAATTTGGTATTGTATTAAAAAAGACAGTAAATAATTTTCATATTACTAAAAAAATTAACTGGATAAGTAATTGCGTAAAGCATTACGACGGATTCCCTATAAAAGAACCAATACCAAAAGAGTTTGAATATTTAAGCAAAGAAAAAAAAATCCAAATAGAGTCCAAGGAGTTCAAATCTGATATGGAAAGTCTGATTACTCACAATAATCTAATGCTATCAACTTTCTTCTTGATAGGATTTCATCAATTTTTCGGATATGAATTTAGTTCTATTAAAGATCAATTAAAACCAGAAAATCAAGAAGAAGTAAAAGCAATAAAAATGCAAAAAGATTTAAAATTTGTAATTGAAGGAATGTTTGGAAACAAAGTATCAACCTAAAAATTAGAATATATTTAAAACAACAGGTAGTATTTATAAAAACCATAGCAAAATCCCTTATCCTAAACCTTTCTAAAAACTTCAAATTCTCGTATCTTTAAAGCATATTTAAACACTCAATTATTTTAAAATTTTATTGAGTACAACACCAACCAATGTCATACAATACATTAACAGATCATATAAAAACCTATATAGATCTTTCAGAAAAAGAACTCACTGAAATTGCCTCTTTTTTTGATTATCACTCTTACAAAAAAAAAGAAACCTTATTAGTTGAAGAAAAACGATGCGATCAACTATTTTTTGTTGGCAAAGGTTGCTTACAGCTCTACTTTATTGATAGTTTAGGCAATAAAAAAACAACTCAATTTGCCATAGAAACCTGGTGGTTAACCGATTTTTTAGCCTTTCAAAATCAACACCCTGCTAATTTTTATGTAGAAACCGTGGAGAAATCAGAAGTATTGTCTATCTCCTTTTCTAAATATCAAGAGTTGTTAGCGCAATTTCCAAAGATGGAAAAATACTTTAGAAGTATTTATGAAATGGCCTATGGTGCCGCTTTAATGCGGTTAAAATATATAAATAACTACTCTAAAGAAGAGATTTATTATCGATTTAAAAATAAGTTTCCTGAGTTTGTACAAAGAGTGCCTCAATATGTATTAGCTAGTTTTCTTGGTTTAACTCCTGAATACATGAGTGAAATTAAAAGACATACACATGCCTAAAAATTGAGTAGCTATATTACTTTTACAGCAAAACAGCTACAAAAAACCTTTTCTTAAACCAGTTTAATTTTTACCAAAATCTCCTTCCCTACCTTTGTATTAGTTAAAACAAAAGGCATAAGTAGTGTATGGAAAATCTTAAAAAAATTGTCGTTATAGGTGGTGGTTTTGCAGGGTTAGAACTTGTAAAAAGACTAGGAAATTCAGCTAATTACCAAATCATTTTGGTTGACAGTAATAATTACAACTTTTTTCCTCCTTTAATATATCAGGTATCCACAGGTTTTATGGAGCCTTCTGCTATTAGCTATCCGTTCAGAAAAATCTTACGAAAATTAAAAAATGTCCGTTTTCGGTTAGGGGCTCTCGAAAAAGTGGTTCCTGAAGAAAATAAAGTCATTTTAAGCAACGGAGAATTTACTTACGACATCTTAGTTATGGCAACGGGTACTGAAACTAACTTTTTCGGTAACAAAAACATCGAAAAATACAGTTTACCTATGAAAACGATTAGCGATGCCTTGTCTCTTAGAAACGTTATTCTCACTCGATTTGACCGCGCCACAAGAATTCAAAATCCTGAAGAAAGAAAAAAATACTTGACCTTTGTTATTGCAGGTGCTGGACCAACAGGGGTAGAACTTTCAGGAATATTATCTGAAATGAAGGTTTCTATTATTACCAAAGATTATCCTGAATTAAGTCAAGAAGATCTTGGTGAAATCTATTTAATTGATGGAAATGAATCTGTTTTAGCCTCAATGTCTAAAAATGCTCAAGCATATACTTCCAAAAAACTAGCAGACCTTGGGGTAAGCTTAGTTATGAACACCTTGGTAAAGAATTTTGACGGAGAAACTGTAGACTTATCTAACGGGGATAAAATTCAATCTAAAAATCTTATTTGGGCGGCAGGAGTCGCTGCCAAAACATTTGACGGATTTTCAAAAGACAGTTTTGGAGCCGGTAAAAGGTTAAAAACAAACCAGTTTAACCAAGTTTATCCGTACGATAATATTTATGCATTGGGAGATTGCGCCTTAATTGTTGGTGATGAAAAATATCCTAACGGACATCCTCAATTAGCGCAACCTGCTTTACAACAAGCTAAAAATTTAGCTGACAACTTGAATAGAAAAGCTAACAACTGGAAGCCTTTTCAGTACAACGATAAAGGTTCGTTAGCTATTATAGGACGCAACAAAGCTGTATTGGATTTTCCTGGGCAAAAACAATCTTTAAAAGGTTTTGTAGCTTGGTTAATTTGGATTTTTGTACACATTATGGGACTTGTCAATTTTAAAAATAAGGTAAGAACACTGTATAACTGGTTGGGTTACTATATTTATAAAGACCAGTATTTTAGAATGATTATCAAACCTACTGAACGAAATAATAAATAATTTTAAAACTCTAAAAGTTAGTATGGTTTTTCCTACTAACTTTTAGAGCTTAGAATAAGCACAAAACTTAATATACCTTTCTCCTAACCTTTCAAAAAATTTCAAATTAACGTATCTTGCAGGCTTATTAAAAGACGCCTACAATGCAAGACAATACTATACTTCCATATATAAAAAGTGTATTAGAAAATATGCCCACTGATTGGCTAGATCTAACTACACACCGACTAGATATTTACGTAGAAGAGCTAGCTAAAACTCAGTTTTTAGAGCAGTTTGAAGATTTGTATAACAACAACAATGCAACTGCTACTGCATTGAAGGAATTACCTACTGCATACGATTATATTCGTTTAGGGCATCCTTTATCATCTGTATTAGAATGGACAATTGCCAAATTACACTACACCAAAGCAGAAAATGTAATTAGCTTTTCGTCGCAAACGGTTCCCGTATTAGCAGTGTTAAGAGCAAATTTGTTTGCTAACAAAAACACACGAATAGTATACACTAACGAGTTACCAAGCTCTTTTGATGCAGATATTATAAAAAACGTATACGGATATCAATTTGAATTACAAAAAATTGATACCATTGAAGACATTACTGAATTTGATGGTAGTACCGTATTCATTTCTGAACAAAAAGATATTTGTCATTTTAATACCATAGCTACTATAGATTTTATCATCAATACGCATCCTGAATTAGGTAGTATTTTATTGGTTAACGGTGAGCAAAATGAAAGTTATGTTTCAGAAATTCAACATGTAAGAAGAAGAGAAACTATTGCCATGACTCCAACCAATACCTTTATTGCTTTAAAAGGTCTTGTGGGTGAATCTTCTGATACTACTGTGACTGATGTAGTACAAAACAAAGCAAAAGTTGTTAACTTAATCAATGAAATTACGAATACCAGCACCAAAGCTTTAGTAGGTTCTAGCGGACTTTCAATACAATATGCCATTTTAATGGGATTGATCGATTATGCGCTTGAAAATCACCTAGGAAAAGCAATTAAAATTGTAGTTCCACCTAACTGTTACGGTGGTACCAACGATCAGGCGAGACGTATTGCTGCTAGTCTTGATAATGTAGAAGTCGTAGATTTTGCTGTTGATGGTGACAACGATATGGTAGAAAGTATTGATACTGTTTTAGCTAACATTGCTCAACAAGATGCTGTTCCTTATATCATTGCTGAAATCCCTACAAATCCAAGAGTTGAAGTGCCAAACCTTACTGATTTGAGGGATGTTTTAAGCAAGAAGCGTACTACTCCAACTGGTGAAATTGCAGTTGATCCTGTTTTTATTTTAGATCAAACTTTCTGTCCGAACGTGCACTTTTTAGGTGATACAGATATGTTAGCTTCGGTTAGAACTATTTCTTTTACCAGCGGATCTAAATTCCCAAGTGGAGGTAAATGTACTGCAGGTTATTGTGTTGGAAACAAAACAACAAATCCGCTAATCGATAAAATCGAAAAACACTTGCACATTTGCGATAACGAAGCAACTCCGCTTCAATATGAAATATTAGCAAAACAAATGCCATCGATGAATCAACGAATTGTTGATGCTTATAAAAACACCCGTTCATTTGTAAACTTTATTGAAGAAGTTTTACCGGATGCTAAAATTAACTTTGTTTCTGAAGAATTGGCTACTCAAGGATTCATGCCTTCTGTATTTTCATTAGACCTTCCTACCAAAGGAAATACCGCGGAAGAAAAAGAAGCTTATAAAAGAGCACTAAATTTAAAGCTAATCAACTTGATGATTACTGAAATTCCTAATGAAAGCAAGTATTGTGTAAGCTACGGCCAGTTAAAAGGTTGTTATTGGACAATACCTGCTACCTCAACGCAAGGAACTACGAAAGAAGGTGATAAAGATTATATTGCTCGCGTAGCGTTATCTCCTGATATGGATTTAGAACGTCACAAAAAAGTATTTTTAAATTTTGTAAAAAATATTTAATTAGAAAGGAGGTTTTTAAACCTCCTTTTTGTTTTTATATTGAAAAACACTAAATTAACTCTTTTAGATATACTATCTTTTTTACTTCTAACTTAAACTATCTATACTGCTAAAAGTAATTACACATGAAAAATCTGAAAACTTGTAGAGTTAATATGATGGTATCAAACTTGGATCAAGCCGTTGAGTTTTATCATCACAAATTAGGTTTAGAATTAATAAATAGATATGGAGATCACTATGCTGAGATCCAAGCTCCCGATTTATTAATAGGCTTGCATCCTACATCTGATAAAATAGTATATGGGAATAACCTTTCTATTGGATTTGGTATTACTGAATTCGATGCGACTATTAAAGAATTAGAAGCTAAAGGAATTGAATTCAAGTTGGAAAATGACGGTTGGATTCGATTAGCTTATTTTTCTGATTTAAACAATAATCAACTTTTCTTAGCAGAAAGAAAAGATTAGATTACCACAAAAATTAATTATTATCTTAGTTTAGTTCTCCTTAATAGAAACTCTAATGCAATATTTTAAAAAGTAATTCTTTTAAAATATCTGCCTGAGTTTGATTAGCACCAACCCCTTTACTCTTTACATCGGCTTCACGTAATAAAGCGATAATTTGCGATACTTTACGCATTGGATAATTACGAGCAGCATTTACATAATCATCAACAAAATAAGGATTCACTCCTAAATTTTTAGCTACAGAAGCTTTCGATTTATCTTTTAATCCGTGATATAGTAACAACTGTGTAAAAAAGCTATTCAACAAAGAAATCGTCATTACCAACGGATTGTTCTTTGGGTTTTGTGCAAAATAATTGATAATTCTGTTTGCTTTAACCACATCACGTTCTCCTACAGCTTTACGTAACTCAAAATTGTTGAAGTCCTTTGAA
The DNA here is from genome assembly GCF_050290165.1 of Tenacibaculum sp. GTDB lineage: Bacteria > Bacteroidota > Bacteroidia > Flavobacteriales > Flavobacteriaceae > Polaribacter. Next base: position 409,484 of record NZ_JBNKHD010000015.1, on the reverse strand, counting down.
ATACCAATATTTTCTTCAATATGCTTATCGTTAATAATCGTTTCAGCAGGCAATACTGAAGTTAATTTATCTAACTCATTACTAATTTTACTGAGATCGGTTCCTAAAAACTCCACCAGCATTTGTGCTGCTTTAGGTTCTATGTTGAACTTTTTTCCTCCCAACACCTGACGAATCCAATCCGCTACCTGATTCTCATATAGCTTTTTACTCTCGTAAATAAGTCCGTTTTTGGCTATAACTTTGTATGCCTTCTTACGCTTATCGAGTTTTTTGTATTTGTAATTAAATACTAATACCGTACTAGGTTGTGGATTTTCCGCATACGCTTCTATCTTTTCTATGGAACGGCTTAAATCTTGGGCTTCTTTAACAATGATTACTTGCTTTTCAGCCATCATAGGAAATCGTTTTGCTGACGACACAATTTCCTCTATCGATACATCACGACCATACATTACCACTTGATTGAACCCTTTTTCAGACTCATCAAGCACATTATCTTCTATATAATCTGAAATTTTGTCAATGTAATACGGCTCTTCCCCCATTAAAAAATAAATAGGTTTAATGTTGCCTCCTTTAATATCAGATATGATGGATTTAATTTCGTTCATGAGTCTTTCTTCTACCTTCTTTTGGGTGTTATTGTTTAAAATGTTATAACTAATGTCATTTCGAAAGAGGTTACGACTGAGAAATCTCAATAATATAAATCACTCTCCTTATGAGATTCCGTCCTCTGGTCGGAATGACAAAACTGGAACATCATAGCGAAGAGTGAAAACGACGTGGCTATCTCTTTTCGAAAAAAGATTGCTTCACTATTGTTCGCAATGACGAAACGCTATTATCTTTTCAAACGAGTAACTCTTATTGTTGAGATTTCTCGCATTCGTTCGAAATGACTGTTTCTCCTATTTCGTCGTTCGGAATGACTTATAATTTTCTTACTTTTGGTATATGCAAAAGCTCAATCTTCCTAGCTATACATTTAAGCTCAAAAGTAACGAAAATAAGACGCTTATTTTTGATAATTTGAGAAAAAAATATGTGGTCTTAACTCCTGAGGAATGGGTGCGACAGCATTTTTCTCAATGGCTAGTTCAAGAAAAAAATTACCCAATTTCTTTAATCGCTATTGAAAAACAACTAGTTATTAATAACTTAAAAAAGCGCACGGATATTGTTATTTTCAATTCTGATGGACACCCTAATATCATTGTAGAATGTAAAGCTCCGCACATAAAAATAACTCAAGATACTTTTGACCAAATTGCACGATACAATTTAAAGCTCAATGCTAATTATTTGATTGTTACTAATGGGTTACAGCACTTTTTTTGTGTATTAGATAAGAAGAATGAAACCTATGTGTTTTTAAGAGATATTCCTGAATATACTTAACCCCATATGGAAAACGATTTTACTACTGAATTTGTAACCATCATAGAAAATGATGCTTGGATGCTATCCATTTTAGAAACCGTTAAAAGTTTAAACTTATCTGACTGTTGGATTGGAGCTGGATTTGTTAGAAACAAAATCTGGGACTATAAACACCAAAGAACCCGAACTTCACTAAACGATATTGATGTTATTTTTTTTGATAAAAATGATTCTTCCAAAGAGTACGAATTAACTTTAGAAAAAAAGCTACATACTATAATTCCTACAGTAAACTGGTCTGTAAAAAACCAAGTTAGAATGAGTGTAAGAAACGGTCATTCCCAATATGAAAATTGTTGTGATGCTATTTCTTACTGGCCTGAAACAGCTACTGCTATTGCTGTTAAACTAAATTCTAACAATCAAATTGAATTTATTGCTCCATACGGTTTAAGTGATTTATTCAATCTTATTGTAAAACCTACTCCTAATTTCGATTTAACTACTTATCGAGAAAGAGTTACAAACAAAGGATGGAAAAATACTTGGGAGAAGTTGTTTATTGAAGAATAAGGGGTACTCACCTCATGAGATTTCTCGCTTTCGCTCGAAATCACAAAAATAAGACGTCATTTCGAAAGAGGTTACGACTGAGAAATCTTAAACATAGTAGTTTCTTAGTTGAATGAGATTTAGCTTTGCTGAACCTTACGATTTCCCCTCCTCTGTTCTTCGGAATGACAGGACTGCAAAACGTCATAATATGAAGTGATAATAACATGACTATCTCATTCTCGATAAAAAGATTGCTTCGTTTCACTCGCAATGACTGTAATTTCTTTTATGACTTCTTACACATATTTCAATCCATAAAACAACACGTTCATAACATCCTTTTACTCCTAACTTAATTCTTTTCTTAAATTCACCTACTTAACAAGAAATTTTTTAAAATTGGTCATGAGTAACAGTATTAAATTAAACTTTGTAAACAAGTCGAATGATGTAAATAACAGTAGTATTGTGATTTTCCAAAAGAACGTTGCTGACAGTTTTGATGATACTGCTACTGCATGGAAAGTAATAAGGAATCCAGGTTATATGGATAGCCATCCTATCAATTACTCTACCGACTTTCAAGTTGCTGCTAGTGATTCCTATGGGAACCACACACCTACATTAACCTCTAACTATGGAGATGCTTTTGAAATGACTAATAGCAGTTCTGGAAATATTTTACAAAAATCTTCAAATCCAACAGTAAATCCGGATGAAGTAGAAGTAAGAAACAACCTAATTACTGGTGCTATTGATGCCAACTGTTATAAAGATGGTAAATTATTAGCTACTAAAAGAGGAATTGCCCCTGCTCAAAAAGCTATTTTTAAATTTACTCCAAGTATTTATATCGGAGTCGTTTCACAAATTGTAGAAGGAGACATTATAAACTCTGCTATCATTTCGCAAATTAATACTGAAATTAGCTTGTTTGGTATTAATAGTGCCGATATAGTTATGACTGGAGGAGGTCCAAACGCTAGTTCTGAACCCTTTAGCTTCAACTTAGAAAATGTTAGGTAGTTTTTAACTCTGAATCATAAAAAATAGACTTACTAATACAGCTTTAAGAGTAGTTATAAATTAACTTTTTCTCTACATAAATCAACTTAAAAATGTATTTTTGGTTTCTTGAAAACCGCTATTGTCATATTAAATTGGAACGGAAAAAAATTGTTAGAACAGTTTTTACCTTCAGTGGTAAACTTTAGTTCTGAAGAAGCTGAAGTTTATGTTGCCGACAATGCTTCTTCCGACGATTCAATTGAATTTATCAAACAACATTTCCCTTCTGTTAAAATTGTAAAAAACGAAGAGAATGGTGGGTATGCTAAAGGATACAATGATGCTTTAAAACATATTGATGCTGATATATATTGTTTAGTAAATTCTGATATTGAAGTTACCAAAAATTGGTTAACTCTTATTCTATCTGTTTTTAAAGAAGAATACAATACTGCTATTATTCAACCTAAAATTTTAGACTTTAAAGACAAAACTAAATTTGAATATGCTGGTGCTGGTGGTGGTTTTATTGACGCGTTTGGATATCCATATTGTAGAGGACGACTTTTTAACGATTTAGAATCGGATAACGGGCAATTCGACGACACTACTGAAATTTTCTGGGCGTCTGGAGCTTGTTTTTTTATTCGCTCTCAAGTTTTTCATCAACTACAAGGTTTTGATGAAGACTTTTTTGCTCATCAAGAAGAAATTGATTTGTGTTGGCGAGCTAAAAATAACGGGCATACCATAAAATATGTAGGGAATTCAACCGTGTATCATGTTGGTGGGGCAACGCTTGAAACTATCAATCCTAAAAAGACATATCTAAATTTTAGAAATAGCCTGTTAAATTTGGTTAAAAACTTACCTTCTAACAAACTTTTTCCTATTATCTTTTCTCGCTTAGCTTTAGACGGATTGGCTGGTATTAAGTTTTTATTGGAAGGAAAGCCAAAACATCTTTGGGCTATTTTAAAAGCACATTTTAGCTTCTACATGAATCTTTTTAGGTTCATCAAGAAACGTAAAAAATCACAACAAAAATCGACTTATAACCTTCATGGTTCTGTTGTTTGGCAATATTATGCGCTTGGAAGAAAAAAATTTACTGAACTACGTTAGTTCTTGCTCATCCTTGTAAATATAATATAGTAAAAAGAATACTGCTACACCTCCAAAGGTATGCCACAACCAGTGAGTTCCCATGGGCAATAACACTACCTTATTATCTAAAGTTCTAAACAATAAGGCCATACCAAAAACCATTGCTCCATACACAATATATTTTACATTTTTCCAATGTGTTTTATATGCATACCATATCAAGGGTGTTACCACTGCTAACGCTGTAACTGCATAACCAAACGATGTTCTATATCCTGTAGGTATTGGTAAAAACCTTGGTAAAATAGATACTAGCAACATTCCTAATAAGATCCCTATTCGTTGCGACCATTTTTTTTTAATTTTTTGAACAAAATACACAATAGCTCCCAAGCATACAACCATGATGGGAACCCAATCTAACAACAACCAAACTTCATCACTTCTTGTTCCATGAAACATCGTTCCTCCAACCCAACTGATAAATATTATGGGAATTGCAAATAAAAAAAATGGGTATTGTCTCGGATTTTTATAGACTTTACTTCCAAAATAAATCAGTAAAGCAATAAAAATTAGGTTGCTAAACGTATTGAAAGGCTCTACTGGTAACCTTCCTGCTATGGTTTCTTGATAAATTGGTCCGCTATCGTTTGGGAACTGATTCAGTAAAAACATATATCCTTTTTCTATTCTATAACAAGATAAGAAATACGTTTATAATTTAAAAGCTTTTTTATATAGCTCTTTCTTCTATTTTTTAAAAAATATTCTAACTAATATTTGAAAGATTGTTTATTTGAAAACGAGCAAAAAAAACTAACTAAGCAGGTAAAATTTTCTTCCATAAATTTGTTTCAGCAAACTCCTTTATTACTCTATTTCTTTCTAGGAGTAGTTTTACCATGTATTTTTCTAGAAATATTTTGTCTATTAATTTTCCTAAAAAACCAAAAGGTGATTCATATTCAAACACATTAACCATTTTAACTCCTTCAGTGGTTTCTTCAAAAAAATAATGCTCGTGTCTGAAATTTTTAAAAGCTCCCTTTTGCATTTCATCTACAAAATACTCTGGATAATTATATTCTATAATCTTTGAAGTTAACTCCTGATAAAACCCTAAATGCTTAGCCCTCCAAGTAGCACTTTCATTCAATTCAATTAAACCTGTCATTTTCCCTGCTATAACTTTTTCTTTAGTTTTTTTCGTTGATATTTTATGTAGTTCTATACTTCGGGATAGGTCAAATACAACTTCTCTAGAAGAATTAATATAAGTTATTAATTTTATTCTAGGCATTACAAAATATCTAAACTTCCTTTTCCTTCACGAATAACTTCTGGTTCATCTGTAGTTAAATCGATTACAGTAGAAGCATGATTATCTCCATAACCACCATCAACCACAATATCAACCAAGTTTTGCCATTTCTCAAAAATTAGCTCCGGATCAGTAGTATATTCTAACACTTCATCTTCGTCGTGAATTGAAGTTGATATAATCGGGTTTCCTAATGCTTCTACAATTGCTCTAGCAATGTTATTATCTGGCACACGAATTCCCACTGTTTTTCGCTTTTTAAAAGCTTTTGGCAGTGAATTGCTTCCTGGCAAAACAAAGGTATACGGTCCTGGTAATGCTCTTTTTAAAATTTTATAAGTAGCAGTATCAATTTGTTTGACGTAGTCTGATAAGTGGCTTAAATCATTACAAACAAAGGAGAAATCAGCTTTATCAGGCTTAATTCCTTTTATTTTCGCAACTTTTTCTAAAGCTTTATTATTGGTAAAATCACAACCTAATCCATAAACTGTATCTGTAGGATATATTACCAAACCTCCGCTTTGTAATACTTTTACAATTTTTTGAATCTCTTTTGGGTTTGGATTATCGTTATACAGTTTTATGAATTGTGCCATAGCTTAGTAATTATCAAAGTCAAAATCGTCTAAACTTTCAAAGTTATTGAATTCATCATCAAACTCATCATCGTCAAAGTCAGTTGAAAGTTCATCTGCTTTAAATTCTTTTTCAGGAGCTTCTTCTGGAATCTCTCCTACTGATAAAATTATTTTTGTTTCAGTAACTTCTTCGTTTGATTGCTCAATTACTTCCACATAAAACGTCCACATTTGTAAGAAGTCGTACACATAAATTAACTTATCATGTTGATTTGGCAACGTTTCATTCAATATACAAGTAGCCATTGAAATCCCCTCTCCTGCTTCAGACATACTAAACAAAGGAATTTCTTCTCCTTGACTCCACTCTTCATCTGTAAGATAAAAAGAAGCCATTTCTTGTCCATTAAAACCAAATGATTTTGCTATATCTAAATGTAGTTTTTCTAACGAAGTAGTTTCGTTTACTAACAAGGTTCTTATAACATCTTCTTTTGCATCTAAAATTACACGTACTTTATACATTCTGTCATTTTTAATCATTACAAAAATACGTATTTTTGAATGATAATTTTTAGTAAAATGAACAAGCAAGAATCTCTTACAATTCTCAATAATTACAATAAAAATACCTTAATGGAAACTTTACAAATAGAGTTTATCGATTTAGGAGATGATTTTATTACTGCAAAAATGCCAGTAACTCCAAAAGTGCATCAACCTTATGGATTATTACACGGTGGAGCAACTGCAGCACTTGCCGAATCTGTTGGAAGTTGTGCCTCAGCTTTTTTTTTAAGAGATTCTAATAAAATTGTAAAAGGAATTGAACTAAGCATTAACCACGTAAAAAGTAAAAGAGATGGACATGTTTTTGCTACAGCAAAAGCTATACACAAAGGAAGAACTACTCATTTATGGGAAGTTAAAATTGTAGACGAAGACAATAATTTGATTTCACTTTGTAAGATTACCAATATTGTTTTAGACAAACAATAATATGAGGTTGCTAAAAAAAATATTGAAAATCACAGGAGTGTTATTTTTTATAACACTTCTTATTTTATATTACTTATTTTCCAGCTTTACCACTCCTAAATCGGATAAAAAAGTTCTTGATAAATTTGAAAATAGCCCTGTAATTCCTGCTGTAACTCATGAAAGTTTTAGAGAATTTAAATATCGAAAACTTACCATAAAAAGAGACACAACCTTACCTACCATCATTTTTGTTCATGGAACTATTGGTTCGTCTACCGATTTTTCTAAATACATGAAAGATAGCTTGCTTCTTAGTAAAGCTAACATGATTTCATATGATAGAATTGGGTATAACTATCAAGATAAAAACTCTGTACAAGAAAGTATTACTTTTGAGCGGGACATGCTACAAAGCATCATACAAAAAGAAAATCCTGACAAAACAATTTTAGTAGGGTATTCTTACGGAGGTCCTATTACACTAGCAATACAACAAAAAGTTCGTAAGCTCATTTTATTAGCTCCTGCTGTATATAGCAAAATAGAACCTATGCCTTGGGCTTTGAACTTATACAAGTGGAAGTTAACACGATGGTTAGTTCCTCCTGTTTGGCAAGAAGCCAGCAAAGAAAAACTATCTCATAAACAGGACTTACAACTATTTGAAAACGATTGGAAAAATTCTCCAAACCAAATAATTAGTATTCATGGAACTGACGATTGGATTGTACCTTATGAGAACTCTACATTTTTAGAACGTCAATTTCCTAAAACTCAGTTTGAGTTAATCAGTATTCCAGAAGCTGGTCACGGGTTTATTTGGAGTAAATTTGACGACATTAAACAACTTTTAATACAACAATTAGATTGAATATTTTTTTAAAAATAGAAGAAACTATACAAAAACAGCTTCCTTTTGTTGCTTATAGAAAATCAAACTCCTCTGTACTAAAGAGCTGGTTCCAAAAAAACAATGATTTAATCACTTCAGAAAATTATGAAGAAAGTGGATTTATCTTTGCTCCCTTTGACAATAGTAAAGATGCAATTATAATTCCTAAAGAGCAGTCTGATTTTTATGAGGAAACAATAAACATAACTAATAATTTCATCGATAGTACAATTGAGTCTTCAACTATTTCTTCTGAAGAAAACCATATTCTATTAGTTGAAAAAGGGATAGAAGCGATCAAAAATCAGCAATTTAAGAAGGTTGTACTCTCTAGAAAAGAGAAAGTAGAAGTCTCTAACTTTAAGCTTGTTGAAACTTTCAAAAAATTACTGTACAACTATCCTACTGCCTTTGTTTATGTGTGGTACCATCCAAAAGTTGGTTTATGGCTAGGAGCAACTCCTGAAACTTTAGTAAACATTCAAAACAATCAGTTTACTACTATGTCATTAGCAGGAACGCAAGTTTATAACGGAACCACTAATGTTATCTGGCAACCTAAGGAAGTAGAAGAACAACAGTTTGTTACAGATTATATTACTGATAAATTATCTGGAATTTGTTCAGATATAACTACCTCTGAAACCGAAACTATTAAAGCGGGTAATTTACTACACCTTAGAACAATTATTTGTGGTAACCTTTCAACTGATTCTTCTACATTAATAAACACCCTACACCCAACTCCTGCTGTTTGTGGACTACCTTTAGAAGCTACTAAGCAGTTTATTATACATAACGAAAATTATAGTCGAAGTTTTTATACCGGTTTTTTAGGTGAACTGAATTTAAACACAGACAAAACTACAACCTCCGAACTTTTCGTGAATTTACGTTGTATGGAAGTAAGCAATAATACTGTTTCTATTTATGTTGGTGGTGGTATTACAAAAGACAGCAATCCTAAAAAAGAATGGGAAGAAACCGTAGCCAAAACTACGACCATGAAAAAAGTACTATAATTTAATAGTCTAAATTAATTTTTAAAAATAAAAACCACCAATTGCTGTATAGCAATGGCGGTTCTTGCGTGTAAATTGAATTTGAATTGATTTTTTATAGCACTAGCATACTTTAAACACAAATACTATTTGTGTTAGTAAGAAGCTACGCTAAACAGTTTTTCTCTGTTTAAATATCGTCAAAAGATACATCTGTAAAACTTTCCGTTGAAGTTGTCTCTGCAGTTATACCTTCTTCTTTTTTATAGTCTTTTTGATGACGCTCACTTATTACTTCAGATCCTTTTTCGTTAACAATAAAGTCAGTTGCTTTATTCAACATTTCTTGAAAATCGACAAAGTCTTCTTTGTATAAGTAGATTTTATGTTTTTGATAATGGAAAGAACCATCATCGTGTGTAAATTTCTTGCTTTCTGTTACTGTTAAATAATAATCATCTGCCTTTGTAGATCTAACGTCGAAAAAATACGTTCTTCTTCCTGCTCTTAAAACTTGTGAAAAAATTTCCTCTTGTTCTACTCTCTCGCTCATAATTCTTTTGCTTAAATAATAGTTGTTTACTTAAAATTTTTCAACAAATCTAACAAAATATTTGACTTGGCAATACGAAACACTATATTTCTTTTTCCAAAAGTTGCTGTTCATACAGCTCTTTATAATAGCCTTCTTCTTTTACCAATTGATTATGAATGCCTTGCTGAATGATTTTACCATCATCTAATACAATAATTTTATCTGCATTTTTAGCCGAAGAAACTCTGTGACTTATGATTATAGTCGTTTTATCGCTTGAAACTCGCTCTAAATTTGATAAAATACGTTCTTCTGTTTCTGTATCTACCGCTGACAAACAATCATCAAAGATCAAAATTTTAGGATTCTTAATAATTGCTCTAGCTATAGATGTTCGTTGCTTTTGACCTCCTGAAAGTGTTACTCCTCTTTCACCCAAAATAGTTTTATAACCTTCTTTAAAATCAGCTATATTATCGTGTATTACCGCATTCTTGGCTGCTTCTATAATTTCCTCTTCAGTAGCATCATCTTTTCCAAATTTTATATTGTTTTCAATAGTATCTGAAAATAAAAATGGCTCTTGAGGCACAAATCCTATTTGATTTCTAACATCATAAAGATTGCAATCCTTAATATTTTTACCATCTATAAAAACATTTCCTTCTGTTGTATCGTATAAACGTGATATTAAATTAATAATAGATGATTTACCACTTCCGGTTTTTCCTAAAATAGCTAAGGTTTCGCCTTTATCTACCTTGAAACTTACATCTTTTAATGCAGTAATATTAGTGTCTTCATACGTTAACGAAACGTGCTTAAGCTCTATTTCTCCTTCTACTTCTGTTTCTCCTGGGTTTGTATTCTTTATTTCTGGAACTTGTTGTAAAAATTCGTTAATTCTTTCTTGTGAAGCTTCTGCTTGTTGCACCATTGAAGTTACCCAACCAACTATCGCCACTGGCCACGTTAGAATATTTACATACATAACGAATGCTCCTATGGCTCCTACTTGAATTTCTCCATTAATATATAATGTCCCACCTACATATAGCACTATAACATTACTTATTCCTATTAATAAAATCATTAGAGGAAAAAACAATGCTTGCACTTTATATAAACTAATGTTTTTCTCTTTACTAGCATCTGCAAGACTATCAAAATTCTTAATAACGGCTCCTTCTATTGCATATGACTTTACAACATTAATCCCAGAAAAAAATTCTTGATTAAACGTTGTTAATTTTGATAAATATTGCTGAACTATTGTACTTCGTTTATTGATTTGCTTACTTAAAATAAAAACTGATACTGACAAAACAGGAAACGGTATCATTGTATACAAAGTTAGTTTTGGTGAGATTGCATACATTTGGGCAAAACCAACGACGAATGACACTAACATGTTTAACGAATACATAATAGCAGGCCCAACATACATACGTACTTTAGACACATCTTCACTAATACGATTCATTAAATCTCCCGTTCTATTTTGTTTGTAAAAATTTAGAGACAATCGTTGATACTGTTGATAAATTTCATTTTTTAGATCAAACTCGATGAATCGAGACATTACAATAATTGTTTGACGCATTAAAAAAGTAAAAAAACCTCCTATTAATGTTACCGCTAAGATTAATAAGATATTCTCTAAAAGAATACTTTTTACCTCAGCCAACTCTGTTATTTTACCTAATTGATAATCTTCAACTACGTTTAAAGAAGTTAATACATAATTAGGCACTTTTAACGTAAATATTTTTGCCAATACTGTAATAAAAACTCCCAGTAATAATCTCCATTTATACTTAATAAAGTACTTGTTTAAATATTGTAATGCTTTCAACCTTATCCTTTTATAAAAATTAAACCTTAAAAAGAGCACTTGTTAAAGATACCATAATTAAGTCCTCTTTTTTTGCTTATGTTTTAACGATTTCCTACTTTTGTGCACGAATTTTTGAGATTGCTTAAATCATCTCAAATTAAAAACAACTAAAAATGACATCAGAAATCATTGATACTAAAGATCTTAAGAACGACCCAGTGTTTGGTCAATTCTCTTTTGACAATCACGAGCAAATCGTTTTTTGCAACGACGAAGATACAGGTTTAAAAGCAATTATCGGTATCCATAACACAACTTTAGGACCAGCTTTAGGTGGTACTAGAATGTGGCAATATAAAAGTGAGTGGGAAGCTTTAAATGATGTATTACGTTTGTCTCGTGGGATGACTTATAAGTCTGCTGTTACTGGTTTAAACCTTGGTGGTGGTAAAGCAGTTATTATTGGTGATGCTAAAACTCAAAAAAATGACGCTTTAATGCGTAAGTTTGGTGAGTTTGTGAACTCTTTAAGTGGAAAATATATTACTGCAGAAGATGTTGGGATGGAAACTCGTGACATGGATGTTATTCGTGAAGTAACTCCACACGTAACTGGTGTTTCTGAAGCAATAGGTGGGTCTGGAAACCCTTCTCCTGTAACTGCTTACGGAGTATATATGGGTATGAAAGCTGCTGCTAAATATAAATTTGGTACTGATAACTTAGACGGTAAAAAAGTATTAGTGCAAGGTGTTGGTCATGTAGGAGAAACTTTAGTAAAGCATATTACTGACGAAGGAGCTCAAGTTATCTTAAACGATATTAACGAAGCTCGTTTAGAAGAATTAAGTAAAAAATATGGGGCTAACGTGGTATTAGGAAATGATATTTACGGATTAGACTTAGATATCTATGCTCCTTGTGCTTTAGGTGCTACTATTAACGATGAAAGTATCGCTCAATTAAAAGCTAAAGTAATTGCCGGTGCTGCTAACAACCAATTAGCTAACGAATTAAAGCACGGTATGATGCTAAAAGAAAGAGGAATTGCTTATGCTCCTGATTTCTTGATTAACGCAGGTGGTATTATTAATGTATATGCTGAAGTTGAAGGTTACGATAAAGCAGAAAGCTTAAGAAGAACTGAAAACATCTATAACACAACATTAGAAATTTTCAATTTATCAGAAAAAGAAAACATCACTACACATCAAGCGGCTTTCAATATTGCTCAGGCAAGAATTGACGCTCGTAAAAAAGAACAAAATAGCTAGATAAAAAATAAAAAAGTTTTACTTTTGCAGAGCGTTAGAAATAGTTTCTATCGCTCTTTTTTTTAAAGTTCTTTAAAATGATTAATAGAAGACATATTCGAGTTAAGGTAATGCAGTCGATTTATGCAATACAACAATCACACAGTGATGATTTGGTTAAAGAAGAAAAATTCTTAAAACACAGTATTCAAAAAATGTACGACTTGTACGTTTTAAACCTTCAGTTGTTAGTAGAAGTACAAAAATTAGCTCGTAAAAGAATAGAACTTTCTAAGAAAAAAATACTTGCTACTAAAGATGAACTTAACCCTAACACAAAATTTATTGACAACAAACTTATAAACTTGCTTAATGAAAGTGTAAGTTTAGAAGGCTATGTAGAGCTTAACAAGCTTAACTATTGGGATCTTGATGATGAGTATGTAAAAATTTTGTTAGATGAGTTACAACAAAGCGGCTTCTATATAAAATACATGGATACTGTTGAAGATTCTTATAATGTAGACAGAGCTTTAGCTATTGATTTTTTCAGAGAGATTGTAGCTCCAAATGAAAAATTAGCAGATTATTTTGAAGACAAAATGATTTCTTGGGTTGATGATATGCCATTTGTAAATACTTGGGTATTAAAATCGTTAAACAAGCAAAAAGCAAACGCTCCTTTTATTTTAGGTAGTTTATATAAAGATGACGAGGATAAAAGATTCGTATCTGATCTTTTCAACAAAACAATGCTACATCAGCATAAATATGAAGAAGATATCAAAGAAAAAACACCTAACTGGGAAACAGACAGAATTGCTGATATTGATATGATTATTATTAAAATGGCAATTACAGAGTTCTTACACTTCCCTTCTATCCCTAGTAGAGTTACCATTAACGAATACATAGAATTAGCTAAAGATTATTCAACTAATAAGAGTGGATATTTTGTTAACGGGGTGTTAGATAAACTTTCTAAAGATTACCTATCTGAAAACAAGATGGTTAAAATTGGTAGGGGTTTATTGTAATAAATTAGTACATTTACAACAAATTAAAAATATTTTACAATGAAAAAATTAGCAGTAGCAATAGCATTTATTGTTTCAACAGGATTGTTAGTTTCATGTGGACAAGGAAATGCTTCATCAAAAGTAAAAAAAGAAAATGTTGAAAACGCAGAAAAAAGGGATAACACTATAGGTTTAGGTGCTCCGACTATTTCTTTTGACAAAGAAGATTACGACTTTGGTACTGTTAACGAAGGTGATATTGTTGAGACCACATTCGTAGTAACTAATACTGGTAAATCCGACTTAGTAATTACTCATGCACAAGCTAGCTGTGGATGTACAGTTCCAGATTGGCCAAAAGAACCTATAGCTCCGGGTAAAACGGGTGACATTAAAGTTAAATTCAACACTAACGGTAAACCAAATAAACAATCAAAATCAATAACATTAACTACCAATACAGAAAAAGGTAGAGAAGTTATTAAGATTCATGGAATGGTAACGCCAAAAAATAAAACTGTATAATGTATACAACTATTTTTTTACAAGCTAGCTCTCAGCAAAGCTTAATGAACATGCTTCCTTTTATAGCAATGATTGCTGTTTTTTACTTTTTAATTATTCGTCCACAAATGAGACGTCAAAAAAAAGAAAAGCAGTTTCAAACTGAAATTAAAAAAGGAGCTAAAATAGTTACCACTAGTGGTATTCATGGCAAAATCGTTGAAATTAACGATACCGACAATACTGTTACCATAGAAACTGGTGCTGGTAAAATTAAATTTGAACGTTCTGCTATTTCTATGGAACTTAGTAAAAAATACAATACTGATAGTAAAAACTAATAGTATTTCTTTTCATAAAAAAGTGAGCTTATTGGCTCACTTTTTTGTTTTTTATGTAGATTGCAACAATATCTTAGTGTGAAAAAAAAACTTAACATACCTAAAACCTTTTTCGGTTTTTTAACCGCCTCAGTATTTTTTTGGTTACTTATTAATTTATCAAAAGAATATAATACTGAAGTTGAATATGATGTAGAATACACACAACTTTCTTTACAAAAAACATTAATTAGTACACCTCTAAAGAAAATAACTCTTGTATTAAAAAGTAGTGGATATAATTTATTTGCTGCAAACTTAGCTCATAAACCAATTCAATTAGATTTGAATAGAGCTGCAAAGAAAAAAGGCAACGATTATTTTTTCCTCTCTAAAAATTTACTTCCAGAAATACAAAGTCAGTTAAAATCTGGCATACAACTATTAAGAGTCAAACAAGATAGTATACCTCTAAAAATTGGTACATTAAGCTCAAAAAAAATCCCTTTAAAAGCAGACTTAAATATTACTTTTCAATTAGGGTATGATTTTTCTAAACCTATAAACATTGTACCTGATAGCATTGTAGTTTCTGGAGATGAATCTTATTTAGATAGCCTCGATTTTTTAAACTTAGAAAAAGTTGTTTTAGAAAACCTTTCTGAAAATACAAATATTACGGCTCCAGTTATTTTCCCTAAAGATGTACATCTCAAAACTGATAATGAATCAGTAAAAATTCAAATATCAGTTGATAAGTTTACTGAAGGCGAAATTGAAGTTCCTGTATTTGTGAAAAATGCACCAAAGGGCATTAATATTTTCCCTAAAAAAGTAAAAATAATTTACAAAGTTGGTTTAAAGAACTTTAACGAAATAACCCCTGACTTATTTAAAGTGGAATGTGATTATTTGCAATCTGTGAATAATGAAGTGAACTATCTTACACCTAAACTTAAAAGCTTTCCAGATTTAGCTACACTTATAAGGGTAGTCCCAGATAAAATTGATTTTTTAACTTACGAATAATATGATAGTAGGCTTAACAGGCGGAATAGGTAGCGGAAAATCTACCATCGTTAAAATGTTCTCTCAATTTGATAACATAGCAATATATATTGCCGATGACGAAGCTAAAAAGCTAATGTCCACTTCTAAAGAAATAAAAAACCAATTAATTTCTGAATTTGGAGATCAAGTTTATATCAATAATGAGCTAAACAGGGCTTATTTAGCTTCTATAGTATTTAAAAACAAAGAGAAATTAGCTATTCTTAATTCAATCGTCCATCCTGTTGTAAATGAACATTTACAGAGTTTTATCAAAAAAAATACTGATAAAGACTATATCCTATACGAAAATGCTATTCTTTTTGAAAATGGGAGTGACTCTTTCTGTGATAAGATTATTACCGTTACTGCTCCAGAAGATGTGAGAATCAATCGAGTTGTAAAAAGAGACAACACTACAATTGAAGATGTAAAAAACAGGATTAAAAACCAATGGAATGTAACTAAAAAAACATTACAATCTCACTATATAATTGATAATGTTGACCTTACCTATTCAAGACAACAAGTGTTAAAAATCCACAATTATTTAACAAAATATATCTCGTAATTTACATTTAATTGACTGAGTTTGTTAAAATTATCTTAATTTTACAGTAACTTTGTTAATCTAAGTTAAAACATTATATCCCTAAATTTTATTAATATATTTTTGGTTAATGGGTAAGAAAATTTTTATTCTCATTGTTGTTTTAATGAGTATCTCACTTGTAGGAATTATTTCTGTTCAAGTATATTGGATAAAAGATGCTATTAAGAATAAGCAACAACAATTTAAAAATAATGTAACGATTGCATTAGCGCGTACCTCAGAAAATATTAAAGAAAGAGAGTATCAAGAATTTGCGCAAACTTATAATGAGTTCTTTGAAAACAATCAGTTAAGGACTGATGCTGAAATCACAACGTTTCTTTTTCAACAAGTTGATACCGTTAGTAAGAAAAAGTTCACCTTTGGTAATACCATTTTAGAAGAAAGTATAAAAATTCCGGGCGAATTTGTCGATAATGATTCTATCGTCATAAAACGATATTCAGGTAAAGAGGATATTTATTTTTCACAAATTATAAAATCTGAAAACAAGGATTTTAAAGCGTATTTAAATGAAAATCGTTATTCTCTTTTCAAAAGTTATCCTAGTTGGAATAGTGAAGCACTAGAACATGCCTTTCGTCAAAGCAAAAGTATCTTTATTCCTATAAACCAACGTATAAGTAATAAAGAGTTAAACAATACGCTTAAAGAAGAATTTGCTAAAATGAACATTACACAAGATTTTAAATATGTTGTGTACGAAGACGGTTTGGCAACACAATTAAAATCAGGATATTTTAACATACAACCAGAAGATATTAATTATCCTTTACTGGAAGATGAAGATGGTAATAGTAAGTATAAATTGTATGTGAAATTTCCAAATGAGCGAAAAAATTTGCTATCAGGAATGATGAAAGTATTGATACTTTCTCTATTTTTTATAGGAATAATCATTGCGGCTTTTTCGACATCATTGTACCAATTAATTCGTCAAAAAAAGATTTCTGAAATAAAAACAGATTTCATTAACAATATGACACATGAGTTTAAAACACCTATTGCTACAATTAACTTAGCTTTAGATGCTATTAAAAACCCAAAAATCATATCAGATGAAGAGAAAGTGAAACGTTATGTTCAAATGATTCGTGATGAAAACAAGCGTATGCATGGGCAAGTAGAAAATGTATTACGTATTTCAAGATTAGAAAAGAATCAGCTTGATATTAGTAAAGATGCAGTAGATATGCACGATATTATTGAAGAAGCAATCGAGCATATTCAATTATTAATTGATGACAGAAAAGGAAATGTAACAACACATTTTCAAGCGATTTCATCTGAAGTTCTAGGAAATCAATTTCACCTAACAAATGTTGTTGTTAACATGTTAGAAAACGCATTAAAATATTCAGAAAATGCTCCAAAAATTGATGTATTTACTGAAAGCACAAATAAATACTTTATCTTTAAGATAAAAGATGAAGGTATAGGAATGAGTAGAAATGCTCAAAAATATGTGTTTGATAAATTTTATAGAGAACACAAAGGAAACATACACAATGTAAAAGGTCATGGATTAGGGTTAGCCTATGTAAAAGAAATAATAGATAACCACCATGGTACCGTTTATGTTGAGAGTGAAAAAGGCAAAGGAAGCATATTTACAGTTAAATTACCATTAATATAAAAATATAAGGGATGGGGACCAAAAAGATATTATTAGTAGAAGATGATCCAAATTTTGGAACAGTTCTTAAAGATTATTTAGCACTTAATGATTATAATGTTACGCATGCTAAAGACGGGATAGATGGTTTAATCATGTTTAAAAATGCAGAGTATGACTTATGTATTTTAGACGTTATGATGCCTCGTAAAGATGGCTTTTCATTAGCTGAAGATATTCGATCAACCAACAAAGAAATCCCAATTATTTTCTTAACCGCAAAGACATTGAAGGAAGATGTTTTAAGAGGCTATCAAGTTGGTGCTGATGATTATTTAAACAAACCTTTCGATTCTGAAGTATTGTTACATAAAATTAAAGCAATTTTACAACGTAAAGAAACTGAAAAAACGAACGATAGTGATGAGTTTGAATTCAAAATTGGGGGATTTGACTTTAACTCTAAACTACGTCACTTATCTTACAAAGGCGGTGAAGCTCAAAAATTATCACCTAAAGAGAGTAAATTATTACGTATGCTAGCTATTCATAAAAATGATTTAATGCCACGTGAATTAGCTTTAACAAAAATATGGAGAGATGATAATTACTTTACCTCTCGTAGTATGGACGTATATATCGCTAAACTTCGTAAATACTTAAAGAGTGATGAAAATGTAGAAATTCTAAACATTCACGGTGAAGGGTTCAGATTAATAGACCACAAGTAATTAAGCTACATTTATATCAAAATACTAAAGGCTTCCTATATCTAGGAAGTCTTTTCTTTTTTATACCTTGTAACAATACTTTGAATAAATCGTCAAATACATATAATCAACAAAAAATAAAAGCTTGGAAACAATTTTATCTATACAAAACCTCGATAAAAAATACGGAAAAGTTCATGCTGTAAATAACTTATCATTTGATATCCAAAAAGGAAATGTTTACGGAATTTTAGGACCTAACGGAAGTGGAAAGTCTACAACACTTGGTATTATCTTAAATGTAGTAAATAAAACCTCTGGTAACTTTAGCTGGTTTAACGGTAAATTATCCACCCATGAAGCTTTAAAAAAAGTAGGAGCAATTATTGAACGTCCAAACTTTTACCCATATATGAGTGCTGTACAAAACCTACAGCTTATTTGTAAGATAAAAGGTGTTTCATACGATAAAATAGAAGAAAAATTAAAAATTGTAAACCTTTACGATCGAAAAGATAGCAAGTTCCGAACTTATTCGTTAGGTATGAAGCAACGTTTAGCTATTGCTTCTGCTCTATTAAACGATCCTGAGATTTTAATTTTAGACGAACCTACAAATGGATTAGACCCACAAGGAATTCATGAAATTCGTCAAATTATTAAAGAAATAGCTAAAAACGGAACTACTATTTTATTAGCCTCTCACCTACTTGACGAAGTAGAAAAAGTATGTTCTCACGTTGTGGTAATTAGAAATGGAATAAAATTATATAGCGGTAGAGTTGATGAAATGACAGCTTCAAATGGCTTCTTTGAATTGCAAGCTGATGATCAAAATAAACTTATAAAGCTTTTAGAAAACCATTCTTCAATAGGTACTATTAATAACGAAAATGGTGTTTTAATTGCAAACCTTGCCTCTGAATTATCTGCTTCTGAAATTAATAAGTTTTTATTTGACAATGGAATTTCACTCTCACACTTAGTAAAACGTAAACCTAGTTTAGAGCAACAATTTTTAGACCTTACTAACAACCAATAAAATAACTACCATGCTACGACTTTTAAATATAGAGTTACATAAATTAAAATATAACAGAGCTAGTAAAGTTCTTTCAATCATCTATTTTGCCTTACTAACTTCAATTGCATTAATAGCTGCCATTAAGTTCGATATTGGACCGATAAAATTTCACTTGGCAGAACAAGGAATTTTTAATTTTCCTTACATCTGGCATTTCAACACCTATATTGCTGCTATATTTAAGTTCTTCTTATTATTAGTTATTGTTTCTATGATGGCTAATGAATATAGTTACAAAACTTTAAAACAGAACTTGATTGACGGGTTAAGTAAAAAAGAATTTATCTTATCAAAATTTTATACTGTTATAGCATTCGCTTTTATTTCTACCGTATTTGTATTTATTACCTCTTTAATTCTTGGAGCCATTTACTCAGATTTTAACGAGATGTCCATCGTATTTTCAGACCTAGATTATTTAGTTGCTTTCTTTATAAAACTTTTAGGGTTCTTTTCTTTTGGATTGTTTTTAGGTATCCTTATAAAACGTTCAGCTTTTGCCGTAGCAGCCATGATTATTTGGCTTATTATTGAAAGTATGCTTAAAGGATACTTATACTGGACATTTAGAAATGTAAAAACAGGAGTTGATGAATCTGTAAATGCCATTATGCAATTTTTCCCGCTAGAGTCAATGGCCAACCTAATTAAAGAACCTTTTACAAGATTGGGAGCTGTTAAATCAGTAGCAAGTCAAATAGGAGAAAACTTTACAAAAGATTATTCAGTAAGCTTATTAAACATTACAATTGTATTAATTTGGACAGGTATTTTTATCTATTCATCGTATGCTTTGTTAAAAAAGCGAGATTTATAGGGGGTTTTACCTACTTTAGTTGTTTTATTTACACAGCAAATGTTATTTAAATGAAAAAACAACTACTATTTATCCTTTTTATTACCGTTTCTATTTCTCTTTATAGTCAAAAAGAAGCAAATGTTTGGTATTTTGGAAGAAATGCTGGAATAGATTTTAACACCTCTACTCCAACTGCATTAACTGATAGCAAATTAAATACAGATGAAGGTTGTTCTACCATTTCTGATGAAAATGGAAATCTTTTGTTTTATTCTGACGGAATTAATGTATGGACTAAGAACCATCAGTTAATGAAATATTCTGATGGGAGGCTAGCCAACAATTTACAAGGAAATCCATCCAGTACACAATCAGGATTAATAGTTCCAAATCCTGAAGATAAAAGCATCTACTATATTTTTACAGTTGGAACTGATTATGTAGGTGATGTATACCCAGAAAATCCTGGTTTTAATTTTTATACCATTGATATTTCTAAAGGAAATGGAGGCGAAATAATTTCTGGCCCTGTTGATCTTGCTAACGGAAGAAGTTTTGAATGGTCTGAAAAAGTTACTGCAGTTCAAGGAAAAGACTGTACAGAGATTTGGGTTTTGTCTATTGTAGAAAATACTTTTTATGCCTATAAAATTGATAAAAATGGAGTAGATTATACCACCCCTGTTATCTCGTCATCGTCATATACTCTTTTTGATAAAAGAGGCTATTTAAAAGTTTCTCCTGATGGTACAAAAGTTGCGCTGGCCGATTTTACAGCTGGTAGAACTTTAGGTAATGGTCGTTTAATTTTATATGATTTTGACAATACAACAGGTAAAATTACATCTGCTGGTATTGCCTTAACTAACCCCAGATCAGATGGTGTTCCTTATGGTGTTGAGTTTTCTCAACAATCATCAAAATTATACGTATCAACATTTAACCTCCCACTTACTTTTAACATTCTTCAATTTGATTTATTAGATACAAACATAGCACAAACAAAAAATCAAATATGGAGTGGTTCTGGATATAGGGGTGCTTTACAATTAGCTTCAAACGGGAAAATATACACTTCAATTCCTGATAAAACTTATTTAGGTGCTATTGAAAACCCTGAAGAAAGTGCCGTTAATATTCAATACACTCCCAATGCCTTTAGCTTAGGAGGAGCTAAGTCATCACAAGGATTACCTCCTTTTATTCAATCATTTTTTGCACCTGTAAAATTAATCAACCTTGCAACCAATGAAGTTTTAAACAATAGCAATCAAGTGTTTTGTATTGGAGAGAGTTATGAAATTCAACCAGAAAAAAACAACCCCAATGATACCTATACTTGGTTTAAAGATGGTGCAGAAATAGCCAATACAAGAATATTAACCGTTGATAACAACAATTTTGGGAGTGGTTCATATGAAATCAAAATAGAGTCAACCTCGTATTGTAAAAAAACGTATGTTGGAAAAGTACAAATTACCTTTGTTCCTAAACCAACTATAAATAAAATTCCACCATACATTCAATGTGATTTTGATAATAATCCTATTGATGGGTATACAACATTCAACCTTGAACAATTGGAGAATCTGTTAATTGATGATTCTGCTAATGTTTCTATCGATTTTTTTGAAACTTCAGATATTAATTTTACCACTCCACTAAACAAAACTAACTATACAAACTCAGTAGCTACTAACCATTCATTAACAATTAAGATAACTAACAATACAACCCATTGTTATCAAACTGAAATTATTAATTTACAAGTAAACCCTACAGGGTTAACTTCCTATACAGATGAACATCTCTGTGAATTAGATCAAAATGCAATAAACCCTGATGCAAAATTCAGTATTGGATCTGGTAACAGTTTTTTTGATTTCTCTATAAAAACGCAGCAAATAATTAACAATTCTGGAGGGGCTTTATCAGAAATTACACACGATTTTCAATATTATAGAACTGCAGAAGATGCTTCTTTACAAGTAAATCAAATTGTACCACCCTATGAAGATGACTTATTCACTAATAATTCTGATGTCTACGTAAGAATTTCAAATAAAGGAGCAACATCTTGTGAAGCTGTTGGTAACTTTAAGATTTTTGTAGAAAAAATCCCTGTTCCACAAGGCGATTTGGATGGTGTAATTTTATGTGTAGACAACCCAAGATTAACTCCACAACCCCATACAGTGACTCTAAATGCTGATACAGGAAATACGACTGACACTTACAAATGGTACTTAAATGATAATTTAATCCCAAATGAAACATCTGCTATTTATAATGCTAATTCTGCTGGTGAATATAAAGTTGAAGCGTATAGAAAATACCCTAACATAAGTACTCCTTGCATGGGATATAATACATTTTTTGTCAAAGAATCCAATCAGGCATTAATTGTCAATATTAAATCTGTCGATGATCAGGATAATCCAGATAGTAATAAAATAGAAATTACGGTAGACGGAATTGGTGATTATGAATATGCTTTAAACAGCACCAATCTTAGTGATTTTGTCAAAGGGAACGAAAATCTCTCTTATACCTTTACCAATATCCTTCCCGGACTTAACTCTATTTCTATCAGAGATCGTAATGGATGTGGTGTCATAACTTCTAATAAAATTTCTACCATCTATTTCCAACGTCATTTTACCCCAAATGGAGATGGATATTTTGACACATGGAAAGTTTTAGGTGTTGATAATGATTATTATGAAGTTGTAAAAGTTCAAATTTTTAATCGTTTTGGAAAATTGATTAGTAAAATTACAGATAAAAATCATCCAGGATGGAATGGTATATATGATGGTATTTTACTCCCTTCTAATGATTATTGGTATAATGCTGAATTGATAGACACCAATGGAAAAATTCGTAAAAAAACAGGGCATTTTTCTTTATTAAGAAAATAAAAAAAACGCTATGAAAAAAATATTATTATTGAGCTTAATCCTTACTTATACCTCCTTGTTTTCACAAAATGATTGTTCAGATGCAATTGTTGTTTGTGGCAATAGTGGATTTCAAAACTTAAATGCTACTGGTGTTGGAATACAGGAACTATGGGATTCAAACAGCTGTTACGCTGTAGAGAATAACAGTTTGTGGGTCAAAATTAAAATTGACAAAGGAGGAACATTAGCTTTTACTTTAACACCTACCAATGCCGATGGTAGTCATAATACCGATATTAATGTTGATCTTGATTTTTTCATCTTCGGTCCTAATGTAAGCTGTGATAATATAGGACATGCAATTCGTTGTTCTACAACAAACCCAGTTGCCAGTAATCAAACTAATAATTTAACAGGCATCAGTAACTCAGAAACAGATTTCTCAGAAGGTCCTGGAGAAGATGGAAATAGTTTTGTAAGATTATTAAATGTTAATGATAACGATTCGTACTTTTTAGTAATTGACAGACCTATTGGAAATAGTAATTTTAAAATTGATTGGACTGGTACTGCTACTTTCAATAAACCTCCAACTATCAATCCTCCTACAGTAGGTCAATCATATGATTTAGAAGAGTGTGATGATGATGGTACTTTTGATAATAGTACAGAATTTGATTTAACTACTTATAGTAATTCTATATTAAACGATCAATCAAACATTAAAGTCTCTTACCACACAAGTGATAATGATGCACAAACCAACACTAACCCTATAACAACCCCTACTAATTTTAAAAACACCAGTAATCCTCAAACAATTTTCATGAGGTTAACCAATATAAACTCTGACTGCTTTTCTGTAACTGATTTTAATATTACTGTAAATAACAGTATAAATCTTACTACACCAACAGACTATATTGAATGTGATGATATTAATAGTGGAAATAACACTGATGGTATATACAGTTCTTTTTTATTATCCTCTAAAGACAATGAAATTTTAGGAACATTAGACCCTAATACATATACTATAAGCTATCATTTGAGTCTTACTGATGCTCAAAATGCTTTGAATCCTATAAATAAAAACACTCCTTTTACGAACACTGTAAGAGATACTCAGACAATTTATATCAGAGTTGAAAATATCGTTGGGTGCTTAAACACAACAACTACTTTTAATTTAGTTGTGACCCCTGTTCCTAAATTTATCAATACTGCTCCATATCAACAATGTGATTTTGACAACAATTCTTTTGACGGTTTCACCTCCTTTAATCTACAAAACAAAGAAGCAGAAATATCGAACAATGCAACAAATGTAACTGTATATTTTTTTGAAAATCAAACTGATTTAAATAATAACACCCCAATAACATATCCACAAAATTACACCAATAGTATTCCGTTTAACCAAACATTACTCGTAAAGATTATCAATAATACAACACAATGTTTTAATACTGGCAGTTTAGATTTAACTATTAACCCAACTGGATTAAGCTTTTACCCTAATGAGTATATTTGCGAATTAGATCAAAATGCTGCAAATCCTGATGCAAAGTTTAGTATTGGATCCGGCAATAGTTTTTTTGATTTCTCTATCAAAACGCAACAAATAATTAGCAATTCTGGAGGAGCTTTGTCTGAAACTACACACGATTTTCAATATTATAGAACTGCAGAAGATGCTTCTTTACAAGTAAATCAAATTGTACCTCCTTATGAGGATGATTTATTCACCGATAATTCTGATGTCTATGTAAGAATTTCAAATAAAGGAGCGACATCTTGTGAAGCTGTTGGTAGTTTTAAAATTTTTGTAGAAAAAATTCCTGTTCCACAAGGCGATTTGAATGGTGTAATTTTGTGTGTAGACAACCCAAAACTAACCCCACAGCCCCATACTATAGCTTTAAATGCTGTTACCGGAAATATAACAGACACTTATAAATGGTATTTGAATGGCAATCTAATTCCAAATGAAACATCTGCTATTTATAATGCAAATATGGCTGGTGAATACAAAGTTGAAGCGTATAGAAAATACCCTAACACAAGTACTCCTTGCATGGGGTATAATACATTTTTTGTCAAAGAATCCAATCAAGCATTAATTGTCAATATCAAATCTGTGGATGATCAAGACAATCTTGACAATAATAAAATAGAAATTACCGTAGATGGAATTGGTGATTATGAATATGCCTTAAACAGCACTAATCTTAGTGATTTTGTTAAAGGAGATGAGAACCTCACTTATACTTTCACCAATATTCCTCCTGGATTGAATTCAATTTCTATTAGAGATCGTAACGGATGCGGTGTAGTATCTTCAAATAAAATTTCAACTATTTACTTTCAACGTCATTTTACTCCTAACGGAGATGGATATTTTGACACCTGGAAAGTACTCGGAGTTAATAATGATTATTATGAAGTTGTAAAAGTTCAAATTTTTAATCGTTTTGGGAAATTGATTAGTGAGATTACAGATAAAAACCATCCAGAATGGAATGGTATATATGATGGTATTTTGCTCCCTTCTAATGATTATTGGTATAATGCTGAACTGATAGATACCAATGGAAAAATCCGTAAAAAAACAGGACATTTTTCACTACTTAGAAAGTAAATCTTCTTAAAAAATAATTTGTTTTACCTAAACCCTCTATGAGGGTTTCACATAAACTATCCGTATTTTTGTTGGATGAACTTTGAATTACACTCTGAATTTAAGCCAACTGGTGATCAACCACAAGCGATTAAACAATTAGCTAATGGAATCTTAGCCGACGAAAAGTACCAAACACTTTTGGGTGTTACGGGTTCTGGAAAAACATTTTCTGTGGCTAATGTTGTTGCTGAAGTACAACGACCAACTTTGGTCTTAGCACATAACAAAACATTAGCCGCACAGTTGTATTCAGAGTTTAAACAGTTCTTTCCAAACAATGCTGTGGAATATTTTGTTTCGTATTATGATTACTATCAACCCGAAGCCTATATTCCTGTTACAGGAACGTATATTGAGAAAGATTTATCGATCAACGATGAAATAGAACGTTTACGAATTAGCACCTCCTCTTCCCTACTTTCAGGACGTCGAGATGTGTTAGTAGTAGCTTCAGTTTCATGTTTATACGGTATAGGTAATCCTACAGAGTTTAAAAAGAACGTTATTACCATTGAAGTTGACCAACAAATATCACGTACGAAGTTTTTACATCGCTTAGTTACGAGTTTATATGCACGTACCGAAGTTGAAATAAAAAGTGGAACTTTTAAAGTGAAAGGTGATGTAGTTACCATTTATCCTTCGTATGGAGACAATGGATATAAGATCCACTTTTTTGGAGATGAAATAGAAGAAATTGAAACTTTCGATATTGAAACCAATCAAACGATTACGCGATTAGAAAAATTAAATATTTACCCTGCTAACCTTTTTGTAACCTCTCCTGATATATTACAAAATGCCATTCATCAAATTCAAGAAGATATGGTAAAACAAGTAGATTATTTCAAAGAAATAGGGAAACATTTAGAAGCGAAACGTTTGCAAGAGCGAACTGAGTTCGACTTAGAAATGATTCGCGAATTAGGGTATTGTTCAGGAATTGAGAACTACTCTCGTTATTTAGATGGACGAAAAGCTGGTACACGACCTTTCTGCTTGTTAGATTACTTTCCTGATGACTACTTGATGGTGATTGATGAAAGTCACGTTACTGTACCACAAGTGCATGCGATGTACGGTGGAGACAGAAGTCGAAAAGAAAACTTGGTGGAATACGGATTCCGATTACCTGCGGCAATGGATAACCGTCCGTTAAAGTTTGAAGAGTTTGAAGCCTTACAAAATCAAGTGATTTATGTTTCGGCAACTCCTGCAGATTATGAATTACAAAAAACCGAAGGTTTATTTGTTGAGCAAGTGATTCGCCCTACAGGACTGTTAGATCCGGAGATTGAAGTTCGACCAAGTTTAAATCAAATTGATGATTTAATTGAAGAAATTCAAATTCGTGTAGAAAAAGACGAGCGTTCTTTGGTGACTACCTTAACCAAACGAATGGCAGAAGAGTTAGCTAAATATTTAACTCGTATTCAAGTACGTTGTCGTTATATTCACTCTGATGTAGATACTTTAGAGCGTGTAGAAATTATGCAAGATTTACGTAAAGGTTTGTTTGATGTACTCATCGGAGTAAACCTATTAAGAGAAGGATTAGATCTTCCAGAAGTGTCGTTGGTCGCTATTTTAGATGCTGATAAAGAAGGGTTTTTACGTTCGCACCGTTCATTAACACAAACCGTGGGGCGTGCTGCACGTAACGTAAACGGTAAAGCAATTATGTATGCTGACAAAATTACCAATAGTATGCAACTTACTATTGACGAGACCAATCGTAGACGGGAAAAGCAAATTAATTACAATACTGCTCACGGAATTACCCCTAAACAAATCAATAAAAAGATAGACAATACTTTATCTAAAAACGCAATTACTTCGTATCATTACGATAATGCTACACAAAAAGCTGCTGAGCAAGATTTAGAATACCTACCAAAACAAGAAATTGAAAAACGCATACGCGACAAACGCAAACAAATGGAAGAAGCTGCCAAAGCACTAGATTTTTTAGTCGCAGCGAAATTACGAGATGAAATTGAGGTTTTGAAGGAAAGTTTGTAAGTTTTAACATACAAAAGTAAGGGGTGCCCTTACCTAAAGTAGGGCTAGGCCTCATATCTTTTCTTCTTATTTATGTTATTTTAGTAGCTAAAAATTGTAACTAGTTTAAAATCATGAAAAATAAGAAAAACTTAGTAACCTACCTTTTAAAATCAGGAGTCTTCTTTTTAAGTCTTTCAATACTACTATGGAATTGTCAAGATGAAAGTATAAACCTTAACAATCAACTAGACTCTAAAATTCAAGAACAGTTTATATTAGAGAATTTCGACAATTCACTTGTAAAAAACAACTTAATAGTTAATTGGAATGATTACATAACTGTTAATGATGAAGCAAATAATACTATCCTATATGAATTTAACACCTCACTTTCAGGTAAAAGTACCTCTCCTAATAAAGGACAAAACCTATTTTATAGGTACAAGGTACTTGCTACAGAAAAATCTTTAAACGAATTTTCTTTTAACATTATAAAGTTTGTTGCTAACTCTAAAGAAGAAGTTCAAGAAGCTTCCTATATACAAACCAATACTTTTACTGGTACCATACAGGAATATAATCTTTTAGGAGAAACAATTAAAATAGAAGCCTATAAAAAAGGAGAATTAGTTAGTGAAATAGATAACAAACTCAAAATACATAATAATTATGCTTCTAAAACCCCTTATATGGGTAGATATATACTTGTTGTTACCGATTATTATGTAGATTGGTATAAAGGAGGAGGCGACGGAAATTTTGTATATATGTTAAGTTCATATGAATCAACATCAGTAGAATACGTATATATAGAAGATGAGTATACTGGAGGTGATGGAGGCGATACACAAACATATCATTCGCATTATGATGCCCCTCATGGACCTTCACTCGGGTTAAACAACCACTCTGTAGAAAAAATTTTAGATAATACTAGAAACCCTTGTGTAAGCGCTATTATAAAGGCTTTACAAGAAAAAGACATGAAAGGTGCATTAGTACCCGATTTAGAAGGAATGGGGCATTTATCGCAAATAATTTTAGATTTGTTTGATCACTCTCAGACGTATAATTTGACTTTTGATATAGGACAATTAAATACAATAGGTTCCAATGTAAACGGAAATACCAATGGGTTTAATATTACCTTAGATACCGATTTGGTAAAAGATGCCACAAAATTATTTATTGCCAAAACCGCTATACATGAAAGCTTACATGCCTATATTCATTATGTAATGAGAACATCTCCCACATCCAGTATGTATAGTACATTAATGTCTTTACATAAATCATCAGGAAATAAATCTAATTTAACAGAGCATGAGTTTATGGGACAATATGTAGAAGCCTTGGCTTATTCTCTTTCTTCTTACGATAACCATCAACAAAATATAGATTATTATAAAGCTCTATCATGGGCAGGTTTAGAATCGTCCAGTGCTTACCAAAGTTTAAGTAGCACCGATAAAACAAAAATTCAAAATATAATACAAAATGAAAGATATACAAAGAGTGGTGCTAAAAGCACTAAGTGTTAGTCTGTTATTAACTTATTATTGTTGTAAGACCCCTAAAAAAATAGTTAAGGAGGATACTAATCATTTTACTATTGAAAGATTAAAATCTAATGGGAATACCTCTTTAACTTTAGAAGCATATGATTATAATTCTAAAGAAAAAATAGGCGGATATGTGGAAATAAATAATGTGTATGTAAATTTTAAATATCTAGAGAATCATTTTTTACCCATTGTATTAGATGTCAAAGCAGAAAACAGTTTTAATATTTTATTTCATTTTGTTGGTAGTAAAAGTTTGAAAATAAATAAATTAAAAGTTTTTGAAAAAGATTCTATAATTATTAAAGCTTATTTACAAAACGAAAATATTGTAGATTAATCTATAAGACAAATAGAGAAAGAAAAAGAAAGATATGTTAAAAATGAGATTAAGGTTGTTAATACTAAAGACACCAACTATTTTTAAAACAATAGCTGTTCTAATTTTTATAACGAGTTGTTCTTCAAACAAGAATACAATCAATAAAGTAAATAACGAGTATGAAGTTTTAAGTTATATTTTAAAAAAATCTAAAGGGAATATTTATTATAAAACAATTACAGAAGAAGGAAATATACCTATAGAATCATATGTAAAAAACAGATACTTAGAGTTTTATTTATGTAGTAATGGTATCTATTCTCCAATTAAAATACCTAAAGAAGAAGTAGTTTTTTTAAAACAAAAAGTTAAAAGTATTTCTGTTCAGAGAATAGACAAACTATTTCCTGACCTTAAAGATAAAACTACTAAAAAAAAGATACGTTTTAAAACTTCATTTATTTCTATGCCTATTTTATTTAGAAATAATACAATGGCTATTTATTATGCAACACAAACTTATGGAGGAGAATTTAAACTACTACGAAAAGTAAATGGAGAATGGGAAACTATCTGTGCCAATTCGGTTTGGATAGAATAAATCAAAAAAATAGAAAAATTAACACTAATGCGAAGCATAATTAGAATAGGTTTAATTCTTTTATTCATCTTAAATCTGACCTCATGTAAAGCAGTTCGTAATGATATAGTAGACAATAACTATAAATTAGAAAAAATCAAATCTAAACAAACCGATTTTTCAAGTATTGTAGTTAATGCTTATGATTTTGAAAACAAAAAAGAATTAGCAGGAATCGTATATGTAAATGATGTGGTTTTTTTTATGGAGTTTGATGAAAACAAAAAAAAGGTAAAGCCTTTGGTAATCACACCAAATACAAATAACTATTTTGATGTTGAAGTTTCTTATATAAGAAGGTATACGGTTAAAATTGATAAGTTTTTTGTCAAAAGGGGTGATTCTATAGTTATTAATGCTTATTTAAAAGAAGATAAAAGACCTATTATAGATTAGTTTATAATATTGGTAGAAAAAGAAAATGAAAGATATACAAAAAGTACTAAATGTTAGTTTGTTACTAGTTTTTTGTTGTTGTATAACAGCATGCAAAACTCCTAAGGAAATTTATACGGTAAATAATAAAAACTACAAAATTGAAAGATATAAATCTAAGGGGCTTTTTACTGGTATAAAAATACAAACATATGATAATATTAAAAAAAATCTATTATTACCTTCAACAAAGGTAATCAATAATGTATATCTAGAAGGGACTGTATTTAGCTTGGGTCTAGGAAAACATAATTTGTCAATACTATATCCAAGTAAACAGAATATAGATATAAAACTTATTATTAAAGAAAAAGATTCCATAGTAATTAAAGCTCATTTACAAGATGCAACAATTATAGACTAATTTATATGAAAAAGAAAAGAATGGGAAACTATTTGTGCAAATTCGGTTTGGATAGAGTAAATAAAAGATATAAAATAAGTACTATACTATTAATAAAAGCATCTATTAATTAAAACAAAAAACCTCACTTATATAAGTGAGGTTTTTTAATATATTACTAAGAATTAATTAAAAAGTTTTAAGCGCTTAAAACTTCTTGTACTTTATCAGCTGCTTCTTGGAACTCAGTTGCTGAGATAATTTCCATTCCGCTATTGTCAATTAATTCTTTTGCTTCTTTTGCGTTTGTTCCTTGTAAACGAGCAATAATAGGCACATTAATTTTGTCACCCATGTTTTTGTAAGCATCAACAATACCTTGTGCCACACGGTCACAACGAACGATACCTCCAAAAATGTTTACTAAGATAGCTTTTACGTTAGGATCTTTTAAAATGATTCCAAAAGCAGTTTCAACACGTTGTGCATCAGCAGTACCACCAACATCTAAGAAGTTAGCTGGCTCACCACCTGCTTGCTTAATTAAATCCATAGTTCCCATTGCTAAACCAGCTCCGTTTACCATACATCCAACGTTTCCATCTAAATCTACATAGTTTAATCCTGCTGCATTTGCTTCAACTTCAATAGGATTCTCCTCACGGAAATCACGCATTTCTGCATAATCCTTATGACGGTACAAAGCATTATCATCTAACGTTACCTTAGCATCAACTGCCATGATTTTATCATCAGATGTTTTTAATACTGGGTTGATTTCAAATAAAGACGAATCAGACTTTACATATGCTGTATATAATGCAGTAACAAATTTTACCATTTCTTTAAAAGCTGCACCGCTTAACCCTAAGTTAAATGCAATTTTACGAGCTTGGAAAGGTAATAATCCTGTTGCTGGATTAATTTCTTCTGTAAAAATTAAGTGTGGAGTTTCTTCTGCCACAGTTTCAATATCCATACCTCCTTCAGTAGAATACATAATCATGTTTCTACCTGTAGCACGATTTAATAAAACTGACATATAAAATTCATCTGGTTCACTATCTCCAGGATAATATACGTCCTCAGCTATTAACACTTGGTTAACTAATTTACCTTCAGCAGAAGTTTGAGGAGTAACTAACATCATTCCTAAAATGTCATTAGCAATACTTTTAACCTCTTCTAAGTTTTTAGCTAACTTAACACCTCCACCTTTTCCACGACCACCTGCGTGTACTTGAGCCTTAATTACGTGCCAACCAGTACCTGTTTCTTCTGTTAATTTCTTTGCTGCTTCAACAGCTTCTTCTGGTGTATTCGCAACAATTCCACGTTGAATACGAACGCCAAAACTGTTTAATATTTCTTTACCTTGATATTCGTGTAAGTTCATTCGATATGAATTTTAAAAGTCGAACAAAAATACAAATTCAATTGATAATACCTTATAATTTGGAGTTTAATTTATTATAAATATTGTCAACGATCTGTAAGCCTCACTTTCACATATTTTTAACACTCTATGTGTAACAACCCTTTTTTTAACATGTCTTTAGTGTAATTAACATGATTTTGTGATTTATTGCTATAGATCATAAATATTTTAGCGAAACCAATAATTATATTTTCAATCAACTATGCATAGAATTATCGCATTAATTATTACAGTCCTCCTCTTTTCTGAAATAACAACAGCACAAACCATTAATCAAAACAGAAAAAAACTAGAAGCTGTAAGAGTCCAAACACCCCCTAAAATAGATGGAGAACTAGATGATGAAGCATGGGATAACGTTCCTATTGCTAAAGATTTTGTAATGATGCGTCCTGATAATGGCAAACCAGAACCTAGTACTCATAAAACGGAGGTGAAATTAGTATACGACGATAATGCTATTTACATAAGTGCTTTAATGTATGCTCCAGATCCTACCAAGATTCCAGCCGAATTTACCAATAGAGATAATATTGGTAACGCTGATTTCTTTTTAATTACTATAAACCCAAATGATGACGGACAAAACCCTTTTGAATTTATTGTAACGAGCTCTGGAGTACAAGCAGATTCAAAAGTATCGAATGGAAATGAAGATTTTAATTGGAGTGCTGTTTGGGAAAGTGATTTTAAACTTACTGATAATGCTTGGATTGTTGAGATGAAAATACCTTATAGAGCCTTACGATTTGCCAATGCTCCAATTCAATCATGGGGAATCAATTTTCATAGAAGAGTGCAAAACTTAAATGCTCAATTTACATGGAATCATATTGACAACCAACAAGGTAATTGGACACAGTATGATGGTATGTATGAGAATTTTAAAAATATAAAACCTCCTACTCGATTAAACTTTTATCCGTATGCATCTGCAACGACAACTACTTCAGAAGGTAAAACAGATTTTGATTGGAGTGTGGGTATGGATGTAAAATACGGAATCACAGAAAACTTCACATTAGACGCTACCTTAATTCCAGATTTTAGTCAGGTAGGTTTTGATGATGTTACCTTAAACTTGGGACCTTTTGAACAACAATTTACGGAACAACGTCAGTTTTTTACTGAAGGAACGGAATTATTTGGTAAAGGACGATTATTTTATTCAAGAAGAATTGGTTCAAAACCTATCGATCAATTTGCTAATGAACGTAAAGATGATGAGGATTTTGTTGATGGTAAAAAAGTGAATGATGAAGTTATAGATGTTCCTGATAAAGTGCAAATGCTAAATGCTATAAAAATATCAGGAAGAACTAAAGGTGGTTTAGGAATTGGTTTTTTTAACGCCATTACAGAAAAAACAGAAGCTACTGTTGAAAGAACTGAAAAGACAATTAACGGCTTAGATACCATTACCAACGTTAGCACCTATAAAACTACGGTAAATCCATTTTCAAACTATAACATACTAGTGCTGGACCAACAGTTTAACCAAAATTCTGCAGTAACTTTAATCAACACAAATGTAACTCGTGATGGTCGATTTAGAGATGCTAATGTTACAGGATTGCTATGGCATGTTGAAGATAAAAAAAGTAGATACAATATCGACGGAAGTTTTAAAATGAGTAATATTTCTGATGATGAAGACTATCCTAGTACAGGATACGCTTTTGATACCAGTATTGGAAAGCAATCAGGAAATTGGCGCGGAGAGATTGGGTATAATTTTGAAAATAAAGACTTCAACCCTAACGACATGGGGATTCTCTTCAGTAATAATGAACAAGCTATCTATGGTTTTGTTGGCTTTCGATCATTAAAACCAAAAGGTCTTTTTAATGATTATAACTTTAACGTGTATTACAATATCAACTTTTTACATAATCCAGGTACTTATGTTGGTACCAATGCTGGTTTATCTTTTTGGGCACAAACTAAAAAGCGATTTGGCTTTGGGGGGAATATAAATTACAGTACAGAAACAAGAGACTTCTTTGAACCAAGACAAGGAAGCACTAGTGGTATTTATTTTAACAGACCTGAAAGGTTAAATGTGAATCATTGGGGGTCTACTGATTACAGAAAGAAATTTGCTATTGATTATGATTGGTACTATACCTTTTTCAAAAACAACCCAAAAGAAAGTTATGGCTTCGGGGTTTCTCCAAGATATCGTTTCAACAACCAATTTTCCTTAATCTATGGTTTTAGATATGGAAAAACTAATAACGGGCAAGGATATGTAACTAAAATTAGTGAAGATGATGTTGAAGAAGATTCTACTCTAGCTCCATTGGAAGGTGATATTATTTTTGGGCAACGTGATTGGACCACTTATAATAACTCATTAACAGGAAAATATAGCTTTAGTACAAAATCTTCATTATCGCTTTCTTTTAGACATAATTGGAGTAAGGTCCCTTATAAGGACCAATTCTATAGCTTAAATGAAGATAATGGTGAACTAATAGCAAATAACTATAAGGAAAATTATGATAAAAACTTTAATAGTTGGAACGTCGATTTAAATTATGTATGGCAATTTGCTCCTGGAAGTCAATTAATTGTTTTCTATCGAAATTCAATACGACCTGACGATGATTTTGCTCCTGCTAAAATTAGCTTTAAGAACAATATTTCAAAACTCTTCGATGAAAATATGCAACATAGATTTTCTGTTCGATTAGTATATTTTATTGATTACAATAACCTAAAAGACATATTTTAATAGATCGTTTATTTATTATTTGAAATCAGATAGGCTTTAAAAGTCTATCTGATTTCTTTTTTATACATTCGTTACTTTGAAAATGAAACCATGATTGTAGCTAAAAATATCCATAGGCATTATGGAAATGTTGAAATTTTAAAAGGAGTAAATCTTCATATTAAAAAAGGAGAAATTGTAGCCATTGTTGGTCCATCTGGAGCAGGAAAAACAACACTATTACAAATTTTAGGAACTTTAGATAAACCTTTGAAAGATCAAAACTATGAGCTTTCTGTTAATGGCATTTCAATCAAAAACTTAAAAGACAAAGAAGTTTCTTCTTTCAGAAACAAACATGTAGGTTTTATTTTTCAATTTCATCAATTATTACCTGAGTTTACTGCTTTAGAAAATGTTTGTATTCCAGCTTTTATAGGAGGAAAATCAAAAGCAGAAACCGAAAAAAGAGCCAAAGAATTATTAGCTTTTTTAGGATTATCTCATAGAGAAAATCACAAACCTAATGAGCTTTCTGGAGGTGAACAACAACGTGTAGCTGTTGCCAGAGCTTTGATAAATGAACCTGCTGTTATTTTTGCTGATGAACCTTCAGGGAATCTCGATTCTGTTTCAGCAAAAAACTTACACGAGCTATTTTTCAAATTGCGTGATGAATTTGGGCAAACTTTTGTATTGGTTACTCATAATAAAGATTTAGCACAAATGGCTGATAGAACCTTAACTATGAAAGACGGAATTATTGTTGAATAATGGAACGTTTTTAAGTTTCTATATATCTATAGTAATATTAAATACACTAAACTATGCAAGAAACTTTTTACGAGCTTATCAACTATTTAAAAAACCCTATTTTAGAAAAAGATGCCAATCAAGATACCTTGTACCGACTTCAAAAATTCTTGCATCTTTTAATAATAAGTATATTAACTGCAATGGTTAGTTTAGTTTTAATAGGTCTTGTTGATAAACTTGGATTAGTTAATTTAGCTAAAGATCACAAAGCTGAAGAACTATTTAAGTCTCTTCCTAAAATTGTTGTTTTTTTCTTAGTAGTTATTCTTGCTCCCTTACTTGAAGAAACTTTTTTCAGAGCTCCTCTAACAGTTTTTAAAAAAGGAAGACAATTTAGGATTGCTTTTTATGTTTTTGCTGTTCTATTTGGCTTTCTGCATATCAATAATTATCAAATTTCTACAAACGTACTATTACTATCTCCTATTTTAGTTTTACCTCAAACTTTATTAGGATTCTATTTAGGTTTTATTCGTGTTCGCTTTGGCTTACTTTGGGCCATGGCCTTGCATGCTGTTTACAATGGAGTTTTTACAGGAGTGAGTTTTTTAGGAGATTTAATATAAAATGAACAAAAAAGAACTGAAAGATTTTCTAGACGAAAAGGTTATACAATATAATAATCCTGATTTTATTGATAGTGACCCTATTCAAATTCCACATGAGTTTTCGTTAAAAGAAGACATTGAGATTGCTGGCTTTTTAGCGTCAACCATTGCTTGGGGAAATCGTAAAATGATTATCAACAATGCTCATAAAATGATGGATTTAATGGGGAATTCTCCGTATGATTTTGTTATGAATCATTCTGAAGAAGACCTTGCTAATTTTGACGGTTTTGTTCATCGAACCTTTAATGTGGATGATTTTAAGTTTTTTATTCAATCACTAAAGAACATCTATCTACATCATGGTGGATTAGAAGCTGTTTTGAAACCTAAAAATGATGCTGATAATTACCAGCATGCCATTCATCATTTTAAACAAGTCTTTTTTGAAATCCCTCATCAACCAAGAACTTTAAAACATGTTTCTGATCCATTAAAAGGTTCAGCATCTAAAAGAATTAACATGTTTTTACGCTGGATGGTGCGCGATAATAATACAGGGGTTGACTTAGGAATATGGAAAACACACTCTCCAGCACATTTGCATTGTCCGTTAGATGTGCATACAGGAAATATTGCTCGAAAACTAAAAATTCTTACTCGAAAACAGAACGATTGGAAAGCTATTCAAGAGTTAGATATTGTTTTAAGAGGATTTGACAAAAATGATCCTGTAAAATATGATTTTGCCTTATTTGGATTAGGAGTTTTTGAAAAGTTTTAATTTTTCCTAAAAAAGTATTTATTTAGTTGACATGAAAAATAACCTAACCAAAATGATGGCTTTAGACATTTATGTGTCTAATTTAGAAGAAGAAAAATATTCCGAAATTACTACTGAACTTCAACCTTCTTCTAAAAAAAGTGTAAATCTTATAAGCTGGGGAATTCAAGATTTATTTTTTGAAAAAGAACTATTCAATGACCTTGATACTATAAAAACCTTCTCTAAAAACTTCAACTGGAAAGACAATGTTTCAACAGTTATAAAAGAGAATTATTACGAATCATTAGTTCTTACCGATGCCGAAAAAAAAATAATTTGGGTAAGTAATGGTTTTACCAAAATGACGGGGTATGAAAAAGAATTTGCATTGAACAAAACTCCCCGTTTTTTACAAGGTAAAGAGACTAAAGAAACTACTAAAAAGAGAATTCAAAAGAAACTTCAACTTGGAAAACCTTTTAAAGATGTAATCATCAATTACAGAAAAGATCAATCCACTTATAAATGTGAATTGCATATTATTCCCTTACACAATAGTAGTAATTCAAAAATCACACACTTTTTAGCCTTAGAAAAAGAAGCTGTATAACTTACTTTATCAGTTTTAAATCACAATACCAAAAACTTCTATCATAGTTTTTAGTTGTGGTTTCTTTTTCCTTTTTAGTTTCTTTTGAGTTTTGGTAACAGTTATCATCATCACTTTTATGGAGTGTATACGATTTTAACACCTTCTCTCCTATTTCAAATTCTACTGGTTTCTTAAAAATGGGGCCATCATAGCAAAAGGTATGAAACTCTCCATTCTCTCCACAAACATCAATACCTTCAGGAAGTTCGTTTATAAAATCTTCGTCAATTACCCTTCCTACAAACTCTTCCCCTAACAATTTGGCATTAACACAAACAGTAATCGTTTTAAAGCCTAACGACAAAAATTCACGTAATAATTCTTTGGTGTCTTGTTTCCAAAGTGGGTATACTCCTGTAATTCCTACCTCTTGTAATTTTGAGTCACGGTAAGCTCTTAAATCCTCTAAAAAAATATCTCCAAAAACTGCGTGTTGTAAACCATCAGATTGTAGCTCCGCGGTTTTCTCTTTCATCTTTTGATTGTACAATTCCATAGTAACTTCAGCAGGAAAATATATTTTCTCTAAAGGTATTCCAATACTTTCTGCCTGTGCATCTAACAATTCTTCATGCAACCCATGCATTGAAACACGCTGATAATCCTGATTTACATTGGTTATCAACTTTTGCACATCAAATTCTTTTTGCTGTAATATTTTATATAATGCTAACGATGAGTCTTTTCCTGAACTCCAATTAAAATAGGCTTTTTTCATGTGACAAATATGCATAAAAAAACCTGCATTTCGCAGGTTTGATTTTATTTCCTCTTTTGATTTAAAGGAACAGGTCTTTCTTGTTTTACTACAGGTTTTCCATGTAAGTCAAAATCTCCTGCATCGAAAATTTCGATATCAATAAATTCTCCTAGCTTGATGTAATATTCACGAGCATCCACAATAACGTCGTTATCTACATCTGGTGAGTCAAATTCTGTACGTCCATAGTAGTATTCTCCATCTTTTCTATCAAACAAACATTTGAATGTTTTCCCTATTTTTTCTTGATTCAATTCCCAAGAAATTTGAGATTGCACTTCCATAATTTCGTTCACACGTCTGAACTTTACATCAGCAGGCACATCATCTTCTAAAACATACGCTCCCGTATTTTCTTCGTGTGAATATTCAAAAGCACCTAAACGCTCAAAACGCATCTCCTCTACCCAATCTTTCAATTCTTGGAATTGCTCTTCAGTTTCTCCTGGATATCCAACAATTAACGTTGTACGAATGGCCATATTTGGCACAGCCTCACGGAATTTGTAAATCAACGCTGTGGTTTTTTCATGTGTCGTACCACGCTTCATCGATTTTAAAATCTCGGTGTTGATATGCTGTAACGGAATGTCTAAATAATTACAAACCTTTGGTTCGTTTTTCATCACTTCTAATACATCCATTGGGAAACCTGATGGGAAAGCATAATGTAAACGAATCCATTCTATTCCATCTACTTTTACCAATTCTTTAAGCAAATCTGCTAACGCACGTTTTTTATAAATATCTAACCCGTAATAAGTTAAATCCTGAGCAATTAGCATAATTTCTTTGATACCTTTTTCGGCTAACTTCGTCGCTTCGGTAACCAAATCTTCAATTGGAGTAGAAACATGTTTACCTCGCATTAAAGGAATCGCACAAAACGAACATGGACGATCACAACCTTCAGCTATTTTTAAATACGCATAATGATCTGGAGTCGTTGTTAAACGTTCACCGATTAACTCATGCTTATAATCTGCTTCCAATACTTTTAACAAGTTTGGTAAATCGTGCGTACCAAAATACTGATCCACATTGGTAATTTCAGCTTCTAAA
Organism: Tenacibaculum sp.; assembly: GCF_050290165.1. Lineage (GTDB taxonomy): Bacteria > Bacteroidota > Bacteroidia > Flavobacteriales > Flavobacteriaceae > Polaribacter. The sequence continues at coordinate 369,657 of NZ_JBNKHD010000015.1, read as the reverse complement.
TCTGGCTTATAACGCTCACTTAAACAACCGGTTACAAACACTTTATCAACTTCGCCTTCTTCTTTCTTTTGTGCGTAGTGTAAAATAGCCTCTACACTTTCTTCTTTAGCTTTACCAATAAAACCACAGGTATTGATTACTACAATATTTCCTTCGTCATTTTCATCTTCGTGAACCACCTCTTTACCATTGGCTTTTAACTGCCCCATTAACACTTCGCTATCGTAAACGTTTTTAGAGCAACCTAAAGTAACTACGTTGATTTTGTTTTGTTTTGTTGTCTTTGTACGCATATTGTAAAAAATTCAATGTGCAAAGATACAGCCTAAAAAAGTTATGCAAAACATATTTTTATTTTATATTTGGCCTGCTATAAACTCAAATACTTATTATGCTATGAAAAAAATACTATTATCTTTTATTATTTTATTTTCTATTTCATGTTCAAATAGTGAAAGTGATGACAACCTTAATGGAGATAACCCAGATGAAGGTGCTGATGTTGTTATAGATAATGGCAACTCTGACTCCTCTTGTCCAAAACCTTTAGGTTTAGAAATAATTTCTGACTATACAACTTCAACTTCAGTTATATGTAAATGGGCAGATTATGATAATACTCAATTATTTAATATTGAATATGGAGCTAGAGGCTTTTCCATTGGTGATGGTACTAGAATTAGCACAGGTGATAAATCTAAAGAGATTACTGGACTTACTGGCAATACTGAATATGACTTTTATGTTCGATCTAACTGTGGAGGCGAAAATTATAGTGAATGGGCAGGACCACACAGTTTTATTACTAAGTCAGGTACTGTTTCTGATTCTTTTACTGGTAATTACTTAATCGAAGAAATTACAAATATAGGTTCTAATGGCCCTGTATTATCTAATGGCTCAATTGTAACTTTAAGTATAAGTGGTCAAGATAATAGGCGTAAATTTGACACCAAATTTTTCCCTGACAATTGTAGTCCTATATATACTTTTTATTTTGTCCTTCAAGAAAATGGAACCTTAAACGTTCCTCTACTTCAATCTGCTTGCTCATGCAATGGAAGTTATTATTTTGGTCCCTCTAATGAAGATAGTAGTTATAACCTTAATAACGATAGTGTTTTTTATTTGAAGTTTTCATCAGATGTTTATAATGACTGTTCTAGTGGAGTAAAACAGGTTACTTATAAATTTACAAAACAATAAAATAGAATAGAATAGAATATATTTAATAAAAAGAAAAAGCAGCTTTAAAAAGCTGCTTTTTCTTTTTATTAGTTTTCCTTTTCTACTTAAAAAACGAATCTACAAACCTTTGTTAGTTAAACGCTTATAAATCATCAATACCCTTTCCTACTCCAATATACTATGAAGAAACTCTCTTTTATTTACCCATTTAAGACTAGCTTGATTTTTAGTCCTGTTTTAGATAACTTCGTTATTAGAGAATATGCACTTAAAAACTAAATTAATCGCTATCAAACACTAATGAACGAACTCAAAAGATTGCTACAGGATTTAATCGGACTCACGGAAAATGAGTTTCAAACGTTTTACAATCAATTAGAAAAAAAAGAATACAAAGCAAAAGCATTAGTAATTAAAGAAGGAAAAAGTGCAAAGTATTTATACTTTGTCACATCTGGACTCTTTAGAACATTTAAGTATATAGAAGACAAAGAGTTTACTACCTATTTTGCCTGTGATAAACAATTTATAACGGTTTTTGACAGTTTTATATACCAAACTCCTTCTCACGAATTTTTAGAAACTCTAGAAGATAGTATCGTATATAAAATATCTTTTGAAAGTTTAGCCCAACTATATAAAAAGTCTCCTAATTTTGAAAAGTTTGGTAGAGTTTTAGCCGAGAGAAATCATCTTTGTGCGCAACAAAGAGCTCTAACTATGCAAACAAAATCGGCCAAGAAAAAGTATTTAGATTTTATAAAGAACTACGATAAAAAAATTGTTTTAAGAGCTCCTCAATACCAAATTGCCAGTTTTCTTGGTATAGCTGCTGAATCGTTAAGCAGAATTCGAAAAGAGGTGGTTATTTCCTAACATTTGTCAAGATAAAAATAGTTTCCTCTCATTTTCTTTGTTTTTATAAATCATAAAATAAATACAATGAAAATCGTATCGATGGCAAAATATGCCATTCTCTTATGCTTAGTTATTTTTATAGCTAGTATTGCATTTAAATCTTGTTCAATTAGTCCAGAAGCTTGGTCTCCACCATCACCTCCAAAATTAGAAGGTGCACTCCTTGAAAATGAATTATTAAGTACCACCAAACACATCAACTTAGATGGTTGGTATGGTCCTGAGGATATTGCAGTAGATAAGCAAGGAAACCTATATTGTGGAGTTCATATTTCTGAAACAGACTTTTCAGATGGTCTAATTTTAAAGATTGATCCATCAGGAAAAGTTTCCGTCTTTTGTAATACAGAATCTTGGGTTGCTGGACTTCATTTTGACAGCAATCAAAACCTAATTGCTTGTGACTTAGAAAGAGGTTTAATCAGTGTTGACAAAAAAGGAAAAATCACAACTTTAGCAAGTGAAGATGAACACGGAAATAAATTTCTTATCCCCAATGATGTAGACATTGCTTCGGACGGAATTATTTATTTTACCAACACCTCTTCAAAACTTCCCTTTAGCAGAACACATATTTGGAAACTATTAATGGAAGCGAAACCCGACGGAGGTCTTTATAGTTACAACCCTAAAACCAAACAAGTAAAAACACTTATAGAAGGCACTTATTTTGGAAACGGAGTTGCAGTTTCTCAAAATGATGATTTTGTTTTAATGGTAGATTTAGCGAAATATAGAGTCCTGAGATACTGGTTAAAAGGAAATTACAAAGGAACAACAGATGTGTTTTTAGACAACTTACCTGGTTTTCCTAATGGAGTTTCTAGAAGGTCTGATGGTAGCTTTTGGCTTGGGTTTTCAACTAAAAGAGATCTTTCTTTAGATGAAATACATCCTAAGCCACTTGTAAAAAAGCTAGTTTATGGTCTTCCGCTATTTCTACAACCTAAAGTAGCACCTTATGGAATGATAATGCATTTGAGTACGGATGGAAAAATTTTAAAAACTTATTATGATACTACGGGTAAAATTGTGTCAGAAGCAAGTTCTGTTGAAGAACATGACGGTTATCTTTATCTAGGTGGAGATGTTTCTAATCATATTGGAAAATATAAATTAGAAGATTAAAGTAGCTAAATCATAGATACAACAATAACTAGAAAACCCTTTAGTAAAGAGTTTTTTAGTTATAACATATATTAAATAAACATCTTCCCTTATCTCATGTATTTCTAAGATTTAGCTTTTATTTCAACCTTTAAAAGTAGTTTGGCTTTTAGTCTTGTTTTCAATAACTTGCTCACATCATAATTATTAAAACAAAAGATTTAAAACTTTTGTTATTTGTATCAACTTAGACTAAAACCCAAAATGAATATCTTATTAAAAATTGCTCTATTCTTTTTATTTCTTTTTTATAGTAGTACTACTATGTATGCCCAAGCTAAACTTGAAAAGAGTTTAATTACAGAAAAAGAAATCAATAAATCCATTTCACCTTCAGAAAAACATACTTATACTTTCAAATTAGAAAATGGTATGGCCATTATTGGAGAGTTAACTCAAAAAGAGATAGATCTTGTTATCGATATTTACAATCCAGACGACGTATTTTTAAAACAGGTTGATAGTCCAAATGGAAAAAACGGCATAGAGCCCATAGATTTTACAGCAAACAAATCTGGGGTGTACAAACTAGTTGTTCATTCACTAGATAAAAAAGCTACCAAGGGAAGCTATACTTTACAAATTCAGCAAATATTGAGCTTAAAAGACAATATGAAACGAATAGCTAAAAAAGAGCTTCCTACTAAGACCTTGTACAACTTATGGGAAACTTCATTAACCAATAATAATGCTATTGATGATTTTATCTCTAAACATCCAGAAAAGCACATTATTGAACCTATTGAAGGGAATAACAAGGAAATGTTAGTCACCTATTTTTGTGTTCCTCATGAAAATACGGAATATATAATGTTAAGTGGCGGACCTGATTTTTTAGGTTTACGTTTTCAAAAATTAACCAATACTAAATTATTTTTTGTTACTCAACGAGTTCCTAAAGACGCTCGTTTTAATTATGGATTCAATTATTTTAACTTAGTTAAAGCGGGACCTAATAATGAAATTGAATCAAGAAGTGTTGAACATGCTTATGACGGGACTCTGGAAATGCCCGAAGCTCCAAGACAAATTTATATTTCTGAAAAAGAAGGTGTCGTTAAAGGTAAACTTTTCCCTACTTCACTATTCAGTAAAATTCTAAAAGAGGAGCGAAAAATCTCTGTTCATACTCCAGCTAATTACAACTCCAACATCCCTCATAATCTGCTCATTATTTTTGATGGTGAGGCTTATGGAGGTAGACCAAATAGAAGGTCTAGAATACCAACTCCAACAATAATGGACAACTTAATAGCTGATAATAAAATTCCTCCAACTGTTACAGTTTTAGTATGGTCAATGGGTAAAAGAGGGAAAGATTTAATAAATGAAAATTTTGGAAATTTTATAGCTGAGGAACTTATTCCTTGGGTTCGCTCTAAGTACAATATTTATCCTCAAGCAAACAAAGTTGTCTTAGCAGGTTCAAGTAGAGGAGGCTTCGCTGCTAGCTATATAGCTTTAAAACATTCCAATGCTATAGGAAATGTACTTTCTCAATCTGGTTCTTACTGGATTAAAGGAACAAAAAATGAGAACCATTGGATATATCCTGAAGAAAACGGGAAGCTTATAGATGCCTACAAGAAAAGCAAACAGTTACCTATCAATTTTTATATGGATGTTGGACTTTACGACGCTGGTGCATCCATGCTTGGAATGAACAGACAATTCAGAGATATACTGGAATTAAAAGGTTATAAAGTTGATTATCGTGAGTTTAAAGGCGGACATAGTTATGTAAATTGGAAAGGAACACTTGCAGACGGAATAATCTCATTAATAGGTACTCATAACTAATTTTTACTTTTATAGACCCCTCAAGTTATAAGCACAAAAAACTCCCTAAATGGGAGTTTTTTATTTATACTGAAATTCCTACCTACGCAGGAATAGCATTTACTATTTAAAAAACGAATCTACAAATTCATGTTTATTAAACACTTGTAAATCGTCAATACCTTCTCCTACTCCAATATATTTTACAGGAATTTGAAATTGGTCAGAAATACCAATAACTACTCCTCCTTTAGCAGTACCGTCTAATTTGGTTACTGCTAATGAAGTTACTTCCGTTGCTTTGGTAAATTGTTTCGCTTGTTCAAAGGCATTTTGTCCTGTAGAGCCATCTAACACTAACAATACATCATGTGGTGCATCTGGTACCACTTTTTGCATTACACGTTTAATCTTGGTTAACTCATTCATTAAGTTTACCTTATTGTGTAAACGACCTGCGGTATCGATAATAATAACATCGGCTCCTTGGTTTACCCCTGACTGTACGGTATCATATGCCACAGATGCAGGATCAGAACCCATTTCTTGGCGTACAATTGGCACATCAGTTCTATCTGCCCATACTTGTAACTGATCTATAGCTGCAGCTCTAAAAGTATCAGCAGCTCCTAAAACCACTTTTAAACCTTTCTTTTTAAATTGTGAAGCTAACTTACCAATCGTCGTTGTTTTCCCCACTCCGTTCACCCCTACTACCATTAATACATATGGTTTAGTATTAACAGGAATGGTAAAATCGGTTTCATCGCCTGTATTCGTTTCTGATAATAAACCTGCAATTTCTTCTCGCAAAATTTGGTTTAACTCATCAGTCCCTAAATACTTATCACGCGATACACGCTCCTCTATTCTTTCAATAATTTTTAAAGTAGTGTCTACTCCTACATCAGACGATACAAGTACTTCTTCTAAATTATCTAACACATCATCATCAACCTTTGCTTTTCCTGCAACTGCTTTTGATAATTTAGAGAAAAAACTTGTTTTGGTTTTTTCTAATCCCTTATCTAAGGTTTCTTTTTTCTCTTTTGAGAAGATTTTCTTAAAAAAACTCATTGTTAAATTTTATAATCGCTAATAATAGGTTAAAAACTATACCATTTTATTAATACGGTCAAATTGTCATTATATTGTTACCTCATTGATAGAAACTGAAACATCTTTTAAAGACCTTAAGCTATGCTATAGATTTGAGACTGTCAAATATAAAAAAAGCTACTCTCTGATGAAAGTAGCTTTTCTTTAAACTGTATACAAGAATTACTTTTTTGCTAAAAAGTCATTCACTCTATCTGGATCCATAATAGCCTCAACAAAAGTGTAAGCACCTGATTTTGGTGACTTTACCATTTTGATAGCTTTGGTTAATCTTTTCGAACCTGTTTGTAAAGTTGCTACTGATTTCTTTGCCATTTTAATTAAAGTTTACGCCGTAGCTAATTATTTAATTTCTTTATGAACTGTCATCTTCTTTAAGATTGGATTAAATTTCTTTAATTCCATTCTATCTGGAGTATTCTTTTTGTTCTTTGTTGTAATATAACGAGAAGTTCCTGGTTGTCCAGAAGCTTTGTGCTCAGTACACTCTAAAATTACTTGAACTCTGTTTCCTTTTTTTGCCATCTCTCTAAAATTTTATCTAAGTAAGGAATTATTTAGTTAAGAAACCATTAGCTCTTGCTTCTTTAATAACCGCAGAGATTCCTTTTTTATTAATATTTTTTAATGCAGAAGCAGATACTTTCAAAGTAATCCATTTATCTTCTTCTGGAATATAGAAACGCTTAGTCATTAGATTAGCGTTAAATCTTCTTTTAGTTCTATTTAAAGCGTGAGATACATTATTACCTACCATCGCTTTTTTTCCTGTTAATTCACAAACTCTAGACATCTTCTTGACAGTTTTTAGTGTTATTTCTAAACGAGGTGCAAATTTATGCATTTTAATTTATTGCACAAAAATATTCTCGGTTAAATTTTAAATTATTTTAATCCATTCAAAACTTAGGTTCAGCATCTAACCTATTTGGAAGCGTAACGGGCGCAAAAATACTAATTATTTTAATATGATTGATTGTAAAAGTTCTAAAGATTTAGTTACCGTTCTATTGATTACTTTTTCTCTAGGTTGCCCAAAGTTAAACTCTTGCACTTCCACTCCATTTTTACTAGCAATGGCAATATATACCAAACCTACATTCTTATCGTTATGATCCGTAGTTGGTCCTGCATTTCCTGTAACTGCTATAACATAATCCGTTTGTAATTTATCTAAACATCCTTTTGCCATTGCAACTGCAACTTCTTTACTTACTACCGTAAATTGATCAATTATTTCTTTCGAAACTCCTAATAGCTGTTCTTTTAAAGCTGCTGTATATGTTACAAATCCACCCATAAAATAATTGGAAGCCCCAGAAACAGAAACCATAGTGGATGCTATTTTTCCTCCTGTTAAACTTTCAGCAGTCCCTAGAGTTTTTCCACGTTGTTGTAACAGTTTCCCAACTTCTTTTTCTAGTGAAGTCTCATTATCATCGCCAACTATAATCTCTGGAATTAGAGCATATAATGCTGCAACTTGCTTCTCCATCTCTTGTGCTAGCAATTCTTTATCATTTCCTTTTGCTGATAAACGTAAACGAACGCTACCATATGATGGTAAATAAGCTAGTTTTATAAAATCAGGTAAATCATCTTCCCATTCTGAAATTCTTTCAGCAATAATGGTTTCACCTGTGCCCACCGTCATAATCGTTCTATGCAAAATAAAAGGTAGCTTAAAAGTTGATTGAAGTCTTGGTAACACTTCATGTGTCATCAACCCTTTCATTTCATACGGAACTCCAGGAAGCGATACAAAAACAGTATTATTTTCATAAAACCACATTCCAGGTGCCGTTCCCAAACGATTCATTAATAAGGTTGCTTTAGAAGGAAGCTGTGCTTGATACTTCTGAATTTCGTTAAACGGATGATTTACTTTCTTAAATAAATATTTAATATTATCAATCACCTCCGAGTATTCAACAACCTTTTCATCTTGAAAATATTCAGCAATTGTTTTTTTAGTAATATCATCTTTGGTTGGTCCTAATCCTCCAGTAATAATGACAATATCTGCTCTACCTTCTGCTTCTTTTAACGCATTTAGTATATGTTGCTTTTCATCTTGGATAGAAGATATTTGATAAACTGAAACTCCAATTTTATTAAGTTCCTGACCAATCCATTGCGAATTGGTATCCACTATTTGCCCGATAAGAATTTCATCTCCTATCGTTATAATTTCTGCATTCATTTATTTATTTCTAAAAAAGAATCCCGCCGAAGCGGGATATTTTATTTTACTTTTATTTCAAAAGCTTGTTTTCCTTCAATAGTTCCTGTTAATATGTCATTTTCTACTACTTTACCAACACCAGCTGGTGTACCTGTAAAAATAATATCTCCTTTTTTTAAGGTAAAATACTGTGACACATAACTTACCAACTCATCAATCTTCCACAGCATGTTTGATGTATTTCCATCTTGAACCACCTCATCGTTCTTTAGTAATTGAAAAGAAATATTTTCTAAATCAAACTCTTCTTTTGGATAAAACTCTCCAACAATAGCACTTCCATCAAAAGCTTTGGCCTTTTCCCATGGCAATCCTTTTTCTTTACACTCAGTTTGTACATCTCGTGCAGTAAAATCAATTCCCAATCCGACTGTGTCATAGTACTTATGAGCAAACTTTGGAGAAATATGTTTCCCCACTTTATTTATTTTTACCAATACTTCTACCTCATAATGCACATCATTTGAAAATGGCGGGATAAAAAATGGCATTTTCTTTGGAAGAATAGCCGAATCTGGCTTCAAAAAAACTACAGGATTCTCTGGTCTTTCATTCGCTAATTCTTCTATATGTTTTGCGTAATTACGCCCAATACAAATTATTTTCAATGTTGATTTGTTTTTACGTTTGACTTAGAGATTTCTCACTTTCATTCGAAATGACAGCTGGTTTTAAGGTATCCAAGTTTTTGGGAAGTTTGGCTTACGTTTTTCTAAAAACGCATCACGTCCTTCTTTTGCTTCATCGGTCATATAAGCTAAACGAGTTACTTCACCCGCAAACACCTGTTGACCAACCATTCCATCATCCGTTAAGTTCATTGCAAACTTTAACATTTTTATTGAAGTTGGTGACTTTGCTAAAATTTCTTGTGCCCATTCAAAAGCAGTTTGCTCCAATTCGTCATGAGGAATAACAGCATTTACCATTCCCATTTCATAAGCTTCTTGAGCCGAATAATTTCTTCCTAAGAAAAAGATTTCACGCGCTTTCTTCTGCCCTACCATTTTAGCTAAATATGCTGATCCATACCCTGCGTCAAACGAAGTAACATCAGCATCGGTTTGTTTAAAAATCGCATGCTCTTTACTTGCTAACGTTAAATCGCAAGTTACGTGTAAACTATGTCCACCACCTACTGCCCAACCAGGAACCACACAAATTACTGCTTTTGGCATAAAACGAATTAAACGTTGTACTTCTAAAATATTTAATCGGTGATAACCATCTTCTCCTACATATCCTTGATGCCCACGTGCATTTTGATCTCCTCCAGAACAAAAGCTCCAAACACCATCTTTTGTTGACGGTCCTTCAGCTGATAATAATACAACTCCAATATTAGTATCTTCATGTGCATCATGGAAGGCATCTAATAACTCAGACGTAGTCTTAGGACGAAATGCATTACGCACATTTGGTCTGTTAAATGCTATTCTTGCAACATTATGCGACTTTTTATAAGTAATATCTTCGTATTCTTTGGCTACTTTCCAATCTGGTTGTATCATAATTTTAAAATATTGTCGTTATTTAGATGTACAAAAATAACATAATAACTTTATTTTTCTTTTCTATATTTGAACGATATAATTTACCCCCAATATGAAACAAGTTTATTTAGTATTTGCTTTATTAATTAGCACCAGTCTTTTTTCTCAAAAAGTAATTTCTCAAAAAGTTAATTCCAGTGAATTAGGCACAAGTAGAAATATTAAAGTTTACCTTCCTAAAGGTTACGATGTAGATGAAACTACCAATTATCCTTTAGCGATTATATTGGGTGATGAATATCTTTTTGACTTATATGTGGGAAATGCAAAACTATATGCCAATGTAGATAAAGCACCAAGACAAATTGTTGTAGGTATCGACATGAAAAATACGTATGCTAAGGATATTTCGATAATTCCTGCTAACAATGCATTGACAACTTCTGGAGTTCATTTTTTTAATTTTATAAAACACGAACTAATTCCATTTATGGAAGGAAATTTTAGAACTTCCGCTTTTATGACGATTGTTGGCGAAGGAAAAGGGGCTAATTTTATCACACATTATTTAAAAGATGAGCAACCTGTTTTCAACTCATATATCTGTATTACGCCAGACTTTCCTCAATTTGCTCCAGTTATTATAGATTCATATTCATTGAACAGATTAGGCTCTATTGATAACACTTATTTTGTATACACTAGCAACAACAAAAAGTATATCGACACTGACCAATACAACCGTTTTAGTGACATTAAAACATTATTAACCTCATATGAAGCTAAAAACTTACATGTAAACTTTGATGAATTTGAAACTGCTCCGAGTTATCTTTCCATGATTGGAGAAACCATTCCAAGAGCATTCACACAAATGTTTGCCCTGTATTCAAAAATTACAAAAGAAGAATTTGAAGCTAATGTTAAAGATTTAGCTCCTTTAGATGCTATTAAATATGTAGAGAAGAAATACTTAGACATCCAGTATTTATATGGTTCAAACTTAAATGTTCGTTTAGATGATATTTTTGCTATTGAAGATATTGTAATTGACAGACAAGATGGGGACTACCTAAGAGTACTAGGAGATTTTGTAATGATAAAATACCCAGACTCACACATGGGGGATTTTTATATCGGTAAATACTATGAATTAGGAAAGGACTATGAAAAGGCAGATTTTTACTATAAAGCTGCTTACGGAAAAATGGATCCTTCTGATCCTAATACCAATGCTTTTTACGAAAACATTAAACGTGTTAACGACTTAATGACCACTGTAAAAAAAGAAAAACCTACACAAGAAAATACAGAAGATGAAAATCAAGAACAACAAGAAGAAGATAAAGAATAGTTTATTTTAATACTATTCTATCTTCTTGTAATTCTATTTTTTTACTTTTATACAAACTGCCAATAGCTCTCTTGAATGCTTTTTTACTCATTTGTAAGTGAAATTTAATTGATTCAGGAGAGCTTTTATCTGTTAATAGTAAAAAACCTTTTTCTTGTAGTTTATGTAAAACTTTATCTACATCTGAATCAATTACATTCATAAAACCTTGTGGACGAAGTGAAACATCAATTTTTTCATCTTCACGTATCTTTTTTACATACCCCACAGTACGCATTCCTTCTTCTATATCGTTAAAAACTTCATTGTTATACAATAAACCTTCATATTCTTCATTAATCAAAACTGTATAACCTAATGCAGTTTGTACACCAATTACTAACTCTACCTTATCGCCTTCTTTTAATTCCATCTTATAAGTTTTTAAAATAGTTCTTTAAAACTACATCATTTATTTCTTTTGGAGTAAAAACTTCCATTATTTTAGGTTGATTTGATTCTGCATAAAAAGTAGCTAAGCTACTATCCAATTCTTTTAAATCTTCAACTGAAACATAGTCAAAACCATACATTTTTGCTAAATGCTCTGCTGTTAAATTATGAGGTGTTTCAAAATAATCTGCAGCATTGGTTGTTAGCGGACCAGGAATGAATCTAAAAATACCACCTCCTGCATTGTTTAAAATAATAATTCTAAAGTTCTTTGGAGTATTAGTATTCCACAATGCATTACTATCATAAAAGAAGCTTAAATCTCCTGTGATAAATGTCGTAGATTTATTAACAGCAAATGCTGCTCCTACAGCAGTACTTGTACTCCCATCTATTCCGCTTGCTCCTCTATTGCAAAATACTCTCAAGGTCGGATTTACATTAAACAACTGCGAATATCGAATAGTAGAACTATTGCTAATTTGCAATTGGGAATCATTCGGAATTTTTTGTAAAATACTTTCAAATACTTTCAAGTCAGAATACTCACAAATTTGCAAATAAGCATCATGCTTTTCTTCTCGTTGAGTCTTCTCTTCTAACCATATTTGTTGATAATCGCTTTTAATATCCTTATTTATCTCACACAAATTTGTTAAGAAATCTACTGGATTAGTTTGTACAAACTCAGATAGACAATGATAGGTATCCATTGCTTTTAACTCATCTATATGCCAGTGGTCTTTAGGTGGTGATTTTCGTAAAAGCTGTTTGATTTTTTTTGAAATCACCATACCTCCTAAAGTTACTAAAACTTCTGGTTTAAACACTTCAAATTGCTCTACTGACAAAGGAAATATAACTTTATCAATACTATTAATAAACTTAGGATGATGTAAGTTTGAAGTTGTTTCAGTTAAAATGATTACAGAACTATTTTCAGCAAATAATGATAGTGCTTTTTGTAGTTCAGAATCTGGAAAACTACTTCCCACTAAAATCATTTTCTTAATCGAAGAATTCCAAATAGATGAAAATTTTTGATAATCTATTTGAGATTTCTCGACTGCGCTCGAAATGACATTCAAAACATCAAAAGATTGCTTCACCTTGTTCGCTATGACAGGGTATTCCTCATTTACAGTTTCATATAAAGGCTCATCAAATGGAACATTGATATGAACTGGTCCTTTTTTGATGATAGAAGCCTGAAAAGCTTCAACTAATAAATCAGTATTGTTTTTTAATTTATTTTCTTCTTCGATCAAATTCGCTGAAAACAGGATATGATTTTCAAATACATTCTCTTGACGAATGGTTTGCCCATCACCTATATCAATTAAATGCTTAGGTCTATCCGCAGAAATTACAATTAACGGAATCTGACTATAATACGCTTCAGCAATTGCAGGATAATAATTCAACAAAGCTGACCCCGAAGAACAAGTTATAACTACAGGCTTTTGAGTTTGTTGTGCAATTCCCAATGCAAAAAAAGCAGCACAACGCTCATCTACCACACTCAAGGTCTTAATTTTTGGATGATTTGTAAACCCTACTGTTAACGGTGCGTTTCTCGATCCTGGAGATATAACAACGGTATCAACATCAAATTGATGACATACAGAAATAACTAATTGTGCGAGTTCTTTTTTTGGGAACATTTTATAACGTTAAAAAATGCCATTTCGAAAAAGGATAAAAATCTTTATAAATAAAAAGATTTCTCCCTTCGGTCGAAATGACATTATATTTTCTACCAACTAAGTTGGTTAATTTCCTTTTTTATAATCTGCTAAAAATTTAGCTAAACCAATATCAGTTAATGGGTGTTTTAACAATCCCTCAATTGCGCTTAAAGGACCTGTCATAACATCAGCCCCAATTTTAGCACAATCAATCACATGCATTGTGTGACGTACTGATGCAGCTAAAATTTGCGTATCGAATAAGTAGTTATCATAAATCTGACGGATTTCTTCAATTAAATTCAATCCGTCTGTAGAAATATCATCTAAACGACCGATAAATGGCGATACATATGTAGCTCCTGCCTTTGCTGCTAATAATGCTTGACCAGCAGAAAACACTAGTGTTACATTCGTTTTAATTCCTTTATCAGAAAAATATTTACATGCTTTAATACCATCAGCAATCATAGGTAACTTTACTACGATTTGTGGGTGTAACGCAGCTAACGCTTCTCCTTCCTTTACCATTCCATCAAAATCAGTAGAAATTACCTCAGCAGAAACATCTCCTTCTACAATTTCACAAATAGCTTTGTAGTGGTTAATAATATTTTCTTCTCCTGTAATTCCTTCTTTAGCCATTAACGAAGGGTTTGTAGTTACTCCGTCTAAAATACCCAAAGCTTGCGCTTCTCTAATCTGATCTAAGTTAGCAGTATCAATAAAAAATTTCATCTGTTATATAAATTATGTAGTTGTGTTAAAACCTTAATACTTTGCGCGTTACTTTACTTCTGAAACAAATTATAACTTCCAAATTACTCACCTATTTGCTTCAACCGCTAACGCACTGCGAATTTACAATTTATAATGATTCATTAGGAGTTTTTCGTAAACTTTATCAGGCAATACTCTTTTTAAAACTACGGAGAATTTTTCCATAAATCCACCTACTTTATAATGAATATTTGGGTTTTTATTTTCAATAATTTGATGAATTGCTTTCGCCATTAATATTGGATCTGCCCCAGAATCAACATGAGTATTCATCAAAGCTAAATTCTCCGCATATTTCTCCTTATAAGCAGAATTTTCAAAAACAGGTGTATGATATCTACCTGCTGCAATATTGGTAGCAAAATCACCAGGTGCAATATTTACCACTTTGACTCCAAAACTTTTTACTTCCATACTTAATGCTTCAGTCACCAATTCTAAAGCTCCTTTACTTGCTGAATAAATTCCTCTAAAAGGCAACCCCATATAACCTGCAATTGAAGTTGTATTAATAATCATTCCTGATTGCTGTTTTCGCATATGAGGCAACACCGCTTTAATCACATCAATAACACCAAAGAAATTCGTATTAAAATTACCACGCATTTCATCTGTCGGTGTATCTTCAATAGGACCAGTAATTCCTTTTCCTGCATTGTTAATCAACACATCTATCTTTCCTGCTTTTGTCACCACATCTTCAACTGCATTTTTAATTGAAGTCTCATCAGTGACATCTAACGCTACCATATGAAACGGAACATCTACCTTTTCTGGATTTCTACTTGTACCATATACCACATAACCTCTATCATGCAAATACATAGCGATTGACTTACCTATTCCTGAAGAAGCTCCTGTGATAAAAACTGTTTTTGACATTGCTCTAATTTTAAACAAATATCTTAAAGTTACCCTCAATAAAAAAACTTTAAAAACTTATCTTAGCATTTTCTCACTCAAGAACAACAAGAACAAACACTATGCATAAAAAAACATTTTTTACTTCTGTTTTTATTTCATCTTTGATGATTTTAATTACTGGATGTTCATCTATTTCAGCCCAAAAAAGTACAGCCTTATTTTCAAAAAGCGAGAAGTTTACCCGTCAAGATTCCTTACGAGGTTCCATTACTCCAGAAAGATCTTGGTGGGATTTAACATATTACCATCTTAACATCTCTGTTGATCCTGATAAAAAATTCATCAAAGGGAAAAACACCGTTCAATACAAAGTTTTAAAACCTCATCAAGTTTTACAAATTGATTTGCAACCTCCTTTAAAAATTACCAAAGCAACTCAAAACAATAAAGATTTGAAAGTTATTTCTGAAGGGAACGCTCATTTTATCCAACTAGAATCCCCTCAAAAAACAGGTGAAATAAACGCTGTTGATGTGTATTACGAAGGTATACCTAAAGAAGCTGTTAGAGCTCCTTGGGATGGAGGTTTTTCTTGGAAAAAAGACAATAATGGAAACCATTTTGTGGCTACTTCTTGCCAAGGTTTAGGTGCTAGTGTTTGGTGGCCTAATAAAGACCATATGTATGACGAAGTAGATAGTATGGCTATCAGTGTTCGTGTACCTAAAAACTTAATGGATGTATCTAACGGTCGTTTACGCAACATTGAACAACACAAGGACAATACTACAACCTATCATTGGTTTGTAGATAATCCTATTAATAATTATGGAGTGAATGTAAACATCGGTGATTACGTCCATTTTTCAGAAAAATATCAAGGTGAAGCCGGTGAATTAGATATGAACTATTATGTACTGAAAGACAATTTAGAAAAAGCAAAAAAACAATTTAAGGATGCCCCTAAAATGATGAAAGCTTTTGAATATTGGTTTGGTAAGTATCCTTTTTATAAAGATGGTTTTAAACTAGTAGAAGTTCCTTATTTAGGAATGGAGCATCAAAGTTCTGTAACCTACGGAAATCAATATCAAAATGGGTACTTAGGGAGAGATTTATCAGGAACTGGTTGGGGATTAAAATTCGATTTTATTATTATTCATGAATCTGGTCACGAATGGTTTGCTAACAATATTACCGATAAGGATATTGCCGATATGTGGATTCATGAAAGTTTTACTGCCTATTCAGAAAACTTATTTTTGGATTATTATTACGGAAAAAGGGCATCTGCTGAATATGTTATAGGTACACGTAGTGCTATTCAAAATGACGTTCCTATTATTGGACATTATGACGTAAATAATGAAGGATCTGGAGATATGTACTATAAAGGAGCCAATATGCTACATACCATACGTCAATTAGTGAACGATGATGAAAAGTGGCGACAAATTTTACGTGGGTTGAACTCAGAATTTTATCATAAGACAGTAACCACTCAAGAAATTGAACAATACTTGATTGATAAATCTGGAATTGATTTAAGTAAGGTTTTTGACCAATACTTGCGTACAGTAAAAATCCCAGAATTTGAATACACAATCAAAAACAAGATATTAAAATATCGTTGGACTAATGTTGTTAAAGGATTTAATATGCCTTTAAGAATAAATGTTAGCGGAAAATCTATACTATTGAGTCCTACAGAAAAATGGCAAACTAAGACAATTGATAGCTCTTCTATTGAGGTAGACCCTAATTTTTATGTGTATTCAAAGTCTATGTAAAATAACCTTATGGTTAAGAAGCAAATAAAAAACTTGCTCTTAAACCCGAAAAAGCTATTTTTAATAGATGGTTTAGGAGCATTTGTATCAGCCTTTTTATTGGGGGTCGTGCTGGTGAAGTTTGAAAGTATTTTTGGGATTCCACCATCTACTCTTTATTTACTAGCTATTTTACCTGTATTCTTTGCATTCTATGATTTTTACTGTTATCAAAAAAAGGATAGCAAACAAAAACAATTTTTAAAGTGGATTGCTTTGATGAATCTCTTGTACTGTTCTTTATCTATCGGTGCTGCTTTATATCATTTAGAAACAATTACTAGATTAGGATGGATATATATTTCAGGTGAAGTTATAATCATTATTATTCTCTCTATAACAGAGCTTATAACCGCTAAAAATTAACAACGAAGTAATGTATAAACAAAAAACTCGAATCATAATGATTCGAGTTTTTTTTGTTTATGCAATTAAGTAAAATACGATTAGTACTCTAACTTTTTTAAGTAATCTAATTTTTCTTGCCAAATATCTAATTGATCTTTGAACTCATCAATTCCTTTACGAACATTCTGCACTAAAGGATTGTCTTCTGTAGCATTAGAGATAAAGCTTAAATTGTTTTCTAATTGTTGCATTTCACGAACAGTTTCATCTATTTTCTTACGAATAAAGAATTGCTCGCTATCTAATTTCCTATAATCTTCTTGAGATAAGTACGTATCAACTAAGCTCTTAAACTTCATCATTTCGATATCATTTCTGCTCATATCTAACTTATCTAAATGAGCATCCATAGCTTTATTAAATTTCTCATCTAAGTAACGTGCATTTCTTGGCAACGCTCCTAAATCTCTCCATTCAACCAAAGTCTTTTCTACATCTTCTTCTGTTGTTATCTCAGCCGTTTTAACTTCTTCTATAAAGTCTTTTTTAGCTTCGACAACTGCTAACTGCTCTTTATTTTGTTCATTTTTACGAGCATGAAGTCTATCAAAATAATAATTACAAGCATCTTTAAAACGTTTCCAGATATCATCAGAAAATTTTCGAGGCACATGTCCTATTTTCTTCCAATCTGACTGTATACGTTTCATGGTATTGGTAGTTTCATTCCAGTCTTCACTATCTTTAAGACTTTCCGCTAATTCTATCAATTCCATTTTCTTTTTTAAATTCTCATTCTGAGAACTTTTTTCGTACTTATAAAAAGCATTCTTTGCGGTGTTAAACTTTTTAGTAGCCGCTTTAAATTCTTGCCAAACAGCCTCACTTTTACTATAAGGTAACTTTCCTATATCAAAGTATTTTTTACGCAATTTTTCTATTTCAGCAATACTTTTTTGCCAATCGTTATGCGTTTGATTTTTAGAAGTATCATATGCTTTAATCTCAGCAGCTACTGCCAATTTAGCATCTATCATTTCTTGATACTTAGATTTTAACTCTTTAAAAAATTGATGACGCTTGTCATGTATATTCTTAGTAGCCTCACTAAACCTACCCCAAACTTCTTCTCTGTTCTCTTTCGCTACAGGCCCAACTTCTTCTTTCCACAAGCGGTGTAACTCTTGCAATTCTTTAAATGCAGCATTAACATCTTCGACATCATTTAATGCCTCTGCTCGTTCTATCAGCTTTAATTTCTCTTCTAAGTTATGTTTAAAATCTAACTCTCTAAAGTCTTTGTTTAAATGTAATAAGTCGTAAAAACGCTCAACGTGATGATGATACGTTCTCCAAGTATCATTATACTTTGTTTTAGGAACCGCCCCTATATTTTTCCAACGATTTTGAATCTCTTGAAAATCGTTGTACATTGTTTTTGGATCTGCCTCTTCTATTAAAGCTTTTAACTCTTCAATTAGATTATTTCTTCTATCTAAATTGTCCTTTAACTGATTTTCTAACTGAGAATAGTATGCATCACGTTTCGTTTTGTATTCTCCAAGTAATGTGTTATACTCTGTTTTTAACGGGCTAGAAAACTGAAAATCAATAGAATTCCCTCCTTCTGCTAAAAATGCTTCTTTTTTATCAGCTAACAACTTACCAAACTTAGAATTAAATGCTATTTTAATAGCATCTACATTTGATTTTAATTGCTGAACAGGATGGTTTTTTAATAGCTTTTTTAACTCTGAGACTAATTTTTCCAGCTCCATTGAAGCATAATCAAGCATTGGTATTTCATGCTTTTCATCAGCTTTTTCAGCTTCATTAGCCACTTCGTTCTCTACTTCATTTACTGCTTTTTCAGTATCTTCATTAGCACTTACCTCTCCTTTAGTTATTGGTTGTTCTACTTTTTCTTTATTATTTTCTAACATATCTACAATGTTTAAGTTCCTATATTTTAGACTATAAATATACGGATTCTTAGAGAATACCAAATTTTATTTTATAGTTATGCTTTAGTTATCATTCCAAATTTTCCACGCTTTTTCAGCTTGTAGCTCTAACATTTCTAATCCGTTTTTTATAATAGCTCCCTTTTCTTTTCCTTTTCTTAAAAAAGTGGTTTCTGACGGATTATATATCAAATCATACAACAGATGTTTATCTGAAATATACTCATATGGAATATCCGGACAAGCTTCGATATTAGGATGTGTTCCTAATGGAGTACAATTTATAATAAGGTGATAGGTTTTCATTGTCTTTTTTGTAATTTCATTATATGAAATTTGTTTTTTACCCTCAGGATTTCTTGAAACAAACTTATATTTAATCCCAAGGCTTTCTAATACAAAAGCTACTGCCTTAGATGCTCCTCCTGTACCTAAAACCAATGCTTTTTTATGATGCTCATTTAGCAAAGGCTTGAGTGATCTTTCAAAACCATATACATCTGTATTATATCCTTTCAACCTTCCCTTTTTAGTTATTTTTATGGTATTTACAGCTCCTACCTTTAAAGCTTTTTTATCTATTTTGTCTAAAAAATTAAACACCTCTAGTTTATAGGGAATGGTAACATTCATTCCTCTTAACTTCTTTTTGTTTTCTTTTATTTTTTGAGGTAGTTCATTTATTGATTGTATATCAAAATTGATATACTCATGATTTTTTAATGCTAGTTTTTCAAATTTACTAGTAAAGTATCCGCGAGAAAATGAGTATGAAATATTTCTTCCCACCAAAGCATATAAATGCTTATTTTCTTTTTCTACCATAAAATTCAATAATTAAAATCAACCCAACCCCAACAAGAATGAATCCGATAGAAATCCATGTTTCTTGACTTTGAAAATCAGGCATAAATCGTTGATAGTTTTCTATTATTCTATTCCCGTTTTGATCTAATAAAAAAGTTCCTTCATGGGTTTTATAAATAGTTTCTTTCCATGGCCAAACAATACCTAGCGACCCTGTAATGAACCCAATAATAATTGCAGTTACAATTTGATGCCATCTTTTTAAGACATAACCCAATACATGAGAAATAGAGACTAAACCAAACGCCGAACCTGCTGTAAAAACACCTATTATTTTTAAATATCTAACTTTAGTAGCATCATTAAAAACCTCAAAATCGCCCGATAACAAACTCGTTATTACATTTCCTAAAACATTGACACTATCTACCAACAACAAGACATAATTCCCTAGTAATATTAAAATAAAAGATCCCGAAAGCCCTGGTAAGGTCATTCCCGAAACTCCAATTATTCCACACAAAAACACAAACCAAAGGTTATCATTTTCGGTAGCAGGAGTCATAAAACTTATTGCAATACCTACCAAAGTTCCTACTAACAACCCTATAATTGTTCTAGGCCTCCAGTCGTTAAAATCTTTTGATATATAGTAGATTGAACCTATAATCATTCCAAAAAACCACGACCAAACATACAGCTCGTAATTCCTCAAAAAATAATCTAAAACTAGGGAAACACTAAAGTAACTAAACATGCTTCCCATCATTACCCATACTAAAAATTGTAAATTGGTATAATCTGAAAAGCTTTTGTAGCGACCGTTGATTAATAATTTAAATGCTTTTGCATTTATTCTTTGAAAAGTATAGATCAGTTCTTCATAAAACCCCATCACAAAAGCTACCATACCTCCTGAAACTCCTGGTATTTTATTGGCTCCGCCCATTACCAGCCCTTTTAAAAAAAGATTGATTTTTTGCGATAGTGTACGCTCTTTATACATGCTAATTAATTAGAACCCTAAATTAGTTATTTTCTATTGTTTTTTTACCGCTATTTTTTCAAGCAATAAAATTAAACCAAAACCTACTAGAGCTAATACCACAGCATACATTATTTGTGAATTTCCTTCGTAAGAAAATGGAGAAATCGACAATTCATTAAATGGAACTTGTTCTCCATGTGAATTCATTCGATAAGTTAGTACTCTTTTCCAAGGCCAAATCTTATTTAAAGAACCTATAATAAACCCTGTTAAAGCTACTAAAGTGTAATTTTTATAGTTTTCAAACAAATATTTTAAAACCCTAGAAAACGACAGCAATCCAATAATAGCACCTAAACCAACGACAGCTATTGTCGTTAAATTACGGTTGTTCACAGCTGCTAAAATTGGTTTATAAGCTCCTAAGAGAACCAACACAAAAGATCCAGAAATCCCTGGAAGAATCATAGCACAAATAGCAATAGCTCCTGCTAAAAAGATAAATGGCAATGAAGAATGCTCTGATACTAATGGATTTAACGTAGTGATATAATACGCTAACATTGCTCCTAATACTAACAAAATTATCGAAACAATATTCCATTGTGTAACTTGTTTAGCGATATAAATAATACTTGCTAATACCAATCCAAAGAAAAACGACCACAATAAAATAGGTTGGTGTATAAGTAACCATGAAATTACTTTAGCTAACGAAACAATACTAATAAAAATTCCGACAAAAAGTGATGCCAAAAAATTCCCATTTGCTTGTTGCCATGCAGCTTTTACTCCTTCTTTTTTTAAGGTTTTTAGCAACTCTATATTAATATTACTAATAGAACTTAAAAGCTCTTCATAAATCCCTGAAATAAATGCGATAGTACCTCCTGAAACACCTGGAACAACATCTGCCGCCCCCATAGCAATTCCTTTTAACATGATTACGAGGTAATCTTTATTTGTTCTACTCATTAATGTTTGGTTATTTTTCTTCTTTAGATTTAAAGTTTATTAATCCTTTTTTCTTTGGTTTTACACTATCTTTTACTTCTTCTTTTTTCTTTTTTTTCTTGTTCAATCCTAGTTTCCTACCTAAGTCTTTAAGATTATTAAAGTTTACTTGATATGAAATACCTACTCCTTGGGTATACCCTTCTTCCTCTGTAGAATACTGTACCTCATTTTGACGATTAAATACAGTACCTCTTAAACTACCTTCTTCATTTAGCAGTACCTCAACTTTTACTTCTCCTACAACACTTGTTTGGGTATTAGCACCAACTGGCACTCCTACCTTTCCATTAACTAGAACTCGATCGCTCAATTGGGTAGATACAGATACATCAACTTGATCATCAGAATTAAGATTATCTACTTTACCTCTGTCTCCTTGTGTATATCCTAAACCTAGCTGAAACTTATTCTCTTTGCTATTTAACATGTTTGTTAAAATACTTGAAGCTATTTCTGAAGCTGTCCCTGTAATTCCTGAGCTTGCACTATTTCCTATTGCATCTTCATTATAAAAAGTTCCGAAAGCTAACAGAAATGAAAAATGCTGCATTTTTGTATTTAAATCATTTTCATTTAAAATAAATTCTAACTCAGAACTTACTGTTGAATTTGCATTAGGAATTTTTATATCAAACTCTTGTTTCGAGCTAAATAATCCTCCTGTAATTTTTGTATAAAGATCTATTGGAATTTTACGATTTGAATTGATATTATCTAACAACTGTGCAGGGTTTGCTTTGGTTCTATAAACAGCAGTAATATCCAACTCAGCTTCATAAGGATTTCCATTCCAAGAAATGGTTCCTCCTTTTTGTACAGTAAACGGTTTGGTTATTCCTGCATATTTAAAGTTGTAAAACCCATTATCAACAGTGAAATCTCCAAACATATTAAACTTCCCACGTGTGTCAATATCAATAAATAAGTTTCCTTCTCCACTACCTTTTAATTCACTTCCAGACACTTTATCTATCACCACTTGCGCTACTGCATCTTTTGTAACGGCTAAATTCAATTTCAAATCTAACCCTTTAATATTTTTAATTACTCTTCCTTTACCATCTTCCTCTTCTTTTCCTGTTTTAAAACGAATCAGTTTATAATTATCAATTGTTTTAACATCACTTAATGGAATTACAAACAAAGTACCTTTATTCGTTCTTCCATTTACATCAATATCCAAATTACTAGTAAGTCCTCTAATCTTAGCTTCTCCATTTAAAAAACCTGTTCCGTAATATTGTGCCTCTTCCGTTTCTTGAGTATCTAACACTAATAAGTTACGTGTATCAATATCAAAGTTTAAAAACCAATCTTTAAAATTTTGATGCGCTATACTACCTGATAAGTTTCCTTGTGTTAAATACTTGGTGTCTTCTAGTATTATATCTTCAAAAATAAACTCTTGTTTATTAAGGACAATACTTGTATTTCCTGTCAAATCAAAATCAACATTCAGGTAAGGAAAAGATAATCCTACATTTTCAAAATTAAGCACGCCATCAAAGTCAGGGTTTCTAAAATACCCTTTTGCAGTAAAATTTCCTGTCACCTTTCCTCTTAACCTTGATAATACATCTTCTCCTAATGGACTAAACGCTGCTATTTCGTATTCTTTTAAATAGATTTCTAAATCCATTGTAGGTCTTTCTTTAGAAAAATCTATTCCACCTGTTGCTGAAATATTCTTAGCTTTTTCACTTTCTAAGGATAGATTGACATCATACTTTTCATACGAATTATCACCAGTTACATTTAATGCTAAATTTCCTTGAGGAAAATCATTTATACGGAAATCTTCTACATACAAATTACCTCTGGGATCAACTATATTATTTTCTTCTTTGAAACTTAGTGTTCCATTTAATTTTCCATCAAGTTTTAAACTATCAATAGTTGGCAAAAAGCTTTTTAGTTTTACTTTTTCAAAAGATGCTTGTAAATCTTTATAAGTACTATCTCTAACAACTCCTTTAAATCCGATCTTTTGTTCCCCTGATTTAAAGATAAATGGACTTATTGTAAAATCGTCTTTATTTAAATCAAAAGCTACTTTGTTGTTTTTATCTTCGTTTGGGTTGATTAACCAGTCAAATCCTTTGTAATGTACTTTTGATTTTTGAACCCCTATAACCGATTTCTGTATTTCGTTTATCGTATAAAAAAAGTCTAAATTAAAACTCTCAGAGTACTCTTCTCCTCCCTTAAAAACCGACTTAAAAAAAAGTGTATCATTTTGGGTACGGTTTAACAAGTTTAACTTTTCTATATTGTAGTACTTTGTATTTATTTTGTCGGCGGTTAAGTGTGTATTGTACAACGGATTTTTGTTATCCATCCTCAGGACTACACCTTCAATAACATTCTCATAAGCTTTTATTTCAGGTGATTCAAATGTAAGCTTTAATGAGTTTTTATCAGAGTTTATACGCCCTTTTAATCGAGTATTGCTACCAATCGAAACTTGTGGAAGAAATACTTCTATTATTCTGTTGTATATGGTAAAGTCAAAATCTAAAAACTGATTTGGTGTTATCTCGTGTGGGCGATAGTTGGTATATACACTACCCAATGCATTTTGAGCTATTGGCACGAGTTCTTCAAAAGAAAACTTTCCTTTAATATGCCCGCTTACTATTTCTTCAGACTTTATATCAATAGTTTTTATACTATCTTTTACGGAAGAATTCACTTCAAAAATTTTAAAGGGATAGCTTTGCTTTTGATTTGTATATACTAAATTTCTGAATACTGCTTTACCTACGATATCATCAAAAGTATTTCCTGAAATATTCAAATTGATATTTCCTTTTAACTCTGAAATACTATCTCTCGTAAAAAGATTTGTTTTTTTCAGGTCTATTCTTTCAACATTTGCTATAAAATCGAACTTGTTTATTTCAGAAGAAAAATCTGCCAATCCTTCAAACTCCAATTTAAAATTGTCGTCTTCAGCATTTAACAGTCCATCAAACTTTTTGTTTTGAAATTGCCCATTTACTTGTAAGTTTTTGTATTCATATCCATTAAAAAACAAACTACTTACTTTCCCTATAATGGTTGTATTAACATTATCTACATCAAACCCGCTTCCATTTACATCTGCTTTTAATGATATCTTTCCCAACACAGGATCATTAGCAAAAACACCTAAATCAAAATCTTTAAACTCTATTCCTCCATTATACTCAGCTGCATCAATATTACTGATGTTTGTCAATTGAAGATCTGAAATAGTGGTTCCTACTTCAGATTGTACTGTTAAAGTAGCATCCATTTGTTCTGGAGTAACTTTTATCAATCCGTTCAGCGTAAAGTTTCCTAACCTTTGAAACTCTGTAGGTAATGTTTTTCCTAATAAGTTAGGTAATACATTTTTTAATTGACTATAATTGGCAGTTACATTATCTAAATCTGCATCAAAGACAAAACCTCTACTTGTTTTAACCGCATTAACAAATCCCATATTTCCAATAATCCTCATACCTCCTCTTGAATGTATTCGAACATTATTGGCACTAAAATTATTCAGAACTCCATCAACACTCCCGCTTAAATACAAAAGATCATTTCCTCCGATTTCATTATAAAACTTATGTAAATCTTTTACTGAGACCGTACTCTCATGGAACTTCGCCTTAATTTTTACCTTGTCATTAAAATTCACAAAATCTTTTCGATTGTATGTAAACTTTATATTCCCTTGTAACTTGGATGCATTATCTGTTTCAAGTACCGTTTTTTCAAAATTCATAAATGATTTTGTATAGGTAAAATCAGTAGATAAATTAGATATGTTTACCCCTCTATTTTCTGTAAAATATAAGTTTCTTATTTTCATTGAAACATCAGGTCCTACAATAGAAAAATCTTGTAATTCCCCTCCTCCTTTGTAAGCTGCAAACTGAAGTAATTCATCTTTATTTTCATCCATCAATTTAAAAGTCAAATCTTTCAGAGAAATTTTATCACTTTTAAGGATAAATGGCGTAGCTAAACTATCTTTAGGTTTCCCGTCTTCAAAACTGTCTACAAAAATAGACATGTTATCATTTTTTTCACCTTTATATGTTTTCATGTAAAAGTGAATTCCGCTTAAAGAAGCTTCTCCTAAATCAACTTTATTCTCTAATACACGTTTCGCATTTTGTAAGGAAGTAGTTAGGTTATTAACAAAAATAAGGGTGTCTTTATGATGGTCTCGAATCTCAATTTCCTTTAACTGAACACTTCCAAACCAAGACAAATCAATCTTTTTAACAACGATATTCGTGTTAAATTCTTTATTCACCCAATTCGTTGCATATTTCGCTAATTGACTTTGAACAAAAGGTAACGATAGTAAAATAAAAAGCAAGAGTAAAAAGAGCACAGCGTACTTTAGTATTCTACCTATTATTTTCCCTACTCTTTTAATGATTTCCCTTTTTTACAATCCTAATAAACAAAAGTAATCAGCAAACTGCAAAAATGC
Organism: Tenacibaculum sp.; assembly: GCF_050290165.1. Taxonomy (GTDB): domain Bacteria; phylum Bacteroidota; class Bacteroidia; order Flavobacteriales; family Flavobacteriaceae; genus Polaribacter. Next base: position 343,203 of record NZ_JBNKHD010000015.1, on the reverse strand, counting down.
TGCCTTATTTTAAAGAAATATCGATTTTAACGAAAATCTAACGTAATATGAATATTTTTGTAACCTAAATCCGAAATGAATTGAGTAAAGACAACATTTATATTTTAGGTATTGAAAGTTCTTGTGATGACACAAGTGCTTCTGTAATTTGCAACGGAAAAGTGTTAAGCAATGTCGTAGCAAACCAAGAGGTACATGCTAAATATGGAGGTGTCGTTCCTGAATTAGCTTCAAGAGCACATCAACAAAATATTGTTCCTGTGGTACAACAAGCTATTGAGAGAGCTGGCATTACAAAACACGATTTAAAAGCCATTGCTTTTACTCGCGGACCCGGGTTAATGGGGTCTTTACTTGTGGGAACTTCTTTTGCTAAATCTCTAGCTTTAGGATTAAACATTCCTTTGATAGATGTAAACCATATGCAAGCGCATATTTTAGCTCATTTTATTGATGAGGCAGGTAGTAAAACACCTCCTTTTCCTTTTGTTTGCTTAACTATTAGTGGTGGACATACCCAAATCGTAAAAATTACCAACCATTTTGAAATGGAAATTTTGGGAGAAACAATTGATGATGCTGTAGGTGAAGCCTATGATAAATCAGCAAAAATACTAGGACTCCCTTACCCTGGAGGACCTTTGGTTGATAAATATGCTCAATTAGGAAACCCAAAAGCTTTTAAATTTACGAAACCAAAAGTAGGTGATTTAGAATTCAGTTTTAGCGGATTAAAAACAGGCATTCTATATTTTATTCAAAAGAACACAAAAGAGAACCCTGACTTTATCAAAGAGAACCTTAATGATATTTGTGCTTCAATACAACATACTATTATTGAAATCTTAATGGATAAGCTCAAAAACACTGTAAAGCTAACTGACATTAAACATATTGCTATTGCTGGTGGTGTTTCTGCCAATTCTGAGATTAGAAAGCGTTTAACTTTAGCTGAAAAACACTGGGGATGGACAACCTATATTCCTAAATTTGAATACACAACAGATAATGCAGCGATGATAGCAATTGCTGGATATTTGAAATACTTAAATAACGATTATTCTGATATTTCAGTAACAGCTCAAGCGCGATTAAAAGTTACTGAATAACTCTAACAAGATAATAATGACTAATTTTAAAAACCGAATTCTTTTTAATATCACCTATTATTTTTTGTGGGTAGTTTACTTTATATTCGCTCGTTTTTTATTCCTATCGTACTATTTTGACAAAACTTCTGAGTTAAAATTCGTTACTACTTTAAAAACGTTTCTATACGGTATTCTATTAGATTTTTCTTTTGCAGCATATATAGCTGCCATTCCATTTTTAATAGCACTTCTTTCTATTTGGATTCCCAAAAACTTTATTAGTAAAATCATTAAAATATATACTTTTTTAATCGTTTTTATTATCAATCTATTTATGTTGATTGATATCGTTTTATACAAATCTTGGGGAGTTCGTATTGATTCAACTTTATTAAATTATATCAATACACCAAAAGCCATGTTAGCTTCAGTTTCAACAATGCAACTTGTTGGTGGGATTTTTATCTGGGTGATACTATCGTTAGGAATGGTCTATTGCTTTAACAAGGTATTAAATAGAATTATTCATAAATTAAAAGGAGGTAGATTTTTAGAAGCTCCTGTTTTCCTTTTATTTATGGGCGCATTAATTATTCCTATCCGTGGTGGTTTTGCTAACATTCCTATCAACCAAAGTAATGTTTACTTTTCAACTAACATGTTTGCCAATCATGCCGCAGTAAATTTTATATGGAATTTTGCTAATACAATAAGTCATAGAACAAATGGAAAAAACCCATATGTTCATTTTAAAAAAGATACTGCAAAACATATTATTGACAAAACCAAAAATCAGCTCTTAACAGCCAACACAGATTCTATTTTAAACACTAAAAAACCTAATGTTATTGTACTTATTTGGGAAAGCTTATCTGCAAAAGCTGTTGGTGTTTTAGGAGGGGAACCTGATGTTACTGAAAACCTTAATAAACTTGCCAAGGAAGGAATTTTGTTTACTAATTTCTATGGAAATGGAGTCAGAACCGATAAAGGAGTTCCTGCTATTTTGAGTGGCTATTACCCTCAACCTACTAATAGCATTATGAAAATTCCTTTCAAAGCTAGAAAACTACCAATGCTTACCAAAGAAATGAAAAGCTTAGGTTATCACACTGCCTTTTATTATGGTGGCGATAGTAATTTTGGAAACATGATTACCTATTTACGAAATGGTCAAATAGATAAAATTGTTGATGGAGCTGAGTTTGACAAAGAAAACTGGAATTCTAAATGGGGAGCACACGATCATATTTTTTTAGATCGATTCATGAAAGATTTATCAGCTCCCAACCTAGAAGAACCCTTTTTTGAAGTAGCTTTAACCTTAACTAGTCATGAGCCATACGAGTTTCCAGGTGACTATAAATTTGGCAAGAACTCTGAAGAGAACCTTTATAGAAGTGCCCAAGCTTATACAGATAAAGCTATTGGAAAGTTTATTGAAGATGCTAAAAAACAACCTTGGTGGGATAACACTTTGATTATCATTTTAGCAGATCACGGACATCCTTTACCAAAACATAAAGGATATTTCAATTCACCAATTCGCTTTCAAATTCCAATGGTTTGGTTAGGAGGAGCTCTTACCAAAACAGGAATTACCGTTGATAATGTAAGTGCACAGAGTGATTTAGCTTATACATTAACTGATATGTTAGGAGGCAATCCAAAACAATTTCAGTTTGGAAAACAAATCTTCAATACTTCTAACAAACAATATGCTCATTTTGTATTCAATAAAGGTTTTGGTACGGTTTCAAAAAATGGAGTTTTTGTGTATGATTATGTGAGTAACAAACCAGTTATTCAAAAAGGCAACTATCAACCACTAGACTCTTTAGGTAGGGCAATAAGTCAAACGGCATATCAAGATTTTCTAGATAAATAACTATAAAATTAGACAACTAAAAACAGTTAAAATCCATTTCATTACTTTTACCCAATGAAATGGATTTTAACTTTATTCTTATTAGCTTCCTTAGCTATACAATCGCAAAACTTACCTAAAGGGTTTTCATATATAAATAATGTATCTCCCACTATACAAAAAGAGTTAAGGTATTGTAGCAATAATAACTTTATTGGGGCTCCTATAAACGGTTATGAAGAAAATATATTAATTGCGACATCTCCCACTGCAAAAGCCTTAAAAAAAGTCCAAGACGAACTTACAACCAAAGGTTTGAGTTTAAAAATATTTGACGCTTATCGACCACAAACTGCTGTAAATCATTTTGTAAAATGGGCTCGTGTTATTAACGATACTTTAATGAAACAACAATACTATCCTGAAGTTAATAAACGTCATCTATTTAAATTAGGATATATTGCTTCAAAATCAGGACATTCTCGTGGTAGCACTGTAGACTTAACCATTGTAGATTTAAAAACTGGTAAAGAATTAGATATGGGAAGTCCTTATGATTTCTTTGGAGTTTCATCTCATATCACCTACGAAAAATTAACAAAACAACAAAAAAAGAACAGGCAGCTATTGCAGAAAGTGATGCGTAAGCATGGTTTTAGACCTTATACAAACGAATGGTGGCATTTTACATTACGACATGAGCCTTTTCCTAAAACCTATTTTGATTTTCCTGTAAAATAATTGTTTTTAACACAACAACAACATTTTTATATAAAATCGGCATTATATTTGTGTAGATTTATTTGCAATGAACAAAAACTTATATTTACTTTTTATCTTTTTATCATGCTTTGTAACATCTAATAGTTTTGCACAATTAGATGGTTCGGTTGGGGGTAATAATGAAGGAACTTCATCTTTCGGATTTAAAACAGCCCCAGCTAAAGAAGTTAAAAAACCTAATGTTCTAGATTTTAGTAATGATAATGGTTTTAAAACTGCTCATAACAAACAACAAAAAGAGCTTCAAAAACAACAAGCTGAACAAGATTTAGAAAATAAAGGAATTCTTACCAAAGCTAAAATTGCCGAAGAACAATACCTAAAAGCCTTTAAGCAAATAAATGGAATGTATAATTATCCAGTTATTGATCAAGATTTAGGAAGTTTTAGCACAAAAGGTAAAAGTGTAAACATTATATGTAGAGACTATCAATATCCAGATGGAGATAGGGTTACTATTTACATCAACAAGATTCCCGTAATAAGCAACTTAACTCTTAAACAAAATTATCAATCTTTTAATTTACCCTTAGATAAAGGTATTAATACCATAGAGATTGTTGCCCTTAACCAAGGAACCTCTGGTCCTAATACAGCTGCTTTCAAAATTTATAATGATGCTGGCATGCTAATTTCATCGAATGAATGGAACTTAGCTACAGGGGCTAAAGCTACTATTATAGTGGCAAAAGAGAAGTAAAACTACATATTACTCATAGCTAAAAAACCGTCCTTAACTTTTAAGCATAACTTTTTTTAAATTACCAAAAACTACTTACTTTTGTAGCTACGTTTTGTAATAAACAAACTTTAAAATAAACAACTAATATATAATGAAGAAAATCACCAAAGAAACCTATATCAATTGGTATAGAGATATGCTATTTTGGAGAAAGTTTGAAGATAAACTAGCAGCTGTTTACATTCAACAAAAAGTAAGAGGTTTTTTACACTTATATAACGGTCAAGAGGCTGTTTTAGCAGGTTCATTGCATGCAATGGATTTGACTAAAGATAAAATGATTACTGCATACCGTAACCACGTACAACCAATTGGTATGGGTGAAGACCCAAAACGTGTTATGGCAGAATTATATGGTAAAGCAACTGGTACTTCACATGGTATGGGTGGTTCAATGCATATTTTCTCTAAAGAATACCGTTTTTATGGGGGTCACGGAATTGTAGGTGGACAAATTCCTTTAGGTGCTGGTATTGCTTTTGGAGACAAATACAAAGGTAGCGATGCTGTTACTTTATGTTATTTTGGTGATGGAGCTGCTCGTCAAGGTTCTTTACATGAAACTTTTAACATGGCAATGAACTGGAAATTACCTGTAATATTTATTGTTGAAAACAATGGATATGCTATGGGTACTTCAGTTGAAAGAACTGCAAACCACACTGACATCTGGAAATTAGGTTTAGGATATGAAATGCCTTGTGGACCTGTTGACGGAATGAACCCTATCAAAGTTGCTGAAGCAGTTGACGAAGCTATTCAAAGAGCACGTCGTGGTGATGGACCAACTTTCTTAGAAATGAAAACGTATCGTTATAGAGGTCACTCTATGTCTGATGCGCAACATTACCGTACTAAAGAAGAAGTTGAAGAGTACAAAAAAATAGATCCTATCACTCAAGTTTTAGATATCATCAAAGAAAACAATTATGCGACTGAAGATGAAATCAAAGCGATTGATAAAGAAGTAAAAGATTTAGTAAAGGAATGTGAAAAATTCGCTGAAGAATCTCCATATCCAGAATTAAATCAATTATACGATATGGTATACGAACAAGAAGATTATCCATTCATAAAATCTAAGTAAACTATGGCTACAATTATAAACATGCCTCGCTTAAGCGATACGATGGAAGAAGGAGTGGTAGCTTCTTGGTTGAAAAAAGTAGGTGACAAAGTTGAAGAAGGTGATATTTTAGCTGAAATCGAAACCGATAAAGCTACGATGGAATTTGAATCTTTTCACGAAGGTACCTTATTACATATCGGAGTTCAAGAAGGTGAAACAGCTCCTGTTGATAGCCTATTAGCTATTATTGGAGAAGAAGGTGAAGATATTTCTGGTTTATTAAATGGAAATACTTCGGCTCCTGCAGAAACAAAAACAGAAGAAGCTCCTAAAGTTGAAGAGCCTAAAGCAGCAAGTTCAAACACTACTATTCCTGAGGGAGTAAAAGTTGTTACGATGCCTCGTTTAAGTGACACCATGACTGAAGGTACAGTTGCTTCTTGGTTGAAAAAAGCAGGTGATAAAGTTGAAGAAGGTGATATTTTAGCTGAAATCGAAACTGACAAAGCTACCATGGAGTTTGAATCTTTCAACGAAGGAACTTTATTACATATCGGAGTTCAAGAAGGTGAAAGTGCTCCTGTAGATAGTTTATTAGCTATTATTGGTGAAGCTGGAACTGACGTTTCTTCATTAGTAGAAGCACACAAAGCTGGTACTTTAACAAGTACTCCATCTACTGAAAAACAAGAAGAAGCTCCTAAAGCCGTAGCAGAAAACAAAACAGAAACAGCAGCTACTCCGGTAGCAACTGTATCAAATACTAGTGGAGGAAGAATTTTTGCATCTCCTTTAGCTAAGAAAATAGCAAAGGATAAAGGAATCAATTTAGCAGACGTTAAAGGTTCTGGAGAAAACGGTCGTATCGTTAAAAAAGATGTAGAAAATTATACGCCAACAGCTAAAGTTGAAGCTCCTGTAGCTACAAGTACTGCTTCTACTCCATCAACTGTAACTAGTTTTGCAATTGCAGGAGAAGAAAATACTACAGAAGTTAAGAATTCTCAAATGCGTAAAGCGATTGCAAAAGCATTAAGTAATTCTAAATTCTCTGCTCCTCACTTCTACTTGAATATTGAAGTAGATATGGACAATGCAATGGCTTCTCGTAAAACCATTAATGCAATTCCTGACACTAAAATATCGTTCAACGATATGGTTGTAAAGGCATGTGCAATGGCATTGAAAAAGCATCCACAAGTAAATACTAGCTGGACAGATAACGATACGTTATTCCACAGTCACATTAACGTTGGTGTTGCAGTCGCTGTAGATGAAGGCTTAGTAGTACCAGTAGTAAAACATACAGATGCATTAAGTTTAACACAAATTGGTGCTGCTGTACGTGATTTAGCTGGTAAAGCTAGAACTAAGAAAATTACTCCTGCAGAAATGCAAGGAAGTACTTTTACAGTTTCTAACTTAGGAATGTTCGGTATTGAAAGTTTTACTTCAATTATTAACCAACCTAACTCTGCTATTTTATCAGTAGGTGCAATTGTACAAAAACCAGTAGTTAAAAACGGAGAAATCGTTGTAGGTAATACAATGAAATTAACCTTAGCATGTGACCATAGAACGGTTGACGGTGCTGTTGGTGCTCAATTTTTACAAACATTAAAAACATATATTGAAAACCCTGTTACTATGCTGGCATAGTTTTTCAATAAAACATAAATAAAAAGCTCACCTTTTGGTGAGCTTTTTTTATGAATCAAATCATCCTTTTTTTGAGTTGATAATTTTAATTACCTCTCTTACCAATTTAGGAACCGAGGCTGGGTTTTGCCCTGTAACCAATCGTCCATCCACTTCAACATGTTCATCTAGTGCATCTGAATAAAAGAATTTTCCTCCATGGTTTTCGACAGTCTTTCTTATTAAAAACGGAAAGCTTTTAAAGTATTCTCTTTCTTTTTTTTCATGGTCTTCAGGAAAGCCATTTACACGTTTGTTTTTTACCACATACTCTCCATTAGCCTTTTTCAAAAAAACGATCCCAGCAGTACCATGACAAACGGCACTGATAACACCTTCTTGCTTTTCATAAATATCCATAGCTATTTTTTGTATTTCTTTGTTCTTAGGCACATTAAACATAGCACTACCACCTCCAACATAATAAATAGCTTTATACTCAGATGAACGGACTTGCGTAGGCTTCTTGGTGTTTTTTAGCGCGTACATAAAATCACTATTGTATAAATACTCTTTCTTTATATTCTCAGATGTGTTCAAATATTTTAAAGGAATAGCTCCTCCTTCTGGACTAATAATATCAATATTAAAACCAGCATCAGTAAACATTTGATAAGCCAACACTATTTCATCAAAACTATTTCCTGTAGGAATATTTGTTCCCACATAATAGTCTGTATTTGAAACTACAAACAAAATTTTATTTCCTGTTTCAATTGATGATTCTCTAGTCGCTGTTTTGCTTATAATCTTCCAGCTATTATCAAACTTCCTCAATAAAAAAAGATCTACAAACCTCCATTTACGATTAGGAATTAAGATTTCAACTTTTGCAGTAGCAATATCATTCGTTATATCAATCGAAATGATTTCCCCTATTCTACCATTGAACTTTCCTTTTTTATTAGATGGAAAAAATTTTGAATACTCTTCAGTAGTAAACTGATTAAAGCCGTCTTTTCCTGTTAAATAAAGTGTTGCGTCTTTGTAAAAAGAACTTTTAAGAGTATTCATTTTATTAAAAGAACTCCCTTCTATATAATTGTTAAGTGTTTGTTCAATCAACTCTTTATCGGAAGAAGGAGGTAAATTAATATCTGGACGATCTAAGCTTTCATAAAACAAACGGTCGTCAGACACAAAACTCTTGTCGTAGTTGATTACTTTTTGTTGTTTACTTCCATAAATACTGACTAAAAGCTTTTCCTTAGTATCTTCTTTTACTTGTTTTCCCTGTGAAAAACTAGTTACAAAAAAGAAAGATACTACCGCTGTACATATAAATTTCATTTTAAAAGATTTTGAATTTGAATTCAAACCTCTTAAAACAATCTTCCTTTTTGATGATCTCCTATAATTTAGGCGTCCTAAATTATAATTCTATACTATAAAAACTGCTTTTGATATTGAGCTGGAGTTTGTCCAACCACCTTTTTAAAGGTAGCGTAAAAGTTTGATTTTGAAGAAAATCCTGCTTCAAACCCAATACTTTCTAAAGTAATTTTATGATTCTCTTTTAATAGTTTCTTCGCTTCTTCAATTCTGTATTCATTCAAGAAAGTTGCAAAGCTTTTTCCGAGATTGTCATTTAAAAATTGTGATAATTTATGAGAAGAGACTCCTATTTTAACTGAAATATCAGACAGTTTTATAGCTGTATCTTTATACAATTCTTCTTCTTTCATTAAAATGTCTAATTGTAACTTTAAAGAATCCGCTTCTTCATTTTCAATTTTTTTAGTTGAGTATTTTTCTGGTAAATCTTTAAAAATAGACTCTCTATTTTTCTTAGAAAGAAACAACAATACTAAGCCATAAAAGACAATAGAAAAAGTAACGGTTCCTACAAAATAGAAATAAAAATACCCAATAATGTATGCCAAATAAATTAGCAAATTACTCATATAAACAGCTACCAACCATACTTCTGAAGTAGTACAAGTTTCTTTCTTTGAAAATAGTTTTTTGAAAACATCTTTTAAAACAAAACCTGACAACACAACATAAATACCCCATACCAAATAAATAAACTTAACAAAATAGGTGTTCCAAAAAAGAGTATCTATTGCATAGGGTTTTATAATTCCTACAATAAGTATAATTAGAAATAATATTGAAAAATGGGTTTTCCACTTTAACGGAATGCTCTTCGTCTTATTTACAGAAGATTTTAAATAATAGTACAATGAGATCCCTATTAAAAAACAAGCCGACAATCCTATTTGGATAATCCATAAATTTCTTTCTTCTCTAGGAGTAAATATTGTGTAAACAGACTTTCCTATTCTCACTGTTAAGAAAAAGGTTAGCAACCCAAACAAAAAATTAGGGACTCTTTTTGTTTTATCTACCAATAAAAAATAGATACTCACCAAAAGACCATTAAATACGCCCAAAGAACAAATAAAAAAAAGCAGTGGATTGTCAAACATCATATCATTAGCAAAATACTCAACTAAAATATAAAATGATGCTATTATAACTAGGTATAATCTTATTAATTTTTCAACACCTTTTGAGCTTGAACTATATGACGTTCGTTATGATGGATCACAAAACGAAGCGTATCTCCTAACCTAAGTTTTAACAAGGGAAGCGTAATTGCTGTTTTAATTCTAGTCAAGTCTTTTTGTTTGGCTTGCTCCAATAACTCTAACAATTTCTCCTGGTTTTTTAAAAAGTTAGTGATTACTTCTTCTGTGTTCAACTTTGAATAGATAGGGTTTTTACTCTTAAACGTATTCATCGTTTTCATGCCTTTTTTCGGTAACATATCTACTGCAAACTTGTTTCCCCAATACCCCGATTTAAAAGTATCTGATTTAATATTATCAGAGTTTTGCAATTGCTTTTGTATTTCTTTATTGTAAAAAACTGCGTACAAATTTAAATGTTCCAAACACTCAACAACCGACCAAGACTTCGTGTCTTTTTTCCTTTGTAAATCAACCTCTGAAAATTCATTTAGTGATTGCACAAATTGAACATGAGAGTTTACATATTGCTTTAACTCTTCTAACAATGCTTCTGTTTTAAAAATCATCTTTTAAAATTTTCTTCAAAATTGACTCTTTTATAATAAAAAAATCTTGAGGCTAATCAAGAGTTTTTAAAATTCTGGACAAGGTTTCTGGTGTCATCCGTAAATAAGAAGCAATATATTTCAATGGAATTTCTTGAAACACCTGTGGACTTCTTTTCAATACGCTTTCAAAACGTTTTTGAGGTGAGTAAGTTATCAAATCTATTTCTCGTTCTATTTGTTGATATACAAAACTTTGCAATAATTGCTCCCATACTTTCTTATTTTCTTCAGAAGTTTGCATAAGTTTTGTAAAGCCATTTTTAGAAATCTTTTTCAAGTGACATTTCTTTAAAGCTTGTATATAAAACTTCGTTGGTTGTTCAGTTAAAAAAGAGTCTAACGCTGTTATTATGGAGTTTTTGTATCCAAATCGAATCGTGTGTTCTTCTTCATCGTCCTCTATAAAAACACGTAAACTTCCTTCTGCTACTAAAAACAAATCGGTGTTTACAGCTTCTTTAGTTATTAAATATTCATTCCTTTTTAGAACAATTTCTTCCTCCCAATTAGATTCTAAAACCGCTAAGAGCTTCTGATAAAAATTCATTAAAATAAGCTGGTTTGATTGGTTTGATGCTTGTCAAATTTAGAAAAATCTAATGGAGGTAAATGTTGATCTTTTAAATACATATTTTTCGCAAGCTTAAATTGCATTTTTATTTGTTCGGCTATTTTGCCTTCTCCTCGCATTCTATTTCCATAGCGTGAATCATTTAATGTTCCTCCATGACAATCTTCTATTTGATGTAAAATTTTCTCTGCTCTATCAGGATACGTTTTACGCAACCAATTGGTAAAAATTTCTCCGATAGCTCCATTCAAACGCACTATTGTATATCCTATTGATGTTGCTCCTAACTCGCTTACTTTTTTTACTAACGGTAGAATTTCATGACTGTTTATTGATGGTATTATTGGTGCCATCATAACATTGACTGGGATTCCGTTTTCTGAAAGAACCTGAACTGTTTCTAATCTTTTTTTTATCGATGCTGTTCTCGGTTCTACTACTCTTCTCGTTTCTTCAGATAGTGAGGTAATAGAGATACTTACTCGTACCAAATTCATTTCAGCCATTTCTTTTAAAATATCTAAATCGCGAAGAATTAACGAGTTTTTGGTTATCATACTTACTGGATGCTTCAACTTCAGCAGTACTTGTAACATTTTTCGTGTAATCTCTAGTTTCTTTTCAATCGGCTGATAACAATCAGTATTCCCTGAAAACATAATATCTTGTGGTTGCCAGCTTTTGCTTCGTAATTTTTTCTCTAACAATTCAGGTGCATTGGCTTTATATAAAATTTTACGCTCAAAATCCAAACCCGCTGAATACCCCCAATATTCATGAGTATTGCGCGCATAACAGTAAATACAACCATGTTCACATCCCTGGTAAGGATTCATAGAATATGAAAATCCTATATCTGGACTCGTTACTTTATTCAGAATTGTTTTTGGATAAATTTCTAAATAGGACGTTTTATTATTGTCTGCCAATTCACTTTCAGCTTCACAATAATTCAGAAAGTCGTCCAACACCGTGTGCTGATGCTGTAAAAACTTATTATGGGTGTTGTGTTGTGCACCACGTCCTTTAATGTAGTCCATATCATCTCTAAATAAACATTATAAAAATTGCCTTTAGAATGACTTTATCGAGAATAAATTTACTAACTTCTCAATACAATTTCGATAGAGAATCGAAACCATCCGAAGTGACGTTATAAAATTACAAGAAAAGAAAACACAAAAATGTTAATGTTGATAAATTTATCAATCTACTTAAGGTTTCACCAGTATTTTTTTAACTGCTATTTGACGTCCATCTTTTAGCAAACGAACAAATAACAAACCTGTTTTAAAATTTGGTACAGGAACAGTTTGTCTGATTTTTTGTAATTTATTGGTATAGATTATTCGCCCTGTAACATCCGTAATTTCTACGCTTAAATCATTTCCTCTTGAATATATGAACATCCCTTCTGAAGCTATTACGGGGTTAGGATATATTTTTAATGTGTTATCAAAAGGGAAACTTATATTTATAGCATCTGTATAAATTTCTGAACCGTCATTTAAAATAATTCGGGCTCTGTATTCATTCTCACCTCCTAAAACATCATTATCATCTACCTGAAGTTCTTGAGTATTAGGATTTGAAAAAGTTTTTACTATTTCAGTATCTCCATTTAAAGTCTTTTCAAAAACAACAGATGTCACATTTTTCAAAGTACTTAAACTTAATCGTATGTCAACAATATTTTCGTTTTTTATGAAAGCTAAAAAACTCTTGTAGTAACAGTAAATAGATTGCAAATCATAATTTATTGTTTGCCCTTTAATTCCTTTTTCCACATCAAAAACAGGAGTTATAGATATATATGGTGTTTTAAATGTACTTTTAGGTATAACTACACTCGTTTCATTTAGTGTAACATTAGTATGCATATAAGCATCTTCTAAAAATTGCACATCATAAGCAGTTGCATTGGGAACTGCTCCCCAACTAAATTGAATATTCTCATCACAATTATAATCTATTGTAGGGGTAATAATATCAGATACAACAAACTCATCAGAGGTATAATAAACTCCATTGATTAAAGCTCTTAATTGTACTACACCATTTATATCAGGGATATTCCAAAGCAAAAATGGATTCGAAACATTTGTTGAGTTCTCAACCTCAGTCCAACCTCCATTGTTTACCGAATATTCTATTTTACTTATTGAAGTTCCCAGATTATTAGTCCATCTTATATACTTATCTGTTTGGGTAGGTAATTGTTCGTTCTTACTTGGATAGTTCCATTTAAATACATTTTTAGGTTGAAAAAAATACGCGACAGAAAATGATTGTGAAGAAGTTGTCAGTGAGTTTGCTTTTACCTTCAATTTATACGTTCCTTCTTCAGGATTATTAATTGTAATTAATTCTACATTGTTGATGTGATCTTCTCCTTGTATAGCTTCTTTTTCTAGAGAAACTAAGAACGGTGAAGCATCTAAAACCCATGGAAGCCACGTATTGGAATCTTTACTCATTTCTAAATCAAGATCATTAACCAAGGCTATATTATCGTTGATATTTGCTGGAACGTCATTCCAAACTAAAGCTATCCTTACTTCTTGAGTTGTTGCATTAATAGGTATCGAATATTCTTTAACTTCATTACTAGAAACTATATCATTGATATAACTTCCTTCTTCTAAAATATTCAAGCTATTAGATGCATTTACATTACCATAACCGCTTTTAAAATCAATTTCTTTAGCTCCAACATCATCAGCTCCAGCAATTAATAATGACTTTACTAACGAAGAAGGAGGTAATACATTCGTACCCTCTTTATATTTCTGTTGCAACAGAGCTGCAATACCAGAAACTATAGCTGCCGCATCTGAAGTTCCATCTGGTCCGTGAGCCACTAACTCTGGCTTTACCCTCCCATCATAAGCAGGTCCTTTAGAACTTCTAGAGTTTATAGCTAATTCATTATTCACACCACCAACAACTAAAACATTCTTAGCCATTTTAAAATTTCCTGTCATATTAGCATACTCTTTTATTCCTTGATAGTTTCCTTCTTCTGGAGTTGATTCCCCTAGATTACCAGAAGAAAACACATGAAGTAACTCAGGAATATCTATTGTACTCTGATCATAGGCATTAGCTTCAGCCCCGTAAAAACTTTCTATTTCTGTTCCGTAAGAATGATTTTGAGTAAAAATAGTATTGTCTTTATAATAAGCATCATTGTCAGGCAATAGGGTACTAAAATCTGATGATGATAAATAACTATGGTTAGCAACGCCTTTAGAATCGTAAGAGGTATTTCCTGCTCCCCCTATAGTTGTTGCCATTAAAGTAGCATGACTAGAAACATCCGTAGCTTCGTTACCGTATAATTTTATTCTTTTTCGTAAATCTATATCCTCAATATCAAACAATAACTCTTTTACAGAGACCGTAATTCCTTCTCCATTGATTGTTTTAAAGTCATTATGAGCCTTATATACATTATTTACACTTAAGTCTACTTTTTCTATCGGAATGGCTTCTGGCTGAGGGGTAAGTTGTGTATCTATATAAACACTTTGATACAATGAAGCTATTTTGGATATCTCATTTGAAGATACTTCTAAGGTTAAAAGGTCTTTATACCTATGTAATATTTTAATATTTAGGTTTTTCCCAGCTACTTCTTTCAAAAAACTTTCTGAATTAATTGTTTTTACTACAATTTTTACCCTTTTATTTTTCTTCTTAGATAACTCTGCACTTCTGTTTGACAGTTTCCAATTATTATTTACATCAAACAAATCCCCTTTGAAAGAAAAACTGTTAACTCCCTCTTTTTTAGTTACTATAAAAAAATTATTATCCAATTTTCTTATAATATTTATCGATTTTTTGTTTAAAATAAAGTCTTTTTTACTGATTAGATAATATTTTTTTTTCAATATCTTTTTATCTAATTTCTTTGGTTCAATTTTTTTAACATTCAGAGGAAAATCAACTTGGGAGTATACCTTAAAGGTAAAAAAAACACTACATAAAAAAAGAAAAAAAACTCTCATAAAACATATACTATTCGCACAAATAAAACACTTTTTTTGCGTATTTCATTATAAAAACATACATTTATCATCAAATTTTAAAAAATCAACCCTTCAAAAAATGAAAAAACTAAAATTATCGCTATTACTAAGTGTAGTAGCTTTCGCAGTTGTTTTCTTTGCTGCGTGTAACTCTGAGGACAACACTCCTACCAATGAAATTAGTAAAATCACTCCTGAAATAGCTTCAAAATTACAAGCTGCTTATTTTCAAACTTCTTCTGCTAAAGTAACAACCTTCATGGGAGAACAAGGTGTAGCTGTAGAGGACATGTTCTTTACTTTTGCTCAAATTGATGAATTGGGTGAAGGTTCTCAAATTCCAAACACCGAACATTACAGAACTACTAATTTAGTAACTGGTTTACCTAGAGTTATTACTGTAAGTGTTTCTCCAGACTTAGGAACTTTAGGATCTAATGCTTTAGATAAGACAATCAGCATGTTGAACAACTTAGGTTCTCAATTAACATATCAAAGAGTTTCTTTTGGAGGCAAAGGAAAGTCTCAAGCTGATATTGAGGTTACAGAATTTTATGAGTTAGAAAGTGGTGGATATATTACACTAGGTAGAGCTGCTGGTTTCCCTACTAGAAGAGGAGATCCTGCTAAAGGTTTTGGAATAAACAGTAGATGGTTTGAATTATCAATCGCTCCTACTGTTAATGAACTTGCTGGTACAATGGCACATGAAATCGGACATTGTATTGGTTTCCGACATACAGATTACCAAACACGTGAAAGCTGTGGACAGAATGTTAACGAAGGTAGTGCTGGAGTTGGAGCTATCCACATTAATGGTACACCTACAGGATCAGATTCAACTTCTATTATGCAATCTTGTGGACCAGCAATAACATTTAATAATAATGATAAAAATGCAATGTTAACTCTTTACTAAGATTTAAAACATTCTTATAAAACAAACCCAGATAAAAGTTATCTGGGTTTTATTTTTTATAGTTTTCTAGTTTTATCTAACAACCAAAAATCTGCTAATACTAAGGCTGTCAACGCTTCTACAATAGGTACTGCTCTAGGAACCACACAAGGGTCATGACGCCCTTTTCCATGAATATCTGTAACTTCACCTTTTGAATTAATTGTTGCTTGATTTTGCATTATAGTAGCTACAGGTTTAAACGCTACACGGAAATAAATATCCATTCCATTAGAAATTCCTCCTTGAATACCTCCTGATAAATTAGACTGCGTGGTACCATCTGTATTAAAAATATCATTATGCTCAGATCCTTGCATTTTCGCACCACAAAAACCGCTACCAAACTCGAATCCTTTTACAGCATTGATTGATAACATTGCTTTGCCTAACTCAGCATGAAGTTTGTGAAAAATTGGTTCACCTAAACCAACAGGTACATTTTGCGCTACACAAGTAATCGTCCCTCCAATAGTATCTCCTGCTTTGCGTATCTCATTGATTTTATCAATCATAATTTCAGCAGATTTTTCATCAGGACAACGAACAATATTAGTTTCTGTCTTAGAAAAGTCTAGCTCTTGATACGGCTTCATTATAAAAATATCTCCAACTGACGATGTAAACGCATTGATATTAATATGTTGAATTAATTGCTTTGCTAATGCACCCGCCACAACCCAATTAGCTGTTTCACGAGCTGAAGTTCTTCCTCCACCTCTATGATCTCTTATTCCATATTTTTTATCATAAGTATAATCGGCATGAGAAGGACGGTAAACATCAGTATTGTGATTATAGTCTTTACTTTTTTGATTGGTGTTTTTTATTACAAAACCAATAGAAGCTCCTGTAGTCTTTCCTTCAAAAATACCTGATAAAAATTCAACTGTATCAGGTTCTTTGCGTTGTGTTACAATTTTTGATTGTCCAGGCTTACGACGATCCAATTCGTACTGAATCGCTTCGAAATCAACTTCCATTCCTGCAGGGAACCCATCAATAACACCTCCTATTGCTGTTCCATGAGATTCACCAAAAGTAGTTAACTTTAAAATATTTCCGAATGAATTAAACATATCTTATGATTTAACAGGACGAAGGTAGAGTTTAATTTGATAAAAAACTATCTTTTTTATACCTATAATTAGTATCAAAAACACTGTTTACAGTAGTAATTTTAGATATTTTCTATTTTTTTTATTTTCATCAAAAACCAAAACTTACTGATATAAAAACAGTTATGTTTTTTATTTTATTTTTAATCAAATTTTCTTGAAAAAAGTACTCAAAAACTTTTTTAGAATTGAAAAAAGGTCATATATTTGCATCCGCAATCAGGAAATACCTGATGAGGCAGTCAGGAGAAATGGCAGAGTGGTCGAATGCGGCGGTCTTGAAAACCGTTGTCTGTAACAGGACCGGGGGTTCGAATCCCTCTTTCTCCGCAAGTCCGAAGCGAAAGCTTCGGACTTTTTTTTAGGGGATTAAAGAAAAAAAGCTTACCGGGGTAAGCTTTTTTTTATTTCTATAATATGTCGTTGTTAGTTATACCTGTATAAAACGTATTCTACTCTGTAAAAAAATATATACTCTATAAAATAAAACTCCAAAAATTACCCCTGAAATATACCCACTAGTGACATCAACAGGAAAATGTACTCCTAAATAAATTCTACTATATCCAAATATTAGAGGAAATAAAACCATAAAGTAAATAGCTTTATAATGCTTTTTTAACAACAAAATCATAAACATGGTTATTGTTGTAGATAATGAAGCATGTCCCGACCAAAAACTATAGCCTCTTGGCTTATAAGTAAACTCTCTTAAATATCCTTTTAAACTTTCTGTATTACAAGGCCTGATTCTTTCTGTTGTATTCTTAACTAAATTGGTAAACTGATCAGAGAAAGCAACTATTACAGCAATAAACAACAATGTAAATACTCCTTTCTTCCAACCAAATTGTTTAAATACTAAAAACAACACTAAAACAAACAATGGCGTCCAAGTAAACTGATTCGTAATAGTTAACCAAAAACCATCCCATTGTTCACTTCCTAAATTATTAAGATAAACTAATAGCTCGCTATCTTTTTGTAGTATATTTTCTATCAAAACTATTTTCCTACTTTTAATACTTCTATTTCAAAAATCAAATCTGATTTAGGAGGAATTGGCCCTACTCTTTGATCTCCATACCCTAAATACGAAGGTATGAATAAACGTACTTTATCCCCTTCGCTCATTGTTTTTACCCCTTCTTTCCATCCTGCAATTAACGGAAAATTTTCGTCATCAACCGTAAAAACAAATGGCTCACCTTTATCTAAACTTGAATCTATTTTTCGTCCATCAGTTAAATACAAGGTATAGTGAGCAGTCGTTGGCAATGCTGGATTTACTTGTTTTCCGTTTCCTTTTTGTAAGGATAAAATCTTCAATCCTGAATCAGTGGTAATTGCTTCATTAATTCCTTGTTCTTCTTGATACTTCCTCTTTAGTTCTTCTAATTTTTGCTTACGCTCAGCTTCTTTCTTTTCAACATTTGCTAACTCTTCTTCAAAAACTTCCGGTGCATTAAAATTTTTAGCCTTATCTCCTACTCTTAAAATTTCAACATGTTCAATGAAGTCATTTTTCTCAATAGTATCTACTACATCTTGTCCTTTTAAAACGCGACCAAAAACCGAATGTCCTCCATCTAACCATGGAGTAGCTTTATGTGTAATAAAGAACTGACTAGAATTAGTAACGGGTTTAGAATAATTTGCCATAGACAAGACCCCTGGCCCATCGTGCTTGTATAACAATTCTCCTTCATCATTTATTGGAAACTCATCTGCAAATGTATAACCCGCATCTCCTCCTCCGGTTCCTGTTCTATCACCACCTTGGATCATAAAATCTTTAATTACACGATGAAATTTAGTCCCATCATAAAAAGGCTCCCCTTTTAACGAGTCTACCATTTTTGGATTATCTCCTTCAGACAAAGACACAAAATTAGCAACCGTCATAGGCACTTTTTCACTATGTAGCTTTATTAAAATATCTCCTTTGTTTGTTTGAATATCTGCATACAGCCCATTTTCTAAATTAGGGTATTTAGCAGATTTACAAGCAGTAAATAATACCGTAACAGCTACTAAAACTTTAATTAATTTCATCTATCTTGATATTTATGATTCTTTTATAAACAATCAATTAGGTTAGCAACAAGCACTAACCTAATTGATTTTCATATATTTATATTTTATTATTGTACTTTCAATAACTCCACTTCAAAAACTAAAGCTGAGAAAGGCTTAATATGTTGACCTCTTTTTTGGTAACCATAAGCTAATTCTTGAGGAATGAAAAACTTGTATTTTGAACCTGGTTTCATTAATTGCAAACCTTCTGTCCATCCTTTAATTACTTGATTTACTCCAAACTCTGCTGGCTCACCTCTTTCTACCGAACTATCAAAAACAGTTCCGTCAATTAAAGTACCGTGGTAGTTAACTTTTACACGAGAAGTTTCTTTTGGTGACTCTCCCTCTCCTTCTTTTAATACAATGTATTGTAAACCACTATCAGTAGTTTTTACTCCTTCTTTAGTTTTATTTTCAGCTAAAAAATCCTCTCCTACTTTTTTGTTATCAGCAAATTCTTCTTCAGCTTTTTTAGCTTGTTCTTCTTGCATCTTTTTCATTTTTTCTTGTTGCTTCTTCTGAAAAAATGCTCTTAAGATGTTATTGATATCTTTAGTCTCTACTAATAAATTCGTTGAGTCCATTCCGTTTTTAAATCCTTGTACAAATAAATCTTGATCCATCTCATCAAAATTTACTTTGATTTTAGTTGCCATGTCTAAACCTAATGCATAACTTACAGAATCTACCTCAGACGTTAATGAACTTTTTTGTTTGAACTGACCGTTACTACATGAAACAATTGATAAACCTACAACTGTTGCTGCTAAAATATTGGTTAATTTCATTCTTCTTTTTTTGATTTTATATCGATTAATGTTAGTGTACTTTGTATTGGCTGATTCACAGCTATTTTATTTCCATCACCTGTAACCCCAAAAGCACTGTACGATGGAATCACAAATGTAATAGTTTCTCCTATTTTCATCAACTTTATTCCATCTTGTAATGCTGGAATAAAATCTTCTTTGTCTATCTTATAAGTTCGTTCTTCATTTTCATATATAATATTCCCATCTATATCAGCAATATTGTATATAATTTGCACTACATCCTCTAACTTAGGAGATTCTGCGTTTAGAGTATCCTTTTTTACATAGGTATACCAATACCCATTAGCTGAAGTTAGGTATTGCCTTACTGTATCATGCGCAATCCTTTCTTCTAAATACTTTTTCTCTAAAGCGTTTAGTCTTTTATTTTTCTTTACAACTTCATGATAAAAATTTGTTGTTCCATGTTGTTTAGGTCTTCTTGCTTCTGGCTCTTTACAAGAAATCACAACAGTAATAACACTTATAAAAAGTAATAACCTATACTTCATATGAGTTTTTTAATTCGTGTTGATATTTAGGTAATAACGATTTAAATCGCGCTATCGTATCTTTCATACTATCCTCACTTCTTCCACCAGCAGCATTATCATGCCCTCCACCATCAAAATAGTTTCTTGCAAATTGATTTACAGAAAAACTTCCTTTAGATCGTAAAGATATTTTTACAATTCCTTGCTCTTCATCTTCTATAAAAATAGCTGCGAATACTATACCCTTTAATGATAAAGCATAATTAACTATTCCTTCGGTATCTCCTTTTTCGTAATGAAAACGTTTCTTTTCTTCTTCAGAAAGAGTTATAAATGCTGTTTTATACTCTGGTAATACTTTCATATTACTCAGCGCTTGACCAAGCAATAATAACCTATTGTAAGAATTTGAATCATGCACATTGCTGTGAATTTTATCATTCTCAGCTCCTTTATCTATCAAATCTGCAATGATTCTATGAGTTGTACTCGTTGTAGAACGAAAACGAAACGAACCTGTGTCTGTCATAATTCCCGTATACAAACAAGTCGCGATATTTTTATCAATCAACTCAACATCCCCCATCATTTCTATGAAATTATATACCATTTGACAGGTTGATGACATTGCTGTATCTGAATACATATATGTAAAATCATCTGGTTGTTGATGATGATCTATCAATACAAAATCGTTTTCGTATTGCTCTAAAGTATTCTGCATATCTCCTCCTACTCTATGCAATGCATTAAAATCTAATAAAAAAACAATATCTGATTTTGATAATGCTTTTACCGATTGGCTATTTTGGCGATCAAAACGCTTTACTGTTTCTGAACCTGGCACCCAATGTAAAAACTCAGGATATTCATTTGGCATTAACACTTGAGTAGTGTGTCCTTTTTTATCAAAATAGTGTTTTAATCCTAACGTTGAACCAATTGCATCTCCATCAGGATTTCTATGCCCAACAATCACAATGCTTTTAGGTTTCGATAAGAATTCTTGTAATTCTGTAAAGTGTTTTAAAATCATAGGAGGCGAAGATACAATTAAATTAAAAAATTTATGTAATTTCGCGCCGATTTATGTAGAGCACGCATAAACAACAACAATTAAGGAATTTATCATTTACTGATAACTATTACATTTAATAATGGCAACAAATAGAACTTTTACAATGATTAAACCAGATGCTGTTGAAAACGGACACACTGGTGCAATTTTAGAAAAAATTAATGCTGCGGGATTTAGAATCGTAGCTATGAAAAAAACACAAATGACTAAGCGTGATGCTGAAACTTTTTACGGAGTACACAGCGAGCGTCCTTTCTTTGGTGAATTAGTAGAATTCATGACTCGTGGACCAATCATCGCTGCTATCTTAGAAAAAGACAACG
The DNA here is from genome assembly GCF_050290165.1 of Tenacibaculum sp. Taxonomy (GTDB): domain Bacteria; phylum Bacteroidota; class Bacteroidia; order Flavobacteriales; family Flavobacteriaceae; genus Polaribacter. Next base: position 321,398 of record NZ_JBNKHD010000015.1, on the reverse strand, counting down.
CTGTTGAAGACTTTAGAACTTTAATTGGTGCTACTAACCCAGCTGAAGCTGCTGAAGGAACTATCCGTCAGTTATATGCTACTTCTATTGGAGAAAATGCTGTACACGGTTCTGACTCTGATGAAAATGCAGCTATCGAAGGTGCTTTCCACTTCTCTGGTAGAGAAATGTTTTAATTTCCCACATAGAGAACAACTCATATTTAAAACTCGTTACTATGTAACGAGTTTTTTTATTCTTTTAATCTAATTAACAACTTAGTTAACTTCAACTTTACTAAGCACAGCTAGAACAAGTACCCGACACTATACCATTAAAATTTTCTAGCACATACTTTTCGGGTAACGTCACTTTTACCTCTCCTTCTAAACACTCTACTTTACCACATACAATACATCTAAAATGAAAATGATTGTGTTTATGCCTTTTCTCTTCACATTTTACACAGAAAGCAAAGTATTGTTTTCCATCATCTCCTATTATTTTATGAACCACACGATCATCACACAATCTATTTAAAACCCTATAAACTGTTGCTCTATCTGCTTTACTCGTCATTTTCTCTTGAATCATTTCATGGCTTAATGCCAATTTAGAGTCCTTTAACAAAGAATAAATCTCATTCGAATGTAGTGTATTTCTTCTTTTCATTTTATCTAATGCGATTATGTTGCAATAATAATAAAAAAGTATATCTTTACCAAAAAATAACAGCATGAATCATACATTACAAATTATCATTATCGGAATTGGAGCTACATTAACTATGGATGTTTGGGCATACCTTTTAAGTCTTTTCAACATAAAATCTTTAGATTATCGTTTTGTTGGAAGATGGCTAGGTTATATTACCAAAGGTAAGCTTAAGCACGATAAAATTTTCAACACCAAACCTTTCCCTAACGAATTAATCATTGGCTGGATAGCGCATTACCTAATTGGCATCACCTTTACATTTCTTCTTGTTATCATATATGGTAAAGATTGGCTTAACACACCAACACTACAACCTGCAATTATTATTGGTTTAACAACTGTAGTTGCTCCATTTTTCATCATGCAACCTTCTTTTGGAATTGGAATAGCAGCTTCTAAACTACCAAATGCAAACATAGCACGTTTTAAAAGCCTAGTTACTCATTTTATTTTCGGATTAGGAATCTATTTAACAGCTATGCTTTTTTAGCATAATATTGAATATTTTAGCTATCGATTAATACACTTGTAAAAAAGAATTCACTCTTTATAATTTACTTTAATAACACATGAGACAATTAACACTAAACGAACTAGAAAACAAATTCAAAGACTATATTTCAGATGTTGAATATTGTGAATTTTCAGAAGTCTCAAACAAGCTTACCCAACTAATATACTTTTTAAAACATCAGGATATTTCAAATAGAATTCTTGAAAGAATAGAAAATGATTACTCCGAAATCAAAACAAAACTACCATCTGATTTTAATAATATCAAAAGTTCAGAAAAACGAGTTATAATCCAAAGTTTACTTACACCAGATATACAAGGGGCTTTTGCTTATTTTACTATTTTAACAAAGTTTAATCAGGAAAAAAAATCAACACCTCATTATATCGAATTATCAAGGTATTGGTATGATAAAGGAAGAGATTTCCATGAATATCAGAGGACTTTTAATAACTATTTCCTAACCCCCTTTAAAGATTTGTTTTTATGGTATATCTACGAAAGCAACATAGTATCTGATTGCGATTATTTCTCACACGAAAGCCGCGATAAAATAGAAGAACAACTTTTAGAATTAAAAGAGATGTTAATAAAACAAAACTATGGCCAACAAGTAATCTTTGACGAAATTGATGAATTAAAAGAGTTAACAAATAGAGTAAACAAAAAGAATTGGTTCGAAATAATCAAAGGTAAATTTATTGACCTTGCATTAAGCGAAATAATTTCAATAGAAATCGCAAAAACAATAATTAAAACACTAACAGGCTCAGAAACAAATCTTTTAAAATAAACACTCTATTTTAACACATTACAAACCCTAGACTAAACTAGCATTATTTTTTTTACAAGTTCCTCCCCCATTTCTTCATTAATCATGCGTATAATTTTATCTTTTCCATAGCTCAACTCTTCACGTAATACAGAAGAAGACAAACGAACAATTAAAGTGCCATTTTGTAGTTTTACTTCGCTTGTATATGAAGCAACACCTGTTCCCATCAATTTTTCCCAAGCTTCATCAATATGAATTTTCTGAAAACCCTTTTTCAAATTATTATTCTCTTGAATAAAACTCCCCATTAAGTCTTTTATGGAAAAACTGTCATTTTCTCTTTTAGCCATTTGTTTTATCTTTTTATCATAACCAACAAGAATTGCAAGCTAATTATTCAAAAATTACTTCGTCATACTTTCTTGTAATCACCTTATAATTTAAAAATCTGATACTCTTGATTACTCTTTTTAATAACTTCCTCTGTACGATCAGCATGTGTATCAGTAATAAAAATTTGTCCGAACTCATCACTATTCACTAAATCCACAATTTGTGCTACACGATGTTCATCTAACTTATCAAAAATATCATCCAACAACAAAATTGGTGTGACATTAGATTGCTGTTTAATAAACTCAAACTGTGCTAATTTTAATGCTATTAAGTATGATTTTTGCTGTCCTTGTGAACCAAACTTTTTTATAGGATGCTCCCCTATTTCAAAACTTAAATCATCTTTATGTATTCCTGCTGATGTATATTGTAATATCTTATCCTTCTCCAAATTTTGCACCAGTAAATCTTTCAAAGACACCTCATGTAACTGACTTTTGTATCGCAAATTTACTTCTTCATTAGCTCCAGTAATAATTTGGTGCTTAACATTAAAAATAGGCACAAATTCTTCTAAAAACACTTTTCGCTTATTGTAAATAACCGTTCCGTATTCAATTAACTGCTCGTCGTACACCTTTAAATTTAAAGCGTCAAATGTTCTGTTTGCTGCAAAATATTTTAGTAAAGCATTTCGCTGACTTACTATCTTAGTGTACGAAATTAAAGCTTGTAAATACTGTTTATCCTGTTGCGAAATTACTCCATCGATAAATTTACGACGTGTTTCACTTCCTTCTACAATCAAATCTCTATCTGCAGGAGAAATAATAACCAAAGGTAATTGACCAATATGTTCAGAAAACTTTTCATATGCTTTACCATTGCGTTTCAAAACCTTCTTTTGCCCTCTTTTTAAAGAGCAAACAATTTTTTCTTGTCGTTCATTTAGCAAATAATCACCCTCAATCATAAAAAAATCTTGACCGTGACGAATATTCTGACCTGCAACCGAATTGAAGTAACTTTTCGCAAAAGACAAGTAATAAATTGCATCTAATACGTTGGTTTTCCCAATACCATTATTCCCTACAAAACAATTTATTTTCTTCTGAAAATCAAAAGTTTGCAATTCGATATTTTTAAAATTCACCAATGATATTTTTTGCAAATACATGAATAAGCGTTGTTTCAAAAAAGAATGCGCAAATTATCGAAAATTTACGAAAAAACGACTTTTAAAATCCAATTAAAAAAACTATTTTTGTCGCCACTAATTTTTTAAGCAACTATGGCTACATACAAAAAAAGAGGTTTTAAACCTAAGAAAGAAAAGGTTACACAAGAAGTAGAAGAAACATTTGATGAAACGCAAAGTACTACTGCTGAAGTATTTAATACTTTAGACGAAACTGCGAACAAATCAGAACAATGGATTGAAAAAAATAGCAAGCCATTATTTTACGGATTGGTAACTATTGCAGCTTTAATTTTAGTGTACTTAGCTTATAATAAATTTATTGCTGAACCAACACAAAAAGAAGCTTCTAACGAATTAGCTTACCCACGTACTTTCTTTGAAAAAGCAAATGTATCTGCTGGAGCTGCTGCTGATTCTTTATACACTCTTGGTTTAGAAGGTGGTGATGGAAAATACGGTTTTGTTGATATTGCTGATAAATTTAGCGGAACCAAAGCTGGAAACTTAGCAAACTACTACGCTGGTATTTCTTACTTAAGAATGAAAAAATACGAAGAAGCTATCGAGTATTTAGGAAACTTTAGTTCTGACGACGAATTATTAGGACCTGCTGCTTTAGGAGCTATTGGTGATGCTTTTGCTGATATTAACCAACCAAAAGATGCTTTAGACTACTATGAAAAAGCAGCGAACAAAAAAGACAATCAATTTACAACTCCTTTATTCTTATTCAAAGCAGCTCAGATTGCTATGGATTTAAAAGAGTACAGTAAAGCTGAAAAATTATACACAACCATTAAAGAAAAATATGCTGATACCGATCAAGGTAGAGATATTGAAAAATATATCAACAGTGCTAAATACGCTCAATAATGGCAACAACAAATTTATCTTATTACGATAAAGCTTCAATCCCAAATGCGAAACCTTTTCGATTTGGGATTGTTGTTTCAGAATGGAATCCTGAAATCACCAAAAACCTTCATAAAGGTGCAATTGAAACTTTACTAGACTGTGGTACTGAGCAAGAAAACATTGTTTCTTGGGATGTTCCTGGTAGTTTCGAATTAGTATACGGTTGCAAAAAAATGATTGAAACCCAAAAATTGGATGCTATCATCGCTATTGGTAATGTTATTCAAGGTGAAACCAAGCATTTCGATTTTGTATGCGAAGGAGTAACACAAGGAATAGTAGACTTAAACATCAAATACGATGTTCCAGTAATCTTTTGTGTATTGACTGATAACACTAAACAGCAATCGATCGACCGCTCTGGAGGAAAACTAGGAAATAAAGGAATTGAGTGTGCTGTGGCTGCTATTAAAATGGCCGCTATTAAAAACCAAGAACGCACATCTAACTCATTAGGATTTTAATTTCTTTTAAAACAATAGAATATAAAGCGAGAAATCTTAAAAGGTTTCTCGCTTCTTTTTTAACTTTAATTTATTTATAAATTTTGACCACCTGTCTATAATTCAGTAACTTTGAATTTCGTCTTATTTGGTGTGATTTTTGTACCGCTTAAGCTATAAATGAAGCAACATTTTTATGGGAATTATCAAAAGAGAAAATAAAAAGTTCGATTACAAACCTCGTTATTACAAAGGAGAAGGAAACCCTTATGAGATTAAACAGAAGTTTGATGATTACAGAACTACTATTGGAAAGAAAAAGAATTTAAAAGGAAAGTTTAATGCTGCTTTTGATGACTTAAAAAAATCAGGATACCGATTAAACAAGACTGTTGTTATTATTGCGCTGATTTTAACGCTAATCTTCTTGTTTTTAATCGATTTCGATCTTTCAATCTTTTTCCCTAAAAAATAATTAAATGTCAGATATCATACAGTTACTTCCTGATCATGTTGCGAATCAAATTGCTGCTGGTGAAGTGGTGCAACGACCTGCTTCTGTGGTAAAAGAATTGATTGAAAACTCTATTGATGCTGGTGCTACCTCAATTACTTTACTTTTAAAAGATGCAGGAAAAACTTTGATTCAAGTAATTGACGATGGTAAAGGAATGAGTCCTACCGATGCTCGCTTAAGTTTTGAGCGTCATGCTACTTCAAAAATTAAAGAAGCTCAAGATTTATTCAACTTAAATACCAAAGGATTTCGTGGAGAGGCTTTAGCTTCAATTGCGGCAATTGCTCATGTTGAATTAAAAACAAAGCAGGAAGATGATGAACTGGGTACACAAATAAAAATTGAAGGAAGTGAAATTGCTTCTCAAGAAGTAATATCAACAGCAAAAGGAACGAGTATTGCTGTTAAAAATTTATTTTTTAACATTCCAGCACGTCGTAACTTCTTAAAATCAGACGCTATTGAAACCCGTCATATTATAGATGAATTTCAACGTGTTGCTTTGGCACATCCTAGTATTTCTTTTTTATTACACCACAACAATAACGAAGTTTACCATTTAAAAAAGAGCAATCTTCGTAAGCGTATCGTTGCTATTTTTGGAACTAAAATGAATGAAAAACTAGTTCCAATTAACGAGCAAACCGATATTATTACTGTTAATGGATTTGTGGCAAAACCTGAGTTTGCTAAGAAAAAACGCGGAGAACAATTCTTTTTTGTCAACAACCGTTTCATTAAAAGTTCATACTTAAATCACGCTGTGGTTAATGCTTTTGAAGGTTTGTTAGAAAGTGGATCACATCCATCGTATTTTTTGTATTTAGAAGTACCACCGAATACGATTGATATCAATATTCATCCGACAAAAACAGAGATAAAGTTTGACAATGAAAAAGCCTTATACGCTATTTTACGTGCCACTGTAAAACATAGTTTAGGGCAATATAATGTTGCTCCTGTATTGGATTTTGACAGAGATGCTACTTTAGATACTCCTTACGATTATAGTAAAAAAAGTGGTTCTTCGATTCCACCGATTACAGTAGACCCAACTTTTAATCCGTTTAAAACGGAAACAACAAACTACGACGAACCTACGATTACTAACAGTTCTTCGAAAAATACTAGTACACACAGTTATCAATCAAACTTTAAGAAAGATACTGGTAGTTGGGAAGCTTTATACACAAATATAGATACTGTTGAACCTATACAACAAGAACAACTTTTTGAATCTCAACAAGAAAACGAAACGGGAAAAACCTTTCAAATTCAAAAGAAATATTTACTAAGCTCTATAAAATCTGGAGTAGTATTAATTCATCAATCCTTAGCACATCAACGTGTTTTATATGAAGAGTTTTTAGAGAACATTACTGTTAAAGAAGCTAGTAGTCAGCAATTGTTATTTCCAGTAAACATTTCATTTTCTTCATCGGATATTGAAATGATTTACAGTATAAAGTCTGATTTAGAAAGTGCTGGATTTATGTTTGATGAATTTACAAAAGAAAGTGTAGTAATTGCGGGAATTCCTACCTCTATAACTGAAAGTCAAATTACTTTTATTTTAGAGCAGTTATTAGACGATATTAAATTAGAAGTACCAGATACTAGTTTTAGTCATTTTGATATTATGGCTAAATCATTTGCTAAATCATTAGCCATAAAAACAGGAACTTCGTTAAGTTTAAAAGAACAAGAAAACTTGGTAAACAATTTGTTTTCTTGCAAGGAACCTAACATTTCACCATTTGGTAAATCAACATTTAAAACATTAGCTTTAAGTGAAATTGATACCATTTTTAACAAATAAAAAAGAATTATGCCAAGATTAACGCAAGCCATAAAACATTTAATAATCATTAACGTGATTATGTTTTTTGCCCCTCTGCTATTGCATATGGATTTAACCAATCTGTTAGCTTTACATTTCCCAAAAAATGAACATTTTGGCATTTGGCAATACATAACACACATGTTTATGCATGGTGGAACAATGCACTTGCTCTTTAATATGTACGGTTTATGGGCTTTTGGTACTCCGTTAGAACAAATGTGGGGAAGAAATAAATTTTTATTCTTTTACTTCTCTGCTGGTATTGGAGCTGGATTAATATACACACTTGCAAACTATTATCAATTTAATGGAATCTACGAACAATTAATTACTATGGGAATTTCTCCTACTGAAATTCAAAATATTTTAGATTCTGGACAGTACAATGACAGTTTGATTACCTTATCAAACAAAACTATGAGTGAGTTTTATAGCTTATATCACACTCCTGCTGTTGGAGCTTCTGGTGCAATTTATGGTGTTTTAGTAGCTTTTGGATTAACGTATCCAAATGCTAAACTAGCTTTAATTTTCTTCCCTGTGCCTGTAGCTGCTAAATATTTTATTCCGCTGATTATTTTAAGTGATTTATTCTTTGGTATGACAAAATACTCTATAGGTAATATTGCACATTTTGCACACGTTGGTGGGGCAGTTATTGGTTTTATCATTGCATGGTACTGGAAAAAAAATCAATTTAAGTTTCGTTAATTTAATGATTTGTAAGTATCTTTTAAAAAGAAATAACGTATAATGGATGTATTAGAAAACTTAAAATATCGATTTAAACATGCTGGTATTGTAGAAAAGCTTATTTATATAAACCTTGCTGTTTTTTTGCTTGCTTTTATTACCAATACTTTTGGTTTTTTGTTTCAATCAAAAACTAACTTTGTAGTAGAGTGGCTTGCATTACCTGCCAACTTTAATGATTTTCTAATAAAGCCATGGACAATTATTACCTATGGTTTTTTACACACCAGCTTTTTACACATTTTACTAAACTTGATTGCCTTATTTTATATTGGTCATTTATTTCAGCAATACTTTACCCCTAAACAACTACTTAGTTTTTACTTATTAGGAACCTTGTTTGGAGGAATCATTTTTGTTGGTAGTTATAATTTTTTTCCTGCCTTACAAAATGTTGCTCACAATAGTGTTTTGTTAGGTGCTTCTGCTGGTATTTCTGCAATTTTTATTGGTATTGCTACCTATATACCTAATTATGAATTAAAATTCCCTTTAATAGGTTTTGTAAAACTATGGGTATTAGCTTGTATTTGGATTGCTGTTGACATTATTCAAATTCCTGCTGGAAATGCGGGAGGTCACTTAGCTCATTTAGGTGGTGCTTTATTTGGTTTCTTTTATGTACGCAGTGCTAGCAATAAAGAATTGGATGTTTTCAACTCCTTAAAAAAGGTGTTTACTAAAAAAGAGAAAAAGCTAAAAACGGTTTACAAGTCTGGTAATAAAACACCTAAAAGCAACGTTAATAAAACAAAAAATCAGCAAGAAATTGATACTATTTTAGATAAAATCAGTAAGTCTGGTTACGATACATTAAGTAAAGACGAAAAAGAATTTTTATTTAAGCAAGGAAAAAACTAATACATAAACATGAAAAGGAACTCGTTAGTAAACAAGCTTTTGTTTTTTATCAACTCAGTTGTAGCAACTGCTTTATTACTTTCTTACATTCTTCCTTTTGTATCACCCAAAAAGATTCCTGCCTTTGCAGTTTTCAGTTTGTTTGTCCCTTTTTTAGTACTTACAAACCTTTTCTTTTTGGTGTATTGGCTTATAAAACTTCACAAGAATATATTACTTTCTTTACTTGTATTATCGGTAGGGCTCTTTATTTCAACTCCGCTTCTAAAATTTTCAAATAAAGAAGTCATTTTAAACAAAGACTTAAAAGTTATGAGCTTTAATGTTCGAATGTTTAATTATTACAAATGGAATGAGGATACTACTATTGAACAAAAAATTTATGAGTTTATCAATAGCCAAAGTCCTGACGTAATTGCTTTACAGGAGTTTTATTATTCGAAATCATTAGATATAAAACTTCCGTATAAATACATCAAAACAAAATCGGCAACCAATAAATTTGGGCTTGCTATTTATTCTAGATACCCTATTATAAACTCTGGATCACTTGATTTTAAGAAAAGTGCCAATAATACCATTTTTACTGATATCGTAAAAAACAACGACACTATTAGAGTGTATAATGTTCACTTAGAATCCTTAAAAATTAATCCCAATAAAGAAAATTTTGGTGAAAAAAATTCTGAACGCTTATTTAAACGTTTAGCCAACGGATTTGAAAAGCAAGTAGATCAAACCAATCTTATTTTAGAGCATGAAAATTCATGGAATGGTAAAAAAATAGTTTGTGGTGATTTTAATAACACCGCATATTCTTGGGCTTATAAACAACTGGCAAAAAACAAAAAAGATGCCTTTATTGAATGTGGTATTGGTTTAGGTAAATCTTTCCGATATATCTACCCTATGCGAATCGATTTTGTTTTAACTGACGAAAAAGCTACCATCAATCAATTCAAAACATATAACAAGATAAATCTTTCTGATCATTATCCTATTATGGCTCGTTTAGGCTGGTAGGTTTTATTATTCTTTGAAATAAAAGTGTATTTTTATTCAAAAGATTTAACCTATGATTAAACATTACGATGTTGCCGTTATTGGTAGTGGGCCTTCTGGTGCTTCAACTGCTTTTCATCTAGCTCAAAAAGGCATTTCAACAGTAATTATTGAAAAAGAAACTTTACCTCGCTACAAAACCTGTGGAGGCGGATTTGTATTTAGAGGACGTAAGAATTTACCTTTTGAAATTGACGAAGTTGTTGAAAAGGAGTTTCATACTGTTGATATTTATTTAGGCGAAAAATTGCACTTTAAAACCCATAGAGAAGAACCTACGATTTCTATGATTATGCGCGATTCTTTTGACAACCTTATTACTCAAAAGGCAAAAGAATTTGGAGCAGACTTATTAGAAAATCATAAATTAAAAAGTCTTTCTTTTTCTGATAATGTTATTACTTTAGATACATCGCAAGGTACTTACACTGCTAATTTTGTAATTGCTGCCGACGGAGCTTTAAGTCCAACCGCAAAAATGGCAGGTTGGAAAGAAGATACTCGAAAATTAATTCCCGCTTTAGAATATGAGGTAGAAGTTTCTGAAGAAGACTTTGAACGTTTGTCAAAAGAAGTTCGTTTTGATATTGATGCAATTCCTTATGGATATGCTTGGAACTTCCCTAAGAAAAAACATTTATCCATTGGAGTTGCTTCTGCAAGAAGAACTAAAATTAACTTGAAAGAATATTATCAAGAATATTTAAAAACATTAGGAATTTCAAACATTGTTAGCGAATCACAACACGGTTTTCAAATTCCAGTTGCTCCTCGTACTGATGGATTTGTTAAAAACAATGTGTTTTTAATTGGTGATGCTGCTGGTTTTGCTGATCCTATTACTGCTGAAGGTATTTCAAATGCCATTTATAGTGGTAAACTAGCTGCCGAAGCTATTATTGAAGCTAACAAAGAGCCTAAGTTGGCTGAAAAATTATATCTAGAAAAAATTTCTGAAAAACTCTTGCCTGAGATACAAACTGGTTTATGGCTTTCTAAGTGGTTTTATGAGCAAAAAAGCATTAGAAATATTTTATTAAAAAAATACGGTCAACAATTTAGTGAAGCTATGGCTGATGTTTTTCATGGAGACAGAAGCTATCCAACAGATATAAAGAAAACAATTACTCAAAGAATTAAAAAACTAGTATTTTAAAAACAAAAAAGCAATCTGTAACGATTGCTTTTTTAGTTAGTATAAATAGCTTACTCACTCATACTTAAAATAGCTACACTCAATACAGCATAATTAATTATTTACTATTTTTCAAGTAACTTGTATCAGTTTCATAAAGAACAAAAGTTAGTTACAATTGTTATAAAAATATAAACATGCCACCTATTTCTCACTTACAACTTCCTTTTCAGTTTGATACAGCTAAACTTTTACATGATTATTCTTTAGTTGTTAATCAAGACTGGATCCCTCATTTTAATACTAATGGTTATGTTGGTAAATGGAAGGCAATTCCTTTATATTCAAGCAAAGGTGATGCTTCTAATATTTTTGCTTTATCTAACAGTAATGAAACAATTGTAGAAACTCCCGCAATGAATAATTGCACATATTTTAAAGAAGTTATTAATTCTTTTCAATGTCCAATATTATCTGCTCGTTTATTAAGATTAGGTGCTGGAGCGGAAATAAAACCTCATCGTGATTATAAATTAGGTTATGAAGATGGAAATTTTCGTTTGCACATTCCTATCATTACTAATAACGAGGTTCAATTTATTTTAAATGGTGTGCAATTAGCCATGCTTCCTGGAGAATGTTGGTATACCAATGTAAACTTTATACATTCTGTTGCTAACCACGGAAAAGAGGATCGTATTCATTTGGTTATTGATGCAGAAAGAAATGAATGGTCTGATGCTTTATTTTTTTCACTTGCTTCAAAAGAAAGTTTTCAACCCATACAAGAAGAAATAGAATCTCCGAAAACAATTCGCTTAATGATTGAAGAGTTAAAACTTCAGAACGCACCTGTTTCTCAACAACTAATTATTGAATTAGAACAAAAACTACAGCAAAACAATCCTAATTTTTAAAAACTATCCATGGATTTTAAACAAGAGTTACAGCGTATTACATCAATATATTTTGAAGACACATTTGATTACGAAGCGTTATCAATAGCATCAAAAGAATACAAAGAATTATTACTTTCTCTTTCAAATGAAAATATAATCCTTGAAAACTTTCAAGATTCTATTCATCTTGAAAATGGTATCGCTATAGGTACTTTATGGGCGGCTTCTTGTATTGATGACTTTGCACGAACTAAAAAATTCATCAAAGGAATAGATATTGCTATTCAAGAAAAAATTCATCAAGAAAAGACATTACATATACTTTATGCAGGTACTGGGCCTTTTGCAACACTTCTTCTTCCTATCATTATTAAATACTTAAAACCTAACATACAATATACCTTATTAGAGATAAACCCTATAAGCTTTAAAATACTAGAAAAAGTCATCCAAAAACTGGGTTTAAACACAGTTAATATTACGTTAGTTAACGATGATGCAACTAAGTATAAAATCCCGAACCATCTTACCCCAAATCTTATAATTAGTGAGACCATGCTAAGAGCATTGGATAAGGAACAACAAGTTTCTATCTATTATAATTTGATGAGTCAAGTTTCTTCTAATACTATTTTCATACCTGAAAAAATAGCTCTATATATTGGTCTAAAAACAGGTGAAAAACACTTTAAAAAGCTTAATAATGTATTTGAAGTTTGTAAAAAAACTATGAACTCAACTGATTGGACTCTTGATAAAGCCTCCAATAAACTTACTTTTACTAAAAATCAAACTATTATTGATAGGAAAGAACTATCAAATGCAAATCAAATTGTTGTTATTACAGAAATTACTGTATATAGAGACATAAAAATAAAAGTAAACGAAAGTGGACTAACTACCCCTAAATATATCAAAGCGATATCCAGCAATAACAATAATGAGGATATAATTATTGATTCTCAGTACATTATTGATACAGATCCAAAACTTAGTTTACAACTATCTTCTACTAAGGTTGAATAAAAAAACATTGCAAACAAGGTTTTTGATCTTTTGATAGAAACCCCACATCCCTACCTTATTATACCTTAGTTTACAATGTTATATCTTTATTTTTTCTTTTCTTTTTCTTTAAATAATTAGTTTAAAAGAAGATGAAAGAAGCAACAATCATCCATACTCCTACTGCAATTCCTAATAATCCTAATTTCCCTTGTTTTGGTGCAATCTTCCCCCTCAATTGTTCTGCTTTTTCTTTTGCTTCAGCATTTTTCGATAAGAATAGTTTACTAATCATTCCGTATCCTAACATAAAACCTAAGCCTGCTTCAACAACACTTCCTGCTAAAAAAGTTCCCCACCATATTGGAGTTGTAGTTAACCAACCTAAGTTTAAAATAGCTGAAATGATACCCCAAATACCCCAAAAACAAAATACAAGACCTATCCAACCTTGGTAAGGTTCTATTTTTTCAAGTAATTCTTTTGCGTTTGGCTTTTTTGATAAGATTAATGACGGTACTGCCACTATACTTAAAAATACTAATGAAATTCCGTAAATCATGTTTAATTAAAATTTAAATGGTTTATAGTTAATTTATTTACTTATTTATGAATTAAAAGTACTGTTGCAAACATGTACAGCGTAAAAAAAGTTACGATGAAAAGCCCTAAAAACATCCACCAAGGGGTTTTACTCATTTGCTTACAGTCTTTCGCTTTTTTCTGTAAATCTGGAGGCATTTGGCTTTTGCTCATTTCTAACTTACAATGACCACAAATGCTATATGTCTTTTTGTGCAATGGAATAATAGGAATCCAAAATATATGTACATATAGTCTGTTTACTTGTATAAACAATCGCTCTGGTGTATTGCAATAATTACAACTGTGATTATTTATTGGCTGTATATTTATTTTGGCTTCACGCCATCCGAAAATGACCATAACTTTATTACTTAATAATTACGGTACAAAGATGCGTTCGAAGTTGTTTTTAAAATAGCCTGAAACTAGCGAAAGTTAATACCCTGTTTTCAGGGGTATTCTATAAAATTACTCCACTAAGCCTAGTTTTATGGCATATTTGGTTAAGCCCGCTAAGTTTTTCACATTCAATTTCGATATTAAATTTTTTCTATAACTCTCAATTGTATGTTTACTTAAAAAAAGTTTATCGGCAATTTCTTGTGTAGTATATTCTTCGGCAATGAGTTTAAGCACATCTTTCTCTCTTTTAGTAAGCATTACCATAGTATCTTTTCCTTTATTAAAAACATTATCCATATAGGATTGTTTTACCGATTGAGAAAAGTATTTTTCACCATTAAGAATAGTTTTAACTGCTTGTAACAACTCAGATTGTGTTGCATTTTTAGACAAGTACCCATCAACATCACTCTTAATTAGTGTATCTATCATACTTGTATCAGTATGCATACTTACTACCAAGGTTTTAATCTCTGAGCGCTCCTTTTTTATGTAGTCGTTTAATGTAATACCATCAATATCAGGCATGGAAATATCACTAATGACAATGTCAATATGTTGATTAGGGTTTGAATCTATATATTTTATAACATTTTCACCACTATTTGCCGTTAGCAGAATATTGTACGCTTCTTCGTTATTGAATATGCTTAACAATCCATCTAAAAACATCTTATGGTCATCTACCAAAATAATATTATACGTCATATCACATTAATTTAAAGGAACATCTATATCTATTACAGTACCTCTGTTAGGAAAAGCATTAATAAAAATATTACCTTCAATGGTTTTTAATCTATCTTTTAAATTTTGAAACCCAAGACCATATTTTACCTTTTCTTGATCAAAACCTACTCCGTCATCTTCAAAAAGTAATTTTATACTATTATTAAATACAGAAAGTTGAATATCTATTTCTGTGGCCTTTGCATGTTTTAAAGCATTTGTTAATAGCTCTTGAATTATTTTATACAGCTCTACCTTTAAATTTTCACCTACTTCATCTATCTCCTCCTTTGGATGTATTTGTAAAGTGATTTGCTCTTTCGATAGTGTTTTAACATTATCGATATACGCTGAAATTATTGAAGTAAACGCAGAGTCTTTAAACTTTTTAGGCATCAGGTTATGAGACAATTCTCTTACTTGATTATAGGTATCATCTACTTGCTGAATAAGGTTTTCTTGCTTTGATGTATTTTTATTTGAGAGCTGTAATTTGATAGTCGCTAAATTACCACCAATACTATCGTGTAATTCTCTTGCTATACGTTTCCTTTCATTATTTTGTCCTTCTAAAGAAGCTTTAACCAATTTTAATTCTTGATCTTTTAGCAACGTAGTTATTTTTTGCTGACTAACTTCTTCTAATGTTTTAGTTAGCTTACTCTGTGTTTGTAATTTTTGGTAGTACATATACAACAATCCTAACACAGGTATTAATACAATGAGAAAACCTATCAATATATTCTTCTTCATTGCCTTTTGTCGTTGAATTTCTTGCTTCTGTTCTAGTGTTTTGTATTGTACTTCTAATTCGTTTACTTGTTGTTTGTTTTGAATCTCTAGAATTTGATTGTTCAAACGGTTCAATTGGGTCATTAAAGAATAGGCATTTTTATAATCTTCTGTCTTCGCATATGCGTTTTGTAACCCTAAAATAGCTCTTCTCTCAATATCTAAATTTCCCCATTGAATAGAATTTATATAGACGGTAGATAATATTTTTTTAGCATTTTCATAATCTTTCTCCTGTAAGTAGATACTTCCTAACGTATTTCCTGCTTTTGCATATAGGGTGAAAAAACCGCTAGACAACGATTGGTTAAAAACAGCATAACATATATCTAAAGCTTCTTCTATCTTGTTTTCTCTTTGTAAGATTTTACCAAGCAATAAGTCGGTTTTCAACGCTTCCTTTGTATAACCTTCAGATACATAAAACACTTTTGCTTTATTATAATTTTCCTTTGCTGCTTCTAGATTTCCTTTAGCATAAAAAACAAAACCCAATTCAAAAAGCGCGTCATGTTTTAGCTTTTCATTAGGAGCTTTCTCTACACATTCTTCAATAATTGCTTTTCCTTCTTCTTCTTTTTCTCTAATAAACTTAACAGTTCCTAACCCTATTCTGTTTTTTATGTATAATTCGCTATCCTTATTTTCTTTGGAGTTTTCAATACCAAGCAAAAACCATTTTAAGGCCTCATCAAAAAGTCCTTTTTCAAGTTTTCCTTCAGCTATAACACTTGATATTTCAGCTATGTAATTTTCTTTGTCTTTTAATTTCTCATCTGTAATTTCTGTATAGAGCTTATTTCCATAGAATATAATAGAATCTATATTTCCTTTCTGTTGGTGAAACTCTATCAATTCAAATGTGGCTTGGTATTTAGATGTAAAGTTTTTTGCTTTTTTTATATTTTCAAAAAGAGAATCGTTGGGAATGGTGGGATTCACTCCAAAAGCTTTAAACCTTTGCATTTCTGTTTGTGATAGCACACTACAGGTAAACAACAAACAGGCCATTACAACCATTTGTTTTACTTCAAATAATGTCCTTTTAGCTTTTCCTAAACAACCTGTTTCTGTTTTCAATTGCATTTTTTTTCTAACCAACTTTAACTATCAAAATTACAGAAGTTTTTTCTTTAGCAAATACTTAGTACAAATTTTATTCTAGATTAATATTATTGTTAAAAACAATAATACCTTTCATGCTGTAACCTACGCTTAGTATATTTGTTTTTAAATTACAAATAACAAAAATGGCTATACACGATTTTGTAATTCAATCGAGAGAAACTACTATTGAATTACATGAAATTCACTTGAGCAGTGAAAACAAGAAGGCTCTAAATCAGCTATTAAAAGAGTTTAAACATGTGGCCGTTTTAAATTCATATAAACTTCCTGTTGACAATAAATTATTACTATTTGGGCATACTGGATGTGGAAAGACAACTACAGCAAAAGCCATTGCAAAAACATTAAACAAGAAAATAATCACCTTGAATTTGGGGAGTATTGTTTCATCTAAACTTGGTGAAACTGCTAAAAATATTTCTGATGTTTTTAAAAAAGCAACGCGAGAAAGCGCTGTGTTATTTTTAGATGAATTTGACTACATAGGTAAAGCCCGTGATTATGACAGTAAAGATTCTGCTGAGATGAAACGTTTGGTCAATACTGTTATCCAATTAATAGATCAATTACCAAACGATGTTTTATTAATAGCTGCAACCAATTACTCTAGTGTTATTGATGCTGCTTTGTTAAGACGCTTTCAATTAAAGCTACAGTTTGAAGCTCCTAGTGATGCTGATTTAGACATTTATTATCAAGCTTTGTTACAAGAATTTCCTGAGGAGTTTAGAGATCTAAATCCTATTTATGGAATCTCTTATGCTGAAGCAAAAGACATCACATACAGAACTTTAAAAAACAAAATTATAGAAAAAGAAGAACTGAATAGTCAACTACAAAATGGATAATATTCAAAATAACTTAAACATTATTCATCAGCGTATAAAATTCGCTTGTGAAAAAGCCAACAGAAATCCAAAAGATGTTCGTTTATTATTAGCTACCAAAACTGTAACCTCTGACAAAATTAACTTTGCCCTTGCTCAAGGAGAGACACTCATTGGTGAAAATAAAGTTCAAGAGTTAAAACAAAAATGTGATGCTGTAAAGGAACAAAAACCAGAAGTTCATTTTATTGGTCATTTACAAAGTAATAAAATTAAAGAGGTACTTAAATGGGCCAGTTGTATAGAATCTATCGATCGATTTTCCATAGCTGAAAAGTTATATCAACGTTTAACTTTTGAAGAAAAAGAAATTGATATATATATTCAAGTAAACACATCTTTTGAAGAAAGTAAGTTTGGAGCAAAACCAGAGGAAACTATCGAATTAGTAAAAAAGATATCTGAATTTAAAAATATTCATATCAAAGGGTTAATGACGATTGGATTATTAAGTTCAGAATCAACTGAAATTCGAAAATGTTTTCAACTTTTAAAGCAACTTCAAGAAGAAATCAAAGCTCTTCAAATTCCTAATGTAGAAATGAATGAACTTTCTATGGGAATAAGTGGTGATTTAGAAATTGCCATTGAAGAAGGTGCTACTATTGTCCGAGTTGGAACTGCTATTTTTGGAGAACGAATATATCCAGATAGTTACTATTGGAACGAATCAAAAAACAGTATATAGTTTTTTGCTATTCTTTTTGAGTTTAGTAAAAATAAACTAACAGATGAAATTTAACTTGAAATACAGAAAAGATTTCATCTGTTAGGATAAGTAGGTTAGCTATCGACAAGCTTTACACTTTTTCTAATTCTCTAGACTTAATGTATTTCTCGACTTGATCGTGAGGAATTTCTCTTACTGGTATTCTAAAATTTCCGTTGGATCCAGAAACAACAATTTCGCTTCTATAAACTCCTTGAAAACTTCCTGATTCTTTATATGGGGTAGTTCCTTTACCTAAAGGTCCTGTCCATCCCATAGAATCTACTTTTAATCCACCTACAAAATGAGCATCACGAACTAAATCAAATCCATATGAATAATTTTGAGCTTCTCCTTCAACATAAACACTGAAAAATCCAGGAGTACCAAGTCCTGTCCAAATATAAACGGCTGAGCATTTTTCCGGGTTCACCGGTTGTTTACCATAAAATCCCATAATAGTTAGTTTTATTTTCCTACTCTGTTTACTAAAGGCTTTTCGGATTTCGCCTAGACAGAAAAAAAGAATATTCTTTTTCCACCTGCCTATCAAAGTTCATAAAACTAACAGCATAAAACTCGTAAAATACCATAAACGAGTTATATTAAGGAATCAATACCTAAAAAAACAACATAAAACACTAACAGTCAACATTTAAAAACTCTCTAAAGATTACTACAATAAAAATATTTAGGTATTTTAATTTTTCTTCACCCTCCTCAAATCCAACAAATCAATAGGATTGATACCTAAACCTTGTACATTTTTTTGAGTGAATCGAATAACTTCATCGTAGTATAACGGAACTACAGGAGCTTCTTCAATAATGATACTATCCATTTGTTGATAGAGTTTTCGACGCTTTAACACATCAATTTCTTTGATAGATTGCTCGTACAAAGCATCAAAAAGCTTGTTTTTAAAATGTGTGTAATTAGGTCCGTTAGGAGTAAAGTTTTTACTGTAAAATAACGACACATAATTTTCAGCATCTGGATAATCAGCTATCCAACTCGCTCTAAAAACAGGAAGCTTACCACTCGCCTTACCTTGACGTAAAGTTGATGGTGGTATTACATCTACTTTAGTTTGCAAGCCTATTTTTTGTAATTCTCTTTGAATGAACTCACATAAATCCAAATAATTACTATTTGTCGTGATTGTTATTTGTGGGTCTAAAATTCCTGTTTCCTCTTTGTATTGCGATACTAAAGCTTTTGCCTTCTCTGGTTGATATGAATATCCTTGTTGATTATTAAAAGATGGTAATCCTTTCGGAATAAATCCATTCGTAGCAGGCGTACCAATACCATTTCGCAAAAAAGTAATCATTTTCACGCGATCAAAACCATAATTGATTGCTTGTCTAATGAGTTTTGATTTTGTAGGAAACTCTTCTTCTCCATCCAGATAAATCCCTAAATATTCTGTATTTAAATACGCACCTGTTTGCATGCGTATCTTATCTGCATATTTCTCTTTTAATGTTCCATCAGTATTTAAAATATCATCTTTATACGAAGCGTCTAAACTCTTCATAAAATCAATATTTCCTTGTACAAACTGTAAAAATTCACTTTGTTTATCTGGTAAAAAAGTAACCGCTACAGCTTCTAAATATGGTAGTGAATTTCCTTTTTCATCTCGTTCAAAATACAGTGGATTTTTGCGTAGTATCAACTTGGTGTTTTCTACCCATAATTTAAAATGGAAAGGCCCAGTACCTATCGGGTTTGCTCTAAACTCATTTCCAAAAAATTCTACTGCTTCTTTAGGAACTACCGAACAATATTTCATTGCCAATAAACCTAAAAAGGGTGGAAAAGGTTGCTTTAAATTAATGGTAAAAGTAGAATCGTTTTCAGCTTTAAAATTGGCTACATTTTGTAATACCCAACCTCCTGGAGAAGCTACATTTTTATCTAGCAACCTATTGAAAGAATACTCAAAGTCTTTTGCTACAACATTTCTTGTTGAGTCTTTTCCAAATAGAACATGTTTATGAAATAGCACATCTTTACGTAATGCAAATTGGTACACCTTTCCATCCTCAGAAATTGTCCAACTTTTAGCTATAGACGGTTCTACTTGCAGACTATCATCTAATTGCACCAATCCATTATACAGCTGATTTACCCCCCATATATTTCGCTGATCTTTTGCAAAAGCAGGATCAAGAGAAGTTATATTTGAATGTTCGTTGTAACGGAAAACTTGATTGTCTGTATATTTTGATTTCTTCTTAGTACATGAAAAAAGAATCAATAAGGTTATTAGCGCGACAACTTTATTTCTTCTTACGTTTATTTTTATAGTAGGTTTTATCTGCAATGTAAATGGTTTTAGATACTTCAGCAAAAACAACAGATTCGTCTTTGTTGGTTATTTTAATCTCTTTAATCAGATCTATTTCTTGTTCATCTTTAACCTGTTCTTGTATTTGTTTTATTTCATCTTCAGAAAAAATAAAATCAACATAAGCATCTTGTTTCACAGGTCTTTTAAATTTTATACTCGCTTCCTTATCCCAAACTACATAGTCATTTCCTAGAATATTCATTAACTGAATCATAAAAACAGGATCTGTAGCAGAAAATAAACTCCCTCCAAAAATAGATCCTACATAATTCTTATTCTTATACGTAATAGGGATTTTTACTTGTGCTTCCAACAAGTCTTCAGAAATATAATTTATTCTCCCAGTAGATCTTCTATACATAGGAGAAATATTGAATCCGTACTTAAAAATAGTACTCTGTTTAAGGTATTTCTTTAAAAAATTAGAAATTGTTGCGTACATACCTATTATTGTTTAATAACCATAGTCTCTTTCCGTTTTGTAGTAATAATTACTGTATAATATGGAGGTTCTAGGGTGTCTACCATCATAAAATCAATTCATATTTTGTTTCTGGTAAACCAATATCGTCACTGATAAATTTCTCTATTGCCACAAAATTGAATCGTTCTAATATTTTAGCGGAAGCAACATTTACATCCACGACACAGCCTATCAATTTTTTCATTCCCTTTGATTTACAATAGTGTATCAATCCTCCGCATAATTCTGAAGCAAACCCATTACCCCAAAAACGTTCAATAAAACGATAACCTATTTCATCATTTCCATCTTCATCTTTCACCAATGCAACGGTACCTATAAAATTATTACTTTGTTTATTCTCTACTGCATAAATCCAAAAATCATTAGCAACATCGTCATATCTTTTTATCAATTGATCTAGGTCTACTTTACATTCTTCAAAATTTTTGGGCCCACCTGTAGCGTATTGTAATACTTTCGGATTGCTTTCCAACTCATAAAACCCCTCTAAATCAGAATGTTTTAATTTTCTAACTAATAGTCTTTTAGTTTCAAAAATCATGAATATTATCGTACTTTTGCAAACCTTAAACTGTTAAAAACAGTAGCAGATTAAATAAACTATACGAACTTCTAAAAAATTGAAGACTTGTACAAGACTTTTATTTTTTATTTAGGATAGAGAAAAGATGAATGCAGATAAAAAAGTAGCTTTTTATACGTTAGGTTGTAAATTAAACTTTTCAGAAACCTCAACTATTGCAAGAAACTTTGTTAACGAAGGTTTTGAACGTGTTGAGTTTGAAGAAAAAGCAGATGTATATGTGATTAATACGTGCTCGGTAACTGACAATGCTGATAAACGTTTTAAATCCATTGTGAAGTCTGCCTTAAAACAAAACGAAAACGCTTTTGTAATTGGCGTTGGATGTTATGCACAATTGAAACCAGAAGAGTTAGCAGCTGTTGATGGTGTTGATTTAGTATTAGGAGCTACTGAAAAATTTAATGTAACTAGCTACATTAACGACTTAACCAAAAATGAAATTGGTGAAGTGCATTCTTGCGAAATTGAAGAAGCTGACTTTTATGTAGGTTCGTATTCTATTGGTGATCGTACCCGTGCCTTTTTAAAAGTACAAGATGGTTGCGATTATAAATGTACTTATTGTACTATTCCACTAGCTCGCGGAATCTCTCGTAGTGATACCTTAGAAAATGTATTGAAAAATGCCAAAGAAATTTCAGAAAAAGGAATCAAAGAAATTGTATTAACTGGAGTTAATATTGGTGATTATGGAAAAGGTGAATTCGGAAATAAAAAACACGAACACACCTTTTTAGAATTGGTTCAAGCATTAGATAAAGTTGAAGGAATTCACCGTTTGCGAATCTCTTCAATAGAACCTAACTTGTTAAAAGATGAAACTATTGATTTTGTTTCTAACTCAGACACCTTTGTTCCGCATTTTCATATTCCGTTACAGTCGGGAAGCGATACGCTTTTAAAGAAAATGAAGCGTCGTTATTTGCGTAAAGTTTATACCGATAGAGTAACAAAAATTAAAGAGGTAATGCCTAACGCTTGTATTGGTGTTGATGTTATTGTTGGATTTCCTGGTGAAACTGATGAACTGTTCTTAGAAACTTATAATTATCTAAGTGAATTAGATATTTCTTATTTACATGTTTTTACCTACTCTGAAAGACCTAATACAGAAGCGGTTGAAATGGATGGTGTAGTACCTAAAAATGTACGTACAAAACGTAGTAAAATGTTACGTGGATTGTCTGTTAAAAAACGTAGAGCTTTCTACGAAAGTCAATTAGGAAACACGCTTACTGTTTTATTTGAAGGAGAAAATAAGGAAGGATACATTCACGGATTTACCGAAAATTACGTTAAAGTAAAAGCTCCTTGGAATCCAGACTTGGTAAACACACTACATAAAGTTACCTTGACTAAAATTGATGAAGATGGTTTAGTGCGTTTTGATTTTGTGAATGCTAAAGTTATTGCTTAACTTGTTGCCTAGTTCACAAAATCAATAAAATTCACCTATGAAATATCTTTTATATTCCTTCTTAGTTTTAGGAATTTCTTGTAGTATCCCTAAAAAAAGTTCTGAAACCAAAGAAAAAGAAATAATTATAAAAGAAGAAAAAATTGCTAAACCTATAGCTACTCAAAATGAGTTAATCGTTGTACTTAAAAATGCTAAAAGTATTAACGATGTGAAATCCCTTATTAAAAACAGTGGTTTAACTTGGAGTAAAATGGCTTACGACACAGAGGCTTCTAAAATAGGAATCATCAAAGTTCCTGAAAGGAAACGTGAATTTTGGGTTGGTAAACTTCAGGAAAGTGGAGAATTCAGATTAGTAGACATCAATACCGAAGAAAAATTAGCTGATATTATCAACAAAGAAAAAAATACCTTACTCAGCATAAGAAAAACTCAATGTTTTGGAGATTGTCCTAGATATAGTGTTTCCATTGATAAAAAAGGAAATGTAATTTATAACGGAATTGAGTATGTACTCGAAAAAGGAATTCATGAGTTTACTCTTTCTGAAGAACAACTAAAAGAATTGAATAATAAGCTTAGTAAAAAGGATTTTTCAAGCTTTAAAGATGTATACAATAATCCTAAAGTACAAGATTTACCTAGTACATATATCATTCATAACGGAAAACAAATTCAAATTCGTTTATGGAATGGTATTCCAGATGAGCTTATTGATATACACGAATATGTAGAAGGTATTTTATTAAATAAAAAGCTCATAGAATAATGTCAAAAACTCACATATATTTTGTTCCTGGTTTAGCTGCCAACACCAAAATATTTGAGCATATCTCTCTACCAGAAGAACAATTTGAATTGCATTTTTTAGATTGGTTGATGCCTACATCAATTAATGAGACTATTCAAGAATATGCGTTGCGATTATGCTCAAAAATTCAACATAAAAACCCTATATTGGTCGGAGTTTCTTTTGGTGGCATAATGGTGCAAGAAATGAGCAAGATTATTAATTGTAAAAAAGTAATCATCATATCTAGCATTAAAAGCAACAAAGAACTCCCAAAACGTTTAAGGCTAGCACAAATAACGAAAGCTTATAAACTTTTCCCTTCAAAAATTATAGCAAACATTGAAAGTTACGAACATTACTTTTTCAATGATTATTTAAAAAAACGAGCAGAATTATACAAAATGTATTTATCTGTACGAAACAAAGAGTACCTACAATGGGCTATTTATAATGTACTACATTGGCAACAAAAAGAACCGCTTGCCAATATAGTTCATATACACGGAAAAAAAGATGAAGTTTTTCCTATAAAATATATTAAAAACAGTATTGAAGTTGAAAATGGGACCCATGTAATGATCTTAAATAAAGCAAAAACTATTTCTAAAATCTTAGAAAAGGAATGCTTATTGATAGATTAAAATGAGCAGTTCACTTCAATCAAAAAACAAAAAACATGAATACGTCAGTACGCTTTCTATCTGTTGTAATAGTAGTATTTACAGCAGTTTTATTTACAAACACGATAAGTAAATCAAACGAACCTATTATTAAAAATGTAGCCGAAAGCTATGTTATTAAAGCTTTAAAACTACCCCAAGATCTTAATTTAGCAGGAGAACGCGTTCCAATAGAAAAGCCTGATATAAGAGAACGTATGGATCGTGAGCTATTAGTTAATACCTATTGGCAATCAAACGGGTTATTATTAATCAAACGTGCTAATAAATATTTCCCTGTACTAGAACCTTTATTAAAAAAATACGGTTTACCTGACGATTTTAAATTTTTAGCTTTGGCTGAAAGTGGGTTTATAGACGAGACCTCATCAGTAGGAGC
Source organism: Tenacibaculum sp. (assembly GCF_050290165.1). Lineage (GTDB taxonomy): Bacteria > Bacteroidota > Bacteroidia > Flavobacteriales > Flavobacteriaceae > Polaribacter. Next base: position 296,507 of record NZ_JBNKHD010000015.1, on the reverse strand, counting down.
GGCAGGTATGTGGCACTTTATGAAACAAACAGGTAGAGAGTTTGGGTTAGAAATTAATGATAATGTAGATGAGCGTTATGACATAGAAAAATCAACTAGGGTTGCTGCAGAATATCTAAAAAAATCAAAAGAACGCTTTGGTTCTTGGACACTTGCTGCTGCAGCTTACAATGCAGGAAATTATGGTGTTTCTAAAAGATTAGCAGCTCAAGGAGTAACAAATTATTATGATGCTAAATTACCAGATGAAACTGAAAGATATGTGTTTAGAGTTTTGGCTTTAAAAGAAATCATTTCAAATCCAGATAAATATGGATTCGTATACGACAAAGAAGACTTGTATACCTTACCAGAAACATATACAGTAAAAGTAGATACAGCCATTACTGATATTGCTTTATTTGCTAAAAAGTTTGGTACTACTTACAAAGATTTGAAACTACACAATTCATGGTTGAGAGAAAACAAATTAAACAATCGTAGTAGAAAATTGTACGAAATTAAAATTCCTGTACAATAATGATAAAACTTTGCTTCTCTTATTCAACATTGGTATTTTTATATTGAAGAAAGAAATGTAGAGTTTTCTTAAGTTGTAGTACAACTAAAAACAAATATTCTTTCGAGTATTAAATGTTAAGAAACCCCAATAGTCATTTATGGATAATTTTTTAATCGGAATAGGAAAACGAATTAAAGAAATTAGAAAAAAACAAAACATTACCATTAATACATTAGCTACAAATGCTAACGTTAGTAATGGTTTAATCTCTAGAATAGAAAATGGTAGAACCATTCCTTCTTTACCTGTTCTGTTAGAAATTATATCTGCCTTAGAAATAGATGCCAGTACTTTTTTTGAAGGAGTTGAAAAAAAAGCGGGCTCAAAATATATTCATATTAAAAAAGAAGAACAGCAATTAATAGAAAAAGAAGTAGAAGCCGAAGGTTTTACCTACCGCCAAATTTTTGGAAAGAATTTAAATGCGGTTGGTTTTGAAGCTGTTTTACTTACAATATCTCCCAACTCAAAAAGAGAAAAAGTTACTACCGATGCTTGGGAATTTAAATACATTATTAATGGTGAGTGTACTTATGTAATAGAGAATGTTGAAGTTACCGTTAAAGAAGGCGATTCTTTGTATTTTGATGGAAGGCTTCCTCATGTGCCAGTTAATCGAACTCAAACGCCATGTACCATGTTGGTACTATATTTTTATTCTGAAAATAATTAAGTAGGGTGTTTTAAACACCCTACTTAACTTACAATTTTAGTTATTAAGCCCTGGCCAAGTACTACTATTTATCTCTTTTGGATAACCAGAAACAGCACTATCTGTTGACTTATTGTACTTAATATATCTATTGTCATCTAAGAAAAAGTAACAATAAGTTAAATCCCAATCTACAGCTGCAGTAATTTTTGTTGCATAATCTCCCAACCCTGGCCAAGTACTATTATTTATAGTAGCTGGATACCCAGAATCTACAGAATCATTAGTTATACTGTATCGTATATAAGTTCCGTCATTTAAAAAGAAATATACTTTGCTATTATCCCATTTAAAAGCAGCTACGATTTTGTTTTTATACGATTCTAACCCTAACCAATTGCCATTCGTAATATCAACTGGATACCCTGGATCTACAGAATCGTTATTCATATCATATCGCAAGTACCTTCCATCTTTTAAAAAGAAATACCCTTTATGATTATGCCATTTAAAAGCTGCACTTATCAAATCTTTATAAGCTCCTAACCCTGGCCATGTGCTATTATTTACCTCTTTAGGATAACCATCATCAGCCTTATCAAGCAACTTATTATAACGCACATAATTGTTGTCACTTCTGAAAAAATAAGCTCTATTATCTGTTAAATCATTCCAATCTAAACCAGCAATAATTTTAGAGTTATTAAAAGCTACGGAACCTGTTTGTCCGTTTAGTAAAATTGTATAATTAACACCTCCTTCTGAACTACTTCCGTCCGTAAAATACCCTTGTAAGGCTGGAGCTGAAGCTACAAAAGAATCATTTTTATAAATTTCTACATCGTTAGAAGAATTTGAATTCCAATAAATGGTATTTGAGTTTTGCATCATTACTTTTCTAACTCCTACATTCCCTACTAATGAAGTACTATTTAATTGCCATTCTTTTTGAATTGATACATTTAAGTGAGTTAAAATTGAAGGAACTATTGCAGTTTGTGCAACATTACCGTATATCCCACTAAAATCTTGATTTGGAGTATTAGAAACATATGAATTAAACTCTTCGTTTCCACTCTTATTCATACCTACAAAAATTGTTTTTTCTTGAGTTGTTTGTCCTCCATGACTATATCCTCCAATACCTCTTCCGTGATCGGTTACCACCATTATTAACCAATCTTCATTTGTTCTCTTTTCAACCTCAGCTACAATTCTTCCAAATTGTTCATCAGCTTTTGTTATAGCATTGTTATAAGAAGTTCCAAAACCTAATGCATGCCCAACTTCGTCTACATTATCAATATGTGCAAAAACAAAATCTGAATTTTCGTTGTTAATTGCATGTATTGCTCCAGTAACTGTGTTCTCATCTCCCCCACTATTCGTGTGGTAATCTATGTAGTTTAATTGATCTCTAAAAAAATCATGGATAGGTCCCCAAGTAACAACACTAGCTGTTTTTAAAGTAGGATTTGATTCTTTAATTAATTGAAAAACACTTTTCGCTTTCGAAATATGCGAAGTGCTGTTGTCTGTAACTCCGTGTTTGTTTACCCAAACACCCGTTAAAATAGTTGACCACCCCGGTCCACTACTTGTTTTTTGTTCAGAAGAGGTATTATCGATTCCTCCTGCATAAGCCTTCACTAAAGTAAGCTTATCTAAATTTGGAGTTGGTGTTTCGGAAATTTTTTCAAACTGTACTCCATCAAAGCCTACAACGAGTACTTTTTTCTTTAAGAGTGATTTTTTCTTCAGTTCTTGATTTCCTTGTTTTTTGGATACTTCATCCAAATTGTTCTCTTGACAGCTCGACAATGCGAACAGTAAAATTAAAGCGCTTAGCTTTACTAAATAATTGGTTTTCATTTAAAAAAAGTTTACTAATAGTTAATTTATTTACCAAAAATACACTATTAGTAAACTTTTTAAAATTTGTTTTCTAGTCTTAATACAAAGATAAATTAGCTAACATTAAGTACATATTTAGCAAACATATCATTTACATTTTATTAAACTAACTCATTTAAAGACAACAAAATATAATTTGGATTTTGCTCTTCAAGTTGCTCTCTTGTTTGTGCTCCTGATAAAACCCCTATTGTGACACCACAATTCGCATTTTTTCCTTCTTCAATATCAATAGCTGAATCTCCTGCCTTTAAAACAACGGTAGAATCAGTAATATCAAATGCTTTCATCGCTTTTTGTATCATCTCTGGGTGTGGGCGTCCTTTCTCTACATCCGAAGCTGTTACCAGCATATCATAATGCACATTCTTATCCCACATCAATTTCTCTAGCAATTTTTCTGCTACTTGCCTATTATATCCCGTATTTAAAACTACTATAATTCCTTTTTGTCTTAAATTGAGTAGCACTCTTTCTACTCCTTTAACAGGTTTAACTTCTAAAGTTTCATAAGCTTCATCCAACATTTTTTTAAACGCTTCAAATATGGGTTCAGATTCACTCAATTTATTTGGTTTAAATTCTGCTAAAACATCTTTTATAGCCTGATGTTTTTCTTTTCCTGCCCCAATTCTTAAAACGGTATTCAAATCAACTTCAACTCCGTATACATTTAATGCTTTATGTAGTGTTTTATACACAACATTTTGCTCATCTACTGTTGTTCCTGCCATATCAAAAACAACCATTTTAATATTCTCTAACATCTATCTTGATTAAAATAATTTATTTATACTCTCTTTTGAAAATCCAGCACTACCTGTCATTCCTTTCCCTCCAATTCCTGTTACAATGTGTATATTTTCTCCTACCGAATATTCGAAAAGATCTTTGGTTTTACATTGACTATAAAAACCTGCCCAACGATGTTGAATTTCATACGTTGGTAAATCGATAATTTTTTGGGCTTCTTGGATCATGAAATTATCAATATCATCATTCGAATCAAATCCAAGATCGTCTATATTTTTTGCCGTTGCATATTCGTGTGAGTCTCCTAAAATTACGGAACCATCTGTCGCTTGCTTAAATAAAATATGTACTCCGTATTTTTTCTCAAACGAATTCGGATCTTCTTTTGATTTTATCGCATTCCATGAAGCACATTCTTCAAAAGCTTCATATCTTCTAATAGTCAATCCTGTTAAAATAGATCCGTCTAATTGGTAATTCTTCTGTGGTTTTGTTTGCATCATTTGTAGCTTAGATACTATTAAATCACTTTCATTATATATTGACGGATACAGTGTCTTAAAATCACTTCCGTTGCAGATGATTACTTTTGACGCCAATAATTCTTCGGAATTTGATGTTAACACTGATACACCACCGTTAACATTATTTGTAGCAATCACGTTAGTATTATAGTGTATTGTTACGTTCAATTCTTTTTTCATGAACTCATGTAAACGAAGAATCATGACTCTAGGCTCCACAGTTACTTCTTCAGGAAAAAACAACCCTGCTTTACAGTAGTCACTTCGCAAGCCAGCATACTTATCTAAGCATTGTTCTTTGGTTAATAGTTGTGACTTGTAGCTGTTGTTTTTATTAATGTGATGTAGCTCTTCTATTAACTGAACTTCTTCTTCGTTTGAAGCAATATATATGGTTCCATTTTGACGTATAGAAACATCAAATTGTTCTTGAATGCTTTTATAAATAGCTAAACTTTCTCTTCCGTAGTTTTGCCATTTTTGATTCATACCTGAAGGCACTACTTGTCCGAAATTGCGAACTGTAGCTCCTTGTGGTTTGCTATCTTTTTCTAAAATAGCTACTGACAACCCTTTTTTTGCTGCATGATATGCATGAAAAGTTCCTAAAACTCCTCCACCAACAACAATAAGGTCATATTTATTATTCATATACAAATTGATTTATTTTTTGTTCTTTGTTTTTTTTAACTCTAAAAAAGTAAAAGCTATATAGCGTAATAAATATTCCTATAAATGCTAAGATGTAAAGTGCGTAGGTAAAAAAGCTTAACCAAGAAATCTCTCCTTTTCCAAAGTTTTTATATAAAAGAATTAGGATACTACCCAAATAACCAAAAGCATCAGCTATATAAATTAAGAATCCTACATTTCCGTTTATTTTAAAAGTAGCAATCATACGGTCGAAAAATATTCCGTTGAAAGGAACATAACAACTGTATAAACCTAAACCAGAAATAATCATCCAACTCAATGCTGAAATTTCATCATATTGAAATAAATAAGTACTGATAATTACTGCTAAACAAGAAACAAACAGCACATAATGATAGTAAACAAATGCTTTGTAGTTTTTGCTAATGCTTCCTATAAATCCTAAAATAATTAATACTACTATCGCTATTGGAATTTCAGAAACACTATAAATAGAGGCATCTTTATAGCCTAAGGCATCCCATATTTCACGAGCAAAATTGTCTCTAAAATCTCTTAATGCTGTAAGCAGCATAAAAAAGAAAATGATAAGAATCAAGGGTACTGAAAATTCTTTAAATAATTTTTTCCTTCCTGCTGAATCTAATGGTTTACGTAAAACTTTTAATTCTGTTTCTTCTTTTGTTGGTGCTGGTAATTTTTCTAGTAACCAGGCAAAAAACATCAACGGAATTATAAAAAACAGCCCTGTTATAAAAGGCATCCAATATTCATTAAATCCAAAGCTATCTAATACTATTTTTCCAACTGATTTTACAGCTCCAGAAGAAACGATAAAACTCGACGACAAGATTACTCCTAATAGCTCTGTAGCTTTTCTTCCTTCCAAATAAGAAAATACAATTCCCCAGATCATTCCTAAGGGTAAACCATTTAAAAACAGAAATAAAATATTATAAGGTGCTGGAGTTATAGCAAAACCTAACAGACTTAATTCAGCAAAAAGAATAAAACAAATTAAAGCTAACATTCTCTTCCCTGATTTCATTTCTGAAATGACTTTAATTCCTATAAATTTTGATAGTGTATACCCCACTACTTGGGCTATTATCAAAAGAATCTTGTAATCAATTCCCCAAAAACTTTCATTCGCAAAAGTTGCTACCGTAAATGGCTTTCGAAAAGCATACATACAAAAGTAGGTACCGAAAGCTGCTATAGAAGCTCTTGTTATAAACCTTAAATTCATACAAATCTTTTTAATAATGCAAGCCCTCATAAAAATGAGAGCCTACATTGCATTTATAAACAGAAAACAAGTTCATTACAGATTATACTTTACACCTATACTTCCTTTAATTCCGTAGAATTCTACTTGTTTAGGACGGTCTTCAGTTTTACCGTAATGGTAGATTAGGGGATTATTTAATATGTTATTTACATCGGTAAAAATGGTCCAGTTTTTTCCTATTTGATATGATGCTGAAAAATCTAGTGTATTGTATTTTCCGTAGTAAATATCATCGATATCTCTTTCTCCAAACCCAATTGCATAGCTTCCTTTGTGGTTGTAGGCTAATCGTGTATTAAACCCTCCTTTTTCGAAGAATAACTGTGCATTAAATAAGGTGTTTGCTTGATATGGAATTGACACTTTTCTTCCACTTGGTTTTGTCATTTCAGAATCCATAAACGTTGCATTTAATTGAGTTCCGAAATACTGTAAGAATCCAGGTAAGAAATCAAATCGTTTGTTAATTCCTAACTCTATACCACCAATCCAAGCATCAGCTCCATTTACTGGCGTACTAAATTCTACTCCTGCATTTCCATTATAAGTACCTTGATAGGTATCGTTGAATACTGGATCTGTAATCGACTTGTAGAAAATTCCCGCATTTACTACTCCTACGTTTTTAAAGTAATATTCTCCTAGTAAATCAAAATTCCATGAAAATGTAGGATTTAAGTTTGGGTTTCCTCCTTTAAACTCATTATCGAATGAGATAAAAGTACCTCCTGGAGCGATATCTCCAAAGTTTGGTCTTGAAAAGCTTCTTGTTGCAGCAAAACGAATATTTAAATCTGCTTTTGGAGAGTATTTTACATGCAACATAGGTAACACCGCCCAATAATCTTTTACATTTCTCACTGCATTCAACTGACTTAAATCTGCATCCCAAACGTATCCGTTTACTTCAGTTTCTGTTTTTGTTGCTCGTAAACCTCCTAATACTGTTAATTCATCTGAAAGTTTTAAAGTTCCCATTCCATAGAATGATAAATGGGTTTCATCTACATTAAAGTTTCTTCCTAAACCTCCTCCGTTTTTCAACATTTCTGAATCTCCTTCAACAACACTTAAATTATTTTTGTTGTTTTTCCAGAAATTCACCATTCCTTGTCTAGATAGTACTGGACCAAAGGTAGACTGGATATTTGATCCTATTTCTTTTAAGTAATCTGCTCTTCCTGGTTGTTCAATAATGTATTGAGAATAGTCCGATAAAACTGGAGTTGCTGCTGCACCCGACCAACCGTAAAATAAATCTTCAAACTTAGCTCTACGGTCTTTGTCCCTAAATTTTGTACCTACTTTTATTTTAAAGTTATCATTAAATGTGTACTCATAGTTTAAAGATGCTACAATATTATCTCGTTCTTTAATTGATATTTTATACAATTCTAAATCAGCAAATGACATTTGAGTAGCATCCATTTTAAATGAAGAATCACTAAAAAATCCAAATAAAGCATCCGTATCGTTATAATCCAACAATCCTCCATCTGCTTTCCAATATGCTCTATCATCCCCTGCTCCTCCATCTGCTTCAGGTCTATTCTGTAAGTACTCAGGTTTTATTCCTACTCCATCTTGTTTAAACTTTACTACATAGTAACTTTTATCTTGTTCCGTTGGAATTCCTCCATACCTAAACTCATTGTTATAATTAGCAATACTCCAATCAAATTTACCATTACCTACAACATGTCTTCCTCCAATTTCACCACCAATCATTTCGGTAATTAACTCGTTGTATATATTTTGTAACTCTACTCTGGCTGTACTTGTTGCTGAATCAAACTTATCAAAACGCACTCTGTGTTTATAGTGAGTTTCTGTATCTGACAATGTTCCATATACTCCTCTGAAATACATTTTATGCTCTGGTGTAAAATTGTATTCCATTGCTCCGTTTAACCCTTTAGTAACTCTTACTCCATTATAATCTCTTAGCTCCATTCTAAATACTCCTTCGTCTCCTTTTCTTCTCGCTTCAAAATTATCTGTACCCCAGTTTCTATTCCAATAAGAACCATTTATAATGAACCCTAATTTTCCGTCTTTACTTCTATCTCCAAAAGTTAATGACGCATTGTATATAGGTTCTCCAGATTTTTCGTTATAACCTCCACCCACATTCACATTTAAAATTCTTTTTGTTGGTGCTGTTTGCGTAATAAAGTTTACACCTCCACCAATACCATCAGCTTCCATATCTGGTGTATATGCTTTCGCTGCTTGTACATAAGAAATTAAATCAGAAGGAAAGAAATCAAAAGCAGTAGCACGAGAAGTTGTTTCTTCTTCTGCTGTAGGAATACGATTTCCGTTAATTGTTGTAGAAGCCCAAAATGGCGGTAATCCACGAACAGACACAAAACGTCCTTCTCCTTGATCTCTTTCAATAGACAATCCTTGAATACGTTGTACTGTCTCTGCCGCATTTCTATCTGGTAACTTCCCGATTCCATCAGCAGCAATCACATTCATAATACTCATTGATTTCTTTTGAATGCTTAATGCTCTTGCTTCACTGTTTCTTCTTCCTGAAGAAGTAATAATAACTTCCTCTAAATTTTGATTAGATGGCAGTAATGTAATTATACCTACGTTTTTCTTAAAGTTAGTATTTACAGAAACTGTTTTTGTTTCAAAACCGATGTAAGATATCTCTAAAGTTACTACACCATTTTTAACATTTGACAAAATGAAGTTTCCATCAAAATCTGTATTCACCCCCTTTGCTGTTCCTGATACCATAACACTAGCCCCAGGCAAAGGATAATTTCCATCATTTACTATTCCAACAATAGTAGCCCCCTGACCTAAAGCTGCACTACATGTAAAAAGAAGAAATAGTGAACTTAGTAAAAGTTTAAAATTATTCATTGATCTATTATTTACAATTATTAAAAATTAACATTGCAAATCACTAATTTTTTTTACTATTTGTAAACTTTCAAATATTAAGAAAACTTTTACGAATTGCTATTTTAGCGTAACAAAATTGTTAATACGAAAGGAGAAATTTTAACTTAACGTAAATTACACTGTTTTTCAAACTGTTAAAAACTGTTTTAGATATAGATAATACAAAAAACTCTCAATGTTAGTCGAGAGTTTTCTTTTTATAATTTTTACTAATACTAAAAAAGCTCATTCTTTCGAATGAGCTTTTTTAGTATTTATCTATGAATTTATATTCTCTAATGAAAATCTGTATTCAGTTTAATGTAGTCTAAGAATTCACGTTTGGTTTCTTTGTTTTTAAATGCTCCACCAAACTCTGCAGTAACTGTACTACTCTCGATATCTTTAATTCCGCGAGAATTTACACATAAGTGTTTTGCATCAATAACACATGCCACATCTTCAGTTCCTAAAGCTTCTTGCATTGCTTGTACTACTTGCATAGTTAAACGCTCTTGTACCTGTGGACGCTTTGCATAGTACTCTACAATACGGTTCATTTTTGAAAGCCCTATTACCTTACCGTTAGAAATGTACGCTACATGTGCTCTACCAATAATTGGTAATAAGTGATGCTCACAAGTTGAATATACAATAATGTTCTTTTCAACTAACATTTCTCCGTACTTATAAGTATTTTCAAATGTAGATGGTTCTGGTTGATTTTTAGGATTTAACCCCATAAACAATTCGCTAACGAAAGCTTTTGCAACTCTTTTAGGAGTTCCGCTTAAACTATCATCATTCAAATCCATTCCTAAAGTTTCAAGAATCTCTTTAACATTCTCTTGAATCTTTTCTATCTTCTCCTTGTCAGAAATATCAAAAGCATCAGCTCTTAAAGGTGTTTTTGCTGATGTACCAATGTGGTTCTCTCCTATTTCGTCCTTGCTATCGTTATTCATTTTTTTGCTGTTCACTTCAAACATTGCTATCAAAAATTAATGGGTGCAAATTTACAACATTGTTTGTAATTTACTGCACTTTATTTATCAATTCATCTAAAGAACAGGTAGTTTGCTCTCCTGCCTTCATATCTTTTACAACAAGCGTACCATTTTCTACCGCTGTCACAACAAATTCAATTTCTCTATTTATGGCATATTTCCATTGCTTTTTTTGTTGATTATTACTTGTAGCAACATCTGGATACATTTCTGTTTTTATGTCATTATTACGTAGCGTTTTAATCATTTTGACTTTTTCTAAACCTTCATTTTCGTCAAAATTCAAAAACAATACTTTCGGTTTTGGTAATTCGACTGCCTCAAATAAACCTAATTCTTCCATTACCAAGTAAATTCTATCTAATCCGAAAGAAATTCCTACACCTGAAACATCTTTTAAACCAAAAATACCTGTCAAATCGTCATAACGACCTCCTCCTCCGATAGAGCCCATTTTCACACCTTCAGGTGCTCCCACTTCATATATCGCTCCTGTATAATAATTCAGTCCACGCGCTAAGGTTACATCTATTTCTAAGGTAGCTGAGTCTAAACCTAATGCTTCAACTCGATCAACTACCGTTTTTAAATCCGCTACTCCTTGTAAACCTTCTTTAGATTCTTGTAACATATTTTCTAAAGAAGCTAATTTATCTTGATTGCTTCCTGAAAAATTAAACAACGGTTCTACTTTTTCAATGGCTTCTTCTGATATTCCTTTAGACAACATTTCGTTTACTACCCCTTCTTTTCCTATTTTATCTAACTTATCTAAAGCCACCGTAAAATCAATTAACTTATCTGAAGCTCCTATAACTTCGACTATTCCAGATAATATCTTTCGGTTGTTGATTTTGATAGTCGTACCATTAAGTCTTAACTTACTAAAAACAGCATCGTATAATTGTACAAACTCTACTTCTTGCCATAATGAAGTACTTCCTACCACATCGGCATCACATTGGTAAAACTCACGGAAACGCCCTTTTTGTGGACGATCCGCTCTCCAAACAGGTTGAATTTGGTAACGTTTAAAAGGAAACGTAATTTCGTTTTGATGTTGCACTACATAACGTGCAAATGGCACTGTTAAATCATAACGTAAAGCTTTTTCTGAAATTTTTGAAGTTACCTTTTGACTATCTTTCTCTGAAAGTAATCCTTCATCTACTTTTTTCAAATAATCACCTGAATTCAAAATTTTAAAAATCAAGCGATCCCCTTCTTCTCCATACTTACCCATTAGTGTTGAAGAATTTTCAAAACTTGGTGTTTCGATAGGTTGAAATCCAAAATTTTCAAACGAATGTTTAATTGTATTGAAAATATAGTTTCTTTTTGCTACTTCTGTTGATGAAAAATCTCTTGTACCTTTTGGGATTCCTAGCTTCATATTTCTTTTGTTATCATTTATCAATTACCAATCATCAGTTTATTAGTAAAAACTAACAACTGTTTATTGTTCCTTTGAACCTGCAAATATCCGAAAAATATGAAGAAAAATATTATTTGGCTCTAGCTTTATTTTTACGTTTTAAACGATAAATAGAAGCATTTAATTCAAAACCTAACAGTAAAATAATTGCATTCAACCAAACGAACAACATTAAAACAAGTAAGGTTCCTATTGATCCGTATAGTTGATTATATTTTGCAAACTTCACTACATAAATTCCAAATAAGTAAAAAGTAAACATGGATACTACTGTCGTTAAAATAGCTCCTGGAGAAAAGAATTTCACTTCTTTCCCCTGTTTGGTTCCATACCTAAAAAGTAGCGATACAATGGTAAAAATCATTACTAAAAACAAAAAGCCTCTTCCGTAGTAAAACAAATCAAGATCTCCCGTATTTAACCAACCTATTTTATGAATTTTTGTTAGTGCTATTTGATAAAAAATTATCAATGCAACCGTGATAATTAAGAAAAGTGACATTAGCAATGAAACTCCTAAGGAAACGATATATGCTCTAAACACACTTCTTATTTCCTTTACATGATATGAATATTCAAAACCTCCAAAAATAGCATTCACTCCATTCGTCATTAAAAAAATGGATGCTAAAAAACCAAAAGACAACAAGCCTCCATATTGATTGTTGATGATATCTTTAATTACAAAATCAACTGCTTCAAAGGTTTTGGGAGGCAACGCTTCTTGCATTAATGAAAGTAAGCCTTCTTGAAATCCTTCTATTGGGATGTATGGAATCAACGTTAAAATAAATAGCAGAAAAGGAAAAATTGCCATAAAAAAACTGAAAGCGATTCCTCCGGCTCTTGTAGTTAGCGCTCCTTTTACAATACCTATAACATACATTTCAAGCACATCATACAAAGACATTCCTTCTAGCCCAGGAATTTTAATCTTCTTTCCAAAGGCTACTAGCCAGTTAACTACTGGAATTTTTTCAAGACTTTCTTCTATATGCTTTGTCATATTCTTTTAGTTGCAAAGTTACAAAGAGGAATTCATCGTTTTTCTTTTAACTTTCTTATGAGACTTGATAACATTCTTTCTATTTCTCTTGATTGTTCATAGAGTTTAGTAAAAGATTCATTTGAAATATACTCTAAGTTTAGAGAAATTTCAAGTTGCGTTTGTAATTCAAACAAAGAAGCTATTCCTATATTTAAAAAACGAATAAAATCTCCTAAACTTTGTCTCCCATATCCTTCTGAAATATTACTAGGTATTGAAACCGCGCATCTTCTTATTTGAGATGTCAATCCAAAAACTTCTTCTTTAGGAAAGTCATTAGAAATTTTATAAACTTCTGTTACAAAAACCATTGATTTTTGCCAAACCAACAAGTCTCTGAATGTTTTTATACTCGTTTTCTCTTTCATTTTTCACTTTTTCACTTTGCTACTCTGCCTCTTAGAAGCTTACTCCACCACAATATCATATTTCTGTAATAATCCCAGAATATTCTCTTGTGAAAATTTAGCTTTTTGAATTTTATTACTTTCTGGATTAATCACAAAATTAGTAGCGCTTCTAAAATCTACTTTTTCTATGTTGGTTTGATCAAAAATTGCTCCTTTTAAATCGCAATCTTGAAAAATACTTTTTTGAATATCAGTTTCGGTAAAATCTACTTCTTGCAAATTACAATTTACAAATTTTGTATTGGGTATTCTTAATTGATAAAAAGAAGATAGGTTTAACAGGCAGTTACTAAAACTCATTTGTAACAAGAAACTATTGCACTCATGAAACTTAACGCCAACCATTTTACACTTACTAAAAACACACTCTTTAAATGAAGTTTCGTTTACAGCTGTATTACTAAAATTACAATTGATAAATTCACATTCTAAAAACTGAATGTTAGAAGCATGTACGTTCTCGAAATTGCAATTCTCGAACGTACAGCTATCATATTCTCCTTTTTTGAGTTTTGTTTTGGTAAAATCTACTTTAGTAAATTCTTCACTATCAAAAAAATCAACCATTTATTGTAACCCTCTTGCTTTTAGCATTGGTTCGGCTTTTGGATCATGTCCTGCAAAAATTCGATACATTTCAGCATAATCCATCGTATTTCCTTTTGATAAAATCTGCTCTCTAAACTTTTGTCCGTTTTCTCTTGTCAATAATCCATTGTTTTTAAACCAATCGTATGCATCGTGACTTAACATTTCTGTCCATAAATACGAGTAATATCCAGCGGCATACCCTCCACTAAAAATATGTGCAAAATATGTTGAACGGTATCTTGGTGGAACTTCTTCAATCTTTAACTTCATTTTTGCTAACGCCTCTTCTTCAAACTTAGCAACATCGTCAATAGTTGTATCAGCAGCAATCGTGTGCCATTGCATATCTAAATTAGAAGAACATAAGTTTTCGATAATTGAATACCCTTGATTGAAAGTTCCTGCATTTTTAATTTTTTGCAATAATTCATCAGGAATTACTTCTCCTGTTTTGTGGTGCAATGCATAATTATTTAAAACTTCAGGATAGGTTGCCCAGTTTTCATTGAATTGCGATGGAAACTCTACAAAATCTCTTGCTGTACTGGTTCCTGAAATTGACGCGTAATGTTGATTTCCAAATAAACCGTGTAATGCATGTCCAAACTCATGAAACATTGTTTCAACATTATCAAAACTGATTAATGCTGGTTCTCCTTCTGCTGGTTTTGCGTAGTTACAAACATTATAAATTACAGGTTTTTGCCCTCTAAGCTTCGATTGTTTTACAAAAGCATCCATCCATGCTCCACCTCTTTTACTATCTCTCGCAAAATAATCTCCATAGAACAATCCTAATTTACTACCGTCCTCTTCAAAAATTTCGTACACAACTACATCTGGATGATATGTTGGTATATCTGTGCGTTTTTTAAATGTAATTCCGTATAATTTGGTAGCAGCATAAAATACTCCTTTTTCTAACACATTGGTCAATTCAAAATACTGTTTTACTTCATCTTCGTTCAAATTGTATTTTGATTTACGCACTTTTTCTGCAAAGTGATTCCAATCGTATGGAGCTAATTTAAAATTATTACCTTCTTTTGCTATTTCTGCCTGAATTTCTTTAGTTTCTGCTGCTACTTTTTCTAATGAACCTGGAATCAATCCGTTGAACATTTCAAAAACTTTATCTGGTGTAGCTGCCATAGTTCCTTGTAAACTCCAACTAGCATAATTATCAAACCCTAAAATGTTTGCTTTTTTAGCACGTAACAACACCATTTTCTTTACTAAATCACTGGTATTGTACTCACCTGCATCTGTTCTATGAATAGATTTCTCAAATAATTCTTTACGAACCTCTCTATTTTCTAACGTTTGTAATAAAGGTTGTTGCGTAGTATTTATCAACTGAATTTCATACTTCCCATCTTTTTCTAAGCCTTTAATTTTATCTTCCGAAAGCCCTTTTAATTGCTCTTTATCCGTAATTGTTAATCCGCCTTTTTTACTAGCATCTAACAACATTTTACCAAAATCGTTAGATAAACTAGCCAATTCAGCATTGATTTCTTTTAGCTCAGTTTTCTTTTCTTCTGATAAATTAGCTCCTGCTTTTACAAAGTTTTTGTAATACTCTTTTACTAAGTGTTTAGATTCTGCATCTAACTCTAAATTTTCTAAATTATCATGAACAGCTTTTATTCTTTCAAACAACTTCGTGTTTAGTAAAATTTCATCGGTATGCTTTGAAAATTTAGGCGCTAGCTCTTTTTGATTATCTTTAATTACATCATTTGTATGTGCTCCTGCTAATGCGTAAAAAACTGAAGTTACATTATCTAATGTTTTAGAACTTTCTTCAAGCGCTAAAACAGTATTTTCAAATGTAGGAGCTTCTGTGTTAGCCACAATCTTAGCTATTGCCTCATTTTGAACTTCCATACCTTTTAAAATGGCAGGCATAAAATGTTCGTTCTTAATTTTGGTGAAATCTGGTGCACCATAATCTATAGTACTTTTTACTAGCAAAGGATTTTCTATCATGTTTGTATCGCTTTCTTTTTTAGATTCTTCTGTTTTACATGACATCGCTAACACTATGGTTGCTATGAGTAATAGTTGTTTTTTCATGGGTTTGTTTTTAGTATTTAAACAAAGTGATAGTAATTATTCATTAAGATTACTTCGCTTCACTCGTAATGACGATTTTTAATTAATCAACAGCTTTTAGGCTTAAGTCCATATTGTATACCGAATGCGTTAACGCCCCTGACGAAATAAAGTCAACGCCACATTCAGCATATTTTCTGATCGTTTCTTCGTTAATTCCTCCCGAAGATTCTGTTAAACATTTATCACCAATCAACTCAACTGCTTTGCGCGTATCTTCATAATTAAAGTTATCTATTAGAATACGGTACACTCCTTCGTTCTGCAAAATCTCTTCAATTTCTTCTAAACTTCTAGCTTCAACAATAATTTTAATATCCAATCCTTTTTCAGCTAAATACTTTTTAGTTTTTGTGATTGCTTGAGTTATCCCACCAGCAAAATCAATATGGTTATCTTTAATCATTACCATATCGTATAAAGCAAATCGGTGGTTTTCTCCTCCTCCAATTTTTACTGCCCACTTTTCTAAAGCACGAATTCCTGGAGTAGTTTTACGAGTATCTAATACTTTGGTTTTGGTGCCTTCTAACAAATCGGCAAAGAACTTTGTTTTGGTAGCAATGGCACTCATACGTTGCATTGCGTTTAATACCAAACGCTCTGCCATTAAAATAGATTGTGATTTTCCTGAAACATATAAAACAATATCTCCATACTTCACTGCTTCACCATCATTGATTAAAGTTTCTACTTCTAAATCAGCATCCACATAATTAAACACCATTTTAGCAAACTCTACTCCAGCTATTACCCCTTTGTCTTTTACCAACAATTTTGCTTTCCCTTTTGCATCGACAGGAATGCATGATAATGATGTGTGATCGCCATCTCCTATATCTTCTCTAATAGCATTTGCTATAATTAAATCTAACTCTTTATTAAATTGTTCTTGTGAAATCATAGTATTGAATTATTGAGGTAAAAATACAATTATTTTTAGTTCTCCGTTTTGAGTTCACTCCTTATTATTCTGATAATTTTCACCGTTTCTTTACTAAAAATTTGACACTCTTGATTAAAATACTTGCTCTTACGGAAAACTTTTAAGCATATTCTTTAATTTTTTATATTTTGCTATCAAAAAACTATAGAAAAACATCCTTTTTCTTGACTTACAACTAATCATACATTATGGCGATAAACTATCCATTTGGTCTTCCTTTAAAAAATAATTTTGTAGAATTTGTATACTACAACGGACTATTTCTTCCGCATGAAACAGAAAGAATCCTCAATCTATGGGACGATAACCAAAAAATTAAAGCAACTCTTAGCGGAGCCGACACCTATGATGATGAACTTCGAAAGAGTGCTGTGATGTTTATTGAAAACAACCCAGAAAACGAATGGATATATAACCGATTAGCTGGTTTGGCTATGCAATGTAATAACGAACGGTATTGGTTTGATTTATTGGGGTTTCACAACAATTTACAATTGGCTAGCTATACTGAAGGAGATTTCTTTGACTGGCATTTAGATTTTGGAGCGGGAGAAATTTCTGATAGAAAACTGAGTATTTCCATGCAGTTATCTGACCCTGATGAATATGAAGGCGGTGATTTACAATTTATGCTAAATCAAAAAATTGTAAATGCTCCCAGAGAAAAAGGTACCATCATTGTTTTCCCTTCATTTGTAATGCATCGCGTAACTCCTATTACCAAAGGAGTTCGTAAATCTATTGTAGGTTGGGTTGCGGGTCCTCCGTATAGGTAACTTGTTAAGGGAGCTTATGGGATTCCGTAAGAATGTATACATGCTTTGTATTAGCTTCGTGAAAATTGTATAATTAATTAACACTCGTTAATAACTTTACTTTTGATAAAGTACTGGTTTTAATATATTTGATAGCATATAAAAATTGCTACACTTTATGATATCACATTTTTTTATTGGAATAAAAGCAGTAAAATTTGGTATATAACGAGTTGTAGTGCATTTGAGAAAAATGGCAGAATTAGATAAACCGACAAATAAATTACTGGACATTTATATCGAAAAATTTAACCGAGATAAACGATATAAGCCAGCCGATGATGCCATTGTCAAGTTATTTAAAGCATTCCCTAAAAATGACAATATTGAGGACATTCTACTAAAAATTAGCGTAATAAATGATATGTACAGCACGAACATACTGGGAACATTTAAAATGGCTGAACATATTTTGGAACAGAATATTGACAAGGGACTTAAAAATGGAGATGCTGAAGTTGTTCATCAAATTGCAAAAGGACACGGAATCCGTACAAAAAGAAATAATACAGAACTGAATTTTTATTCATTTGCCACAAAATACTGCAACTGGCATAATCAAGAAAGTTATGCTATTTATGACAGTTTCGTGGAAAAAGTATTATTGGCTTATAAACGAAAAGATAAGTTTTCGGATTTTAAAACTACTGATTTAAAAGACTTTGAAATGTTTAGAAAAATAATTTCAGACTTTTTAAATTATTACGGACTGACAAAACATAATCTAAAGCAAATTGACAAATTTCTCTGGATTTATGGAAAAGAGAAATTTCCACCAAACTATAGAAAAAAATGACATTAATATCTAGAACTGAAATTAGAGATGTAAAAGAGATTACGGATTCTCAAAAACAAAGAATCTATGACTATTTACAAGGTGCTGTTTACTGTTGGTGCAAAAATAGATTTGACGAGTGGTTTTCAGTTAGAGATTTATTTGGTGGTGCAAACTTTGATTGGAACGGAACACCAATGATTGCGTTGTATGAAAAGCATAAATCAAAAGGGAAAACTGACGCCAAAGCCATTTCTGATGCAGGAAAAGATGCTGGCTGGATTCTTAAGCGAGTTATTGATAATGATACTCGCGGATTTGAAACTAAAAAAGAAGAGTTAATTAGAAAATACCGTTGGATAAAATAAAAGGCACTACAACAATGGCTATAAGTAATTGCTTGTTCTCGGATACTTCTGAAAATCCTCACGGATTTTCAGTTTGGTTTGTATTTGCTAAATTAGGTACTTAAAACATGCAACAAACCACATACAAAACCACTGTGCGTGATTAAACATCATCTAGCGTTTTAAATTTAAAAAAATGAAAAAAACATTTTCTTTAATTAAATTATTCCTTTTTTTACTCTTGGCATGTAATGAGAAACAGACCAATTCGCCTGATTCTAATAAATCAGACCAAACAAACTTATCAGAAGACAAAATTATAGATTTATCCCATGCATATTCTAATGAGACTGTATATTGGGTTACAGCAAAGGAATTCAAATTAGACACTGTTTTTAAAGGACAAACAGATAAAGGATTTTATTATTCCGCATATAATTTTAGTACTGCAGAACATGGAGGAACTCATATAGATGCACCTATCCATTTTGCTGAAAAAGGCCAAACTGTAGATGAAATTCCTCTCGAAAAATTAATCGGGTCTGCAATTAAAATTGATGTTTCTTCAAAAACACTTAATAATCCTGACTACTTAATAAAAATTGATGATTTTTTAGCGTGGGAAAATAAAGAGAAAATCAAAATTCCTAATGGAAGTATTATTTTATTAGAAACAGGTTTTTCTAAATACTATCCTGATAAAGTTAAATATATGGGAACTGCTGAACGAGGTGAAGATGCGGTTAAAAAACTACACTTTCCTGGGTTGTCTAAAGAAGCAGCAAAATGGTTAGTTGAACAACGGAACATCAATGCAATTGGAATTGATACACCAAGTATCGACTATGGTCAATCTAAATATTTTGAAAGTCATGTTATATTACTCTCTCAAAACATACCAGCTTTTGAAAATCTAACCAATCTAGATAAGCTACCTAGTATTGGATTTAAAATAATTGCATTACCAATGAAAATTAAAAATGGTAGTGGTGCGCCATTGAGAATTGTAGCAATAGTTTATTAGAGTAATATGAAAATAGAATACTCAGAAGAAGAGGATAAATAGTATTCATTGGTTTCCTTAAAGTCTCTCAATCAATTTGAAAAAAAACATCAACCTAAAGACTCTATATGTATTGATTTTTTTGGATTTGGCGAAAAACCCAGTAAAGAACAATTAATTGCTTATGAATTTCTCTTAGAAAACGAAGAAAAGATAATTAGTTCTTTAGTCAAAGGAGCTGTAAACTCATACAACTCCATTTACTTAAAAAGGTTTGAAAAGTTTATAGAATTCTTACCTGAAATAAAAGACACAAGTGATTTTAAAAAAGCTATATCAATACAAAATATAATAATTTCAGATAACCATCAAAATGGTTCCTCCTTTGTTATGTATAAAGGAGAATGTAATTGGGATGAGGAACACGGAGTTTGTATTGTTATGTTAAAAGACGAATTTATAACAATGGAATCTTGGGACTATTATCACGGATAAAATTAATTGCTAGTCCTCTCTTACTTCTGATACACTTTAAATCAAAAACTAAAACATTATGGAAATAAAAAAAGAACGAATAATAGAAACACTTCCTACAGTGGTTTGGGACGTTTTAACAAAACCTGAACATATTGAAAAATGGTTGGGTGTAAAGACGGAATCGGATTGGAAAATTAATAACGACTTGCTCTTCAAGTTTTCTTGGGATGGGAAAGAATTTGTAGACAAGGGGAATATCATTAATTTTGATGAGAATAAACTATTTGTTTACACCTACTGGAGTAACTTTTCAGGACTACCAGACAAACCTGAAAATTATTCTAAAATCAGCTTCAAACTTGAAGAAAAAGATTTGCTAACCTTATTGAAACTGACACACTCTGAAATCAAAAACCAAACAATGTATGAACATTCAGAGAAAAACTGGGAAGAAACATTAAACCAAATAAAAAGTATTGCAGAGTCGATAAAAAAGAAATAAAGTCAGCAGACAACTGAAACCTATCCTTTTAAGAGTTTATAAAACATTCGTAATTTTGCCGTATGAAAATAAAACTACTCGCCATAGGTAAAACTGACAATAAGCAGTTACAGCAATTAATTGACGAATACCAAAACCGACTAAAACATTACGTAAAGTTTGAGTTGGAAGTGATACCAGACATCAAAAATGTTAAAAACCTAAGCGAGTCTCAACAAAAAGAAAAAGAAGGTGAGTTAATTCTGTCTAAACTACAACCTACCGATCAATTAGTTTTATTGGATGACAAAGGGAAACAACACACCTCAATGGAGTTTTCTCAGTATCTACAAAAGAAAATGAACTCTGGTATTAAACAATTGGTATTGGTAATTGGTGGTCCTTATGGTTTTTCTGAAGCTGTATATAATAAAGCCCAAGGAAAGTTATCCTTATCAAAAATGACGTTTTCTCACCAAATGATTCGTTTATTTATCGTTGAACAAATTTATCGTGCTTTTACTATTCTACGTAACGAGCCATATCATCATGAATAATGCAAAAAAATTAAATACTTTCTAACGAATTTGCATAAAAAATAAAGATGTGTTAATCCTTAAAAACAGCACTAAAAATACCTCTCTAAAAGTTATTTTTTTAAAGCAAGAAACTATACTTTTGTCGCCCCAAAACACAAATTTAAACACATTAAAATGAAAACATTAAGGCTTTTAGCAACTTCAATCTTTTTCATCACATTTTTTAGCATTCAACAAATCGCTGCTCAAGACGATATTAAAGAGTTGAAAGCTCAAATAGAAAATAAAGAAAATCAAATTAATGCCAACGAAGAGATTTTAATGAGTGGTGTTACTGCATTAAAACGCGTGAAGGCTAATTTAGAAGATTATAAAAAGAATAAAAAAGCTACTAAGACAGAAGTTGAAAGAAAAGAAAAATTAGTTTCTAACATGCAACAAAGACTTACTAAGTTAAATGCTCAAATTGATGGTCATAAAAAAGACTTAGAAAGCCTTGAAAGAAAATTAGCTAAAAAAACAAAAAAAGAGGCTGAGGCAGCTAAAAAGACTGAGTCTAAGAAAGAAAACAGTACCACATTTAATGTAGACTTAAATAAAGGTCAAGAAACTATTGATGCAAAAAAACAACAACTTGAAGCTGCTCGTAAAAAATTAGATGAAGAGCGTAAAGCAAGAGAGATTGCTTATTTAAAAGAGCAAGAAGCATTACGTTTAGAAGAAGAAAAACTAAAGCAGTTAGATAATCAAATTAAAGCTCAAGAGAAAGTTATTACTAAAGAAAAGAATGTATTAGTAAGTGATCTTGAGGATGACATTAGCATCAACGAAGAAATTTTAATTAGTGGTAAAGAAGGATTAGCTAAAATGAAATCTAAATTAGAAGAAGCTAAAAAAGATCCTGCTACTTCTAAAGAAAGCATCGAAAGAAAACAAGCTATTATTGATAAAATTGAAACTCGTTTACTAAAAATTGAAAACGAAATCAATGCTAAAAAACAAGAGTTAGCAAAAATCAAAGGATAATATAAAACTATTTAATAGTAACTTATCATAACCCGCTGTTTAGTTAAACAGCGGGTTATTTTCTTTTTATGATTTCTGTAGTTGAATACAAATAGCATGAGAATAAAAATTGATACATTTGCTTATATAAACTTCTAATCAATGAAACTAGTTTTTGCAACTAACAATCAAAACAAACTTGCCGAAGTACAAAAAATGCTTCCAGACTCTATCGAGTTACTTTCTTTAAAAGACATTAATTGTTTTGATGACATAGAAGAAACTGCTACTACCTTAGAAGGAAACGCTCAAATTAAAGCCGATTATATTACTGAAAAATTTGGGTACAACTGTTTTGCTGATGATACAGGTTTGGAAGTTGAAGCGTTAAATGGCGCTCCAGGAGTATATTCTGCTCGTTATGCTGGTGAACCAAGTAATTCGGAAAGCAATATGCAAAAGCTTTTAACCGAATTAAATGACAAGACCAACAGAAAAGCTCAATTTAGGACTTCTATTTGTTTAAATTTAGATGGAAAACAGTTCTTCTTTGATGGTATTTGTAGAGGTGAAATTTTATTACAAAAACAAGGAGAACATGGTTTCGGATACGACCCTGTTTTTCAACCTGAAGAACATAACAAGTCTTTTGCTGAAATGACTTCGGAAGAAAAAAATAAGATTAGTCACCGCGGATTGGCAATTCAACAATTAGTAGCATTTTTAAAATCCATTGATTAGTTGAATTTATCAAAAACATATACAGTTCATTTTTTAGTACTATCGGTTTTACTGATTATTTTTCTTTTTGCAAATGTTAGTCTAGGTTCAGTAACCATTCCTTTAAAAGAAATTTTCAATATCCTATCAGGAGGGACTTCTATAAAAGATAGTTGGGAAACCATAATTATAAATTACCGATTACCCAAAGCAATTACCGCTATTTTAGTCGGATCTGGTTTATCTATCAGCGGTTTGTTAATGCAAACATTGTTCAGAAATCCACTTGCTGGTCCTTTTGTTTTAGGAATTTCTTCAGGAGCTAGTCTTGGGGTAGCTTTACTTATTTTAGGTTCAAGTATTTTTGGGGGAACTCTTTTAACCTTGGTTTTCTCAAACTGGGGACTTGCCATCGCTTCTAGTTCTGGAGCTTTTTTAGTATTGTTAGCCGTTATTATTGCTGCCAATAGAGTTCGTAATACCATGTCTATATTAATCATCGGATTAATGTTTGGTTCTTTAACTTCCTCAGTAATAAGTGTACTTGCTTATTTTAGTGATGCAGAACAAATTCAACAATATTTATTTTGGAGTTTTGGAAGTTTAGGAAACTTAACCTGGACAGAGCTTACAGTTTTTGGAATCATTTATCTCATAGGTATTCTAGGTACTTTTTTTGTTATCAAACCTTTAAATAGTTTTCTATTAGGAGAGAACTATGCTAAAAGCCTTGGAATAAATATTAAACGAAGTAGAAATATCATATTACTAATTACCAGCGTACTTACAGGTGTTATTACAGCGTTTTCAGGACCTATAGCTTTTGTTGGTTTAGCGGTTCCACACCTAGCAAAAATGTTGTTTTCAACTTCTAATCATAAAGTTTTATTACCTGCTGTAGCTTTGATTGGCGCTATTGTTTTATTAATTTGCGATAGTATAGCACAACTCCCTACAAGCGAATTCACTTTACCTATTAATGCTATAACCTCACTTTTTGGCGCCCCTATAGTTATTTGGCTATTGGTAAGAAAAAAGAAAATTTACGTATAGTTTGACAAATTCAGAAAAACATATCGTCTTACAAACCGAAAACCTTACTATAGGATATCAATCAAAAAAGGAACAAACTGCTATTGCTTCTAAGATTAATATATCGATTGAAAAAGGAAAATTTGTTGCTCTTTTAGGTAAAAATGGAATTGGTAAATCGACATTACTGCGTACAATTTCTAAAGTTCAAAAACCTCTTGAAGGTATCGTAAAAATTAACCAGAAAAAACTTTCTGCTTACACCAATCAAGAGTTATCTACTACCTTGAGTTTAGTACTCACAGAACGTTTACCTTTAAGTCAGTTAACCGTTTTTGAATTAGTAGCATTAGGACGTCAACCTTATACCAACTGGATAGATAAACTTACCCCTGATCATTTAAAAAAAATTCTTTGGGCTATTGAACAGACTGAGATTAGTCATTTAAGAGACAAACGATTTTATGAGTTGAGTGATGGTCAATTACAACGGGTTCTTATAGCTCGTGCATTAGCGCAAGATACAGAGATTATTATTTTAGATGAACCAACCGCTCATTTAGATATTCATCATACTTTCAAGGTATTTTCACTGCTTAAAAAATTGGTAGAAAATACAGGAAAAACTATTATTATTTCTACACACGAAGTAAATTTAGCAATTCAATTAGCCGATGAGTTTATCTTGCTTTCAGAAAAAGAATTATATACAGGCACCTCAAAAGAATTAATTGCTCAAAATGCTTTTGAAGAACTCTTTCCTAAAGAACTTATAAGTTTTAACAAAACATTAGAACAATTCGTTATCAAGAAAAATTAAATTTGCCCCTCTATAACATTTTGTTATTTTTGGACACTAATCAAACTAAACAACCTTAACTAATTATTGATGAGAAAATTACTCTATATTGCAAGTGCAATTGCGCTTGTTGCATGCGGGTCTAGCAAAGAAACCACGAGCACAGATAATGACACTACTACAGATTATGCTGCTGAATACGCTAAAACTATCACCGCTAAAGATTTAGGAAAACACTTATTTATTTATGCTTCTGATGAGTTTGAAGGAAGAAATACTGGTGAACCAGGGCAAAAGAAAGCTGTTAAATATTTGAAAGATTTTTATGTAAGCCAAGGAATTAAGTCTCCAATAGGTGGTGATGATTACTTCCAAGAAATTCCTGCTGATTTTTTAAATAGTAACAGCCGTAGAGGACTGAATTTAAAAGACTCAGAAAATGTGGTTGCTTTCATTAAAGGAACTGAAAAACCAAATGAAATTGTAGTTATCTCTGCTCACTTAGATCACGAAGGAGTTAAAAATGGAAAAATTTATAATGGGGCTGATGATGATGGTTCTGGTACTGTGGCAATCTTAGAAATTGCTGAAGCTTTCAAAAAAGCTGCTGATGCTGGCAAAGGGCCTAAGCGTTCAATCCTATTCTTACATGTTACTGGTGAAGAAAAAGGTTTGTTAGGATCTAAATTTTATACCGAAAATCCTATTTTCCCTTTAGCTAACACTGTTGCTGATTTAAATATTGACATGGTCGGTAGAGTTGACGACCGTCATAAAGGAAACCCTAATTATGTATATTTAATTGGTTCAGACAAGTTAAGTACTGAGTTACACAATATTTCTGAAGCAATGAACAAGAAGTATACAAATATCAATTTAGACTATAAATATAACGATGATAACGATCCTAATCGTTTTTACTATCGTTCTGACCATTACAATTTTGCTAAGCATAACATTCCAATCATCTTCTATTTTAACGGAACACATGCTGACTATCATCAGCCTACAGACACTCCTGACAAAATCAATTATGAAATGTTAGAAAACAGAGCTCGTTTAGTTTTCCATACAGCTTGGGAAGTTGCTAATCGCGAAAAACGAATTGTAGTTGATAAAGCCGCAAAATAAAGTCAATCAAATTTAAATTATAAGTTACAAAGCTCATCAAATCGATGAGCTTTTTTCATTTACAACCCCAAGTAACTGTTAGGTTCCATTAAAATTTATCGCTCTACACTCAATCAATCAGTAATAATTAGATTATTTATCTACACAGAATATTAAAATAGAAAAATAATCTAATTATTAATCTTTTTAATGACAAATACTATTGTTTCGTTTACTTTTGCCCGCTTAAATTTTCATCCATGGCTAACGAGCATAAATTATCAATAGAGAATCAACAAAAACTAAATAAACTTGAGCATGAACTTACCAATGCTCGTGATACTTTTTTAGGGTATCCTGTATCAAAAGATTTTGACTATTCAGAGTTAAATAGATTTTTTCAGTACCCTATTAACAATCTTGGTGATCCTTTTGAACAAGGTACCTATCGTGTACAAACACACGAAATGGAACGCGAAGTTATCGCCTTTTTTGCCAAGTTATTTAGAGCAAACCCTAAAGATTTCTGGGGATATGTTACCAACGGAGGTTCTGAAAGTAATTTATATGGTTTATATATTGCTCGTGAGTTGTTTCCAAAGGCTATGGTATACTATTCTGAATCTACTCACTATAGTGTACGTAAGAATATCCATTTATTAAACATCCCTAGTATTGTAATTAAATCACAAGAAAATGGTGAAATGGACTACGAAGATTTTGAAAATACCGTTCGCATGAACCGCCACAAACCTGTAATCGTGTTAGCTACCTTTGGTACAACCATGAAAGAAGCTAAAGATGACATAGGTAAAATCAAAGGAATTTTAAGCAACATGGCTATCCAAGATCATTATATTCACTGTGATGCTGCTTTAGCAGGTTCTTTTGGACCATTTATGGAACCTCGTTTACCGTTTGATTTTATGGATGGTGCAGATAGCATTTCTATTAGTGGACATAAATTTATCGGTTCTCCAATCCCAACAGGAGTATTAATGGCAAAACGATCTAACAGAGATAGAATTGCTAAGGGTATTTCTTATATAGGTTCTTTTGACACTACCATTACAGGTTCACGTAACGGACACTCACCATTATTTTTATGGTACGCTTTAAAACAATTAGGAGTTGAAGGATTACAACAACGTTATCAACATAGTTTAGCTGTTGCTGAATATTGCGAAGCTGAATTACAAAAAATTGGAATTGATGCTTGGAGAAATCCTAATGCAATTACCGTAGTATTACCAAAAACTCCGAAAAGCATAAAAGACAAATGGCAATTAGCTACCGAAGGAGACATTTCTCATGTAATTTGTATGCCTAATGTCACCAAAACACAAATTGACGAATTCATTAATGATTTAAAAAATTGCACAGAACCAATTATTGAAGAGGATATTTCCTATGATTTTTCATTGAGTTAACATTCTTTTAAAACACAACGTATATCTTTGAACGCTTTAAAAGAAAAATAATCTATGAAAAAATTACTATTATACACAATGCTGTTTGCATTGTCGTTTGCTAATGCACAAGAAAAAGAAGACAACGAAAAATTAACTATTGAAAAAGGTACATGGTATATCAGTGGAAACCTATCAATAAACCAAAATAACTACGAAGCTGAAGATTCTAACAATGACTCTGAATCTTTTGGGTTTAATTTTTCACCTAAGATAGGATACACCATTAACGACAACTTAATTATAGGTTTGGGTGTAGGTTATGGGTATTCAAAAAATAAATCAACAATTATGACTGGTAAGGGAAATTCTTACCAAGTTTTTCCTTACATCAAAAAACATTTCCCTCTTGGTAAAAAACTAACTATTTCATTACAAGGAGAATTTAGATATAGTTATTCTGACTTTTCAAACAATGACACTCCTACTCCCTATAAAAGAGAATCTAATGAATATTTTATAGGAATTAGGCCAGGAATAACTTATTTCTTAAATAAAAATATTGCTTTAGAAGCCAATATAGGTGGTTTAGGTTACTCAAAAACCAATCATGAAGACAACATTAATCTTTCTAATAGAGATACTAGCTCTTTTAATTTTAATATAAACTCAACTGATTTAATGTTTGGTTTATCGTACTATTGGTAGTCTTAAAATTTACAAATCAAACAAAAAAACGCTAAGAAATTTCTTAGCGTTTTTTTATACATTCTATAATTTGAAACTTTTTATTCTGATTTACAACACTTACAGATTCAAACAATAAACTTAGATGTGTACTATAATTTAAGTGTGAATTAGCTACTAATAAAAACCTACCATTTGTTTTTAAACAGTCTTTTACACCTCTAAAAAGGTTCAGTGCTATTTCTATATTATTTTCATGTTCGAAATGAAAAGGAGGATTCGATACCACTAAATCAAACGAAGCTTTTTCTATACCTTCTAAAGTGTCAGCACATAAAAACTGTGCTTTTTTTCCTTGTAAATTAATTTTAGAAGACTCAATAGCCAAATTAAAATCGTCTAGTACAGTTACTTCCGTTTGTGGGTTTTGCTCAACTACCTCATAAGCTATAATTCCATTCCCAGAAGCCACATCCAATATTTTTAACTCTTCTGGTTTAACTATTAAATTTTCCAAAAAGAATTGTGTTCCAATATCAATACTTCCTGAAGAAAACACTCCATAATATTGTTGTAAAAGCTTTTCTTTCCATTGAATTGTATTGATAAATTCTTTCTTCAGAATTGATTCTTTAGGCGATTTTAAAATAAGTAATCGCGCTTTCTTCCATGCTTTTGATTGGGTTACCTCATCAAAATACTGCTCTGCTACTTTTATAAAAGAAGGTGAAAAGTATTTGGTCATGAATCCACAAACCGCTTCAGTGTTCTCATTAGAAACTTTGTGAATTTGTTGTAAAAACAGCTCGAATAATTCAATAGACTTAGGAATTTTCATCAAAGCTAACTCCACTTTTCCCAAATCATCCAGTGGAGTTTTATAGTCGACTATAACTGGTAACTTATTCAACTCTAAATTTTGACGAATGGCTTTCTGCTGACTAGCATAGGTCCAAACTGTTGTGAGTTTTTTATCGTGCAATGTACAATTCCACACCCCAAAACGATCATTAAACAAATGTAAATGTTCAATATTCTTATCGGCTATGTACTCTAACACCAATAACTCAGCATTACTCCATGCACGAAGACTTTTATCAAAAGTCTTTGGGTAACGTTCTAATTGATATGTCTTCGAATTAATCTCTACAGCAGCTTCCAATAGGCTTATCTTTATCTTATAAATAGATTTCTCCCTGCAGTCGAAATGACTTAGAACTAAATTCTAAATTAACACTTCTTCCTGAGCTTCATAAATTTTATCTAAAGAGGTAATCTCTCCATCCTTTCCTCTTCTAAAAATATGTTTAGACTCCACCTCAATAATCGACTCTTTTCCCATTGCTGCTACCATTTCTTTAACAGCACTAATAGTTTTATTGTGGTAATTCTTTACACGTACATTCTTGTATTCAACAACCAAAGCCTTAACTAAATCTTTATCTTGAGTTGCCACACCAACAGGACAGGTATCTAAATTACATTCACGTGCTTGTATACATCCTAAACTTAACATAAAACTACGTGCCATACCAATAGCGTCTGCACCCAGAGCCAAATATTTCACTACATCAAACGCGTCAATAGCTTTACCACTAGCAATAATTTTAATTTGATTCTTTAATCCATATTTTTTCAACATTCCGTTCACAAATGACAATCCTTCTAATAATGGAGTTCCAATATAATTTGAAAACTCCAATGGTGCAGAACCTGTACCTCCTTCTCCTCCATCAACAGCAATATAATCCGGATAATTATTCGCATCAGCAAAAGCTTTGATCATTCCTTCTATTTCATCATTATCTCCAACACAAAATTTAATTCCAATAGGCTTTCCTCCTGATAACTCTCTTAAACTTTGAATAAAGTTGATCATTTCATCAAAATTAGAGAAAGCATCGTGACTTGGTGGTGAGTCTACTCTAGTAAACGGTTCTACAGAACGAATCTCAGCTATTTCTTTTGTATTCTTTTTAGCTGGAAGAATCCCACCGTGACCAGGTTTAGCTCCTTGAGAAAATTTAATTTCCACCATCTTTACTTCTGGACGAATCGCATTGTTTTTAAAAACTTCTGCATCAAAAACACGCTTACCATTCACACTTTTTCCTGCTCCAAAATATCCAGTTCCTACTTGAAAAATCAGATCTCCTCCTTGCAAATGATATGGAGAAATTCCACCTTCACCGGTATTATGAGCAAAACCGCCCATCTTTGCTCCTTGGTTTAATGCCATTACTGCATTTTTACTCAATGAACCAAAAGACATCGCAGATATATTGATAATTGAAGCATCATATTTTTGCGTACACTTATCAGAACCAATCATCACCCTTTCTCCTGTAATATAATGATGATCTTTAGGAAACAATGAGTGTTTTACAAACTCATACCCTTTTTTATATACGTTATGTTGCGTACCAAAAGGCACGGTTTCTATTTCTTTTTTGGAGCGTTGATAAACGATACTTCTCTTTTCACGGTTAATTGGTTTTCCGTTTAAATCATCTTCAATAAAGTATTGCTGAATTTTCTCTCGCTCATCTTCAAAAATCCATCGTAACCGAGCCACAACAGGAAATGCCCTCATTAACGAATGCTCTTTTTGAATAAAAGCATCATAAATAGCTAACAAGGTTACTGCAGAAGCTATGGTTAATAAAATAACATTCCCCATGTCTGGAATAAAATAAACCAGCACACCACACAAAACGTTAATAACAATAATTATCGATAAAATGGTATCTCTCATCTCTTGTGTTTTTTACAAGCTAAAATAAAGGTTTTAAACAAAAAAAACTCTGACCAATAGCCAGAGCTTTTATAATATATTATAAAATACTTAAAATTATTTTTTGAATTTTGAGTATTTGTTTTTGAACTTATCAATACGTCCTGCAGTATCTACTAACTTAGACTTACCAGTATAGAAAGGATGTGAAGTTCTTGAAATTTCTAATTTGATTAATGGATACTCAACTCCTTCTACTTCTAAAGTTTCTCTTGTATTAGCAGTTGAACGCGTTAAAAAAACATCTCCGTTAGACATATCTTTAAACGCTACCATTCTATAATTTTCTGGATGTATACCTTTTTTCATCTCTTGTAAATTTAAAATCTTTTATTTTTGTTGAAAAATATAAAGTTGGTAAAGCTTTATAATCATTTCATTATTCAAAAACCTGCAATGGCTATTTGAGGGTGCAAATTTAACCCTTTTTTTTAATTTGCAAACAAATAATTTGCTTTAATTTGTAGAACAACAGTATAAACTACAAAAATAATATTATATATATGCGTTTTTATAACCTTTTTACTTTAGGATTAGCTACTACTTTAGTAATAACCTCTTGTAGCGAAACTAATTACAAATTTAAATTAAACACTACAAAAAAGACCACTTTAGGAGATAAAGCTGCTATTAAATTTGAACAACTTAAAGGAGAACAAATAGATTCAGTACAATTGTATGTTGACAATAAACGTGTAAATACAAACGAAACCAGCGTTACTATTAATACTGCCGATTTTGGTGTGGGAAAACATGCGGTTACTGCTCTAGCCTTTTATCCAAATAAATCTAAAAAATTAAATAATTCTATTGAAGTATTAGCTAAAGAAGCTCCTGCTGTATATTCTTATAAGATTGTAAACACATATCCTCACGATAAAGATGCTTATACTCAAGGTTTAGAATATAAAAACGGATACTTATACGAAACTACAGGACGTAAAGGACAGTCTTCTTTAAGAAAAGTAGATTTAAAAACTGGAGAAGTGCTACATAAGACTGATTTAGATGAAAAGTATTTTGGAGAAGGAATGACCATCTTCAATAATAAAATATATTGGTTAACATGGCAAGCACGTAAGGGGTTTATCTATGATTTTGACACTTTTAAACAAACTGGAAGTTTTAACTACACCAATAGTAATGAAGGTTGGGGATTGACACACAACGGTTCTGAGCTTATTAAAACGGATGGAACAAATAAAGTTTGGTTT
Source organism: Tenacibaculum sp. (assembly GCF_050290165.1). Taxonomy (GTDB): domain Bacteria; phylum Bacteroidota; class Bacteroidia; order Flavobacteriales; family Flavobacteriaceae; genus Polaribacter. The sequence continues at coordinate 264,491 of NZ_JBNKHD010000015.1, read as the reverse complement.
TTAGATGCCAATACTCAGAAAGAAAAAAGCAGTATTCAAGTATACACCAACAAATACCCTGTTGACAATTTAAATGAAATTGAGTTTATCAATGGTAAAATTTATGCTAACAAATGGCAACAAAACTCAATAGTGATTATCAATCCTGAAACAGGTGTGGTTGAAGGTGTTGCTAATTTAAATGGACTAAGAGATATTGTTACTAAAGATCAAAGCTTAGAACCTCAAGATGATGTATTAAATGGAATTGCTTACGATGCAGATACCAATCGCTTGTTTGTTACAGGAAAACACTGGAGTAAATTATTCGAAATAGAACTTACTAAAGAATAAATAACCTACTTAAAAACTAAAAATCCCACTCTCTTACTATAGAAAGTGGGATTTTTTAATTGCTACTTTTTATAAACCTTCCCGTTTTTCATCACAAAAGTTACTTTTTCCATCGTGTGAATATTTTGGGTCGGGTCTTCATTTACAGCAATAATATCTGCTAAAAATCCTTTTTTAACTTGTCCCAACTCCTTTTCCTTATTTAGCAATTTAGCATTAGTTATCGTTGCAGATTGAATTGCTTCCATCGCTGGCATCCCTGCTTCAACCATATACCCAAATTCTTTTCCGTTCTTTCCGTGTTCAAATACTCCTGCATCGGTACCAAAAGCTATTTTTACTCCTTTTTTATACGCTTTACTAAAAGTTCCTTGTATTTGTGGTCCTACCGCTAAAGCTTTAGGCACCACTATTTCAGGATAAAAACCTTTAACCTTTGCCTTCTCTTCCACTTCTTTACCTGCAGTAATTGTTGGCACTAAATACACATCATGCTTTTTCATCAACTCCATAGTTGCGTCACTCATATACGTTCCATGCTCAATAGTTTTTACTCCTCCTATAATTGCTCGTTGCATCCCCTCGTCTCCATGAGCATGAGCTGCTACATGCATTCCATAATCTTTGGCAGTTTCACAGATTGCTTTTATTTCTTCAATTGTAAATTGAGGGTTATCTCCAGATTTTGCTACACTCAACACACCTCCTGTTGCTGTAATTTTAATACAATCTGCTCCATTTTTATAACGCTGTCTAACCGCTTTTCTAGCATCTTCTACCGAATTTACTACTCCTTCTTTTGGCCCCGGATTCCCTGTAAGTTCTCTTCTACTACCATTTGTTGGATCTGCATGTCCTCCTGTTGTTGCTAAAGATTTTCCAGCTGTAAACACTCTTGGTCCAACAATTTTGTCTGCTTTAATTGCTTTTGCTAAAGAAATATTAACTCCTGTTCCTCCTAAGTCTCTTACCGTAGTAAAGCCATTTAATAAAGTCGTTTTGGCAAATCCTACAGAATTATAAGCTCTATCTGCATCATTCAAAATATATTTTTCTAACCTTGTTTTAGGACTATGTTCACTTTCAATATGTACATGCATGTCAATCAATCCAGGAATAACTACTTTATCTTTTAAATCTATTATTTCATCATCAGGATTATCTGGGTTAACATAACCTTTTAACACATCAACAATTTTATTTTCTTTCACAACGACAGTTTGTTCCTCTTTAATTTTACCTTGTTCTGTATCTATTAATTTCCCACAGAATATATAAGAATTTTGACCAAATGCAATTGCAGAAATGAATAAAGTTAAGGTTAAAAAAAATCTATTTTTCATAATAATTTAAATCCGATTAGGTACTAAATGTAGTGATTTTTATGTAGCTTGCCTTTTTAATTTTACCTATTTTAGATGAAACACATTGTTATTACAGGAACTAGTAGAGGTATTGGTTTTGAATTAGCGCAACAATTTGCTAATCAAGGACATCAAGTATTAGCCTTATCAAGAAACACTAAGCCTTTAGAGCAAATAAACCACCCTAAGATTACAACTATTTCTGTTGATTTATCTAACGAAAATGATGTAAAAAAAGCGGTTAATTTTGTTTCAACTGAATGGAAAAAGGTAGATATTCTTGTTAATAATGCAGGAAAATTGATTAATAAACCTTTTGAGCAATTAACTACGCAAGATTTTGAAGAGGTTTATAGAGTGAATGTTTTTGCAGTTGCTGAATTGACTAAAAACCTCTTACCATTTATGCAACAAGGGAGCCATGTAGTAACAGTGAGTAGCATGGGCGGAATACAAGGAAGTATGAAATTTCCTGGATTAGCAGCCTATAGTTCTGCCAAAGGAGCAGTTATTACTTTATCTGAATTACTAGCTGAAGAATATAAAGAGCAACAAATAGCTTTTAACGTATTAGCCTTAGGTGCTGTACAAACAGAAATGCTAGAAGAAGCCTTCCCTGGTTATATTGCTCCATTATCCGCTAAAGAAATGGCTAACTATATTTTTGATTTTGCTTTAACAGGTAACAAATACTACAACGGAAAAGTATTACAAGTTTCAAGTTCTACTCCTTAAATTCAAGTACTACATTTGAAAAAAATATTGATTAAATACATCCCTGAAGAAGCTATTCCGTTAGTTGAATATTTAATTATTGAGCATAAAATCAATTTAAAAATAGTGAGTGAACGTCAAACCAAACATGGTGATTTTCGTCGCTTACCAAATGGTCACATGCAAATTACGGTGAATAACAACTTAAACCCATATCAGTTTTTGTTGACTTTAGTTCATGAAATTGCACATCATGTTACCTATCAAAAATTTGGAAGAGTACAACCTCATGGTAAAGAGTGGAAAACAGTTTTTCAACATTTAATGTTACCATTTTTACAGCCTGAAATCTATCCGAAAGATATGCTTCCGTATCTAGCCAACTACCTAAAAAACCCAAAAGCCAGTACCGATACCGATGTAAATTTATCGCTAGCTTTACGAAAAGGAGAATCTAAAGACGGAAAGAATTTTATCTTTGAAATTCCAAATGGTAGTGTTTTTCAGTTTAAAGAGACACTGTACAAAAGAGGAAGCAAACGAAGAACACGTTACGAGTGCTTAAACTTAAGTAACAAACGTGTCTATTTATTCAATCAAAATGCAGAAGTGGAGCTAGTAGCTTCAAACAATTAATTATATCATTCTGAAGTAAATTCAGACTAGTATCAAAACAACCAGTATGAACACTAATTATTATGCAGTAATTATGGCGGGAGGTGTAGGTTCACGTCTTTGGCCAGTAAGCACCGAAAAGTATCCAAAACAATTTCACGACCTATTAGGAACTGGTGAATCTTTACTGCAAAGAACTTTTAGTAGAATTAATCAATTAGTTCCTTCTGAAAATATTTTAATTGCTACAAATAAGCGTTATGAAGAGTTAGTATTAGAGCAACTTCCTAAAATTAGCGCAAAACAGCTATTACTTGAACCTACAATGCGTAATACTGCCCCTTGTATTTTGTATGCTGCATTAAAAATTCGCCAGCAAAATGAAAATGCTGTGATGTTAGTAGCGCCGTCGGATCATTGGATAGAAAACGAAGCGGAATTTATTAAGAATATTGAGACTTCTTTTAACGCTTGTTTTCAAGAAGATATATTAATGACTCTAGGAATACAACCGAGTCATCCAAATACAGGTTATGGTTATATTCAGTTTGAAGAAAATGCTTCTGAAATAAAAAAAGTAAAAACGTTTACCGAAAAACCAAACCTAGAAAAAGCTACTCAGTTTTTAGCGAGTGGTGATTATCTGTGGAATGCTGGTATTTTTGTTTGGTCTGTTTCTAGTATCTTAGATTCTTTCAACAAGCATCTTCCTGAAATGGTTAACATTTTAGATGCTGGTGACAACGTATACAACACCAATTTTGAAGACGATTTTATTAAAAGTAACTATGAAAAGTGCGAAAACATTTCTATCGACTTCGGAATTATGGAACGCTCTGAAAAAGTACACGTACTCCCTGTAGATTTTGGTTGGGATGATTTAGGTACCTGGGGTTCTTTATATAACAAACTTGGTAAAGACACTCACCAAAATGCAACAGTTGGAGCTACAACTATTTTTAAAGACGCCAACGGAAATATGGTTAGTACTAAAAATGGCAAAAAAGTAGTAGTTCAAGGATTAAAAGATTTCATTATTGTAGAAAAAGACGATGTATTAGTTATTTGTCCCCGTAAAGATGAGCAAGACATTAAGCTAATTAGTGCAGCTGCAAAAGAGAAATTTTAACAAGCTACCTCTCTCTTTATAAGATATTATTGATTAATGGAATATTCTAACATTCTTAACATAGGAATTTTAGCACATGTTGATGCTGGTAAAACTACTTTAACCGAACATTTATTATACCATACAGGAGCTATAAGAAATATAGGAAGTGTAGATAAAGGTTCTACTGTTACTGATAGTTTAGCGCTAGAAAAAGAGCGTGGAATTTCCATAAAAGCAGCAACCACTTCTTTTATTTGGAATGATACCAAAGTCAATCTAATAGATACTCCAGGACACGTAGATTTTTCTAGTGAAGTTGCAAGAACATTATGTGTGGTAGATGCTGTTGTTTTAGTTGTTTCAGCAGTTGAAGGTGTACAGGCTCATACCTTAACTATTGCAGATGCTTTGCAAAAGCTGAAAATTCCAACCATAATTTTCGTTAATAAAATTGACCGACAAGGAGCTGATACTGAAAGTGTTTTAGAACAAATAAAAGATGAGCTTCAAATTAAAACTGTATCTATCTATACCAGTCATCAAGAAGGATTAGATGCTGCTTGTATTACTCCAGTTTTTCATGATGATTTAGTTACCAAAGAACAAAAAGAAGCCATAACAGAAGAACTGATTGAAACTGATGAAAGTCTGTTAGAGCAATACTTAAACGGTGGTACTATAACTGATGAGACCTATATAAAATCTATTGTAAAGAATACTTCCAAAGCTTTAATTTCTCCTGTATTTATTGGGATTGCTAAAAACAACATCGGTGTAAAGGAATTATTAGATGGATTAACAAATTTCATCAAACCAGATAAGAATACTGCCACACAAGAAACTTCTGCTTATGTATACAAGTTGGAACATCATAAAACTCATGGTGTTATGGCACATGTAAAAGTCTTTTCGGGTGAGCTATCTTCTAAGTCGGTTATTTATAATCATACACAAGCTGTAGAAACTAAAATAAACCAATCGAAGGTTTTTCATCATACCAAACATATTGACACTACTATTAAAGCTGGTGATATCGGAATTATTACAGGTGTTGTTGATACTAAAACAGGAGACATTCTTGGCAACCCCGAAAGAATTCCAAAACTACCCGAATTAAACACTCCCGTTTTGAGTGTACAAGTATTACCTGATAACGATAAAGATTACAATACTTTAGCGCAGGCTTTACAAATCATAGACAGAGAAGATCCAACGCTACAATTCAAGTGGCATAAACCCGAAAAAGAACTGTTATTGTTATTAATGGGGGATATGCAAATTGAAGTGCTTACACATGCATTATTAGAGCGATTTTCAATACCTGTTACTTTTACAGAACCACAAATTGTTTACAAAGAGACCATAAGTAAAGCTGCAGAAGGTTATATTCGTTATTGGATGCCTAAGCCTTGTTGGGCAATTATGACTTTTTTAATTGAACCCGCTCCTTTAAACTCAGGTGTTAGCTATCAATCTATTGTTTCTAAAAATGATATTCATAATAAATATCAAAACGAAATAGCCAGAACGATCCCTAAAGCTTTAGAGCAAGGTTTACTCGGCTGGGAAGTAACCGATGTAAAAATCACATTAATTAAAGGAGAAGATCATAATATACATTCAAGACCTGGCGATTTTAACTTAGCTACTCCAATGGGAATCATGAAAGGTTTACAAGCTGGAGGAACACATTTATTAGAACCTCTTGTTCGCTTTGAAATAAAAACCAATGAAGAATTTTTAAGTAAAATTATTTCTGAACTTACTACTAGAAGAGCTACTATTAACTCTCCTTCTTTTCAAAACGAAATGATGCATCTTACAGGAACCATCCCCGTAGCTACTTCTTTAGATTTAAGTATTAAGTTAAATACTGTTTGCAGCGGTCGTATACGTTTGCGAATGATTTTTCATGGTTATGATGTATGCCCTGAAGGAGAAGGGAAATCGAGAGAGTTTAAAGGAGTAAATCCATTAGACGAAGCTCAATGGATTTTACACCGTCGTGGTGCTTATAAAGCTGACGAGCGAGTAATCTAGCCAACCTTCTTTATTTCATTAAACACCAAAGAGTTAAAAACTTTCTCTTCACTTATAAAATGACTTTTTATAGAAATATAATTAAGAGGATCAATCTTTCCTTCTAAACGCATATAATCTTTTTCAGTAGTTAATATGATTTTTTGTTGAGATTGCAATTCATCAAAACTTTTCTTGATCGTTGTAATATCTTGATTCGTGAAATTATGATGATCAGGAAAGTTTAGATGCTTAAAACTTACTTTCTTTTCTTTCAAAAAATTCAATAAAGGAGTCGGATTCGCAATTCCCGTTACTAACAATACTTCTTTATCCTGCAAATCAGCAATTGTTAACTCTTCAACTCCTTTTAAATTTTCGTCATACGTAATCGTTGTGAAAAACACTTTTTGATATGATTTTGGATTAAGTTTTTGCACTATTTTTTCTTGTTCTCCTTTCGATAAATTCTCAGGACATTTCGTAACCACTATCACCTTAGCTCGCTTAGCCCCTCTTCTACTTTCTCGCAAATTTCCTGTAGGTAATAAAAAATCATCTACAAACAAATCGTTGTACTTGGTTAGTAAAATATAACTACTGGCCGTAACTTTTCTATGCTGATAGGCATCATCCAACAATACAACTTCTGGCGGATTATTACGTAGCAACAACTGCTGAATTCCATTCGTTCTATCGGCATCCACAGCCACGGTAATCTCTTCTTTGAACTTTTTATAAAACTGTAAGGGTTCATCTCCTACATCTTCTGCAGTATGTGCATCATTTACTAACTGAAAACCTTCCGTTTTGCGCTTGTACCCTCGACTTAAAACAGCTATTTTATAATCATCTTTCAATAAACGTATCAAATATTCAATCTGTGGAGATTTTCCTGTCCCGCCTACACTCAAATTCCCTACAGCAATTACAGGAATATCAAAAGAAGTAGCTTTTAAAATACCAATATTAAAAAACCAATTACGAAACCTCGTAACAACATCATACAATATAGCAAACGGAAATAATAAAAATCGAAGTAGCTTCATTACACCAAAAGTAAAAATTATTTCTTCATTACTAACAAAGTGAAGTAACCTTTATAGTAACAACTAGTTTTACTAACTTTGAACTATCATTAAACTCACCCAAATGCAAATAAAAGACGTTACCAACTATATTGAACAATTAGCACCGCTTTCGTATGCTGAAGATTTTGACAATGTTGGCTTATTAATAGGAAATTACACTACAGAAGTAACCGGGATTATAGTCACTCTTGATACTCTTGAAGAAACTGTGGATGAAGCAATTACTAACAATTGTAATCTTATTGTAAGCTTTCATCCAATTGTATTTAGTGGCTTAAAAAAAATAAACGGTAACAATTATGTAGAACGTGTTGTATTAAAAGCTATTCAGCATAACATTGCTATTTATGCTACCCATACAGCTTTAGATAATGTTAATAATGGTGTTTCAGCTAAAATGGGAGAAGTTTTAGGTTTAGAAAACATGAGAACACTCATTCCTAAAAAAGGAATCATCAAAAAGTTAACTACTTATGTTCCTTTTTCAGAAGCTACTAATTTACGTGAAAAATTATTTGAAGCGGGCGCAGGAAATATTGGTAATTATGACAACTGTTCTTTTAATGTAGAAGGAAAAGGAAGTTATAGAGGTAACGAAACCTCAAATCCTACTGTTGGTGAAAAAGGTAAATTAATGTTTGAAGAAGAAACCTGCATTACGGTAACATTCGATTCTTATTTAGAAGAAAAAATACTTTCGGCTCTCTTTAAAAATCACCCGTATGAAGAAGTTGCTTACGAAGTTATTACCTTAGATAACCAAAACCAAAACGTAGGTATGGGAATGATTGGAGAACTTTCTTCTCCAATGAATGAAAAAGACTTTTTACTATTTGTAAAAGAAACCTTTAAAACAGGCTGTGTTCGACATTCAGAATTGCTTGACAAGCCTATTAAAAAAGTCGCTGTACTTGGAGGTTCAGGAAGTTTTGCTATCAAAAATGCCATACGAGCAGGTGCAGATGCATACATTAGTGCTGATTTTAAGTATCATGAGTTTTTCAAAGCTGAAAAAAACATCTTACTTACCGATGTTGGACATTATGAAAGCGAACAATTTACAAAAAATCTTTTAGTTGATTATCTTAGCAAAAAATTTAGTACTTTTGCAATTATTTTAAGCGAAAAGAGTACAAATCCAATACACTATATTTAACAGATGGCAAAAAAAGAAGTAACGGTAGAAGAAAAATTAAGAGCGTTATACGATTTACAGTTAATCGATTCTAGAATTGACGAAATTAGAAACGTTCGCGGTGAATTACCTTTAGAAGTTGAAGATTTAGAAGATGAAGTTGCCGGATTAAACACTAGACTTTCTAATTTAGCTGAAGATGTTAAAAATTTAGAAACTGATATTAGTAACAAAAAATTAGCTATTGATGAATCTAAAGCATTAATCGCTAAATATGCAGAACAACAAAAAAATGTTCGTAATAACCGTGAGTTTGATTCTTTAACTAAAGAAGTTGAGTACCAAGAATTAGAAATTCAATTATCTGAAAAAAGAATTAAAGAGTACAAAGCTAAAATTGCTCAAAAAAACGAGGTTATCGAGAAAACAAAAGAGAAATTAACTTTACAAGAAAGTCACTTAGCCCACAAAAAAGGTGAGTTAGATGCTATCTTAAAAGAAACTGAGAAAGAAGAGCAGTTATTAAAAGAAAAATCTGAAGAATTTGCTCAGTCTATTGACGATCACTTATTATCTGCTTACAATAGAATTAGAACTAAAGTAAGAAACGGATTAGCTGTTGTAGCTATTGAACGTGGAGCTGCTGGAGGTTCTTTCTTTACGATTCCACCACAAGTGCAATTAGAAATCGCTAACCGTAAGAAAATTACAATTGACGAGCACAGTGGACGTATTTTAGTAGATGCTGCCTTAGCTCAAGAAGAAAAAGAGAAAATTGACAGCTTGTTTGCTTAATATTTTTTCTTAAAATATATATCAAGCCCTCTAAAATAGAGGGCTTTTTTTATCCCTCTCCTTTACTCTTTATATTTCAAGAAAACTAAACTTTACATGCATGTTACATTTTCGTATCTTGCATTTTGCTTATGATACAATTTATATTAAATAACCAAGTAATTAAAACGTCTGCAAATGCAGGTATTACGCTACTTGATTTTATTCGAGACCATCAACAGTTAAAGGGAACCAAAATAGGATGTCGTGAAGGCGATTGTGGTGCTTGTACGGTATTAGTTGGAGAACTAACTGAGAATAAAGTAACTTACCAAAGTATAACTTCATGTATTTCTCCTTTAGGAAATGCCAATGGAAAACACATCGTTACGGTAGAAGGTATCAATTTACCTAAAGAACTAAATGCTGTACAAAAAGCAATGACCGATAATTATGCGACACAATGTGGCTTTTGTACACCAGGATTTGTGGTATCTATGACAGGATATGCTTTGGAAAACAACAAAACAACAAGCTGTAACGATGCTATTAGTGGAAATATTTGTCGTTGTACAGGTTACAAGTCTATTGAAAAAGCAGGTTACGAGATAGAACATAAATTACAACAACAAAACGGCAATCAGCAAATTGACTGGTTAATCAAAGAAGGTTTTATTCCTGATTATTTCAAAACCATTCCTGAAAAACTACAACAATTACAACCAAAAAACTTTGAAAAAACAGGAGTTAAAGTTGCCAACGGAACCGATATTTATGTACAACATGCAGATAAAATGGCGGAAGAAGATGTGCATTTATTAACCGATAAAAATGCCTTGAAAGGAATTTCTTTCACAGAAGGGATTTGTACCTTAGGCGTTAACACAACGGTTACCGAAATAGCTGAAAGTAAACAACTACAAACTCTTTTCCCTAAATTGAAACAATTTCTGAAACTAGTTTCTTCAGAGCAAATCAGAAATATGGGAACCATCGGAGGTAATTTTGTGAATGCCTCTCCTATTGGTGACATGTCTATTTTCTTTTTAGCATTAAATTCAACCTTAACCATTCAAAAAGAAGATGGAAGTACTCGACAAATTCCATTTCAAGAATTTCATCAAGAGTATAAAAAATACGATTTACAAGAAGGTGAAATCTTGCAATTAATACAATTCAAAGTTCCACAAGCTGAGGACTTTTTCAATTTTGAAAAAGTAAGCAAACGGACACACTTGGATATTGCTAGTGTAAATGCCGCAGGGAGAATTTCTGTAGTAAACGATACAATTATAGAGGCACATTTTTCATTAGGAGGTGTTGCTGCTATTCCGAAATATTTACACAAAACCAATGCTTTTTTAATTGGAAAAACAATCAGTTCGGAAACAGTAAAAGAAGCTGAAACAGTTTTACAGTCAGAAATCTCTCCCATTAGTGATGTACGTGGAAATGCTGAATACAAGCGTTTGTTAGCAAGACAATTATTTTTTGCTCACTTTTTAGAGCTATTCCCTAACCAAGTTGAACTTAAAAAATTGATTACCTAATGAAAACAATGAAAAATATTGACAGTTTCACGCATGTCCGAGGAGAATCGTTATTTGTTGACGATTTAATGCTACGTCAAGACACCTTATTCGGATTGGTTTTTGACTCGCCAAAAGCGCATGGAAAAATCAAATCGGTAGATTATTCAAAAGCAGAAGTGTTAGAAGGTGTAGTAAAAATATTCACCTATAAAGATGTTTTAGGAGAAAATCAAATTGGAGGTATCATCCCTGATGAACCTTTATGGGCAGAAAATGAAGTTCATTTCTCGGGACAACCCATTGCTTTTATTGTTGCCAAAAGTGAAGCTATTGCTAAAAAAGCTAGAGCTTTAATTACCATAGATATTGAAGAACTTCCTGTAATCACAACCGCTAAAGAAGCTAAAGAAAAAGGAAGTTTTATCAACGCTCCTCGCTCTTTCAAATTGGGGGATACTCTAAATGCCTTTACCGAATGTGATTATGTTTTTGAAGGTGAGACTTTTTCGAACGGACAAGAACATTTGTATTTAGAAACACAAGGTTGTTATGCCGTTCCTCAAGAAAACGGGAATATAAAAATTACCTCATCAACTCAAGGCCCTACTGCTGTTCAAAAAACAGCAGCAAAGGTATTAGGCGTTCCAATGCATAAAATTGAAGTAGATGTAATCCGTTTAGGAGGTGGTTTTGGAGGAAAAGAAGATCAAGCAACTCCTTGGGCTGTTATGGCTGCTGTAGCAGTGCAACACTTAAACCGCCCAGTTAAATACATGCTGAATCGCCATGACGATTTACGCATGACAGGGAAACGTCATCCCTATTCTTCATTTTACAAAATAGGATTAACCAAAGACTTAAAAATAAAAGCTTTTGAAGCCGAGTTCCTACAAAATTCAGGAGCCGCAGCAGATTTATCACCTGCAATTGCCGAGAGAACTTTGTTTCATGCTACCAATAGTTATTTTGTTCCAAACGTACATACTACAGTGTATAGTTGTAAAACCAACTTACCACCTAACACCGCTTTTCGTGGTTTTGGTGGCCCACAAGGAATGTTTGTGATTGAAAGTGCCATTGCAGATGCCGCTGATAAAATCGGAATCAATAAAAGATTAATTCAAGAAGCTAATCTATTAGCTGAAAATGACGAGTTTTCATACGGACAAATTGCGACCGAAGTACAAGCACAAAATTCATGGTTTAGCGCAAAGGAGCAATATCAACTGGAGCAACTAGAACAAGAAGTAGCTGACTTCAATAAGAAGAACAACCGCTACAAAAAAGGTATTTCATTAATGCCTATTGCTTTTGGTATTTCGTTTACCAATACCCCAATGAACCATGCACGTGCTTTGGTGCATATTTATCAAGATGGAAGTGTTGGTGTCTCAACAGGTGCTGTAGAAATGGGACAAAGTGTAAACACCAAAATATTACAAGTAGCACAAAGTGTTTTAGGAATTTCGCCAGATAAAGTAAAACTAGAAACTACCAATACTACACGTGTTGCCAATACCTCACCTTCTGCAGCAAGTTCAACTGCCGACCTTAACGGAAAAGCAACTGAAATGGCTTGTAATTCGTTAGTTGAACGACTAACAGTAGTTGCCGCTGACATACTCTCTACCAAAAAAGAAAACATCTCTTTTCAGGAAGATGCTATTTTTGTAAGTGATAAAAAATCAGATCTAACATGGGAAGCTTTAATTGCTGAAGCGATGCTACGTCGTGTAGCACTCTCTGAAAACGCACATTATGCAACGCCAATTATTCACTTTGATAAAACCATAGAAAAAGGACATCCGTTTGCCTACCACGTGTACGGTACAGCTATAACAACAGTTACTGTAAATTGTATTCGTGGTAATTATGAAATTGATAGCGTAAAAATAGTACACGACTTTGGTAAAAGTATGAATATGGGTATTGATTTAGGACAAGTCGAAGGTGCTTTGGCACAAGGAATTGGTTGGATGACTATGGAAGAAATCTCCTATAACAATGAAGGAAGATTATTATCGAATGCTTTGTCTACCTATAAGGTGCCTGATATTTTTTCTGCTCCCAAAACAGTAGAAACCATTCCGTTAAAAACTGAAGGGAATCAAATGGCTATTAAAAAATCGAAAGCAGTTGGTGAGCCTCCATTAATGTATGGAATTGGGGCTTATTTTGCCATTCAGCAAGCTGTGAAAGCTTTCAACCCTAATTATAAATTAAAATTCCACTCTCCTTTTACACCCGAAAAAGTGTTGATGGGATTGTATGAAAAATAAAAGCTTATCAAACTACAATACACCAAACAGAATATATTTCGGGGCGCGTTAATTTATAGCATTGGAGATACGATGGCATCCCTTTTACTAAACGAGTTTTCAATATACAGACTTCTCGGAATGGTACTTATTGGTGCTACCGTTTATGCTCTTGAAATTCCTAACTATTTTAATTGGATAGAAAAAAAGACAGCCAATAATAGCGGACTCAGAAGAACCATTGCAAAAACAATATTAGCGATTGCGTACTTTAATCCACTTTGGATTTTTAGACATTTGCTGTTTATCAAGTTATTTTCTGGAAATTTTGAACAAATAACCAGTAACTTATTCATTGTTGCTTGTTGGTCGTTTTTAGTAAACATTCCTATTTCGTTTATCGCTAATTTTATCATTCAAAATAAAGTAAAACTCGATTGGCGTTTTTTAGCCAGTGCTATTTTTTCTGCACTAATGGCTATTTATTATGCCCTAAGCGAAACTATTTTTAAGTAAACTTTTATGGAATTCTGGCAACAGTTACATACAAAACTTCAAAATAAACAGAGGGTATACCTCCTAACGGTAATTGAAAATCTTGGCAGTTCACCAGGTCGAAAAGGCTTTAAAATGTTAATTACTAAAAACGGTTTTATTTTCGGTTCTGTAGGTGGTGGTGTGATGGAGTTTACACTCGTTGAAGAAGCGAAACAATTGTTGCAACAAGAAAACCCTCCAACATTCATCAAAAAACAAATTCACAAAGGAAATATCAAAGATGGTTCGGGTATGATTTGTTCTGGTGAACAAACTGTTGCTTTTCATTATTTAGATTCCAATGATATTTCAATAGTTGAGCACATTATTTCTTGCTTACAACATGGTAAAAAAGGAACTTTACACTTGTCTCCTACCCAATTTGATTTTACTTCCCTTATTCTAGAAAATCAATTTGAGTATAAAATCAACTCTTTAGAAGATTGGTATTTCAATGAACATATCGGTTTTAAAGAAACTTTATATATCGTTGGCGGTGGGCATGTAGGCGTTGCTGTTTCCGAACTCTTTGTTAAACTTGGTTTCTATGTCGTTGTTTTTGATAATAGAGAAAATCTTAACACCTTAGAAAATAACCGGACTGCTCATCAAAAATTAGTAATTAATTACAACGATATTGAAAACTACGTAGAAACATCTTCTTCAAGCTATGTAGCCATTATGACCAATAAATACACAGATGACAAATTAGTATTAAGTAAGTTGATAAAAAACAACTATAAATTTCTAGGTGTTTTGGGCAGTAAAGCGAAACTAAAAACGATGTGGGAAGTTTTACTAAACGAAGGAGTTACTCAAGAAAAATTAAACAAAGTTCACGCACCTATAGGGCTATCTATAAAAAGTGAAACTCCTGAAGAAATTGCGGTAAGTATTGCGGCACAAATCATTCAAGTTAAAAATCAAGATAAAAAGTAATTCTTTTGATAATTAAACAGGACTAATCGCTATGAACAACTCTTTGGAAAAATACGAACAATTTGTAAAAAATGTACTGAACAGGTATACTTTTGTAGATGATAAATCTGTCTCCTTATTCTTTTCAATAGCCAAAATTCAACATTTTAAAAAAGGAGAGATAATACTTCCGTTAGGTAAAATTTCTAAACATATCTACATTCTTTATAGTGGAGCAGTTGTTTCATGTTATTTATACAAAGATGGAAATGTATATCATAAAAATATTTTCTTACAAGGTGATTTTGCCGGATCAGTTGTATCATCACTAACTAACAAACCTTCTCAATTTTCTCTCGAAGCTATTGAGGATACCGTAATAATTAGCTTTCCTTTCAAAGAATACAAACAATTAATCAAAGAACATAGAGATATACAAAACTTCTATGTCGCTTATATTGAAAAAAACTGGATTATTGATAAAGAACAGCGAGAAATTGATATTGTAATGAAAGAAGCGAAAGAACGATATCTCGACTACATAAATACAAATCCTGAAATAGAAAACCGTATTCCCTTACACTATATCGCTTCTCATTTAGGTATTACACCAACACAATTGAGTAGAATTCGTAAGAATATAAAAAATACGACACTATAATCAACATATGTAAAGAAAAAGGTGCTATATACTTTTCATCTTTGTCATATGAAAATATTATTTATATACCTTTTAGCATTTATAGGCGGCATATCTCTTGCTGTTCATGCTGGATTTAACACTCAACTAGGTTCTATAGTAAAACAACCAATTATAGCAGTAATTTCCACCTCTATTGCTAGCGCCGTTTTTGGAAGTGTATTCTTCTTCTTTTTTAAAAAAGAAAATATGGAATTTGACTTAATGCTTCAAGTACCCTGGTACCTGTGGTTTATTGGAGGTTTATTTAGTATGATAGGAATCTCACTTTACTTTTACACAATCCCCAAATTAGGTATTTCAAAAATGATTGCTCTGGGGCTTTGTGGTCAACTGATTTTTTCATTATTCGCAGGTAAATTCGGATGGCTAAACCTTCCTGTTGAACCCATAACTATAAAACGATTTGTTGGAGTTGTTTTTTTAGCTATTAGTATTCTTTTAATCAATTCAAAATGACCCATACACAATTAAACATTGACAACTTAACCTCTTTATGGAGAACAGCTTCTTCTGTATATAAAGGACATCAAAAAGAAGATAGCTTTGAAATTGCATATATTGAAAATACGCAGTGGCCTAGTAGAGTTTGGACCGATTCCATTACTTCTTCACAACAAATAGAAGAACTACAACAAAAGTTAGACGCTTATGGAAACTTAACCTTCTCTTATTTTACTCCTTTTAATCAAGAAAATACCGATA
Source organism: Tenacibaculum sp. (assembly GCF_050290165.1). Classification (GTDB taxonomy): domain Bacteria; phylum Bacteroidota; class Bacteroidia; order Flavobacteriales; family Flavobacteriaceae; genus Polaribacter. Next base: position 248,685 of record NZ_JBNKHD010000015.1, on the reverse strand, counting down.
AAAATGAATTACCACTCAATCTAAAATCGGTGCAATACGGTATGAGTTTACTTTTAAAAGAAAAGTTTACAACTCAGAAAAACATTACGTTTAAACGAGTGGAAAATGAAGAAGAAGCAAATACGTGGAGTCATTCTTTTGATAAAGCTTTTGGGTATAAAATAAGCCCGAAAACAATTTTTGATACTAGAGAGCACATTCCTTTTTATTTGGTATATTTTGAACAAGAGCTCATTGGGACTATAATTTTATATGCTACTGATAGCGTTGCTGGTTTGCATAGTTTAGGAATTTTACCTGAAAAGAGAAAACAAGGTTTTGCTACTGAAATCATGTGTCATACGCTGAATAAGGCTATTGACAATAACTTATCTTTAGCTACGCTACAAGCCTCAGAAATGGCAAAAGAAATGTATTTAAAACTAGGGTTTTCTTTAGACTTCTTAATGAAAAATTATGGTATTGCCAATCCTTCTTAAAAGCACAGCTTATTAACATACATAACTTTTGAACTTGGTAAAAAAACAGTAGGTTTGAGGCTACTAATGAGAAAGGATGAATTATAAAGAAATCTTTAAAACGATTGAAGAAGCATACGCTCCCTTATCTACTGAGTGTCAACAAGAGTTAATTACCAATTCAAAAGTTTGTGTATATAAAAAAGGGGATATTGTTGTACGAGAAGGGCAATTCTCTAAAAAAGTCTTTTTTATTGTACAAGGATGTTCAAGGGCTTATTACTTAAAAGATGGTAAAGACATTTCAGATTGGTTTACTTTCGAAAATCAGTTTATGGCTTCCATAGTTAGCTTTTTTAGTAACGAACCAAGTCCCCATTATGTTGAATTTGTTGAAGATTCAACCGTTTTGGAATTTTCAAAAGATACTGTTGATAAGCTTTCTCAAAAGCATCACGACTTTGAACGCTTAATTAGTAAGATAGTCACTGAAACCATGTTAGGGCTTTGCGAACGCTTATACACCATTCAATTCAACAAAGCAGAAGAAAGATATAAACACCTACTTAACATTTACCCTTTTATAACCAACAGAATTCCCCTTACACATATTGCTTCTTATTTAGGAATAACTCTAGAAACGTTGAGCAGGATAAGAAACCCCAAAAAACGAATTTGATTTATATCAAATGATAAGCCTTCCATTTACAGCAATTTTGCTAACAAATACAATAACAATGGAAGATAACAACGAACAACAACTAAAGTCAATCTGGGGAAAATGGTGGGAACCTATTAGAAAGTGGTTTTATCCTACTTGGCTAGTCTATGAAACTTCAATTCGGTTTTATGAGTATGCCTTATCGGTTCATATTTATTTTAAAAATCAACAAAACAATATCGCTTCATATATAGGAGAAGTTGGCACCCAAATTTTAGGCATATTTTGTAGCCTTAGTACTTTTATAATTTGCACAGTCTTTTTAACAATACCTACCTGTTTTATACTGTATAAGTTTTTTAAAACAGAAAACTTAACAGGTTCTCAATTTGAAGCAACATTAAAACCTATTTTTTAAGATAAATGAAGAAAATACTCATTATAAACGGACATCCAGATAAGGAAAGTTTTAATTATGCTCTTTCTGAAGCTTATAAAATAGGCGCTAAAAAATCGAATGCTGAAATACAAGAAATAAACATCCGAGAATTAAACTTTAACCCTAACCTTCAATTTGGTTATCGAAAACGAACAGAACTTGAACCTGACTTATTAGAAGCGCAAAAAAAACTAAAGTGGGCAGACCATTTGGTGTTGGTGTATCCCATTTGGTGGGGCTCAGTACCTGCAATTATGAAAGGTTTTTTAGACCGAGTTTTACTTCCTGGTTTTGCTTTTAATAAAAGAGAAAAGTCTTTATGGTGGGATAAATGTTTTACAGGAAAAACAGCCAGAATAATTTGCACATTAGACCAACCTGCTTGGTACTATAAATGGCTATATAGAAGCCCGAGTCATAATGCTATGAAAAAACTAACATTAAACTATATAGGAGTAAAAAAAGTGCAAATTACTACTATTGGTCCTATAAGATTATCAAAAGAAAAGTTTAGAGCTAAATGGTTGAAAAAAGTAGCAACTCTTGGAACAATGAACAAATAAAAAATAACCGTTATTTTTTTATAAACTGTAACAATTTCAAATCTCATCTGTCATTGAAAAAAAATATAACTAATGAAACTAATTTTACAACTATTGCTAATCACTTGTTTAATAGGAAAATCTTATGCTCAAGAAAATGATAAAAGTGTTTTTAGTAAAACTGATGCCTATTTAGAAAGTACCATAGATAGCCTAAAAATTATTGGATTAAACTACGTAATCCTCGTTGACAATAAGGTAGTACACCAAAAATCATTCGGTTCAGCACATGCTCAGCTTAAAGTACCTATGACTATAGATAAGTCTTTTCCTGTTGCTTCAATATCCAAATTATTCAGTTCGGTTGCACTTTATAAATTATTAAGCATTCATAAACGAGATGTAAATGAAACTTTAGAAGATTTTCTTCCAAACAGAAACGACTTACCAAAATCTTGGAGAAAATTAACTCTCAAACAATTACTGTCTCATACCTCTGGTGTTCCAGACCAAATAGATTATCAAATTTATTTAGCTCCTGATAGTGAAAAAACTGTTATTGAAGCCCTTAGAGACAAACCATTTAGTTCTGACCCTGGAACAGAGTCAAAATATAATGCAACAGGATTTTTACTAGTTCGTGCTATAATTGAAAAATTGGCTAATCAGGATTTTGAATCGTATATGTAAACTGAATATTTCGATAAGTTCAATTTAAGTTCAGCTAAGTACGGTGGATTTAAAAAAGTTATTCCTAATAGGGTTACTTGCTACCAAAAAAGAAATGGGAGTTTAGAGATGTTTCCTTTAAATTATTCTAGTCCTATGTATGCTGGTGCTGGTTTAAATATCTCAATAAATGATTTAGCAAAATGGTTTCAAGTCATTCAAAAAGAAAAAATCATAACAAAAAAACAACTCGAAAAAGTTTGGGCTCCTGTAAAGTTAAAAAGTGGAAAAGATGGCTACTTTGGGTTAGGATGGGAATCATATAGACTTCAAAATGATTATAGAATGGTCGGACATGGAGGGGCTGGAATTTCCTCTTTCAGACATTATTGGAATGAAAAAACCAATCAAAATGTTACAGTGATTTTGTTAACTAATGGTGCTTTAAACTGGACAATTAGGCCAAATCAAATTAACTCACAAATTGCAACTATAATACTTGAAGATAAGTAAAATAGTGTATAAATTATTGCTTGTTCTTAACTATCTCTGAAAAACAAAAACATGTTCCATTTTGATAAAAATTTTGGTCTTTTTGTTGGTGATTTAACTACTAATGAGTTTCACAAGCACTATGCTTTACAGATAAGTGTTTCTGAAAAACCTAATATGAATTTGGCCTCAAAAGATGGAACAGAAAAATCAGGGGATTCTTTTTTTGTTTCGTCTAGAGTTGAACATAAACTCTTAAGTCCAAAAACTCAACTAACCATTCTAATCAATCCTTTAAGTTCATTAGGACATCAACTCTATATAAACTATGGAGAATTGAACGTTTCAATACTTGAAACTGGTTTTAAAAATAAGTTGGTTAGTATCCTTTCCAAATTCAACACCTCCGAAATTAATTTTAAAGAGCTTTGTACATTAGTTACCGATACTTTAAATGAATATCAATGTTCTTGTAAAATTGAGAACCACTCAAATGACGATAGAATTATAAAAGCTTTGGAGTTTTTTGATGATAATTTCGAAAAAGTATACAGTTTAGAGGAAATTGCTGAAATCTGCTGTTTATCTCCTTCTCGTTTCCTTCATTTATTCAAAGAAAAAACAGGACTCAATTTTAGAAGGTATCAACTTTGGAATAAAATGATAAAGTCTTTACCATTTTTATCTGTAAACTCTATTACCGACACTGCCCACATGTTTGGATTTACTGATAGTTCTCATTACACAAGAACATTTAAAGAAACATTTGGACTAACCCCTAAATTTATGGTTCAAAAGAATAGCCAGTTTATACAAGTTTAAGTTTGCTCCTCTTACCAACTTTGCATTGTAATTAAATAACAAGCAAAAGGAAGTATGGACAATTATTTAAAGGAAACTAAAACTTTAAACTACTCTGACAATTCCATCCAAAAACTAATAAATGACCGTAATTGGAAACAATTAGATCCCGTAGAAAGAGTTAAAGCTATTTACAACTATGCTAGAGATGAAATAAAATTTGGATACAATATATCTGATGGTATCCCTGCAACCGAAGTTTTGAAAGATGGATACGGGCAATGTAACACGAAAGCTACCTTATTAATGGCACTTTTAAGAGCTACAGGAATCCCTAATAGAATTCACGGATTTACTATTGACAAAGCACTACAAAAAGGGGCTATTAGTGGAATTTGGTATACAATATCTCCTCAAAACATTTTACATAGCTGGGTAGAAATTTATATAAATGATACATGGTATTTTTTGGAAGGTGTTATTCTTGACAAGGAATATTTGAAAAGACTTCAAGAAAAAAACAACGACTGCAAAACTACATTTTGTGGTTATGGAGCCTATACCGATAACTTTGAAAATCCACCTATTGAATGGAATTTAAATAATACATTCATACAAGACAAAGGGATAAACCAAGATTTCGGACTCTTTGACACGCCTGATGAATTTTACGCTAAACACCAACAAAAGCTAGGCGCTTTTAAAAAGTTTATTTTCCGTAATATTGTTAGACAAAGTATGAACAAGAATGTTAATAAGATAAGAAACAATAAGTAAAATGTATCCTAAGTGCCTATACTTAAAACTTCCATACTACATTCTAAAATGAACTATACTATAAAAGTGTCATTTACTTTTGTTCCCTAATCACCAACAATTAATTTAAACGTAAGTATGAACGCAATTGAAATTATCTTATTAAACTTTTCAGAAACAAGAAGAAGAAGTATCAAGTTATGGGAAAATATTCCCACAGAATTTTTAAATTGGAAACCAGATCAAAAAGCTTTTTCTATTATTGAAATGATACGACACACTCTTGAAGGTGAGCATTTATTTCATACGATTATTAAAAACAGAGGTGATTTAGGTGATTATGTATCTCCTTGGAAAAATTTAGCGTACTCAGATTTAAAAAATGAGCTTAATTTTGCGGAGAAATATCGAAACAGTTTTATGGATATGATAAAAACACTTGATGAAACTGATTTAGAGAGCATACGAATAGAACGAAAAGAAGTGGGACAAAGCAAAAAGCTAGGAGATTATTTAAATCGAATTGCCTATCATGAATCAGTTCATACAGGACAACTGTTAGGATATTTAAGAACACTAGGAGTAAAACGAGCCCAAATATGGGATTAGAAAACTATAAAAGTTATCGAAGAATTAGAAAATCAGTTTAGTAAAATCGCTGCTATTTTAGGAGATAAATCTCGCTCTATCATCTTATGGAATTTATTAGATGGTAGAGCATATACTGCTACTGAATTGGCTGCAAGTGCCAATATTTCTTTACAATCGGCTAGTAATCATTTAAAAAAAATGACTTCAGCTAATCTTTTAACTGTAGAAAAACAAGGAAGACATCGATACTTTAAACTTGCCAACAATGAAGTAGCTCAGGTAATAGAATCCATGGCTAGTTTAATTTCCATAGACAAAGACTACAAAAAAATTAAGTCTCCTCAATTAAACGATTTTACGTATGCCAGAACTTGCTATGACCATTTAGCAGGCAAACTTGGGGTTAAATTAACAACGTCTTTATTAGACAACGAAATCATTAAAATTTCTGGGAAAGAGTATGCTGTTACCGAATTTGGAGAAGAATGGTTTCATAAAATCGGAGTAGACATCCATAGTATCCAACAGAAAAAACGCTCATTCGCTCACCAATGTTTAGATTGGAGTGAAAGGAAACACCATATTGCTGGAGCATTGGGCGCTTCACTTCTTGAACTCATGATTGAAAAAGACTGGATTCGTAAAAAAGCCAATTCTAGAGAAGTATTTATTACTTCGACAGGAAAAATAGAGCTAAAAAATAGATTGAATTTAGAAATATAAAACTGTTTTAAACTTACTCTCTGACAATCCTTTTTATTAAATAACACAAGATGTTATAGAATTATTTGATTTTCATAATTTCACCAAATGAAATTAAAAGAAACAATAGACGACTTTTACGCGCAACACAATCAAACTAATAAAACTAGAGGTCAGTTCAATATATACAAGCGTGAAGAATTTGCTTGTGATTCAACTTCACTCCCTACAAACAGAAGAGATTTTTACAAAATTTCGTTAATCTTAAATGGTGAAGGTACTATCTCTTCTGCCGGAAAATCTATAAACATAAAAGGCAATACTATAACTTTTATGAACCCTCTAATTCCATATTCTTGGGAGCCTACATCCACAAACCAAACAGGTTATTTTTGTCTTTTTACGGAAGATTTTGTAACCCAAAACCTCAAAAGTGAAAGCCTTTCACAATCACCATTATTTAAAGTGGGTGGGAATTTTGTTTTTTGCCCAGATGAAAAAAGTATAAATCTATTAGTCGGAATTTTTGAAAGCATATTCAGAGAAATACAGTCCGATTACCCCAATAAATATGATTTGATACGTAGTTATGTTCAAATTATTATGCACGAAGCATTAAGAATGCAACCTCCCGAAACTTTCTACAAACCAACTAACGCTTCTGAAAGAATTTGTTCTTTATTTATACAATTATTGGAAAGGCAGTTCCCTATTGACTCTCCTAATCAAATCATTAAATTAAAAAACGCCAACGAATTTGCAACCCAACTTAATGTTCATACAAATCACCTTAACCGATCATTAAAAAATATTACCGGAAAAACCACAAGTCAATGGATTTCTGAACGAACGATTAAAGAAGCAAAAGCGCTTTTACTGAATAGCGATTGGGATATTGCTGAAATAGGCTATTCTTTAGGTTTTGAGCATCCTTCAAACTTTAATATTTTTTTCAAAAATCAAACTGGAAGCACTCCTAATACTTTCCGTAAGACAGAGGTTTCCTTTTCATAACACATAGTTTGATTCACATAATCTAGACTGAGATCAAGATTCTAATTTTGCTTCATAAAATAAAAGATATGAAAGCAATACAATTAGAACAGTTTGGTATAGACCATTTAGAATTAGTAAACATTACTTTACCAACCATAAATGAAAACGAAGTATTGGTAAAAACCTCAGCAGTTTCACTTCAGTATTTAGATTTGATAATGGTAGAAGGAAACATAATGCCTAACTTAAATTTTCCTCATATACCTGTTTCAGAAGGTATGGGAATCGTTGAAGAAGTTGGAAAGAATGTAACTCGTTGGAAAAAAGGAGACCGCGTACTTATTCCTTTTATTCCTAGATGGGAAGCTGGGAAAATGACATCCTACAATAATGAACTTCGTACAGGAATGCAGTTACCAGGAACACTATCTGAATTTACCGTTCAACCAGAAAACACTTTAGTTTCTGCCCCTCGAAACCTTACCGACGAAGAATCTGCATCACTCTCTGTAGCAGGACTTACTGCTTGGTCTAATTTAGTATCATTAGCAAACATCAAAGCAGGACAAACAATTTTAATTCAAGGTAGCGGAGGAGTTTCGTTATTTGCCCTACAAATTGCTAAAACCTTTGGACTTAAAGTCATCGCCACCACAGGTAGTAAAGAAAAAGAAGCTAAGTTAAAAGCTTTAGGAGCTGATAAAGTTATCAACTACAATGAAATAAAAGAATGGAGCAGCGAGGTAATACGATTAAATGATGGAATCGGAGTCGATCTTACTTTAGATGTCGCAGGCAATCAAACTATTAAACAAAGTATCCTTTCCTGTAAAGAAAATGCTTATGTAGGTTTAGTGGGCTTTATGTCGGGAAGCGAAGCAAGCATCGATATTTTCCCTTTGATTATGAATTACATAAGACTTCAAGGGTATTCAGTTGGTAATGCACAAGAATTAACCGAATTGGTACACGCAATTGAAAAAAACAACCTAAAACCTGTGATTGATAGCGTTTTCCCTATAGAAAAAACTAAAGAAGCCTTCTTAAAATTAAAATCAGGGAAATCTTTCGGGAAAATTATCATCAAATTCTAAAAAATGAAAGTAAAACATATTATTACCCTTACCTTCTTACTACTCTGGAAGGTAAGCTTTTCACAACAAATAACTAATGGCTTTTCAATGCCTGAAAGTATAATTTCTAATGGTAAACGATTTTTTGTTTCCAATCAAGGTCAAGATTTTATCAAAAAAGATGCAGATGGTTTTATCAGTGAAATTTCAGCAGAAGGTACTATTTTAACTAAAAAGTTTCTCCCTTTAAAAGGTGTATTAAATGCCCCTAAAGGAATGGTTATTGTAAATAACATACTCTTTGTGGCTGATTTGGAGAGAATTGTTGGTTTTAATATAAACAATAGAAAAACTGTTTTTGAGCTTACAATTCCTGAAGCAATACTTTTAAACGACATCTGTCAACTAGAAAATGGTTTTATTGGAGTAACGGAAACCGTTTCTGGAAATATTTATAAAATAAACATCATTAAAAAAACATATACTATCATTGGAAACATTCCTACGGTTAATGGTATAGCATACAACCAAAAAACAAAAGAGTTATTGGTATGTAGTAATGGTAAAAATTATGGAGATGGTAGTGTTTATTTGAAATCTGAAATTTCAGAATTTAAAAAACTCCCTAACATTACCAATGGCTTTTTTGATGGTATCGAATGGATAGACAATGATCACTTATTAATCTCTGACTGGATAACTTTTCCAACAAATGGTTCTGGAAAACTTTGGATTTATGACCTTAAAAATCAACAAGCCAAATTCAAATTCACAGGAGAAAGTATTGCTGATATCTATTACGACCAAAAAAGTTCAAGCATATACATGCCTCAAATGTTTCATAACCGTGTACTAATCTCTGATTGGAAACAATTAAACAAAAAACAACAAAGTGTCAACAACCTATACAACTATGGTATTATTGACGGCTTTGTTGGCGGACTTTATCGCGGTACACTTCCTATTAAAAATTTAAAACTAAAAGGAGATTTTGGAATAGGAGCTCCAGATATGTTAAATGGTGAGATGACTCTGGTTAACGGAAAGGCTTACCAAACAAAGTCAACAGGAGAAACAACAGAACTGGATAATAGTCACCTAACCTCATTTGCTTCTGTTACATTCTTCAAGTTTGACACTACTTTTATTCAAACCTCATTAACTGATAAAAATAATTTATTGAGTACTATTAAAAACGTGCTGCCGAGTTCAAATAAAATGTATGCCATAAAAATTTCAGGTACGTTTGATTATATGAAAACAAGAGCCTTTTCTCCTGTTGAAAAAGAACCGTTTCCAAAATTGACAAACATGCTCAATCAACAACATTTTTTTGAGTATAAAAACACAGAAGGAACATTGGTTGGTTTTCTCTTACCTAATTATTTAGACGGTATTAACGTTAGTGGTTTTCATTTTCACTTTCTATCTAAGGACACAAAACAAGGCGGACATACTTTAGATTTTAAAGGAAATAACCTTAAAATTGAAATTGCTGTTTTAAAAACCTTTGAAATGGATACTCCAAACAATTCTGAATTTCAAAATTTTGAATTTCAAAAAAGAGAAAATGCAGCACTAAAAATAGTTGAACATGGTAAATAACACACCAAAAACTCTTTACTAATAGCTAGTTATAAATACAGTTTTGATACCTAATCAAAACTGTATTTACTTTTCTTTTATATTTACATTTAGCATGAAATTAGAGATAACAATTATTTCTGTTGAAAAATAGATTGAAATTAGAAGTTTAAAAATTGTTATTTTTAGCTAAATAAAATGTAATTGCTTTTTGGTTGCTAATGAAAACTCTCAAAACTTCGTACAACTAAAAAAAACGTGCTATAAATAATACATTTTGGTTAAAAAAACACAGTATAGATGATAAGTGTAGAAAACCTAGAATTAAAAAAACTCAATCAAGATGGTGTAAATACCCTAGTAGATTGGGCAAAAAATGAAGGATGGAATCCTGGAAAAAACGATTCTACCGTGTTTTGGAAAACTGATCCTGATGGTTTTTACGGATTTTATAATGATAAGGAATTAATCGCTGGTGGTGCTGTTGTTTCCTACAACCAAGAGTTTGGTTTTATGGGATTGTTCATTGTACGCCCTGATTTAAGAGAACAAGGAATTGGAAAGAAACTGTGGTATTTAAGAAGGGATCTTCTTATCAAAAGACTTGATAAGAATGCGTCTATAGGAATGGATGGTGTTGTTGCCATGCAGCCTTTTTATGAAAAAGGAGGCTTTAACATAGCCTTTCGAGATGAAAGATATGAGTGCATAGGTAAGAAAATGGATGTCAGTCCTAACATATCTCCTATTAAAACAGAAGATTTAGAAAAACTTTTTGAGTATGATATTGCTTGTTTTGGTTACAAAAGACAAGAGTTTTTAAAAAGTTGGTTTTCAATGCCACAAAGCAACACTTTTAAATATTCAGAAAATAATGAGGTTTTAGGCTACGCAGTTATTAGAAAGGTTGATAAAGGTTATAAAATAGGCCCTCTATTTGCTAACAACAATCAAATTGCCGAAGAATTGTATAAATCTTGTTTAAACACCGCTTCTGGAGATTCGGTATATCTCGATATTCCTACCATAAATACAAAAGCGGTTGATTTGGTGAACAAATACGACGCAAAATATGTTTTTGAATGTGCGAGAATGTATTATGGTCAAGCCCCTAAGGTAGCTATTGATAAAATATACGGAATTACAACCTTTGAGTTAGGTTAAAGCTAGTTAACAACGAAAAATCTTAATACAAATTAATATGAGCGAAAAAGACAAAATAAGACAATCAATTATAGATTTTGTAAAAGGTGGTGATGACAGCGATGTTGAACTTTTAGACAAAGTGTTACACAAAGATTTCAGAGTCACCAATAACGGGTTTATGGGGACTTCTGGAGTTACCGTTATTGATAAACAAGAGTATTTGAATAATATTCAAAATGGCATTTTTGGGGGGCTACCCAGAAAAATGGTTATCGAAGGAATTGACCATAGTGGAATTATCGCTTCTGTAAAACTGAGAATTGAAAGTGCTGAAAATAATTTTCTTTCTTACAACTCCCTCATTTTGGATATTGATAACAAATGGAAAATCGTCAATAATCTAGCAATTGTAAAAGCTAAAGAATGACAAAAATTGATCCTATCATAGCCGTTAAAGATGTAAACAAAAGCTCACAATGGTATCAAGCTGCTTTTGAGTGTAAAAGAACTCATGAAGGAGATAATTTTGCTGTACTGGTTGATAAAAACAATGAAGTTTTACTCTGTCTTCATGTATGGGGAGAACACGAACATCCTACGATGATAAATTCAGATATCACCCCTGGAAATGGGCTGATTCTCTATTTTAAAACAGACGACTTACTGGGAATTCGGCAAAATATTGAGAAAATGGGCTACCCTATTGAAGAGGATATTAACTTAAACCCTAATTCTATGAAAAAAGAATTCTCATTACGAGACCTCGACGGGTATTTTTGGATTATTACCGAATATCACAAATACGAAGGCTAATATCTCTAAGTAACAAAAGCTTACACTTAAAAACAAGAAGTTTTCATTTTCTAAGAACGGCATTGAAACAAGTAAATTTCAAAAAAAATAAATAAAAAAAGTAGTTTTATTTTTTTAGTTAGGATTCCTTACTATATTTGTACCGCAATAATGCATCAACTAAAAAATATTAAAAAAATGAACAAATCAATTTTCTATCACGCAGGATGTCCAGTTTGTGTAAGTGCAGAACAAGACATTGTTAGTTTAATCGGAGAGCAAAATGTTGAAATTGTAAACATTGGTGAAGACAAAGCTCGTATTTCAGAAGCTGAAAATGCTGGTGTACAATCGGTACCTGCTCTTGTTACCCCAAATGGTAATGCATTGCACATAAACTTTGGTGCTTCCATCTCAGACGTAAAAGGGTAAATCTTTATTTAAAGTAGTTAGGATTCCTATCTTAACTGCTTTAATAACTAAAACACAAAAAAATGAAATTAATATTATCTTCAGCAATACTACTACTAAGCATAACAACATTTTATGCACAAACCAATACGTATAAAAATGATGACTTTTCAATTAAGAAAGTCAACGTAACTCACAAAGCTAAATTAGGGGTAACTGTTTGGGAAATTACCGTTAAAGGAAAAGCAGGAAAAACCACTCCTACAAAAGCAGGAAAATTAGATGGTGCTCCTGTTTTAGGTTATGTTTTTCCAACAAACTTAAAACCTACTGATGTTGGCTTTAGCAACACTGAAGGAATTGTTGCACTTGCTTTGACTTCACATCCAGATTTTGATGATACTCCGCTATGGGATGAAAATAACGACAAAATCTATGATAATGATGGTATAATTTGGCATCCACATTGGGTAGTGCTTCATAAAGATGAAAGAGTTGCTGGTGGACTTTCTGTAAAACAGTTTAAAAAAGCAGATGAAACGGTAGTATTACCACCTACAAATCCGGGAATGCCAATGTATATGGACTCTCCAGGTTACCCAGTGACTACCAAAGAAAATAAAATCAAAGTAGTAGTTCCTGATTATAGAATAAACAACCGAACTGATTTTAACTACGATGGAGTAGCCGCTTTTATGAAAGTGAATACAAGTAACAAAGACCTTCCTATGTTAGGAGTTTATGAGGTATTTAGTGTTGCTAGCGGAAATTTATCATTACCTTATAAAGTTAAATAGATGAAAGTAGCAGTTTGGGACACCTATGTAAAAAGAGATGATGGTAAAATAATGCATTTTGATGTTCTTGTACCTAGTGATGTTAAAGAAGAAAACTTTGTGTTTGGTTTTGCTAAACAGTACCTTCAAAAAAAGCCTTTCAAAACCAATCAAATATCGTCTAACGAATGTAAGTTTTGTCATATTGAACAAGCTACACAAGAAATGCTAATCAACATTAAAGCAAATGGTTATTCAATAATTGAAATGGAAAACTGTAATTAAATTAATTAGGATTACTAACTTTGCCTGTCGACCTATTTCGACAGGCTTTTTTTATGAAGGACAGCACATTTAACCCAGAACAACAGCAAAAAGACATTTCAAGTAAAATTGTTGCAGGATTAGAACGCGTTTCTGAAGTATTTAAAATCTTATTGTGGGAAAAAGCAAAATTGGTGGGTTTGAGTCCTATTCAAATTCAAATCCTAATTTTTGTTGCTTTTCATAAAGACAATTTGTGTAATGTTAGCCATTTGGCTAAAGAGTTCAATGTTACAAAACCAACTATAAGTGATGCCATTCGAGTTTTGGATAAAAAAGGAATGATTGAAAAAGATTTTTCATCTTCAGATAATCGTAGTTATTCCATAAGAATTTCGGAACTTGGAAATGATATCATAGCACAAACCTATAACTTCTCAACTCCCTTAAAAAAACAAGTCGATAACTTGTCTCAACCTGAATTAGAAAGTTTATTTGGTACCTTAAGTCAGCTAATATTCAAGTTGCATCAAAGTGGTATCTTAAGCGTACAACGAACTTGCTATAGCTGTAAATTCTATCAAAAAAACCAAGAATCTGATTATTGTAATTTACTTCAACAAGAACTCTTACAACAAGATATCCGTTTAGATTGCCCTGAATATGAAGAAAAACCCAAAGGCTAATTCTATGAAAAAACTCCTTTACTTATTACTATTGATAAGTCTTTCTGTTCAATCTCAAAACATTTTATTTGTAGGGAATAGTTTAACCTACACTAACGATATGCCGAAAATGTTAGAGCAAATAGGCAAGCAAAACGATTTGAAAATCAAGACTACTAGTTTATGCTATCCTAACTATGCTATTATAGATCATATAAATGAAGGAAAACTTCAAAAATTACTTCAGAAAAAACAATTCGATTACGTCATTATTCAACAAGGTCCGTCCTCGCAGGAAGAAGGAAAAAGAATGTTGATCAATGATGGTGCTACCATCAAAGCTCTTTGTGAGCAGTACAATATTCAACTGGGGTATTTTATGGTATGGCCTTCAAAACATTACTATAATACCTTTGATAAAGTTATAGCCAATCATGAATTTGCTGCCAAACAAAATAACGCCTTGTTATTTCCTGTGGGAAAAATTTGGAAACAATATAACGAGCATGAAAGTAATACCTCTTCTTTGTATACTTCTGATAATTTTCATCCCTCAACGGCAGGAAGCTTTTTAGCTGCCTTAACTATTTTTCATCAATTACACCCTACAAAAAATATCCAGCAACTTCCGTTTAAGAAATACCAAAAATGGGTAGCTGATAAAGGCTCTTTTGATTTCCTAATACAACTCATTCAAAAGCAATAAATAGTTAAAATCTCCCCTACTCTTTACCTTTCAGTAAGAAAAATAACAATGTCTTAACAGACCGTTTACGCTCTCTTCACTCATAAAAACAATTAGTTTATAAATTTGATAGTTAATCAATTAACTATTTCTGTAGACTAGATTCTATAAGAATTTATATAACATCAAACTAATTTAACCCCCATGAGAAAAACTATTTTTTTTATCTGCTTCTTATTAGTAGGAAGCCTTATCAAATTACACGCACAGAGTGTAACCCCTTCAAAAACCACTTATGCTCCTAACGAAACTATCACTGTCAATTTTTCAAACGGTCCTGGCAATGCAAAAGACTGGATTGGTATTTACCATCAAGGAGATACTCCTGGCTTTGTAAGTTCTATTGATTGGTTGTATGTAAACGGACAAAAAAGCGCCACCAAAAAACTTAAAAATGGTACGGTTACCTTTTCAGCTGGTTTGCCAAATACAGGAACTTATAAAGTGTACCTATTACAGAATGACGGATACACGATATTAGCCTCTTCAAGTTTTACGGTAGACACAGAAACTCCAACCTGTACCCTTATTCCACAATCTGGATGGAGTTTACAGTATGTAGACAGTCAGGAAACATCAGGTGAAAACGGAGTCGCTACCAATGCCTTTGATGGCGACACGTCAACTATTTGGCATACCGAATGGAGTGCTAGTCAACCTACACACCCGCATGAAATTCAAATTAACTTAAACGGTATATACGATGTTTGTGAGCTAAAATACTTACCTCGTCAAACAGGAACCAACGGTACCATTGCCGATTATCAAATTTATGTAAGTGATACCCCTTCAAACTGGGGAACTGCGGTTGCAACAGGAACCTTTGCTTCCAACCAAATAGAAAAAACGGTTAGTTTTCCTAAAAAACAAGGACAATATGTGCGTTTAGTAGCCACTTCGGATATCAACGGTGGAAATTATACCTCAGCTGCGGAGATCAACATCAGCGGTACCTTAATTCAATCAGGAGCTCCAGTAGCTAATTTCACTTCAAACACTACTTCTATTATTTCAGGGCAACAAATTTCTTTTACAGATAGTTCTACGAACACTCCTACCTCTTGGAACTGGACATATGAAGGAGGAACCCCTGCTACGAGTACAGCTCAAAATCCGGTAGTAACCTATACTACCGAAGGAACGTATAATGTTACTTTAACTGCAAGCAATACTACGGGTAGCGACACCATTACTAAAACAGGTTATGTTACTGTTCGTAACACCAATAGCCTTAAAGTATTGCAATTTAATATTTGGCAAGAAGGAACTTCGGTCCCTAACGGAATGACCTATATTAGAGATGTCATTGCCAACGTAAATCCAGATATTGTATGTTTTAGCGAAGTAAGAAACTATACGGGCGATTGGACAACCAAAATTGTAAACAACCTTGCGGCTATTGGTTTAAACTACCACAGAGGGTATGCTTATGGTGATGTTTCTATCATTAGTAAATATCCAATTACTTCGTCTGGCACCAATCTTGGTGCGATTTCGGTTTTTGATGTAGATGTAAACGGACAAAGTGTTGTGGTAGCAACCGCACACTTAGATTATACGCATTACGCTAACTATCTTCCAAGAGGATACAACTGTGGAGGTTCTTCACCTTATAGCGGATGGAGTAAAATAGGAGCTGCCAATCAAGATCCACAACCCGTTACGGATCCTGCTATCATTGCAGAACAAAATTTAGGTTCACGAAGAGATGAGCAAATTGCTGCGTTTATCAATCATGTAAAAAATGAAACTCGTCCGGTTATTTTAGTGGGGGATTTTAACGAACCTTCGCACTTAGACTGGACAGCAAGACAAGCCAATATGTTTGACCACCACGGAGTGGTATTCCCTTGGCATACGACCAAAACTCTAGAGAATAATGGTTTTGTAGATGCTTTTAGAGAAGTATATCCTGATGAAGTTGCCAACCCTGGTATTACCTGGCCTTCTGTTGCTACAGGGGTTGGAAGCACTAGCTGGACACCAGAAGCTGACGAGAGAGATCGTATTGACTATATTTTTTACCGAGGTGCTACGCTTTCTGCAACCAGTGCTGCTCTTGTAGGGCCAAAAGCTTCGTATGTTAACAATGTATCGAGTACCGCAAACACGCAAAACGATACCTTTGAAGCTAATCAATTATCGTGGCCTTCAGACCATAAAGGGGTGAGTGCTGTAATTAACCTATCTGCAAATACTGCTGCTAGAATGTTTGAAACCACCGATACCACTTCACAAACCGATGATACTTTTAGCATATATCCTAACCCAACACAAGGGATGGTGAATATCAAGTGTGAAGACTGTGTTCCGTTTACCTATACAGTACGAAACTTTTTAGGACAAACCATTTTACAACAAACCGCTATACAAAACAATGCGGATATCAATTTAAAATCGGTGCCTAAAGGTTTGTATTTTGTTGATGTAAAAGCGAAAGAAAAAACAATTACCTATAAAATTATAAAAGAATAAAACACCCCCAAGAGTCTACTACAGAAATAGAAAAACATTGATACCACAAAATCCCAAGTTACTAGCTTGGGATTTTTTACTATATTTAGTTCTCAAAAAATGAAAAAGAATAAAATTGCTAAAAACTTCTGCTTATCCTGCCAAAAAAGGAGTATAACGGTAAGTTTATTCTGTATATAAACTAGTTGGCATTCATTTTAACAAACCAAATAATTAAAAATTAATGGCGAATTATGATTTTCAGAATCTTTTATCACCTCTAGATTTTGAACATCTAGTTAAAGATTTGCTATCTGCTGAATTGAAAATGGAATTTACAACATTTGCTTCGGGAAAAGACGGAGGTGTAGATCTACGATATTCAAAAAATGGAGATTCCAATATTGTTGTTCAATGCAAACGGGTTAAATATATCGGAAAGAAAACCCTAACCGAAGAAGCTGAAAAATTAAAAAAATTAAATCCTGATAAATATTATTTTGTAACATCTTCAGAATTAAGTGTCGCTAAAACTGACCAAATAAGAGAAATTTTTGAAGACTGGATTGACAGTGATGAATATATATACTCTAGAGAGAAGCTTAACACTTTAATTGACAAGCACAAAGATGTTCATCAAAAACATTATAAACTATGGCTTAATAGCTCAAACATTTTTAATTCATTAATTAACCAACATCTATTCGAAAGAGCAAAATCTTTAATAAATAGTATTACAAATTCATATAAATACTATGTTAGGAATGATAGCATCAAAGAGGCAATTAAAATTTTAAATGAAAGTCAATTTTTAATTATTAGTGGGATTCCAGGAATTGGTAAAACGACACTAGCTAAGCTATTGTTGTGGGAATATTTACAGAAAGATTTTGAGGTTATAGAAATAAGAAAAGTTATTGAGGGAGAACAAATCTTGATAGAAGAATCTGAAACAAAACAAGTATTTTATTTCGATGATTTTTTAGGTGAGAATTTCCTCAAATATGATGTCATTGAAGGGCGTTCCTACGATTTAGTTCAGTTTATTCAAAGAATAATGAATAATAAAAATAAGATTCTCATAATGACGACTAGAGAATATATCTTAAATCAAGCAAAGGAAAAATATGAAAAACTAGACACTTCAGAGTTAAATATATACAAGTACACATTAGATTTAAACAACTATACCAAAAGAATAAAAACGCTTATTTTATATAATCATTTATACTATTCAAAAATTAGTGATGAACACATTAAAAATATAATTCAATCAAAAGCATACAAAAGTATTATTAACCACAAAAATTATAGTCCTAGGATAATTGAACAAATGACAATCAAGCTTAATAAAGTTAAGCCAGATGTCTATTCTGAAACATTTATAGATAATCTCGATAACCCTTTTGGAATATGGGATAGAGCTTTCAAAGCCGAAATATCAGAAGGTTCAAAATATACTCTTTATATCCTTCTATCAATTGGTAGAGCTATATCACTTAACGATTTAAAAAAAGCTCTAAAATACTTTTTTAATCAATCAGCAAAAAAGCACTCTCTTGATTTTAGACCAATAGATTTTAAAAACTATTTAAAAGAACTAGAAGGTAGTTTTATAAAAATAGATATTACCGATAAATCAAAACATTATGTTGATTTTCAAAATCCATCAATAAAAGATTTTCTGATAAAAATAGTTAGGGCTAATGAAGATATTATTAAGATGATAATTAATTCTTCATACTTTTTTAATCAGCTAGTTTACACAATAAACTATTTATCAAAAAATATTAATCATAATAAAGAAGTAAAAAAATTAATAGCTTCTAATTTGATTGATAGATATAATCAACTGGAAAATTCAAGTAGTTTTTACAGCAGTTATGAGTACAAAAATGAAAGAAAGGATATTGATATTATAGATAATTTAAAGAATTACATTCTTGCTTATAAAAACAAACCTTTACGAAAGTTTTTAATAAAAAAGTTTGAAAAAATAGAGATTGAAAATCTCTATGCTCACGACGAAAAGAAATACATAGATTTTTACTCAGACTTTAAAAATGACATATCATTAAGCTTTAATTATATTATCAATAAACTATATAATAATATTAGCTGGTTAAGAAATATTAAAAATTTTCTATTACTTAAGAATATTTCGGATGTAGAATTTAAAGAGTTTGTAACCAAAAACATCGACTCTTTAGACGATAAATTTGTAAATGCAATAAAACAAGATATTGAGTTTACAGATTCAGAATCTTCTCTTGACGATTTAATTTTCGAATTAGATAACGAAATTGAAAGCTTATCTTTAATTTCTAAATACGATTATTCTTCATTAAAATTAGAAATTAAAGAAAAGATAGATTCTATTTCTATGAAAGATGATGAGGAAATTGAAGAACTAGATTCTGATATTGAAATTTCAGAAGAAGATATCGATGAGGAATTAGTTTTTGACGAAGAAGAATTTTTTAAAATTGAGATGTTTAAATAAAAACGAAATGCCAACAATGGCTATAAGTAATTGCTTGTTCTTACCTACTTCTGAAAATCCTCGCGGATTTTCAGTTTGGTGTGTACTTGCAAAGTTTCGTGTCAAACCACGCAACTACTCATAGCCGAGACCGTTGTAAATAATTTAAAAAAATGAAAACAGAAAAAATAATCGGAATTATATGGTTGATTTTTGGTCTTCTATATCTCTATCA
Source organism: Tenacibaculum sp. (assembly GCF_050290165.1). Classification (GTDB taxonomy): domain Bacteria; phylum Bacteroidota; class Bacteroidia; order Flavobacteriales; family Flavobacteriaceae; genus Polaribacter. The sequence continues at coordinate 228,951 of NZ_JBNKHD010000015.1, read as the reverse complement.
AGGTTTTGGTTATTTACACCAATATTCGACACCTGGAATTTTATGGCTTGTAATGATTCCTATTATAATAGCTTACACGAAAATCATTTGTGGAATTTTAAGCTTACTAATCGGAATTAAATTTATAAAAAGAAAATCTGAAAACAATTATCTGATTTTACCATTGGCTTTTCTTCTAATAATATATTTGGCAATCGACATAATTCAATACGGAATTTCAACAATTTACTATTCTGGAGAAAATATATTATTGCTGATTTTGATTGTAATATCGTTCCATAAACTAAAAACCAAAATTGGAATTGCTACTCTGACTGAAAAACTAAAAGAAAATAAAATAAGTGTAATCGGAATTTTAACATTAGGGTTTTTACCTTATTTATTAGCTGAATTGACAACTTATGATTTTTATAAATTCTTGCACTGAAAGAAAAACACACTATTCACAACAATGTATAATCACACTCGAGATTGCTAACAACAGTTCTAAATCGATAAACAAAATAAACCAAACCGATAATTAACGGTTATACGTAATACTACTAAAAAACATTTTGAAGAACCCTCATAAAATAATAAAGTTTAATTCTGATTTTAAATTCAGAGAGTCAAACATATATTTATTATCAGAATTAAAACCAGCTGGAACTAAATTGATTTTAGAGCCTAAAACCGAATTAATAGAACTCTTAAAGTTGACATTATTTGATTTGCTTTTAAAACAAGTGCTGGTAATTAAAAAAATACTAAAGAAATCTCATCCTAGAGATCCGCATTTAAGAGAATATACAGTAGTTGAAACTGGAAAAAACTACTCGACATATAAACCAAACAGTTTCGAAAAGCATTTTACAGAGAAAATTGATGAGGATAGCTATTTTCAACTGAGGTCGTATTTAAGAGTCATATTTAAAGAAATACCATCCGAATACAAGTATAAAAAAGAGATTATTCATGATTTAAAAATCGATGAACTTTTTAAAAATAATTTGGTTTTAAATACTTTTTCTTGGCTTAAGACTAGTCAAAAGGGAAATGAATTAAAAACTGATATTACGGAATACTTAGGCAAAATAGATGAGAGTATAGGAGATTTAATTATTCAGGAACCTAATAAAGCGCTTGAATTAATACTATTCCTTCAAGGAAATATCTTCCTTCTTAAAAATTTAAACTTTGAACTTTTAGAGAAACTAAAATTAACTTCAACCGTATCTTCAAATAATAATGAATATTACTACGATTGGTTTGAAATTGACTTTATGTATGATTCTGACTTATCTTTTTCTGATATATCTGAAGTATTCGATTCAGTAGATGACTATTTTGACTTTAGCTCTGGAGGAGATTGGGATGTAAATTATGATTTCGATTAATTTTTTTGTGATAATAACATATATAAAATGCATTGATGAAAGAAGATAAAAGAATATCTGAAACAAAATTATTACTCGGAGTTGGAATCCTAATTCTGCTAATCGATATTTTTTTAATGGAATATTGGGTTAGTATAATCAAACCTTACCCTTCAATGTCTATAGGGCTCGAATCTCATAGAATCGAAATATTTGGAGTAAACATTCTAATTGGAGTTATTGTTTTCTTTATTAGAAAAAGACTTTCAATTTTATTCTTTATCAACTCAATCATTTGTTATTGGATATTTTCTTTTTTCTGGAATTTATGGATTGAAAACCATCCTTATTCAACAACAGAGTATACTTTTCAAATTGAAAACAGACACTTTAAGCTAGGAATTGATAAAAACCCTGACCATTTTAGTATTGACGAAATTATTTCAGAATCAAAAGATTCATTAATAACAATCGGGATGTATGAAAAAGAAGGAGACAGTTTAAAATTAACGAATATGCAAGAAACCATGTATTTTTATACGGACTATTTAATAGGATTTTCGATAAATTCAACTAAAATTGAACTAAAAAAATTGAATAAAAATAAACACTAATGATCCCTGACTTTTTAAAGAAATTTGAAACTGATTTAAAAAAATACGAACGAGAATTTATCCGAATAAAAGCAAAACCAAGAAAAGAAAGGCTTCTAGAAGACAATTTGGACTTGAAAGACAGTAAATTTCTTGGAAAACCATTTTTTCCAATTGACAAAGAGTACCCAAAAGATGAAAATGGAAAACCTATGGTGATGCTTGCTCAACTAAATTTTGAGCAAATTCCCGAACTAAAACCATTCCCTAAAAATGGGATTCTTCAACTATTCTTGTCAACAACAGATTGGTATGAAGAAGATTCAGCTATTGTTTATCATTCAGTTGAGGAGTTAAGCAAAGAACCTATGAATGATTTTTCATTCATTACTGAAAAAGATTATGAAGAAATGCCTGTTTATAAACTTCATGAACTATCATTTGAAAAAGGTATTGATAAAGGTGGTTCAGAAGATTCTCAATTCGATTATCTTTTTGATGGAAATGATTATTGGAATTTTACCGAAAACTTAAACGAGGAACAAGAGAAACTATTTGGAGAATATTTCAATGCAACGGGACATAAAATAGGCGGGTTTGCGGAATTTACCCAATCTGACCCCAGAGACTACAATGCTGACCAAAGAGATGACATACAAGTTTTGCAAATAGATGTTGATGAACATATAATGTTTGGAGATAGCGGACTTGGGCATATTTTTATTAGCAAAGAAAACCTGATTAAAAAAGATTTTTCGAAAGCCTATTTTTACTGGGATTGCTGTTAGAAATACACCACACAACAGTATATAACTACAAGTACTAAACTGAAAAAATGCAACTTAAACCCCATAACTGACGGTCTTTTTTGAGACTATTGAACTTCAATTCTAACTCAAACTAAAATGAAAAAGAAGATAATAATTATTTTAATTTTATTTATTCTAACAGGAATAATTAGTTGGAAATACTTTTCCTATAGGAATAGCTTATACGAACAGCCTTTTTATTTTGATTTATTCATAGCTCAATCACTTTTTGAAAAAAACGAGAAGTATCCTTGGATAAATTTTTGGGGTAATTCTTGGAATAAAGTTCCTAATAGTGAGAACAGACCTGTTAAATGGATTTATAACAAAAAAGAATTTGAAAAACTAGATTCAGTTTATTTAGGTTTTAAAAATATCTCAAAAGAAAAATTTTATTATGTGACTTGGGGAGAACCTAATTCAAGAATCAGAATTAATTATAAAATATTCAGGAATGGAAAAATAGACTCTATACCTTTCGATGGGTTTGGTTGTGGAACTGGAATATATATCACTCCATTAAAAGAGGGAAAAACTGCAGGGTCTAAATTTTTGAACCCCCTGATGTTCAATCCTTACAATAATTATAACTTGCCGATTAAAAATAAAAGCTTCCCTGATTTATTTAAAGAAATATATGGGGATTCGGTTGCTATAAATTTTGAACAAGCAACCTATAGCTTGCCTTGGAATAAAGTTCAATCTCAAATGATAATTTCACCTGAAATAATTGTTTCAACAGAAAAAATTATTGAAAGTTGGAAAAAAGGAGAGTATTTATCAAATAAAGAGTTTGAAGAGGAAAGAGAAGCTGGTTTTTATATTAAAGAAAATGGAGAATATAAATTAAGTTCACTTTATGAAAAGATAAAGACTGAATAATAAAATAATTTGCAAACAATGGCTATTAGCAATTGCTTGCCCTCTCCTATTTCTCAAAACCTTTTTAGTTCCTCCCATTTATATGTTTAACATATAACTACTCTTATACAAACTATCACAACAAGTTCTAAAAGAATACTTTTTAACCTAATCTCTCTAAAGAAATTATTTTCAAAAAAAAACGCAGTTGACTGCGTTTTTTAAGTATATTTGACAAAAAGATTCAGATGAACAATGATTTAGTTAGAGAAATGGGATATATCGCTTTAGCAACACGACTAAAGCGAATTAGTGATAAAATGACCCATAGTACGCGGTTAATGTATCGAAACTTAAATATTGATATAGAACCTAACTGGTATTTAGTTTTAATAATCGTAAAACAAAACCCAAACATTTCGGTAATGGGTATTGCTGAAAAATTAGGATTTACACATCAGTCAGTAATTACGATGACCAATAAAATGGTAAAAAAAGGCTATTTACAAGTTTCTAAAGACGAAAAAGACAAGAGAAAAACGGTTTTTAATTTAAACCAAAAGGCGGTCGAAATTCTACCCAAAATAGAACAAATATGGGGCTATGGTAAAGAAGTTATCTATGAGTTACTCAATGGAGATATCTCCATCATTCAACATTTAGAAGTATTAGAAACAAACCTCGAAAAAGCATCCTTTGGCGAAAGAATACTAGAAAAAAACAACTAACAATTCATATGAAAAAACACAACTACCAAATAAAAGTTGAATGGACAGGAAACGAAGGTAACGGAACCTTGAATTATAAGTCGTATAATAGGAACCATAAAATTATAGCACCCAGAAAATATGACGAAATAAAGGGTTCATCTGATCCTTCCTTTTTAGGAGATCAAACAAGATACAATCCAGAAGACCTTTTTTTATCTTCACTATCTGCTTGTCATATGCTTTGGTATTTGCATTTATGTTCAGTTCACAAAATAGTCGTAACTGACTATGTGGACAATGCTACTGGAATTATGGAAGAGACTGAAAACGGGAGTGGAAAATTTACGGAGGTCACCCTCAATCCAATCGTGAAAATCATTGACGAAAATATGATTAATAAAGCTAACGAATTGCACCATGAAGCAAATAAAATGTGTTTTATTGCTAATTCTTGTAACTTCAAAATAGGACATAACCCAAACACATTAGTGGGATAAAAACCAACTAGTAACAATGTATAACTGTAATTCCGAATGAATTTAACTGTGACCTTATTTATTCGGAATTATTATTGTTGGCATCAAACCAAAATTAAAGTATCTTTAATCCGCTAACTGAAGTTATATGAAATCGCTATCATAAAAAGAAAAAGTAACCTTATGAACATACCTATTTTAATAGCTAATATCTTAACCTTATTAGCTTTTCTAATCCATACTTTTATGGGTGACAAAGAATTGAAGATAATTGAACCCGAAGACAACCAAACGTATTTAAAACGAGAAAAATGGACCATGGCGAGAAGTGGTTGGCATTGGATTTCTTTTGATTTATTGTTTGCTTCTATTGGACTTGGACTTATCAATTTTACCGACTATTTGGAAAATGAAACACAGTTACTCCAACTATTAGCCATTTACTTTTTTGGATATGGAGTTGCTTGGTTGATTGGAATAACTATTTCTAAAAAATTTCCAAAGAACTATTTAAAATTAGGACAATGGATGTTGCTATGGCTAATAAGCGGACTCATTTATTGGGGAATACACTAAATAGCTACGCTAAGTTCAGCAGATATATAAACTTGTCATCAAAAGCTTCATAAAAGACATTAAATAAAAATTATGAAAAAAGTAATTCTATTTCTCTCATTAATAACTATTGTTTCTCTTACTAACGCTGTTACTGCACAAGAAATTAATTCCTCTGAAATTGATGTACTTGTAAATAGAGCATTAGCATCAACTCCTTCAGTAGGAATTGCAGTCGCTGTGGTGAAAGATGGAAAAATAATTCATTCGAAAGGATACGGAGTTAAATCTATTAAAAACAAAGAAAAGGTAGACGAAAACACTTTGTTTGCTATTGCTTCAAACTCAAAAGCATTTACGGCTGCTACCCTAGCAATATTGGTTGATGAAGGAAAACTAAAATGGGAAGACAAAGTGATTACGTACATTCCTGAGTTTAAAATGTACAACAATTATGTAACTGCTAATTTTACCATTCTTGACCTTTTAACCCACAGAAGTGGTTTAGGATTGGGCGCTGGAGATTTAATGATTTTTCCTGATGGTTCCAATTTCACAATCAAAGATGTAGTGAATAGTTTTCAATATCAAAAACCAGTTTCAGCATTCCGTACCAAATACGATTACGACAATCTTTTGTATATAGTAGCAGGTGAAGTCGTAGCTCGAGTTAGTGGTATGCCTTGGACAGATTTTGTGCAATCAAGAATATTTAATCCGTTAGGAATGAAAAATTCTGCTCCTATAAGTTCCAAATTAGCTAAAAATGCAAACCTAGCGTTCCCGCATGATTCCGAAGGTGAAAAAATAAAACAATTGGCTACTTACCATAACGATTTGGTTGCTGCTGCTGGTGGTATTTACGCAAGTGTACACGATTTAACCCAATGGATGCTTGTGCAACTAAACAATGGAAAATACGGGAAAGAGTTATCCAATGAATTGTTTTCTGAAAAACAACAAAAACAAATGTGGAAACCACATACCAACTTAGGCTTCTCCACAAAGCCTAACCCAAGAACCCAGCAACATTTTGCAGCTTATGGTTTGGGGTGGTTTATTGCAGATAAACAAGGAAAAATTGTGATTAGTCATACAGGTGGTTTACCAGGTATGCTATCAAAAACGGTGTTAGTTCCTGAACTTAACTTAGGAATTGTAGTTTTGACAAACTCCTTACCTGGTGGAAAAGCATACAGTGCTATTCCTGAAACAATATTGGATTCATATTTAAAGATTGAAAAACGAGATTGGGTTAAAATATTAGCAGATCAAGCAAAAGCTACTGGGCAAAAATCAGATTCTGTTACTACTAAAGTTTGGAAGACTGTTGAAAAGAATAAATCAGTAAGCATAAATTTAAACAACTACTTAGGAACCTATAAAGATGATTGGTTTGGTGAGGTAGTAATATCCTTAAAAAATGGAAAGCTTTGGTTTACCTCTAAACGTTCACCAAAATTGAATGGACAAATGTTCTACTACAAAGCAACTACATTTGCTATAAAATGGGAATATACAGACATGAATGCCGATGCGTTTGCTACATTTAATTTAGATGAAGAAGGCAAAGCAATGGGTATAAAAATGAAAGGCATATCTCCTAACATTGACTTTAGTTTTGACTTTCAAGATTTAAACTTAAAACGAGTTGAGAAATAACTAGTTTTTACCTAACCCCTATAAAAGCCCCCCGATTACTATGAAAAACAACAGATCAACTCAACTAGACCACAATTTTTTAACAGAGTATAAATTATCTACTGCTCCTCCACCAACAGATGCTTTATTCTGGAAAATGTGGAATGCCTGCCAAGACATTGCTAATGAAACATTGAATACTCAATTTATTCAAGAGATTAAATCAGGGACACTCAACCCTGTACATTATGGAGGGTTTAATATTAGTGACGCCTATTACTGTTTTAAGGGAGCGCAAGATTATCTAAATGCAATGGACAGAGCTTCAAATCCAACTCTTAAGGCATTTTTACACAAAAAATACAATAGCTACCAAAAATACAATGATACGTTTCCAAAAACATGGCGTATTAAAGATGCGGAGGGGATTGTACCTAGTGAGGTTTGTAAGTTGTATTCTAAATTTGAGTCGATGGTAGCCTCTCATCAAGAGCCCATTTACGCACTTATAGTCATGATACCTTGTGAATATTTATGGGCGTGGTTAGCCTCACAGCTATCTCCTACTTCTTCAAAAAATCTTTATGCTCCATGGATTACTGGCAACAATGACCCCAATGGCGCTTATGCAATGGGTAATTTTTTAGAGGAGTACCAGAAAGAAAATCCTATAGATGAAAAATTAGCAACACAGCTCTATACCCAAGCAATAACCTACGAATACCAAAATTTTAATACTGCTTTAAGCAGTTAAAAAAAAGCTTCCTTGCTATTTTGTAAGGAAGCTTTTTTTAGCTAATGAAACCAAACAATTTAAGGTTTCATACATTTTTTCAATACTTCTTCTGCTCTTTCTTTATTGAATCTTGGATAAAATTTCTCTGTTATTTTTTCTTCTTTTCCTAATTCAATCGCTTTCTTGATATTATTACAAAAAGGCTCGGTTGATTGTCCAAAAAAACGAGCGGCTCCCATATCAGATTCTGCTTTACTTAACACAACTCTTGGATTGTTAGGAGCTAATTTTAAAGCTTTCTCATACAATGTTGCATTTTTCATAGACATCGTCATTCCATATTTCTGACCATCAAAAACCATATAAGCGATGTTTAATAAAGCTTGGGTAATTAATATTTCTGGATTCTCTGGAGATATTGACTTGGCTATATCTAAAAACCCTTGTGCCTTGGTTAACTTCGTAGTCAACGTTGCCTCGTCTTTAATTTGAAAACTCTCTATAATTTCAATAGTAGCAGCATAATACGGAGGTAACCAGTTGTTCTTTTCAGCTTTTGATATTCTTTCAAACAACTGAGCTGCTTCGGTTGTTTTGTTGGTTTTCCATAATTCAAATGCTTTGGTCATTCCTTTTTCGTATTGACTTTGTGCTGATACATTTACAGCAAATACTATGGCTAAAAGTGTAATAATTTTTTTCATTTTTGATTGATTTTAATTGATAGTTCAAATATCTTACGATTGTTATTGTTTATATAAAATACTATACTGAGTTGTTATTTTTTATGACTGAATTGTTATAAGTGGCAGATTTCTCACTACGTTCGAGATGACGGACTTTAAACATTTTGTCATTTCGAAAGAACGAGGAACGAGTGATGAGAAATCTAGCTAAATGTATCCTTATACTTTTTTAAAAACCCTTATAAATTGTTTAGTTGGTTATATTTTTTATTATCGCTAATCGTCCAAAAGAACCCGACAAAAAAGAAACGATCTGCTGAAGGCGTAACTGCTTGTCGCTCGTAAACACCTGTTGAATTTGGGGTGTTCTTGTAATCATATCCAAATACATTTTGGGTGCCTAACACATTGTTTACCGAGAAATACAAGATTTTTTGTTGACTGATTAAATACGCCCAATTCACACTTACAGAGTTGTAATTTTTAGTTTTTTGATTTAAAAATCCGCTGGTATTAGGATTCGTATAACTTCTTCCCGATGCAAAAGTGTAACTCATTCCTACTTGACTTTTCCAATCGGCAATCCAATGCTTTGCTACTACCGATACATTGTGTTTTGAAGCGAAGTTAGGTGTCGCCTTTGTTGTGTAATTTTTATAATCTCTTTTGGTATCTAAAAACGAATACGACACCCAATAATCTGTATTTTTTATGTTCTTGTTATCTCTCCAAAAAACATCAATCCCCTTAGAAAAGCCTTCCCCTAGATTTGAATAATTCGAATTGGGTTCGGTAAAATCAGTATCGTACTTTACCAAATCTTGATATTTTTTATAGTAGCCTTCTATTCTTAAAATTTGCTTGTCTTTTACATATTGATAATTGGCAATAAAATGCGACGTATTCTCTGCTTTAAATTCCGTGTTGAATTTTAAATACTCATTCTTCGGGTTTTGATAAAATTGTCCATATGCTAATGAAAACTGAGCATTGTCTCCAGATTTATATGCTATCGATGCTCTAGGAGATACCGTAAATTGCCCCAACAATTCTGAATACTCTCCACGAACTCCTACTTTTGAACCTAGCTTTTTAGAGAAGAAAATATCTGCTTCAGCAAAACTTCCTAAAATGTTATTGTTAAATCCGTAAGTGGCATTCCCGTTGGTTTCATTTTGATAATCTTCAGTAAAATTGGTTACAAAATATTCTGTTCCAAAATTGAGTTTAAATCGATTAGAAAATCGCTTTTTCAAAACCACTTTAAAGTGCGCCGAATTTTCATCGTCATTAATCTTACTCTCAGAAATTCCTACTTTAGAATGGTCGTTGGTAAATGATACTCCACCAGAAACTGTCCAGTTGTTTGCTAAATGTCGCTTATACGATCCGTTGAAATACAGATTTCTATTTTGTAAAGCAAAGTGAAATCCATTTTCGTAATTGATATTATCTTGGATCATATCAAAGTCTGTATAGCTATAAGCCCCATATAATTTTAATAGTGATTCATCGTCAAACTTAAATCGGTACACCGCTTCTCCACTTAACGATTGTACTGGCTTGTTCCACTCATTTCTATCTGGAAACAATTTTTGGTACGGTGCTAAGTTGATATACGATGCATTTACACTTAACGAGCTTTTACCAAATACTTGTGTGTTACCTACTCCCAAACCTACCGTCATCAGCGATATATCTGTTTTTTCTTTTACTGACTCATCATTCGTATTTAACAACAAAACACTTGACAATGCTTGTCCATACTCTGCTGAATAGCCTCCTGTAGAAAATGTGATTCCTTTAAACAAAAATGGAGAAAAGCGTCCACGTGTTGGAATATTTGGAGCTGTAGGCGTATACGGAGAAAACACACGCATTCCATCAACAAAAATCTGTGTTTCATCAGCTTCTCCTCCACGCACAAACAAGCGCCCATCTTCACTTACCGATGATGTCCCTGGTAAGGTTTGTAGTGCACCAACAAAATCTCCCAAAGCACTTGCTGTTGTTACTACATCTAACGGTTTTAATGCAGTTACTTTTGCATTATCTCCAGCTTCAAAGGTTCCGGCATTAATGGTTACAGCATCTAAAGTGGTAACGTCTTCACGAAGCGCAATTGATATATTTTTAAATGAAGAAACATCTGCCGTTTTTGTATATGTTTCAAAAGAAATAAAAGATACAACCAACGTTTGCCTTCCTGTTTCAGAGGTAGTAAACGAAAAAGCTCCTTTTGCATTAGAAGAAGTTCCGTCATAGGTTCCCTCTAAATATACATTTGCTCCCTCTATTGGGTTTCCTTGATGATCTGTTATTTTCCCTGAAATAGTAGTTTGGGCAATTAATACTACATGAACAAAAAGACATATAATAAGTAAATAGTGTTTCATTGTTTTTATTTTTTTGATGCCACAAAACTGCTTACTTTTTTATTTTTTGCACAAAAAGAAATACTCAACTGTATAATTTTACTGACGAACTGTTTCAAGCATCAAAACTAGCACTGAATACTGTTTCTCATTTTACCATTCTTGCTTTCAATTATTCAAATCTTGCTAAATTTTAGAGTATAAAAGAGCAATACATTTGATAAAATTGTACTTTTACCTAGCATAAATTAACAGTAATGGCACACGATTTAAGTGACTATAGAAAATCTTACGAGAAAAAAGAATTACTAGAAAGCAATTGTCCGGAAAATCCAATTGAGTTATTTAGAGATTGGTTTTTTGTTGCCGATGAATCTGAATTAGTAGATGAAGCCAATGCCATGACAATTGCCTCTATAGGATTAGATGGTTTTCCAAAAAGTAGAGTGGTTTTATTAAAAAGATATACTTGGGAGGGATTTATTTTTTATACCAATTACAACTCAGAAAAAGGAAAAGCTATTTTAAATAATAACCATGTGTGTTTGTCTTTTTTTTGGTCTGGTTTAGAACAACAAATTATCATTAAAGGTACTGCTGAGAAATTAGCCGAAAACCTATCAGATGGTTATTTTGAATCGAGACCCGATGGCAGTAAATTAGGCGCTTGGGCTTCTGAACAGAGTGAAGTGGTTACCTCACGAGAAGAGCTAGACCAAAAGTTAGCTTCTTTTGAAAAACAATTTGAAAACCAAGAAATTCCTAGACCAAAACATTGGGGTGGTTTTATCGTAAAACCTGTTTCTATTGAGTTTTGGCAAGGGCGTCCAAATCGTATGCACGACCGTATTCGATACACTTTACAAAAAGATTTTTCTTGGAAACTTGAACGTTTAGCTCCTTAGTTTTATATTTACATTGTATTTATATTTGAATGAAAACACTATATATCGTTCGTCACGCTAAATCATCATGGGAATATGATAGCGTTAAAGATATTGATAGACCTTTAAAAGAGCGTGGTATTAACGATGCCCATCTTTTGTCTAAATACCTAGCTGGAGAAATAAAAAAACCTGATGTTTTTCTTTCTAGTAGCGCTAATAGAGCCCTACATACAGCGGTTATTTTTTGTGAAAATTTTGGATATCCATTATCTAATTTGAAAATAAAACGTCAACTGTATAACTTTAGTGATGGGTATTTGGTAAAAACAGTAAAAGCACTCGATGATAGTTTTGACAGTGCAATTGTATTTAGCCATGACCATGGTATTAATAGTTTTGTAAATAGGTTTGGAAGTAAACCCATTGCACATGTAACTACCTGTGGAGTTGTAGGGATTCAGTTTGACACAAAACATTGGAAGGATATTAAAAAAGGAAATACAATACTGGTAGAGTTTCCTAAAAACCATAGATAAATCTATATATTTTGAAGATAAAGAAGTACGGAGCTATTGATATTGGATCTAATGCAGTGAGGTTATTAGTAGCTAACGTTATTGAAGAAAGAGATAGAGAACCACAATTTAAAAAATCATCATTAGTGCGTGTACCTATTCGTTTAGGAGCTGATGCTTTTGTTTCTGGACGAATTTCAGAAGCAAACACTCAACGAATGATTGATGCGATGCAAGCTTTTAAACTTATCATGAAAATTCATGGGGTAGAACGATATAAAGCTTGTGCAACCTCAGCAATGAGAGAAGCCGAAAATGGCAAGGAGGTCGCAGAATCTATATTAGAAAGTACAGATGTTAAAGTGGATATTATTGACGGTAAAAAAGAAGCAGCTATTATATCTTCTACCGATTTAAATCAACTCATTGAATCCGACTCTACTTATTTATATGTTGATGTAGGGGGAGGTAGTACTGAGTTCACCTTGTTTTCCAAAGGGAAAATTATCAACTCAAAATCTTTCAAAATAGGAACCGTACGTTTATTAAATAACAAGAAAGCAGAAAATAAAATCCTTTTTAAAAAAGTACAAAATTGGATTGAAGAAAACACCAGTGAGTACAAACGTATTTCTTTAATTGGTTCTGGAGGTAACATTAACAAGATCTTTAAAATGTCAGGTAGAGAAATTGGAAAACCTATTTCTTATATCTATTTAAATGCGCAATATCAGTTCTTGAAAAAGATGAGTTATCAAGAGCGAATTTCTGAACTGAGTTTAAACCCTGATAGAGCCGATGTAATTGTCCCTGCAACAAAAATATACTTGTCCGCAATGAAATGGAGCGGGGCTAGAAAAATTTACGTTCCTAAGATTGGACTTTCAGACGGAATCATTAAAAGTTTATATTTTAATAAGCTTTAATTGACACATAAAACATAATCAAAAATAAAAACCGAGGAAATTCCTCGGTTTTTATTTTACATACGATTTTAAATTTTCTGCACTCATTAATGGCGTAAACTCAGTTAAGCTAAATTCCGCTACTCCTTCAATTATTAGTGGGTCTTTCTTCAACACTTCAATAATTTCCTCTTTCTCTTTCATATCAGAAATTACAATGCCTCCACTTCTAGGTTCTAGCGGACCTCCAATTATAAATTTTCCTTCTTTATATTGTTTTGCTACATAATTTCTATGTTGCTCTGTATATCTATTGACTTCTTCAATAGGCTTTATAAAATTAAAATTGATAATAAACATGTGCTATTTTTTAATTAAACTTTTTTGACCATTCTTTAGACCAGTTCCTTAAAGGTTCAAACAAAAGAAATAACTCCTCTCCTATTTCTGTTAATTGATATCCTCCTAGTATTTTCTCTATAATAAAGGTTTTTTGGAGTTCTTTTAGTCTTGTATTTAATGTAGTTGGCGATATATCATCACAAAGCTTTTCTAAATCACTAAATGATTTTGGTGAATCATTCAAATGCCAAATAATACTCATTGTCCAACTTCGTCCTAATAAATCAAAAAGCGCCATAATTGGCTTTCCTGACTTAGAACCTCTAACTGATTTTCCTGGTTTTGGTATATTCATGACACAAAACTACATTTTTTGTAGTTAACTACAAAAAATGTAGTGATTAATTTAAAATAAAAGCTGATTAAATAGTTCAATCAGCTTTTATTCTAGTTATTTTATTTTCTTTCTATTTGAAGATTCTTTGTTTTGAGCTCTTTTTCTATCCAACTTTTAAGTTCCTTCTCATTTTTCACTATACTAGAATCTGCTAATTTTTTATTCCATTTAATAGAGATTACAGTAGTAGTATCTGCTTTAATAAAATCGCTAGACGATAACACTTTTGCCAAACTTATTTCTTTGATATCATTAAATCTGATCTTTGCTTCTTTACTAATTTTATTAAATGGTATCGAATTCTTGTCTCTGTCTAATGCATCTTGCTCTATTCGTTGATTTAGACTAGCGATTGTTTTTTTCAAATCATCGATTTCCATATGCAGTCCTTTAATAATATTATCTTTTTCATCAAGTTCTGCTACAGCTCTATCATACGCATCCACAACTCTATCTACACTACGTGCTTTATTTTCATTGATCACAAGATGATACGAATCTATTTTAGAAAAACTTTTCAATTCATTTTTTAAAAAAGACTCTGTTGCATCACTAACATCTCCATTAAAAAACAAGTTGATTGTTTTATTACTAACATCAATGTTTTCACGCTGTAACCATAAATTAGGATTATCTAAAACTTTTGTTTTTAAAAATTTGTTGTAATTCACGCTAATCACACTCTCTCTATAAACCCCTATAAAAGTAAATACCGCTGGAATCATAACTAAAAAGGCTATTACCGACGCTATACGGGCAATTCTCTTTCGCTTTGCTGAATTTACATATCGGATCATCGTAAATCCTAATAACTTCAACACTAAAAAGGTTGCTAAGGCAATAAAAATTGTATTGATCGTAAATAAATACATCGCACCTAAGAAATAATCAAAATTTCCTATGGCTAAACCATACCCTGCTGTACATAAAGGAGGCATTAAGGCTGTTGCAATAGCTACCCCAAATATTACTGAAGCAATGGTTCCCTTCTTAGTTCTGGCAATAATCAATGCTAAACCACCAAAAAAGGCAATTAATACATCACGTATATCGGGTCTAACCCTACCTAACAATTCTGATGTTTCTTCTCGTAATGGGAATAAAAAGAAAAATAAAAAAGCCGTTAATAAACTCAGCACAATCATGGTTGCTAAATTGGTTAACGATTTTCTTAAAGTATCAATATCATTAATAGCAATTGACATTCCTACCCCTAAAATGGGTCCCATTAAAGGAGAAATTAACATGGCTCCAATTACTACTGCTGTTGAGTTGGCATTTAATCCAATAGATGCTACAAAAATAGAACATACTAAAATCCATGCTGTAGCTCCTTGAATAGAAATATCATTCTTTATTGCTTCAATAGTAGCCTCATGATCGGTATCATCTCTAAAATCAAGTAATTCTAGTATA
The DNA here is from genome assembly GCF_050290165.1 of Tenacibaculum sp. GTDB lineage: Bacteria > Bacteroidota > Bacteroidia > Flavobacteriales > Flavobacteriaceae > Polaribacter. Next base: position 213,692 of record NZ_JBNKHD010000015.1, on the reverse strand, counting down.
AATTTTTTAATCTTTTCCCATAAGCCTTTCGCATCTTCTTGTATTGCTTGTTTTGATTGCTCTACAACTTCTTCATGCTTATTTTCTTCCATACACTTTGTTTTTGTTATCTTCGGAAAGATACAAATTTCTCTAAATAGGCAGAAAATAAAAAGCTTGAAGTCAACTTCAAGCTTTTTATAATTTCTAAACTCTTTTTTATTAAATATCTAATTTCTTTTTTAATGAAGCCGAAAGAGCATCTTTGTGCACTAAAACAGAAATTGTTTTCAATTTAAAATACGGTACCGACATAAATACATATCCTTGATTCCCTTGATTAGTACCCCAAGAATTTTTCACTTTAAAATAGGTATTTCCTTTTTGATCTTTAACCAAACCTACAATATGCATTAAATGATCATCAGTCGTATTAAAGTTCTCAAATTCTGCTTGACGTAAACTAGGTGTTATCTTTTTTTCTTGAACGATTTCCGTTAATGCTTTGTCATTTTCCATACTACTCGCAGGAATTACAGCTACTCCAGATTTTGAAGAAAATGTTTTTTCTGACACATCACAATCCAATTCTACAGTATATCCATTTTTAATAGCATCTTCTGTTACAGAAACTAATTCGTCTAACGAAACATTATAAAACGCTCCGTTTGAAAAATTATCAGGAATGTTTAAAATGAATTTATCGTATTTATTAGCATGCTCAAATGAAGTAATTGTTACATAGTTTGACGGATTGATTTTTACATATTCTCTAAAGGTTTTTGGAGTATACTTCTTTCCTTCAAAAACAAACTCTTCTTTGTTTTTTCCTAAATACACATCTAAAACACCTTCTATAGCTTGTTTCCATTTCGAACTCAACGTTCCAGCTGGGTTTGTTATATAAGCATCCAACATCGATTTCAACACAGCTACCATTTCAGCATGATTGTGTCTATCTTGACCTAAATCCAGCCCTGTAAAAACCTGCTCTGGAACTAAACCGTATTTAGCTACAGAATTGATAACATCATGTGCTAAACCTCCTTCACTAAACTGTGCTTTTCCTTGGCGATATAAATAATTATTGGCTTTGTCAGAATACGTATTTCTTACTGTATACATTTCAGATAAATCGATATTCTTACCTGTTAATCTAATAATCTCAGATTCTAAAAAAGAAGTGGTTGAAAAACTCCAACAAGTTCCTGTTCTTCCTTGGCTTTTTACTTCGGTGTCTTCAATATCTTTTACTGTTTTAAACTGATATTCTTGCGCAGTAAGAGAGTTTATAGCAAAAAAACTAAATGCTGCACCTATTAAGAGTTTCTTCATTTTATTGAATCTTTTATAAATTAAACGAGCAATTTACTCTTTTTAATAAGATTACTAAAATTGAATACTATTAAAAATCTACAATTACTCCAATACGAGGTAAAGCTCTTCCAGAAGTACTTTCAATTTCTTCTAAAACATACCTAGAACTATCATTAGGATCGGTAACTCTTCCATTTTCATCTTCTACAGGTAATAAATAAGGCTGTTGTTTTGAACTACTAGCATAGATATTTTGCACGTCTAAGTATAGATTAATTGCTGCTTTATTTAAAAACCAGGTCTTATCTATCCGGATGTCTAACTGCGTATAAGTATCTAAACGTTTTTTATTCAGTTTTGAATAATCTAAAATACCTCCATTTTGCACGTCGTAGTTTTCTTTAAGAGAAGAAGCATTCAAATCATATGGCGTATAAGGTCTGCCTCCCACCAATCTAAATTTCGTTCCTATTTCCCAGTTCTTATGTAACTTTTTTCCTGCCGTAATAGTTAGTAAATGCTTATTATCCCAAGTAGAAGGTATATACATACCTTGTCTATCTTTAAATTCACTTCTTACAAAAGTATATGATGCTACCCCATAAAGTCCGTTATATGATTTTTTTTGAGCCAATAACTCAAAACCATAAGCTCTTCCTTTTGAAATAGAAGCTACTTCTTCGTTTCCAACAACACCAAAGTCAGCTCCGAGATTTGCTAAACTTATTTGATTTCTTATGGAAAACGGATAATTCTTATATCCTTTATAAAAACCTTCAATAGTAATCTTAGATGTTGCTTCCGGTTTATAACTTAATCCGCTTACAAAATGATCAGATTGAATGTACTTTAATTCTCTTTTGTTTGCGAATTCCCCTAAATCATTTTTATACCCTAATACGGTATAAGATGGTAACTGATAATAGCGTCCTACAGAAGAGCTAACCATCCATTTATTTGATAAATTATAACTTAGTGATAACCTAGGTGAAAACTGATTGAATGGATTTTTCATTGTTGAATTGTGATCTATTCCATCTATCCTAAAACCTAAAGAAACTCCCAATTTATCATCTAGATATTTTTTTGAAACCTGTCCAAAAACTCCATATTTAACAAAATCTATAGCTGAATTAAAATCGTAAGTTATAACTCCATCTGAATTTGCATTTTTCTGATAATTCCTATTGGTATATCTTGCTGTTTCCAGATTAAAACCTATATTGAAATCAACATTATTAATACTTTCGAAACGACTTTCGTACCTCAACTTGTTTTCTATTTCTTTTGATGAATAATCGAGTAATAAATTAGCTGGTGTTTCTTCATTTAGAAAATATTTAACCGCTTTGTTTTTCCATTCATTTCTACTCAATACAAACAGATGTGTTGTATTAGGTGCAAAGTACTTATAACTTGCTCCCACAGTGTAATTCCATTGGCTATTTACTGGCACTGAATTTAAAATAACTTTGTTTCTTTTTATCGTTTCTACATCAGTTTCTCCATCGTTTACTCCCTTGTTAATTTCAAAATCATCAATAGCTCCTAATGCGATTATGGAAAGCTCACTATTTTTTGAGATTTGAGATTTTATGTTTGCCTGAAAATCATTATATGTTGGTAAAAAAGGAAGTTTTATCAATTTGAATAATAACTGTAAATACGATTGACGAGCAGAAAAAACAAATGTTGTATTTTCTCCCAACGGTCCATCTAAAGTAATTCCTGCATCAGAAGTTCCAATAGTAGCTCTGGTATTCAACGATTTTGAATTTCCTGTTTTTTGCGTAAACTCTATTACAGAACTTAATGTATTTCCTCTGTTTGCTGGAAATGCACTTGAATAAAAATCAACTTTCTGTACTAAATCTGCATTAATAATCCCTACAGGGCCACCACTAGCTCCCTGAGTTTGGAAATGGTTAATCACTGGCACCTCCACACCTTCTAAATAAAACTTATTTTCTGATGTAGCTCCTCCCCTAATAATTATATCGTTTCTAAATCCTGGATTAGATGCTACACCTGGAAAAGATTGTATTACTTTTAAAACATCTCTGTCTCCACCAGGATTTTTTTCAATTTCTGCAATTCCTAGAGATTGGAGAGATAACGGACTCTCAATTGAACTTTTGAACAAACTTGCCTGTACTTCTACTTCTTCAAGATTTGTTTCATCTTCATTTAACTCAATACTTATAAAAGGAGTATTGTCTTTGGTCACTAAGTATTCATCCGATATTAATGTTTTGTACCCTATAAAGGAGACCTGTATTTTATTATACCCTAAAGGAACATTCTTTACTTCAAAAGTTCCTTTTTCATTAGAAACTGCTCCTATCGTTGTTCCGTATATCAATACATTTACAAAAGGAAGTGTTTCTCTCGTTTTAGCATCAATTACCCTACCTGAAATTCTCCCTTGGTTTTGTGATACCAGACTATAAGACTGTAATAAGATTATAAATAAAAAGATTTTTTTCATTTGATTAAGTATTCTACTCTCAACAAAGCTACAATTTTTCGTTTAACAAAAAATAAAATAACTTAAACAAAATATTAACAAACACAAAAAAACCTCAATCGTTATGATTGAGGTTTTTTGTGGGGAGAGCAGGATTCGAACCTGCGAAGTCGTAAGACAACGGAGTTACAGTCCGTCCCATTTGGCCGCTCTGGAATCTCCCCAAAACTTTTAAAAAAAGCTTCTCTTTTATCGAGAAGCTTTACTAGTGACCGGGCTGGGGCTCGAACCCAGGACCCTCTCCTTAAAAGGGAGATGCTCTACCAACTGAGCTACCCGGTCATTTTTTTGCTTTTGCTTTTCTGCGTTTGCGGGTGCAAATATAGAAGGTTTTATTGTTTCAGCAAACATTTTTTTGAATTTATTTTAAAAAAAAATCACTCTTTTTTATTACCTTCTAGTAAACAGAAAGTTACCTATCCATCATTTAAGTAAGCTTGTCTAACTTTTTTAAATAAATTAGAAGAATACACAAAATCTACCACAGCTTCGTTGTCTGTTTTAAAGATTTCTTTGTGTGATCCCTCCCATGCTTTGACTCCATTTTTTAAAAAAACAATCTTATCACCTATTTCCATCACCGAATTCATATCGTGTGTATTGATTACCGTAGTTATTTTATATTCGTCGGTAATTTCTTGAATAAGGTTATCTATAACAATAGCTGTTTGTGGATCTAATCCCGAGTTAGGTTCATCACAAAACAAAAATTTAGGGTTCATTACAATAGCACGTGCTATGGCTACACGCTTTTGCATCCCTCCAGATAATTCTGCTGGAAATTTTTGATTAGAGTTTTCTAAGTTTACACGTTTTAATACAAAGTTCACTCTATCCAACATTTCATCTTCTGGCTTTTTTGTGAACATTTTAAGCGGAAACATCACATTTTCTTCTACCGTTTGCGAATCAAATAATGCACTTCCTTGAAAAACCATTCCTAACTCTTGACGAAATTGACGCTTATCTTCTAGTGTCATGTCCACATTTGCTAATCCATCATATATAATAGTTCCTTCTTCAGGTGTGTGTAAACCTATCAATGATTTTAAAAATACCGTTTTCCCAGAACCACTTCTACCTATTATCAAGCTAGTTTCTCCTGGTTTAAATGTGGTTGATATTCCTTTTAAAATCTCAACACCGTTAAATCCTTTATGTAAATTGTTTACTTCTATCATTAGGTTAATAACATTTGAGTTAAGAAATAATTAGCTATTACAATAAGTACAGTCGTCCACACTACCGATTGCGTACTTGCTTTACCAACTTCTAACGACCCTCCTTTTACATAATACCCATGATACGAAGGTACTGTAGCAATTAAAAAAGCAAAAACAACAGTTTTGATTAAGGCATAGGTTATTAAAAACGGATCAAAATCCATTTGAACACCTGTAATAAAATCCATTCCTGAAAATAGCCCTGAAATAACTCCAGCAACCCATCCTCCGAAAATTCCTAAAAACATTCCTAGTATGATTAAAAAAGGATAAAAAAATACGGTTGCTATTATTTTAGGCAGTACTAAATAATTTAAAGAATTGATTCCCATAACTTCTAATGCATCAATTTGCTCAGTAACACGCATAGTACCAATACTAGAAGTGATATACGAACCTACTTTTCCTGCCAAAATAATGGAACAAAATGTAGGTGCAAACTCTAAAATTACCGAACGCTTTGCTGCAAACCCTATTAAAGATTTTGGGATAAACGGGCTTTCTAAATTTAAGGCTGTTTGTAATGCGATTACACCACCAATAAAAAAGGAGATAAAAGCTATAATTCCAATTGATTTATGTCCTAATTCTTCAATCTCTCTAAATAAGGCTTCACGAAATACTCTGGCTCTTTGAGGTTTAGTAAAAACCTGTTTAAGCATTGCAACGTATTTACCTATATGCTCAATATAGTTCATTAAACGAATTCTATTTTTCTTTTTTGCTAAAGTATTAAAAAACCATTAACTCGACATCTTATTTATGAGTTTTAGCTTGCTTTTTGTGTACCTTTGACATTAAATTTTTTAAAATTTAACATGAAAAAATTAGCTCTTTTGGCAGCTATCTTATGTTTGACTAGCTGTGCTCCAAATAAAAAAACGAAATCTCAAAAACCAAAATTAGTAGTAGGTGTTGTTGTTGACCAAATGCGTTACGATTACCTCATCCGTTTTGCTAACAAATATGGAAACGATGGTTTTAAGCGCTTATTAAACAATGGATTTTCTTTAGAAAATGCTCATTATAATTACATTCCAACGTATACCGCTGTTGGACATACTTCTATTTATACAGGTACTACTCCAACTAACCATGGAATAATTAGCAATGATTGGTATGATAAATATGCAAAGAAATCCATTTATTGTGTAGATGATAGTAATTATAACACTATTGGAAATGATGGCGATGGAGGTAAAAAGTCTCCTTATAGAATGATGACAACCACCATGACCGATCAATTAAGGTTAGCGCAAAATATGAATGGGAAAACCATTGGTATTGCCCTTAAAGATCGTTCTGCTATTTTACCTGCTGGTCATACTGCTAATGCAGCATATTGGTTTGATGGAGGTGAAAAAGGACAATGGATCTCTTCGTCTTTTTATTTAAATGAATTACCTACTTGGGTACAAGATTTTAACAAATCTGGTAAAGTAGATGAGTATTTAAGTAAGCCTTGGGAAACATTATACGATATCAATACCTATACAGAAAGTATTGAAGACGACAATAATTTTGAGGTAACATTTAAAGGGGAAGAAAAACCTGTTTTTCCTCATGATATTCCTTCTTTAAGAAGCAAGAATAACAACTATAGTATTATTAAAGCTACACCTGCAGGAAACTCTCTTACGACCGATTTCGCCAAAGCAGCTATTATTAATGAAAAACTAGGAAAATCTGAATATACAGACTTTATTGCTATCAGTTATTCTTCTACTGATTATGTGGGACATCAATTTGGAGTTGCATCCAAAGAAATTGAAGACACGTATTTACGTTTAGATAAAGATTTAGCCGATTTATTCCAGTTTTTAGATACACAAGTTGGGAAAGATAACTATACTTTGTTCTTAACAGCTGATCATGCTGCGGTGCAAGTTCCTTCTTATTTACAATCGGTAAAAATACCTGCAAACTATATTAAGCCTGTTGCTTTTAAAAACTTTTTAAACGAGGTTACTTTAAAACACTTTAAATCTGATGAAATCATTGAAAACGTTTCTAATTTTCAAGTATTCTTAGCTAAAGATAAAATTCAAGATTTAAAACTTGATTATCAAACCGTAGCTCAAACCATTGCTGATGAAGCTATCAATTATAAAGGAATTTATAAGGCTGTTACTGCAAAGACATTACAAACTACCACATTTACTAATGGAGTATTAAACTCTTTACAAAATGGTTATAATCAAAAATTTTCTGGAGATGTTATGTTAATACCAACTCCATCAACGATAAGTAGTAGTTCTAAAAAAGGAACCACACACGGTTCTGGATATACGTATGACACTCATATTCCTATGATTTTTTACGGAAACGGAATCAAACAAGGTACATCAAGAAAGAAATACGAAATTGTAGATATTGCTCCTACAATCTCTAATTTATTACAAATTCAGTTTCCAAATGGATCCTCTGGTAAAATTATAGATGAAGTTCTTGAGTAGAGAATTTAGAGTTTAGAAAAGAGACTATAAAAAACTCCAACTTGATGTTATCAAATTGGAGTTTTCTTTTAATTAATTCATTTTTAAATTACCGAATTACCACATTGCTTATTTAGGATTATTCAGTATCACTAATGCTCCAATAACTCCTGGCACCCATCCGCAAAGGGTTAATAAAAATACAATCACCACCGACCCACATCCTTTTCCTAGTACTGCCAAAGGAGGAAAGAAAATTGCTAATAAAACTCTTAGTAAACTCATAGTCTTTTTTTGGTTAATACACTTAAAAGACGATTTTCACTGAAAAATGTTACAGTTACTCCATTATTACTAAAGTTTTTTATTTCTATTTTTTTCCTACATCAACTTTCCAAAGAAAATTGCATTCATCAATAACTTGTTAGTTCCGTACCAAAAAGCTCTAAAATTAGTATTATCAGTGAAAATAATTACGCTACCACTTCCTAACTTTTCTGCTTTAAAAGGAACCGTATTTTTTAATTCTTTTAAATTTTCTTTTGAAATATAACCACTCAATAGCGGGTTATTGGTGTATTGAATTGGGTTATTATAACTCTTAGTATCAGGTTGTATAAACTGTTTCGTGTTTCTAAACAAAGCAATCCTGTCATTTTTATAACCAAAATTAATTGGATGTGAACGATCTAGTTTCGCTTCAAAAATAGCTCCTCCAATTACTTGCGCTCCCGATTGCAACGAACGATTTTCAAACGTCACATTAGTAATAGAGTCTATTTTCACTTTATTAAATTTCACATTGATAAATCCTTTGTTCGACAGCCAATCTATTGCATTTCTATATCCGATTAATACGCCTCCATTACGCACCCAAACTTTTAATTTTTCCTCTAAATTCTTATCAATAGGTTGACTATTGGGAACAATAATCGTTGTGTACTTCGCTAAATTTATTCTTGAAGCATAATCTGTATCTAGCTTTGTTAACTTCATATGATAACGTTGATCTAACAAATGCCAAATCTCTCCAGCATCACTACTTGTAATCTTGTTTCCAACCAACATAGCTACTTTTTGTGGTTTTACTGCTTCAAAATTTCTACTTCCTAAATCAATTCCTTCATTTAAACCAGTAGCTACTCCTTTGATTTCAATATGGTTTTCGTTGGCTATTTTCCCTAAAAAATCAAATAATTCACTTCCTTTTAGCTGTTGATTTTGAGCTGGGATAAAAATGGTTCCGTAATCGTAAGAATCGTTACCATTTACAAAGTTCTTCATCGCTACTTTTGCGCGCAATCCTTTTTCTAAAATAGCATTCAATGCTTTAGGTGTATTATACTCATTCCAAGAGAATAGATATCCTACACTACTTTTTTGTAGAATTGTTCCTTGTTTTGGTTGTAATTTAGTCACCTCTACTCCTGCTTTTGACAATGAAACATCATCCACAAAATCAACTCCGAACGCATAATTGAATGTCCATGCTGACACATCGTAAAACAAACTATCTTTAAATGAAGTTTGCACATCAAACATCGCTTTTACCAATCGATGGTTTTTCTGATTCATTGGTATTACATAGCTATATCCCTTTTTGAAATTTTTCCCTTTTAAAGTAAAATCTTCTTTTAATTCATGAAATTTAATTTGATGACGTTGCAAAACCTCTGCTAAGTGATTGGTTTTCCCTGCATCCTTTTCATCGCCAAAAACAATAGCGTTATTTTTTTCTGAGCTTCTTGAATTTTTATAGAAATCTTGTTGATATTGTAAAATTTTCGTTCGCATATTTTTAGCAGCTTCCAAAGTTGACAATGCTGCTGTAAATTGATTGCGAATTGTGAATGGAAAAGTCAATACACCGTTATCACTTTCTTGTGCATGTCCCCGAGAACTTCCTTGTTCAAACAAAATACCTATACCTCCATTAATATCTGGAAAAGTTGAACCTTTTCCATAATAAAAATCATCAAAACTTTCTTCTGAATAGTAAGTTGACCCAATTTTATCTAACGCTTTTGCATGAAAAGCAGCAATTTCTTTCGTCAATTCCTGATTCATTTTTGGAGTTAACGGATTCGTTCTACTAGGAATTCCTGGTTGAAAAAAGAAGGTTGAATTGGTTCCCATTTCATGATGATCGGTTAAAATATTGGGTAACCATTGATGAAATGTTTCAATTCTTGCTTTACTCTCAGGTAATTGAACCGGTAACCAATCACGATTCATATCAAACCAATAGTGATTGGTTCTTCCTCCAGGCCAAACCTCATGATACTCTCTATCATTTGGATCAGGGTTGATGTTATTTGCTTTATTTGTATTTACCCAATAAGCAAATCGCTGCAAACCATCTGGATTCAACGACGGGTCAAATAAAATCACTGTCTTCTCTAATAATTCTTCTATTTTCTCTCCTTTTCCTGCTGCCAAGTAATAGGCTACAGCTAAAGCTGCGTTAGATCCACTAGCTTCATTACCATGAATTGAAAATCCTTGATATACTACAATCGGGCTATTAGTTATATCGACAGAAACATCATCGGTTGCTTTGATGTGATTTTTTCTTATTTGTTCTAAATTCTGATGATTTTTAGACGATGTAATTGTCAATAATAATAAAGGTCTTCCTTCGTAGGTTGTTCCTCTATTTTCAAGTGTTACCCTATCTGAAGATTTTGCCAAAGCCTTCATATACTCCACTAATTTATCATGTGTTACATGCCACTCTCCTACTTCATGTCCCAAAACTGATTTTGGTGTAGGAATATTTTTGTTATAAGAAACATCTTTAGGCAAATAATAACTCAAATCGATTGTTTGAGCAGATAGTGTTGTACAGATAAATAATAGCAGTGTAAATAGTTTCTTCATTAGTGGATTCATTAATTTGCTTTAATCATTTCTTTCAAAACTAATTATTTATGCTCTCTAATTCTAAAATTAACTAAAGATTAACAAGAAAAAAAGCCCAGAAAAAATTTCCGGGCTTTTTATTTTTTTGTTCTATTAACTAAGTCTAACCAAAAATCTCATTCAATAATTTAGCTAAACGTAATCCTCCTTTTTGTAATTGTTCTCTTACAACAGGAAAATATACATACGAATAACGGTAGCGTAAGTTTTCTCCCACCTCAGCAGACTTGTATACTTCCTTTGTCAATTGATGTGTATCTTGTAACCAATCTATTACACTTCCCTTTTGAATAGCTTTTATTTGTTCTTTTGATAAGTGTTTAGCATTGTTAGCCAATTCTATGTAACTCATGTCATATTTATCAATCAAGTTCTCATCCCAAACTCTGTGTAAATTAGAACCTTCTCCATGCCATTGAACCTGTATAGTATTCCCGCCTTTATCTTCTTTTTGACCTATATGCAATGGTTGATGTAAATCTCCTATTAAGTGTACTAACATTTTCAAATAAAAACGCTTATCTTCTACTGAACTATTAGCATTCTTCAATACTTTCACACATTCTGCTATACCTGTTACTAAATCACCCTCTGGGTTTTTCTCTACATCTTCATAACGAACATCTAACGGCATGTTCACGTAATGCCAAGTATAAAATTTTCCGTATTTTTTTCTATCAGATTTTATTTCATCTGCATAAGTTGACACAAATGCTAAACTTTCTCCTTGTAATAATTTTTCTATTTCCTTTTTAGCTCTTTTTGTTAAATGCTTCTCAGCTATTTTTCCTGTAGCTCTATGACCTGTAGGTCCCCAAATATCTTCATTATTAGCAGCAAAAGAAACGTTCACAAATAAAATAGTTACTAATAGTAAAAGCTTTGTTTTCATCTATAATTTATAATTAAAATTGAATGCTAAATTATAAAATATTTACTCAAAAATTTGGATTTAACAAAAATTAACTTATATCTTTGTGATATCATTTTAATATCACTTTAAATTAAAACAAATGAAAGCAGAAAAAATCATCAAACCAGCCAACGGATATTTAATGTTTGTTATCGTGTTACTCTCATTTATAGGAGGAATTGTATTGACTGTTAAAAATGAAAATCCAGCATATATCTTATTAACCATACTGGCTTTTATTTTAACCTTAGGTTTTATTCTAGTAAACCCAAATTCTTCTAAAGTTTTATTATTCTTTGGAAAATATGTGGGTACAGTTAAACAAAACGGATTGTTTTGGGCTAACCCTTTATATAAAAAGAAAACAATCTCATTAAGGGCTAGTAACTTTGACAGTGAACGTTTAAAGGTAAATGACAAATTAGGAAATCCTGTTATGATTAGTACTATTTTGGTATGGAGAGTTACTGAAACCTATAAAGCTGCTTTTGATGTTGACAATTACGAAAACTTTGTTCGAGTTCAAACCGACGCTGCTGTTCGTAAACTTGCAAGTATGTATCCTTATGATAATTTCGCTGATGAAGGCCATGAAGAAGACATTACTCTACGTTCTAGTGTAAATGAAGTAAGTGAAGCCTTAGAAAAAGAATTAGAAGAACGTTTAGCTATCGCTGGTATCGAAGTTTTAGAAGCACGTATTGGTTATTTGGCTTATGCACAAGAAATAGCAAGTGCTATGTTAAAGCGTCAACAAGCCACTGCTATTGTTGCTGCACGTCATAAAATAGTACAAGGAGCTGTTGAAATGGTAGATATGGCTTTGAATGAATTGAACAAGAAAGAAATTGTTGAATTAGACGAAGAGCGCAAAGCAGCTATGGTGAGTAATTTATTAGTGATTTTATGTGGTGATAAAGAAGCCTCTCCAGTAGTTAATACTGGGACATTAAGTCACTAAACCCAATAAAACCACTTAATAAATGAAAGAATATAAAATCATACATAGAAAATTTAGCTGGTCTAACGGACGACAAAAATTCGAAGATGATCTGAACAATTATGCGAAACAAGGTTGGAAAGTAGCTAGTGCTTACCAAGTAAGTGATGGTAATATTGAAGTTATTTTAGAACGAGATAAAAACAGATAAGATGAAAATCTTTAAAGAAGAACAACGTTTTACACAGCTTTGGTTGCTAATAATCTTAGCCGTAAGTTTAATTGTCCCCATAACACTTATTGTTAAAGAGTATACGCAAGAAAACTCTACAATGAGTTCAACAGAGTTTATGCTTGTTCTACTTGGTTTAACTTTATCTTTTGCGTTTATCTTTATTTTTAAGCTAAGCACAAGAATAGATGAGTACGGAATTCATTATCAATTTTTTCCGTTTCATCTTTCAATGAAAAAAATAGCTTGGCATGAAATAAACAATGCTTATATCAGAACTTACAACCCTATTGGAGAATATGGTGGCTGGGGATTAAAAAGAAGTTTTTTCAGAAACAAGGAAAAAGGAACTGCTATCAATATTTCAGGAGATGTTGGAATTCAGCTAGAACTGAAAAATGGTAAAAAAATACTTATTGGAACTCGTAAAAAAGAAGATGCAATACGTGTTTTGGAAAATTATCAATATAAAATCAACTAAAATGATTGTAGCTATAACATATTTGATAATCTGCGTTTTGACCTTTATAATTTCATTTATTTAGAAGAAAAAGGAAATTGTATTTTTGCAATCATTTTTTACAATTCTAAAAAATAGTTTTAAAACAACACATGGCAAAAAAGAAAGCATTTGCATTGCGTATTAATGAAGATATGCTAAAAGCCATTGAAAAATGGGCTTCCGATGAATTTCGATCTACCAATGGTCAGATCGAATGGATGCTTATGCAAGCTCTTAAAGAAGCTAATCGTGAGCCTAAAAAGAAAGAAGAATAACTGTAAATCTTAAAAGCTTATTATAAATAACATCCAATTTTATTAAGCAACAATCTAACACTAAGCAAACCACTATAGCATTTGTAAACACAAACACTACTCTTATTTTTTAATCAAAAAAACTGTTTATCTATTATCTATGATAGGCAAAAAAAGTTGGAAAAAATCACCCTTTTTGGGTGATTTTTTATTTCCTCCAATTTGTACTTTTATCATGCTATTAATACAAAATGTTATGAAAAACAATACATATCTTTTTTAAATACTTTAAAGTAAAAATATTTTTTCGCGAAAAATAGACACATATTCTGAGTGTCTTTAAATGTTCAGAGGTTATATTAAATTTTAATCTATTAATAATGAAAAATTCTATTAAAAATTTAGGAACAGTTTTAAACAAAACAGCTCAACAAATAATCAATGGTGGCGATGCTTTTTGCCAAACATATTGCTGGGGAGAAGGAGGAGATCAATCAACTGACTTAAGCAACCCTGAATGTATTAGATGTCTTAGCCATACTTTATAAATTTGTTTTAAACAATTTATAAAAAGCTGCCTTTAAAGGCAGCTTTTCTTTTTTGATTTTGAAGGAGAGATATACAATCAAAACTAGTTTGGTACCGGTTTTACATACAAAGTTTCTAAATATAAAAAAACTTCAAACTGGATATTGACTAATTTATATAATAAGATTGGTAATTTTAATAGAATTCAACTAAGAGTAACAATCAACAAAAGTCACAAAAAAATAGAACTAACTATAATTTCATACTTTAGCTAAAATTAAATTTTAAAATGGGAGCACCTCTTTTTACTAACGATGCAATTGTATTTGGTATTTTAATGATTTCTTTAGGTTTTGTATTTTATACAGAATCAAAAACTTCAGGATTTTGGCACAAGTTTTATAAAATAGTTCCAGGTTTATTCATGGCATATTTTATTCCTGCAATATTCACCACTTTAGGAGTGATTTCTCCTGAATGGGAAATTACAAATGCAGCTGATGAAGTTGTAAAAAATAAATCTCAATTATATTATGTATCCAGTAGGTTTTTATTACCTGCAGCCTTAGTATTAATGACATTGAGTATCGACTTAAAAGCTATTTTTAACTTAGGTTCTAAAGCTTTAATCATGTTTTTTACAGGAACTGTTGGTATTATAATTGGTGGTCCCCTTGCTATTTTATTAATCTCTATTTTTTCACCAGAAACAGTTGGTGGTGCAGGATTTGATGCTGTATGGAGAGGTTTATCTACCCTTTCTGGAAGCTGGATTGGTGGTGGAGCAAACCAAACAGCGATGTTAGAAATTTACAAATATAACCCTGCGAAGTATGGAGGGATGGTATTTGTTGATATCGTTGTTGCCAATATATGGATGGCTATTTTACTAATAGGAATTGGTAAGAAAGATAAAATAGACAAATGGTTAAAAGCTGATAATTCTGCTATAGATGATTTAAAAGAACGCGTTTCAAAATTCACCCAAAGTGTTAAAAAGAATCCTACTTTAACCGATTTTATGATAATGCTTGCTATTGCCTTTGGTACTGTTGGATTTGGTCATTTTGCAGCTAAATATTTAGGAGACTTTTTCGGTTCTATAACAGCTCAAATAGAATCTCAAACATGGAGAAATATCTTTTCGTTCTTAGGCTCAAGTTTCTTTTGGTTAATTAGCATCTCTACTGTTGTAGCTGTTCTATTATCATTTACCAAAGCTAAAAACTATGAAGGTGCTGGAGCTAGTAAAATAGGAAGTATTTTCATTTACATTTTAGTAGCAACCATTGGAATGAAAATGGACTTAACCTTGATTTTTGAGAATATGGGGTTAATTGCTATTGGATTAGTGTGGATGGCTATACATGCAGGATTGTTAATCTTAGTAGCTAAATTAATTCGTGCACCCTACTTTTTCTTAGCTGTAGGTAGCCAAGCGAATGTGGGTGGTGCAGCATCTGCACCTATTGTAGCACAAGCTTTTCACCCTTCATTAGCAACTGTAGGTGTTTTGTTAGCAGTTTTTGGATATGCTATTGGAACTGTTGGTGCGATAGCGTGTACAATTTTAATGGAAATAGCCTCTAAAGTTTAAGAGAAATCTGCATATTTGCATCTAATAAATTTTGAACTCAATGAAGAAAATTATTGCTCTTTTCGCAATTGCCCTAGTAGCTTTTGCTTGTTCCTCTAAGAAAGAAGGAAATATGATTGTTAAAGGTCAGATCAAAGGATTAAAAAAAGGTACTTTATATCTTCAAAAAATGAAAGATACAGCTTTAGTGTCTGTAGATTCTATGGCTTTATTAGGCGATGATAAATTTATATTGACCGATGATGTTCAATCTCCTGTAGTATACTATTTAACTTTTGATGGTAATACAACTGATAAGCATATTATGTTTTTTGGTGAAGAAGGTGAAATTACTATTAACGATAATATTGAAGAGTTTGGCTTTAAACCTGAAATAAAAGGTTCTAAAAACCAAGAGGTAATGGATAAATATCGCGAAGTAAATCAAAAGTTTATGGATCAGCGATTAGAGTTTATCAAGAAAGAAGTAGAAGCTCGCCAAGCTAAAGATGAAGAATTACTTAAGCAATTAGAAACTGATTACAATAAAATGGTTCGTCGTCGTTTTTTATTCACTACAAACTTTGCTATAGCAAATGCAGATTATGAAGCAGCACCATTTATTGCCTTATCAGAATTGTACGATGCTAACATTCAATTGTTAGACACTATCAATAACAGTTTAACTGATAGGATTAAAAATTCTGATTATGGTAAACGTCTACAAAAATTTGTAAGTGATATTAAAGCTGAAGAGAAAAAATAATTGAACTCTCTTTTCAAAATATAAAAACCGTTGTTATTTTTTCAACGGTTTTTTTATTTTGTTATTTTTGAAAAAAAAGAAATATGAAAAATATAAAAGGTATTGTTACTTTCAAATTGCTATTCTTAACACTGTTCTCTTTTTCTCAACAAAAGACTATTTCTAGAGACTGGACTTCGCTTACTCAAACTGTTAACATCAATTCAGAAAACAAAAAGAAGTTTAAAATAGTAGGTAGTATAAAAACAAAACCTCTTGATGAAATGGCTTGGAGTGGTTTATGGGCTAGAGTTGACACAAAGGATGGTGAAGTTGGTTTTTTTGATAATATGAATAACAGAAGAGTAAGAAGTGACGAATGGAAACAGTATACTATTGAAGGATATATAAATAAAAATTCAAAATCTTTAAACTTTGGAATGTTATGTTCTTATAATGGTGATTTTTATTTTGATGATATTAAGCTATTTATTGAAGATGAAAAAGGTGACTTTAAAGAATTTAAATTAGTAAATAGTAACTTTGAAGAAGCTGTTATCAATAATGAAATAATCGGTTGGAATGAGTCTACTAATAACAAAAAATCTGTTAGAGTAAAAGAATACTCTTTAGAATCTAGTAATGATAGTTTTTCTGGAAAACAATCTTTACTTATAAAAGGTAAAGGTATAAAAGTACCAGATCAAAAATGGGGATATATAGGAAAAGAAAACGCGAAAAACCCTGAAATAGAAAGCATGATTTCGATGTTAGAAGATTTAAAAAGAAGGGTTGAACGTACTGTAAAAAATTTACCTCAAGAACACGTAGACCATTTACATGACCCTAAAGCTAACAGAATTGGTGCATTAATTATGCATTTAGCCGCTGCAGAAGTTTATTATCAAGAATATACTTTTGGTGAACCTTTAATTAATAAAGAGAAAACAGAAGAATGGGAAGCTGGAATGGATTTAGACAGTAAAGGAAGGGATTTGTTACAAGGTAAACCCATTGATTATTATTTAAAGATATATAATAACGTAAGAGAAAAAACCATAGAAGAATTACGAAAAAGAAATGATAAATGGTTTAAAAGTGTAAATGCTGGTAAAAGTATATCTAACCAATATGCCTGGTTTCATGTAATGGAACATCAATCAAGTCACTTAGGACAAATACTATTCCTAAAAAAGAGATTACCTGAATTGAAAAAAGAAGTTAAAATTAAAGAAACCATTAAAAACTAAATAAAAAAGCTCATTCAATTTGAATGAGCTTTTTTATTTAAATTTTGAACGACATTACAGGGAGTTCACTATGATTCGCTATATCTTCAGAAATACTACCTTCAAAAAAGTGTGCTATTCCTTTTCTTCCGTGAGTAGCTACTACTAAAACATCTGAACCTACTTTATCAGCATAATAAAAGATTCCTTTTTCAACTGAAAAATCTGATATAATCTTTACATTTTTTATGTGCTCTTCGCTCTCGTCTGCTTGGTAAAAAAAGCGTAGCATTTTTTCTTCTAATTCTTTAGTGCTTCTAAATTTAGAAGTAGGTGTACTTACATATACCAATTCTATATTACAACCTATTTTTTTAAAAAAGTCTTTAGCTTTTATATAAGGTTTAACATCATCGTCCGAAAAATCGCAAGCAAATATTACTTTCTCTATTCTTTTCGAAATCGGTTTTTCTTTGATTACTAACACAGGTGTATGTGCATAACGGATTACCTTCTCTGTATTAGAACCGATAAACATTTCTTTTAAACCTTCTACTCCTTTCGACCCCATTATTATCAAATCAGCATTTTCTTCTCTAGCCAATTTATCTAATTCACTAAAAATTTTAAAGTGCTTTATTACAGGAGTCACCTTTATATTTGATAAATAATCCTTTTCTAAAAAATCGGTGAATTTTTTTTCCGTCAGTTTTAAATAAAATAACATTTCTTGCTGAATGTAACTTTCTGACTGACTAATTACAGCATTCGATAATTCTAACATATGCACAGCTACTACTTCCGCTCCAGTTTGTTGTGCTAAAAAAGCAGCCGTTTTTAAAGCGTTTTCCGAATGCAATGAAAAATCAACGGGTACTATTATTTTTTTCATAATATAATCATTTAAGAGTGTTTATAACCTTTCCTATAAAGTTACCTAAATTTTAGCAGTAAAACTATGATAATCATCATCAAAATTGTTTTAATGACAACCTTCTACAGAATTATGAAGCTCGGTAACTGGTAATGGAGATACATATGGGATTCCTAAACCTAAACCACGTAAAACAAATAAAACCCCAATAAATATTACTACGTAAGGTATGATTTGTTGAATTTTCTTTCGTAGCAATCCGCTTGCAAAATTACCAACATAAACAACCGATGTCATTAACGGAATGGTTCCTAAACCAAAAAGAAACATATACAAACTACCTGACAACATATTAGTAGTGTTCAATGCCCCAAAAACAGCCATGTATACCAATCCACAAGGTAAAAAGCCATTTAAAAACCCAATGGTTAAAAAAGTATCATTTCCTCTATTTTTAAGTTCTTTTCCTAAGGAAGATTTCACTTTTATTACCCACTTATTTATTGGTTTTGACAAATTGTATTTTTGAAAGGTTTTAGGGAGCAGAATGATTAAAATCATTAAGATTCCAACTATGATTGAAAGCTGCTGCTGAAAACCAAAGAAATAAAATCCTTTACCCAAAGCCCCAAATAATAACCCTATTAAGCTATAAGTAAATAAACGTCCTAAATGATAACTCGTAATTTGAAAAAACTGTTTTACCTTGTTTGTTCTATCTACAGGTAGCATGAAAGCTATGGGACCGCACATACCTATGCAGTGAAAACTTCCTAAGAAACCTAATATGATTGCTGAAAGAAACATTAGTAAACTAATTCTTCTTGGTATAAATAATCTTTACTTTTGTAAGTCCAGGAAACTGTGATGTTCCAGCGACCATCCAACAAACGATTCTCAGGCACGAGCAAATATGTATTGGAAAGCGAAATAGGCATTTCAAAATCCAGTTGTTTATCAGATGGTCTATATAGGAACACTTTTCCTTTTATATCTTTAGGATTAAAATCTGTTGGAAAATGGATTTTTAATCCTTCTGAAATTCTTTCTATTTTAATTTTCTCTTTTAAAGTATTCGCATTTTTAGTAGCATTAATTTTATGCTGAAATTCTAATTCTTGCTGATAATATTTTTCTGTTACTAAATCGTGATTATAGTTTTTATCTGTACTCATGGTTATAACAAAATACATGATAAACCCTATAAACCCAATAATTGCGATTACTATGCCCGTGCCCCAGTTTAGTTTCATTTTATTTAGTTTTAGGTTAGGTCGAGTACAGTCGATACCCTTATATTTTTATTTCTCTACTGTACTAGAGATAATTTTTTATCTATAACTTCTTGGTCCTAAAAAATTGGTCGTTGTGGTTTCTATTAATTTATTTCCACTATACACCCCTATTTTTAAGCTTACTTTTTCCTTCTCCATTTCTGATTGATGTAACTCTATAAACAGTGTACCTTCTGCTAATCCTTGCTTAGGTACTTCAAAATTTTGATGTGTTACTGTTTCTATCTTTCCTTTATGAGATAACAGTTTATAGCTTACATCATCTATTTGTTTGGTTGTTTTATTAATTACTTTGTAAGTATATATATTACTAATAATATCATTTTCTTTGTGTTGATATAATTGCCCTGGTAGCCTTAAAATTGTAGCTTCAACATCATTTCTTAAGAATAGCATTCCAACTAAAATTCCTGTCAAGATGAATAATACTGCTGAGTATCCTTTCATTCTAGCTGTAAATTTGAAAGGCGCTTTCTTTACAATGTTTTCTTCACTTGCATAACGAATCAATCCTTTAGGTAAACCTACCTTCTCCATCATATGATCACACTCATCAATACACGCTGTACAGTTTACACACTCCAACTGTGTTCCATTACGAATATCTATTCCTGTAGGACATACATGTACACATTGAAAACAATCAATACAATCTCCTTTTCCTAAAGCCGTTCTATCTTCATTCTTTTTAAATTTACCTCTTCCTGTTTTTCCTTCTCCTCTTACATGATCATAAGCTACATTGATCGTTTTATTATCAAGCAATACTCCTTGTAATCTTCCATAAGGACAAGCAATAATGCACACCTGCTCTCTAAACCAAGCAAATACAAAATAGAATACCCCTGTAAAAATTAATAAGGATATTAATGTACTAATGTGATCTAGAGGATTCGTTGTTATATAGCTAATTAGTTCATCACTCCCTATAAGATATGCTAAAAAAACATTGGCTATAATAAACGAGATGATAAAAAAGATACTCCATTTTAAAACTCTCTTTTTAATCTTTTCAGCATTCCATGGTTGCTTAGCTAAGCGCATTTGCTTTCCTCTATCTCCTTCAATTGCATATTCTATTTTCCTAAAAACCATTTCTAAGAAAATGGTTTGTGGACAAATCCACCCGCAAAAAATTCTACCAAAAACAACGGTAAATAGGATTATAAATACCACGCCAATAATCATAGAAATTACCATTAAATGAAAATCTTGTGGCCAAAAAGGAAATCCGAAAATATTAAACTTGCGTTCTAAAACATTAAACAGTAAAAACTGGTTTCCGTTAATTTTTATAAAAGGCGCCGATAATAAAAAGGCTAATAAAAAGTAACTTACATAGCTACGGTATTTGTAAAACCTACCACTAGGTTTTTTAGGAAACACCCAAGCACGTTTTCCCTCTTCGTTTATCGTACCTATGCTATCTCTAAACTGTTCGTTTTTGGGTGTTTCCATATCAACTATTAAAAACTAATTTGTAATAAAATTATACTTTATTGTATGCTATCTTTTGGTTGTTCTCCTGAGGTTTGTGTTTGCCCTTCTTCTACATATAATTCACCTTGAGGAGCTTTTGGTTTTGCTGGAGTTGTACCTTGTAAAGACATAATATAACTAGCTACTTTTTGAATGTCATTAGGTTTTAAGGTTTTATTCCAAGCTACCATTCCTTTTCCATCTCTACCACCATTAGAAATGGTATTAAAGATATTTTTAATTCCTCCTCCTAAAATCCAATATTGATCGGTTAAATTAGGACCTATACCTCCACCACCATCAGCGATGTGACATGCAGCACAGTTAAGATTAAAAACAGCTTTCCCTCTACTTAAATCAGCTTCTGATGTTAAAACAGTAACTGTTTCTGCATCAATAACAGCTTCTTTTGAAGTTGATTTGAACGTTGCCAATTCTCTTTTTGCTTTTTCAACTGCTTGTGCATACTCCATATCTTGATTATCTGCCCCAAGAACATGATATCTTACTAAATATACAGCTGCAAAAATTATAGTCGCGTAGAACATGTACAACCACCATGGTGGTAAGTTATTATCTAACTCTTTTATTCCATCATAGTTATGATCCAAAATAATTTCATCCTCTTCTTCAACAGCTTTAGCTGCTGTCCATTTACTAATAATTTTTTTAGCCCAAGCCCAATTATCAACTTCTTCAGGTTGAATACCGTCTTTCTCCATTTGAAGCTGCTCTGCTTTTTGCTGCGCTACAATGTTTAATGTTTCTTTCAAAACAACTACCATTACCAACGCTACAATTGCTATCCATACTAAAGGATGCTCGTATAAACTAAATGGATTTTGGTATGATTTAATTGCAATAGCGATAGTAAAAAAAGTTACTGCAACAAAAATGATATATACTATAGATTGAAAATACTTTTTCATCTTGTTTAATTTTACTAGTTATCTAATGGTAAATTACTTACCCTACTTATATATTCTTTTTTAGCTGTGAACACCCACCAAAACAACACTACAAAAAATGTAAAGAATATGGTTAGTGATATTATTGGGTATACCTCAATACCTGCAATGGTTTCCATATGGCCTTTTATGAACTTTAACATAATTTCTAGTTTTTAGCGCTTAATTGATCTTGAACATCTTTAATCTTAATATCAGTACCTAATCGTTGTAAGTAAGCAATTAGGGCTACGATTTCTCTATCTTTCATCTCAATGAAAGTTTGTCCGTTTTCTTGAGCGTACTTTTTATCTGCTTCATAATTTGTTGCAAAATCAGGATCAGCATATAAGCTCTCTTGAATTTTAGTTCCTTGCTCTTCCATACTTGTTTGTGCATTAGCAATATCTTCTTCTGTATAAGGAACCCCTAAACTCACCATTGCCTTCATTTTTCCTTCAGTATCGTTCTTATCTAATTTACTTTTCACCAACCATTGATATGATGGCATGATAGAACCTGGTGAAGTACTTTGTGGATCGTACATGTGATTTAAGTGCCAACTATCGTTATACTTTCCTCCAACTCTAAGTAAGTCTGGCCCTGTACGTTTAGACCCCCATAAGAATGGATGATCGTACACAAACTCTCCTGCTTTAGCGTACTCTCCATAACGCTCTACTTCTGATCTAAATGGACGTACCATTTGCGAGTGACATCCTACACATCCTTCACGGATATAAATATCCCTTCCTTCTAATTCTAGTGGAGTATATGGTTGCACACTTGTAATTGTTGGTATGTTAGATTTCACTAATAATGTTGGTATAATTTGAACAACACCTCCAATTAAAATAGCTATCGTAGCATAAATTGTTAATTTGATTGGTCTTCTTTCTAACCATGTATGCCAACCTTCTTTCGTTGTTCTATATTTAGAAACCTTTGTTAATGCTGCTGCTTCTGCTAATTCATCAGTTACTTCACTACCTGATCTCACAGTTTTAACAATATTATATAGCATAACGAAAGCTCCAAGGATAAATAAACTTCCTCCAATAGCACGCATCCAATACATTGGAATGATTTCGTTAACCGTTTCTAAGAAGTTTCCATATGTTAAGGTTCCATCTGGATTAAATTGTTTCCACATTGAAGCTTGTACAAATCCTGCTACATACATAGGTAATGCATACATGATGATACCTAAAGTTCCAATCCAGAAGTGGAAGTTAGCTAATGCTGTAGAGTATAATTTTGTTTTGAACATTCTTGGTACTAACCAGTATAACATACCAAAGGTTAAGAATCCGTTCCATGCTAAAGCACCTACGTGTACGTGAGCAATAATCCAATCACTAAAGTGTGCTATTGCATTTACGTTTTTTAACGATAGCATTGGACCTTCAAAGGTTGCCATACCATAACCCGTAATGGCTACTACCATGAACTTTAATACAGGATCAACTCTTACTTTATCCCAAGCTCCACGTAGTGTCAATAAACCATTGATCATACCTCCCCAAGACGGTGCAATTAACATTACAGAAAATGCAACTCCTAAGTTTTGAGCCCAATCTGGTAACGAAGTATATAATAAGTGGTGTGGCCCTGCCCAGATGTATATAAAAATTAATGACCAGAAGTGTACAATAGATAATCTATACGAATATACTGGGCGATTTGCCGCTTTAGGAACAAAATAATACATCAATCCTAAAAACGGAGTCGTTAAAAAGAATGCAACGGCATTATGTCCGTACCACCATTGTACCAAAGCATCCTGTACTCCTGCATATACTGAGTAACTTTTTAAGAAGCTTACAGGTAGTTCTAAACTATTAAAAATGTGCAGTACTGCTACGGTTACAAAAGTTCCTAAATAGAACCATATTGCTACGTATAAATGACGTTGTCTTCTTCGTAAGATTGTCCAAATCATGTTCGCTCCAAAAGCTACCCAAACTAATGCTATGGCAATATCAATTGGCCATTCTAATTCGGCATATTCTTTTGAAGTTGTATACCCTAACGGAAGTGTTATTGCTGCTGCAACAATTATTAACTGCCATCCCCAAAAGTTAAAGTTACTTAAAAAATCACTCGCCATACGGGCTTTCAGTAATCGTTGTAGTGAGTAGTAAACTCCTGCAAAAATGGCATTTCCTACGAATGCAAAAATTACTGCGTTCGTATGTAATGGTCTTAAACGTCCAAAACTTAACCACGAAATTCCGCTAGTTAAATTTGGGAACAAAAACATAAAAGCCAATAACAATCCTACTGAAAAACCTACTATTCCCCATAGTAAGGTTGCGTAGATGAATTTTTTTACGATCTTATTATCGTAATAAAATTGTTGCATTTCCATAATCTATTTGAATTTAATATCTATTGTTAGTTGTTAATATTGTCTTCTTTTACCAATTCATCGTCAAACAGCATACGAACTGATGGCGTATACGAATCATCGTACTGCCCATTTTTTACCGAAACAATAAATGCTATAAAAAAAACAATAGCCACTAAAATACTTAGTGTAAGTAGTAAGTAAATAACGCTCATATCTTGCCTGATAATTATAGTTCAAAAATAGGTGTGAAGACTTTCTTAAAATATGACTTTTGTCATGTTTCAAAATTTGTTTGAAATTTTTTAGCCATAAAAAAAAGGATTTTATATTCATGAATATAAAATCCTTTTTTTATTAAACATCTCAGAAGTTTAACCTAAAACTCTTTTTAACCCTGTCATTAAATTTCTTTCCAAAATCTCATACTTTCCATCTGATAAGAATAACTCTTTTATCTCTTTAAATAGCTTATTTATTTCCTCTTTACTATAGTTTAAGTTTTTAAGTGATTCATTAATTTTTTGAATACTCGCATAGTCATTATCTTTTACAAACTCATCATGCATTTTCTTATATGTTTCTTGGTTTGTCTTTAACGAAATCGCTTCAATTTCTTCTTTTGTTTCTTTATAATTGGCATTTATACAAAAAATAAAAAGATAGGTTTGTAACTCTTCTTTGGACCAATCTACTACAAATTTTTTCATGACATGTGATTTTAAGTTTACTCAAATTTAATCGTTTTTTAAGTAGACATGCAATGATAATTATCATAAACCACTTATTCACAAAAAGTTAAATCGTCATTGAAAACAATTTCGTTTCGGGTTGTTTTTGATGGAGTTTTTTATCAAATGCCATACAAATATTTCTCACGTACGGTCTGGCTTTTTCTGGAACCGTTAGATTACTTCCTTTAACTGAAACTAATCCATCAGCTATCATCTCTTCTAACTTTTCTATATATATTTCCACATTTTCTATCTGTAATTGCTCTTCTTCCCACGAAGTAGCAAAATGACACATTATATTCAAAATATGTTTTCTCATAATTAAGTCTTCTTTTGATAAAATATGCCCTCTAAAAACAGGAATTTCTCCTTCATTAACTACCTTTTCATACTCTTTTACTGTCTTTACATTTTGTGCAAATCCATACCACGAATCGGATATTGCAGACATTCCCAACCCAATCATTAATTGTGTTTTATTGGCTGTGTATCCCATAAAATTACGGTGTAATGTTTTTTCTTGGGTTGCCTTGTATAAACTATCTGTAGGCAATGCAAAATGATCCATTCCTATTTCAACATAGCCCATTTCTGCGAACAAATCCTTCCCTATTTCGTATAACTCACGCTTCTCTTCATTTTTAGGTAAATCATCTTCATTAAAACCACGCTGCCCCACTCCTTTTACCCAGGGAACATGTGCATAACTATAAAACGAAATTCTATCAGGTTGTAATTCTTTTGTCTTATTAATGGTGTAGATTACATTCTCTTTCGTTTGAAAAGGGAGTCCAAACACTAAATCATGGCTAATGGATTTGTACCCTATTTCTTTTGCCCAATTGTGTACTTTTTGAACATTTTCAAAAGGTTGAATTCGATGAATTGCTTCTTGTACTTTTGGATTGTAATCTTGTACCCCAAAACTTACTCTGGTAAACCCTAAATCATATAACGTTTGTAAGTGTTCTTTCGAAGTATTATTAGGGTGTCCCTCAAAACTAAATTCATGATCAGGATGTCTTTCTGCATTATTAAAGATTCCTTCAATTAGTCTTTTTAATTGTGTTTCTGAAAAAAATGTGGGTGTTCCTCCTCCTAAATGAATCTCTTTTATTACTGGTTTTTCATCAACCAGATCCACATACAACTGCCATTCTTTTAGAACTGTTTCTATATATGGATCTTCTACTTCATGACGTTTTGTTATGTGTTTGTGACAAGCACAAAACGTACATAAACTCTCACAAAACGGTAAATGAATATACAAGCTGATTCCTTCTGATGAATTGCTTTCTATAAACGATTGTTTAAAAGTTTTTATCCATTTTTCTTTTGAAAATGTTTCATTATCCCAATACGGAACAGTTGGATAACTCGTATATCTTGGTCCTGGAATGTTATATTTTTGAATAAGTGAGTTCATGTTCTTGATACTATTTTGTTTCTTTCTTCAACAAAATCACTCGAACTGACATTAGGCCAATTCTAAAGCAATTTCTATCATTTCTTTAAAAGTTTGTTCTCTTTCATCAGCTGTGGTTCTTTCACCTGTAACTAAGCTATCAGAAATAGTTAAAATTGATAGTGCATTTGCTTTGTGCTTTGCTGCTACAGTATATAACCCGTTGGTTTCCATTTCAACACATAACACACCATAATCAGCCCATTTTTTATAGCTTTCAAATTCATCTGCATAAAACTCATCCGAACTTAATACGTTACCCGCTTTGATTGGTATCTTTTTTTCTTTAGCTACCTCTATCGCTTTTTGAAATAACTTAAAACTTGCAGTAGGCGCATAATCAGCTCCATTAAAACGAACTGTATTCAGTCCTGAGTTGGTTGAAGCTGCCATGGCAATAACAATGTCTCGTATTTCTACTTCTCTTTGATATGATCCTGCTGAACCTACTCGAATCAAATTTTTTACTCCATACTCGGTAATCAACTCATGACAATAAATTAATGTAGACGGAATTCCCATACCCGTACCTTGCACCGAGATTCGTTTTCCTTGATAGCTTCCTGTAAAGCCTAACATTCCTCTTACATCATTATAACAAGCAACGTCCTCTAAAAAAGTGTCTGCAATCCATTTTGCTCTCAAAGGGTCACCTGGTAATAAAATGGTTTCTGCGATGTCTCCTTCTTTAGCTTCAATATGTATACTCATTTTTGGGATATTTTGGTTACTAAACTTTTGTTCGTTTGGGGTTTAATATTGATTTTGGTCTGAAACTCCTTCATTAATTAAAGAGACTCCTGAGGAAGTTCCTAAGCGAGTAACTCCCATTTTTATATACTCTAATGCTGTTTGGATATCTCTAATTCCGCCAGCTGCTTTTATTTGAGCTTTACCATCAACTATATTATTCATAATAACAACATCTTCAAAAGTTGCTCCTCCAGTACCAAATCCAGTTGAAGTTTTCACAAAATCTGCTCCTGCATTTACAGCCAACTGACTTACTTTTTTTATTTGTTCTTTAGATAGGTAACAATTTTCAAAAATTACTTTTAATATATTTTTTCCAATAGCTTCTTTTATCAATCGGATTTCTTTTTCAACATAATCTTCTTCTCCATCCAACAGTTTTCCAATATTTATAACCATATCTATCTCTGAAGCTCCTTTATCAATACAATCTTTCGCTTCAAAAATTTTTGCTTCAGTGGTCATTGCTCCTAAAGGAAAACCTATTACAGCAGCTACTTTCACCTCTGTATTTTGTAATTCTTTACTTGCCAACTCTACATAACTTCCGTTTACACAAACTGCATGAAAGTTATATTCCTTAGCTTCATCACACAATTTTACTATATCTACTTTTGTAGCTGTAGCTTTTAATAAAGTATGATCTATATATTTATTAATTCGCATGTTTTTTAATTTATTTTTCTTCCTAACATATTTGTAGCTATTGTGGTAAACACTACAACACTTATTGAACTCAACGGCATTAATATTGCAGCAATTACAGGCATTAACTGTCCTGTTACAGCAAAATAAAGCCCCACAATGTTATACATTAAAGATAGTAAAAAACAATATTTTATAATTTGTATTGCTTTTTTTGACGCTTTAATATAATTCGCAATCTGGTTGAATTTTGTGGCGTCTAAAATAACATCACAAGCAGGAGAAAACACATTTATATTTTCTGATATAGCTACTCCTACATTACTTTGAGCCAAAGCTCCTGCATCATTCAACCCATCACCAATCATCAAGACGCTTCTTCCTCGTTCTTGTAGTTCTTCTACATAGTGCAATTTGTCTTGTGGCTTTTGGTTGAATAAAAATTTGGTTTGTTTGGGCAACAGTTCTTCTAAAAACTCCTTTTCACCTTCATTATCCCCTGAAACAACTGACAGTTCATATTTCTTTTGTAGGTTTGAAAACAAATCTTCTACACCTTTTCTGTAAGCGTTTTTAAAAATATATTTTCCTTTATATTCATCATTTACACTAATATGTACTGAAGTATCTAAATTTGTCTGTTCTTTAGCATTTCTGACAAAAGAAGAAGATCCTATTTTTAATTTTATTTCTTGATAAGAAACTTCTATTCCTTTGCCTACAAGTTCTTTATATTTCTCTATAGATAACATTTTTTCTTCTACTAACGATGCATATAACATTCTACTTAACGGGTGATTAGACGATCTTAAAGAACTCTTTAAAATTGACTTTTGGATTGTATTTAATGCTTCTCCTTCGTAGGTTATGGTATTATCTTTATTGGTTGTTAGTGTTCCCGTTTTATCAAAAATTACTGAATTAACCGCCGCTAACTGTTCTACTACTGTTGCATTTTTTAGGTAAAACTTCTTTCTGCCAAAAATTCGTAACATGTTTCCTAAAGTAAAAGGTCCAGCTAATGCTATAGCACATGGACACGCTATAATTAATACCGAAGTAAATACATTTAAAGCTTTGCTAGAATCGTAGTACAACCAAAAAACAGTTGATAATAAAGCTATTGACAATACTATAATAGTAAAGTTTTTACTGATTTTATCTGTTAATGTTTTAAAAGATGAGTTTTTATCTTTTTGAAAAACATCATTGCTCCACAATTGCGTTAAATAACTTTGTGAAACCGATGCCAATACTTCCATTTCTATACTTCCAGATAGCTGTTTCCCTCCCGCAAATAATTTATCTCCTGACTGTTTATTCACAGGAATCTCTTCTCCCGTAACAAAACTGTAATCTATTTGTGCATTTCCATTAATCAAAATTCCATCAACAGGAATTAATTCTTGATTTCTAATAAGTAACCTATCTCCTTTTTTTATCTCATAAATTTGAGTATTCTCCTCTTTTTTATCTGAAGTTATTCTAGTTACAGCTATGGGGAAATACGATTTATAATCACGTTCAAATGAAAGAAAGTTATAGGTTTTTTGTTGAAAGAATTTTCCTAGTAATAAAAAGAATACTAATCCTGTTAAACTATCGAAAAAACCAGTACCTAAATCAAATATAATTTCTGCTGTGCTACGAACAAACAACACCAAAATTCCTAAAGCTATAGGAACATCTATATTTAAAATTTTAGAGCGAAGTCCTTTATAAGCCGAAATGAAATAGTCAATACCAGCATAGAAAACTACTGGAAGAGAAAAAGCAAACATTAACCATCGGAATACATTTTTGTATTGCTCCAGCCAAAATTCTGAGACTTCAAAATACTCTGGAAATGATAAAAACATCACATTTCCAAAAGCAAAACCAGCAATCCCTAATTTGTAAATTAAGCTACGGTCTACTTTCTTTTTACCTGCTTCATAATCTTCTAAGCTTATATAAGGTTCATATCCTATAGAACTAAGAAGTAATACAATTTCTTTTAAAGATGTTTTTTCAGAATTATACGTTACCCGTACTGTTTTCTTTGGGAAATTAACTTGTGAAGACGATACATTACTTTGCAGTTTATGTAAGTTTTCCAACACCCAAATACATGAACTACAATGTATATGTGGTATATATAAATTAACTACCTGTACGTTACCATCATTGAATTCTAGTAGCTTTTCAATAATAGATTCATTTTCTAAAAAATCGTATTTTCCGTGTATTTCCTCAGGAATAGCTCCTGGGTTATTTTGAAAATCATAATAACAAGTTAAATTGTTCTCTGAGAATATCTCATAAACAGTTTTACACCCATTACAACAAAAACTTTTGTCTTGTACAGTAATTGTTTTAGTGTCGCACTCGTTACCACAATGAAAACAAATTGTGCTTTCCATATTTACTCTTTTGCCTAATGCAAATGTCTAATAACATCCCCATTTAAAACATGATAATTGTCAGCTTTTTCTTATATTTGAATAGGTAAAAAAAGGCATGTTATGAGCAAATGCGAACAGTGTATTATTCGCGAATTCAATTCTTTAAAAGCTTTAACAAAAGAAGAGTTAATTAGAATTACAGGATGTAAAACCTCTAAAACAATTAAAAAAGGAGAACTTCTTTTTGACGAGGGTGAACACATCAATGGTGTTTTTTGTATTAAAGATGGAGTTTGTAAAGTTTCTAAAATGAGTGATAATGGTAGAGACCAAATTATTCACTTAATAAAAAAAGGAGATATTATAGGTGAACGTAGTCTAATTAATAATGAAGCTTCAAATCTAAAAGCTATAGCTGTTAATGATATGGAAGTTTGCTTTATACCAAAAGAAGAAATTATTAAAGATTTAGAAAACAACACTAATTTCTCTATGGATATTTTAAAGAAAATGGCGAATTCTTTAAAAAAAGCAGATGATGTTATTGTGGATATGGCTCAAAAGACGGTAAAACAACGTTTAGCTGCCACTCTTTTATTACTAGACTCAAAGTTTGATAAAAATGAAAATGGTTCCATAAATGTGAACCTTTCTCGTGAAGATATTGCCAATATTATAGGAACTGCAACAGAAAGTGCTATTCGATTACTTTCAGAATTTAAAAAGAAAAAGTTAATCGATTTAAAAGGAAAGGAAATATTTATAACAGACTTACAAGAGCTAAGAGATATATCTGACGGCTTTTAAAAAAAATAAATAAAAAAATCGCCTAATGTATATTAGGCGATTTTTTTATGCTTCTCCAGTCGTTCCTCCAAAATTTAAAGGAATTGGTGGTTGCTCGTAATCTTTAATTTCACCGTGTGCTTGCTCGAATTTATGAACATTATCCGAAAGTGCTTTTGCTAACCGCTTTGCATGTTGCGGAGTTAAAATAATTCTTGATTTTACTTTTGCTTTAGGCACCCCAGGTAATATTCTTACAAAATCCACTATAAACTCTGAAACAGAATGATTTATAATCGCTAAATTACTATAAATCCCTTCTGCTACATCTTGGTCCAACTCAATATTTAGTTGTGGTTCTTTATTATCTTCCATACTTAAAATGTTTCTTACGTAAATTTACTAAAAAAATAAGGGTTTATCGCTCATAGAACGCTAAACCCTTATTAAAATTTATAAACATAAGTTTTTATAAACTCTGTTCTATTTCATCTTTTGGACCAACTATTTGATCTTCATACACTCTCATTCCTGTACCTGCAGGTATACGCTTACCTACAATTACATTTTCTTTTAATCCTTCTAAGTCATCAACTTTACCGTTAACTGCGGCTTCGTTTAATACTTTAGTAGTTTCCTGGAATGACGCAGCTGAGATAAATGACTTCGTTTGTAATGAAGCTCTTGTAATACCTTGTAATACTTGTTCAGCTGTTGCTGGTTGTGCATCACGCGCTACTACTAAGTTTTTATCTGCTCTACGTAAAATAGAGTTCTCATCTCTTAATTGACGAGCTGTAATAATCTGTCCTGCTTTTAACTTCTCAGAATCTCCAGCATCTTCAACAACCTTCATTCCGTAGATAGCATCGTTTTCTTTGATGAAATCCGTTTTATGAACTAATTGATTTTCTAAGAATAATGTATCTCCAGAATCAATAATTCTAACTTTACGCATCATTTGACGTACAACAACTTCGAAATGCTTGTCATTAATCTTCACCCCTTGTAAACGATATACTTCTTGAATTTCGTTTACTAAGTACTCTTGTACTGCTGAAGGTCCTTTGATATTTAAGATATCTATTGGAGTAATTGCTCCGTCAGATAATGGCATACCTGCTTTGATAAAGTCATTTTCTTGAACTAAGATTTGGTTAGATAACTTAATT
The DNA here is from genome assembly GCF_050290165.1 of Tenacibaculum sp. Classification (GTDB taxonomy): domain Bacteria; phylum Bacteroidota; class Bacteroidia; order Flavobacteriales; family Flavobacteriaceae; genus Polaribacter. The sequence goes on along the minus strand of NZ_JBNKHD010000015.1, from coordinate 181,486 downwards.
AAGTATTTCCTAACATCTCCTGTTTTAGATTCAATAATGATTTCGCGGTTACCACGCTTAATCTTACCAAATGACACAACTCCATCAATCTCTGCAACTACAGCTGGGTTAGAAGGGTTACGTGCTTCGAATAACTCTGTTACACGTGGTAAACCTCCTGTAATATCTCCCGCTTTACCTGACTTACGAGGAATCTTCACTAATGTTTTACCTGACTCAACTTTATCTCCATTATCAACTATTAAGTGAGCACCTACTGGTAAACTGTAAGAACGTAATGCATTACCATCAGCATCCTCAATAATTAATGAAGGAATAATTTTCTTATTCTTAGAATCAGTAATTACTTTCTCTTGGAAACCAGTTTGTTCATCAATCTCTACAGAGTAGTTAATTCCTTGCTCTAAGTTGTCAAACTTCACTTTTCCAGCGAATTCTGAAACGATAACTCCGTTAAATGGATCCCATTGACAGATTGCTTCTCCTTTTTTAACTTCAGTTCTATCTTTATCGAAAATGATTGAACCATAAGGAATAATGTTAGTACTTAATACTACATCTGTCTTCTTATCTGTTATCTTGATTTCTGCTGTACGAGAAATTACGATATCAACTTCTTCTCCATTAGTATCTTTACCTTTTACAGTACGTAAATCGTCAATAGTTACATTTCCATCAAACTTAGAGATTAATTTATTCTCTTCAGAAATGTTTCCTGCAACCCCTCCTACGTGGAATGTACGTAATGTTAACTGTGTACCAGGCTCTCCAATAGACTGTGCCGCAATTACACCAACTGCCTCACCTCTTTGAACTTTTTTACCTGTAGATAAACTTTGTCCGTAACACTTTTCACAAATTCCTTTTTCCGATTCACAAGTTAACGGAGATCTTACCTCTACCATGTCAACTCCTGCTTCTTCAATTTTATCCGCTAAAAGTGGAGTAATTAACTCACCTGAAGTAGCTAATAACGTTTCTGTATTAGGAACATATACATCGTGTAATACTGTACGACCAGAAATTCTATCGCTTAAAGATTCAACGATTTCATCATTTTTCTTTAATGGACTTACCTCTAATCCTCTTAATGTACCACAATCTACTTCATTTACGATAACATCCTGAGATACATCTACTAAACGACGTGTTAAATAACCAGCATCGGCTGTTTTTAATGCGGTATCGGCAAGACCTTTACGAGCACCGTGCGTAGAGATAAAGTATTCTAAAATTGATAAACCTTCTTTAAAGTTCGATAAAATTGGGTTTTCAATAATTTCTCCACCACTAGCTGTCGATTTTTTAGGTTTTGCCATCAAACCACGCATACCTGTTAACTGACGAATCTGCTCTTTCGATCCACGCGCTCCAGAATCTAACATCATATATACTGAGTTAAATCCTTGTTGGTCTTCACGTAAACGCTTCATCGATAATTCAGTTAATCGGTTGTTGGTAGATCCCCAAACATCAATTACCTGATTATAACGTTCTTTTTGGGTTAACATACCCATGTTATAGTTCATAATGATTCCATCCACTTCTTCGTTAGCTTCATCAATCATTGCTTGCTTTTCTTCTGGGATAATGATATCTCCTAATGAGAATGATAAACCACCTTCGAAAGCGTATTTATATCCCATATTCTTGATTTCATCTAAGAATTTTCCTACTGCAGGAATATTTGTAACTTTTAAAATGTTACCAATAATTCCTCTTAAAGATTTCTTAGTTAAAACCTCGTTTACGTATCCTGCAGCTTCCGGTACTACTTCGTTAAATAAAACTCTACCTACAGTAGTTTCAATAATCTTAGTAACTTGTACACCTTTTTCTACATCTTGAGTACGTACTTTTATACCAGCATTTAAGTCTACTTTACCTTCGTTTAAGGCAATAATAACTTCTTCTGGAGAATAGAAAATTAACCCTTCACCTTTAATTGGCACTTCTGGAGTTGACTTTCTTTCTTTTGTCATATAGTATAACCCTAAAACCATATCCTGAGACGGTACCGTAATTGGAGCTCCGTTTGCAGGGTTTAAGATATTGTGAGAAGCTAACATTAGTAATTGTGCTTCTAAAATAGCTTCTGGTCCTAATGGTAAGTGAACCGCCATTTGATCCCCATCGAAATCGGCGTTGAAGGCTGTACACACTAATGGGTGTAAACGAATTGCTTTACCTTCAATTAATTTCGGTTGGAATGCTTGGATACCTAAACGGTGTAAGGTAGGGGCACGGTTTAATAAAACTGGGTGTCCTTTAATTACATTTTCTAAAATATCCCAAACAACTGGTTCTTTTCTGTCAATAATTTTCTTTGCAGATTTTACTGTCTTAACAATTCCTCTTTCGATTAACTTACGAATTACGAAAGGCTTGTAAAGTTCAGCTGCCATATCTTTTGGCAATCCACACTCGTATAATTTTAACTCAGGTCCAACAACAATTACCGAACGTGCAGAATAATCAACACGCTTACCTAATAAGTTTTGACGGAAACGTCCTTGTTTACCTTTTAAACTATCAGATAATGATTTTAATGGTCTGTTAGACTCAGTTTTTACTGCAGATGATTTACGTGTGTTATCAAATAATGAATCTACTGATTCTTGCAACATACGTTTTTCGTTACGTAAAATTACTTCTGGAGCTTTAATTTCCATTAATCGCTTTAAACGATTGTTACGGATAATTACACGACGGTATAAATCATTCAAATCAGAAGTAGCGAAACGACCTCCATCTAATGGAACTAATGGACGTAATTCTGGTGGAATAACCGGAATTACTTTCATAATCATCCACTCTGGTTTGTTTTCTCTATTTTGTTGAGATTCTCTAAACGCTTCAACAACATTTAAACGTTTTAATGCTTCGTTTTTACGTTGTTTTGAAGTTTCAGTATTTGCTTTATGACGTAACTCATATGATAATGTATCTAAATCGATTCTTTCTAATAAATCAATTAAACACTCTGCTCCCATTTTAGCGATAAACTTGTTAGGATCAGAATCTTCTAAATACATATTTTCTTGTGGAAGTGTATCTAAAATATCTAAATACTCTTCTTCTGTTAAGAAATCCATTTTTTGTAATGGTTCTCCTTCAGCATTTTTAGCTATACCTGGTTGAATTACTACGTAACGCTCGTAGTAAATAATCATATCTAACTTTTTAGATGGTAAACCTAAAAGGTATCCCATTTTGTTAGGTAATGATCTAAAATACCAAATATGTGCTACAGGTACCACTAAGTTAATATGACCTACTCTATCTCTACGTACTTTTTTCTCAGTAACTTCAACCCCACAACGGTCACAAACGATACCTTTATATCGAATTCTTTTATATTTACCACACGCACACTCGTAATCTTTTACAGGACCAAAGATACGCTCACAAAACAACCCATCTCTTTCTGGTTTATGTGTACGGTAGTTAATAGTTTCTGGTTTTAACACCTCACCTTTAGAAGCCTCTAAAATAGACTCAGGAGATGCTAAACCTATTGAGATTTTGTTAAACTTCTTAACAGTGTATTTTTCGTTTTTTCTTGCCATGATAATGGATTCGAATTAAAAATAAATGTCTTATATAAAGACTGATATTGAAAAAATGATTTGTCTCAGAGCCAAAACTCTGAGACATTTCACTGTGATTATTCTTCTAATTTAACGTCTAATCCTAAACCTTTAAGTTCGTGCATTAATACGTTAAATGATTCTGGTAAACCTGGTTCTGGCATAGCCTCTCCTTTAACAATACTTTCGTAAGTTTTAGCTCTACCTAATACGTCATCAGACTTAACAGTTAAGATTTCACGTAAGATACTTGATGCACCATATGCTTCAAGTGCCCAAACTTCCATCTCTCCAAAACGCTGACCTCCAAACTGAGCTTTACCTCCTAATGGTTGTTGTGTAATTAATGAGTAAGGTCCGATAGAACGCGCATGCATCTTATCTTCAATCATGTGACCTAACTTAATCATATAAATTACCCCTACTGTTGCTGGTTGGTCAAAACGCTTACCTGTACCTCCGTCATATAAGTATGTATGACCGAATCTTGGAATACCTGCTTCGTCTGTTAATTTATTAATCTCATCTAAAGAAGCCCCATCAAAAATTGGAGTTGCGTATTTTTGACCTAATTTTTGACCTGCCCAACCAAGAACAGTTTCATAAATCTGACCAATGTTCATACGCGATGGTACCCCTAATGGGTTCAATACGATGTCTACTGGGGTTCCGTCTTCTAAGAAAGGCATGTCTTCTTGACGTACAATACGTGCAACAATACCTTTGTTTCCGTGACGTCCTGCCATCTTATCTCCTACTTTTAATTTACGTTTTTTAGCAACATAAATTTTAGCAAGCTTTAAGATTCCTGCTGGTAATTCGTCTCCTACAGAAATAGTGAATTTCTCACGACGTAAAATACCTTGTAAATCATTTACTTTAATCTTATAGTTGTGAACTAATTCTACAACTAAATCGTTCAACTCTTTATCAGTAGTCCAAACTCCATTTAAATGTGTAAAGTCTTCAACAGAGTTTAACATTTTTTGAGTGAACTTTTTACCTTTTGGTAATACTTCTTCTCCTAAATCGTTATACACTCCTTGAGAAGTTTTACCTGATACTAAGTTGAATAATTTTTCTACTAAAGTTTCTTTTAACGTTTCAAATTTAGATACATAAGATGCTTCTAATTTAGCAATAGCTTCCTTATCGCGAGCACGCTTATTCTTATCTTTTACTGCACGTTTAAATAATTTCTTGTTAATTACAACCCCTCTTAATGATGGAGAAGCTTTTAATGATGCGTCTTTTACATCACCTGCTTTATCACCAAAAATGGCACGTAATAACTTTTCTTCTGGAGTTGGATCAGATTCTCCTTTAGGTGTAATCTTACCAATTAAGATGTCACCAGGATTTACCTCTGCTCCAATACGAATCATACCGTTTTCATCTAAGTCTTTAGTAGCCTCTTCTGAAACGTTAGGAATATCGTTTGTTAACTCCTCTGCTCCTAACTTCGTATCACGAACATCTAACGAATATTCATCAATGTGGATAGAAGTAAAGATATCTTCACGAACAACTTTTTCAGAAATCACAATCGCATCCTCGAAGTTATACCCTTTCCAAGGCATAAAGGCTACTTTCATGTTTCTACCTAAAGCTAATTCTCCTTTTTGTGTTGCATAACCTTCACAAAGTACTTGTCCTTCTTCAACTCTATCACCTACTTTTACAATTGGTTTTAAGTTGATGTTTGTACCTTGGTTGGTTTTTCTAAATTTAATTAAGTCATACGATCTCTCATCTGGGTCAAAGCTTACCATGCGCTCTTCTTCAGTTCTATCGTACTTAATTGTAATTTTGTTAGCATCTACATACTCAACAACTCCAGCTCCTTCAGCGTTGATTAAGATACGAGAGTCTTTTGCTACTCTACGCTCTAAACCAGTACCTACGATTGGAGATTCTGGACGTAATAATGGAACAGCTTGACGCATCATGTTCGATCCCATCAATGCACGGTTCGCATCATCATGCTCTAAGAAAGGAATTAACGATGCTGAAATAGAAGCGATTTGGTTTGGAGCAACGTCCATATAATTAATTGCTTCTGGGCTTTCAACTGGGAAATCTCCTTCTTCACGAGCAATAACTCTATCTGTTTCAATCTTACCATCTTTTGCTACTGGTAAGTTAGATTGAGCAATCTTCATTCCTTCTTCCTCCTCAGCACTTAAATAAATAGGTTCTTCTGGAGAAACTGAACCATCAGCTACTTTCTTATATGGTGTTTCAATGAATCCCATACTGTTTACTTTAGCGTATACTGCTAAAGAAGAAATAAGTCCAATGTTTGGTCCTTCAGGAGTTTCGATAGGACATAAACGACCATAGTGTGTATAGTGAACGTCACGGACCTCGAAACCTGCTCTTTCACGCGATAAACCTCCTGGTCCTAATGCCGATAAACGACGCTTATGAGTAATCTCTGCTAATGGGTTTGTTTGATCCATGAACTGAGATAACTGGTTAGTACCAAAGAAAGAGTTAATTACTGAAGATAAAGTCTTAGCGTTAATTAAGTCGATTGGAGTAAATACCTCATTATCACGAACGTTCATTCTTTCACGAATAGTACGTGCCATACGAGCTAAACCTACACCAAATTGACCTGCTAATTGCTCACCAACAGTTCTAACACGACGGTTAGATAAGTGATCGATATCATCTACTTCAGCCTTTGAATTGATTAACTCAATTAAATACTTAATAATAGTAATGATATCAGTCTTTGTTAATACTTTTTGATCTAAATCTTCATCTAAACCAAGTTTAGTATTCATTCTAAAACGTCCTACTTCACCTAAACTATAACGTTGCTCTGAGAAGAATAATTTTTCAATAATTCCTCTTGCAGTTTCCTCGTCTGGCGGTTCAGCATTACGTAACTGTCTATATATATGTTCTACTGCCTCTTTTTCAGAGTTTGTAGGATCTTTTTGTAATGTATTATGGATGATGGCATAATCTGCTTGCTGATTATCTTCTTTGTGTAATAAGATAGTTTTTGCTCCAGATTCGATTATTTCATCAATATCGTCTTTTTCTATAATAGTATCACGGTCATAAATAATTTCGTTACGCTCAATTGATACTACTTCTCCAGTATCTTCGTCTACGAAATCTTCGTGCCAAGTCTTTAATACTCTCGCCGCTAATTTACGCCCTAATACTTTCTTTAATCCTGCTTTAGATACTTTTACTTCTTCAGCTAAATCAAAGATTTCTAAAATATCTTTATCTCTTTCAAAACCTATGGCTCTGAATAATGTTGTTACTGGTAATTTTTTCTTTCTATCAATATAAGCATACATTACTTGATTGATATCGGTAGCAAATTCTATCCAAGAACCTTTAAATGGAATAACTCTTGCAGAGTATAATTTGGTTCCGTTTGCATGGAAAGATTGCCCAAAGAATACACCTGGTGAACGGTGTAATTGTGATACCACAACTCTTTCTGCCCCATTAATAATAAAGGTTCCAGAGTTTGTCATATAAGGAATTGTACCTAAATATACATCTTGAACGATGGTTTCGAAATCTTCGTGTTCAGGGTCAGTACAATATAATTTTAAACGTGCTTTTAAAGGTACACTATAAGTTAATCCACGCTCTATACATTCTTGAATGCTATATCTTGGCGGGTCAACAAAATAGTCTAAAAATTCTAATACAAATTGATTACGGGTATCTGTAATCGGGAAGTTATCCATAAAGGTTTTATACAAACCTTCTTCACCTCGCTCCTCAGCTTTAGTTTGCAGTTGGAAAAAATCTTGGAAAGATTTTACCTGAATATCTAAAAAATCTGGATAATCAGCTCCTAACTGCGATGATGCGAAGTTAATTCTTTCAGTAGTATTTATCGTTGCCAAAAGAGATGCTATTTTTAATTAAAAATATTATTTTTGAAACTTTGTTGTTTCAATACTGCAATTTTAATTGCTTTTTACTGATTAAAAATCAGCACTTTATAATCGTAAAAACACAATAAAATATATTGTGAAAATAAAGAACGAATATATACACAAAATGGTTTAGGCCTAAAAACATGTGTTTTTAGTACCTAAACCTTAATTGTTTTTCCCCGTTTTAAATCGGGAGTATAGCTTACTTAAGCTCTACCTCAGCTCCTGCTTCTTCTAAAGATTTTTTAAGACCTTCTGCCTCATCTTTAGAGATTCCTTCTTTTACTGGTGCTGGTGCGCTATCAACGATTTCTTTAGCTTCTTTTAATCCTAATCCAGTTAATTCTTTAACTAACTTTACAACTGCTAATTTAGAAGCACCTGCTGCTTTTAAGATTACATCAAATTCAGTTTTTTCTTCAGCTGCATCTCCACCACCTGCTACTGGACCTGCTACTGCTACAGCTGCTGCTGCTGGCTCAATACCATACTCTTCTTTTAAAATATCAGCTAATTCATTAACTTCTTTTACTGTTAAGTTAACTAATTGTTCTGCGAAATCTTTTAAATCTGCCATTTTAATTGTTTTTAAAAATTTTATTATTTTAGTTTATTAGTGCGCGAAATTATTTTTCTGATAATGTCTTTAAGATACCTGATAATTTACCACCACCTGATTGTAATGCTGAAACAACATTCTTAGCAGGAGATTGTAATAACGTAATAATATCTCCAATAAGTTCTTCTCTAGATTTAATGTTAACAAGAGCGTCTAATTGTTCATCTCCAATATAAACTGCCTCCTCAACATACGCTCCTTTTAATAAAGGACGATCTTTTGATTTTTTTCTGAACTCTTTGATAACTTTTGCTGGTGCATTCGCAGCCTCAGCAATTAACATTGAAGTATTACCTTTTAATACGTCTGGTAACTCTCCAAAATCTTTATCAGAAGCTTCCATTGCTTTAGAAAGCAATGTATTTTTAACAACAGCCAATTGTACGTTAGCTTTGAAACAAGCTCTACGTAAGTTAGATGTGGTAGCTGCATCTAAACCAGAAATATCTGCTAAATAGATGGTGCTAGTATCTGCTAATTGTGCTGTTAAATCTTGTATTACTTGTGATTTTTCCTCTCTAGTCATAATTAAAAAGTTTTAACTGCCTTACGATACTGTTTTAACATCTACAGCAACACTAGGACTCATAGTAGAAGAAATAAAGATACTCTTAATATAAGTTCCTTTAGCCGCTGTTGGCTTTAATTTAATTAATGTTTGAATTAACTCGTTTGCATTTTCTGTAATCTTAGCAGCATCGAAAGATGCTTTTCCGATTGCAGCGTGTACAATACCAGTTTTATCTACTTTAAAGTCGATTTTACCCGCTTTTACTTCTTGTACTGCTTTTGCAACATCCATAGTTACTGTACCTGTTTTTGGGTTTGGCATTAAACCACGAGGACCTAATACACGTCCTAAAGGACCTAATTTACCCATTACTGAAGGCATAGTAATAATAACGTCAACATCAGTCCAACCTCCTTTAATTTTTTGAAGGTACTCATCTAATCCAACATAATCAGCACCTGCTTCTTTAGCTTCTGCTTCTTTATCTGGAGTAACTAATGCTAAAACTTTTACATCTTTACCAGTTCCGTGAGGTAATGTTACAACTCCACGTACCATTTGGTTAGCTTTACGAGGATCTACTCCTAAACGTACTGCTAAATCAACAGATGCATCAAATTTTACGTTTGTAATTTCTTTAACTAAAGCTGATGCTTCACTTAAATTATAAACTTTAGAGCTATCTACTTTAGCACGAGCCTCTTTTTGTTTTTTAGTCAATCTTGCCATTTTCTAAATCTCTTTTAAGTTTATGCAGGAGCATCACCTGTTACTGTTAATCCCATAGAACGAGCTGTTCCGGCAATCATTCTCATTGCAGACTCAACTTCAAAGGCATTCATATCTGCCATTTTGTCTTCTGCAATTCCACGAATTTCATCCCAAGAAACGCTTGCTACTTTCTTTCTATTAGGCTCACCTGAACCTTTCTTAATTTTGGCCGCTTCCATTAATTGTACTGCAGCTGGTGGAGTTTTTACAACAAACTCGAAAGATTTGTCTGTATAAACCGTAATAACAACAGGTAATACTTTACCTTGTTTGTCCTGTGTACGAGCATTAAATTGCTTACAGAACTCCATGATGTTAACACCGGCAGCACCTAAAGCGGGTCCAACTGGTGGCGACGGATTCGCTGCACCTCCCCTTACTTGTAGTTTTACTAATTTACTTACTTCTTTTGCCATTGTTTAAGATTTAACGATGTGCTTAAATTGGAAGCTTAAACACACCAAAATATAGGTGTAACAATTATATTTTCTCTACTTGCATGTAATTTAGTTCTAATGGTGTTTTTCTTCCAAAAATCTTAACCATTACTTCTAACTTACGCTTTTCTTCGTTAACCTTTTCAACTGTTCCATCGAATCCGTTGAAAGGCCCGTCAATTACTTTTACAGTTTCACCAACTGAATAAGGAATTGCAACGTTTTCATCTCTAACAGAAAGTTCATCAACCTTACCTAACATTCTGTTTACTTCTGATTTACGCATTGGTACAGGATCACCTCCTTTAGTTTCACCTAAAAACCCAATAACTCCTGTTACGGATCTAATTACGTGAGGAACTTCTCCAGCTAAATTAGCTTCTACCATTACATAACCAGGAAAATAAACTCTCTCTCTGTTTATTTTCTTTCCGTTTCTTACTTGAATAACTTTTTCTGTTGGAACGATTACTTGGTTTACATAATCAGACAACCCATGACGAGCAATCTCAGTCTCGATATAAGTTTTTACCTTATTTTCTTGACCTCCAATAGCTCTAACCACATACCATTTCATCACCGACTCAGCCATCATTAAAACATTTTAAAGAAGTTATCTAACCCCGCTTGAAAAACCTTATCTATAGCAGCTACAGCTAAAGCAAAAACAATTGTAAATGCTGCAACTACCACAGTAGACTTTTGTGCTTCTTCACGAGAAACCCATGTCATATTGGTATTTAATTCTTCAAAAGAACCTTTAATGTATTGTATAAAGTTACTCATATTTTATCCGTTTAACGAGCTGCGGAAAAACCACAACTCGTTTTAGTTTTTTTTGCACGGGTTGAGAGACTCGAACTCCCGACACCTGGTTTTGGAGACCAGTGCTCTACCAACTGAGCTAAACCCGTATTTATAAAGGAGTCTCACTAATAAGGAGACTCCTTATAATTTATAATTAAACTATAATTAGTCTAAAATTTCAGTTACCTGACCAGCTCCTACAGTTCTACCTCCTTCACGGATAGCGAATTGTAAACCAACGTTTAATGCGATTGGTTGGATTAAGTCTACAGTAATAGTTAAGTTATCACCTGGCATTACCATTTCTACTCCATCAGGTAAGTTGATGTTACCAGTTACGTCAGTTGTACGTACGTAGAACTGTGGACGGTAGTTGTTGTGGAATGGAGTGTGACGTCCACCTTCTTCTTTCTTTAAGATATATACCTCAGCTTTAAACTTAGCGTGTGGAGTAATTGAACCTGGCTTACAGATTACCATACCTCTCTTGATATCTTCTTTTGCAATACCTCTTAATAAGATACCTGCGTTATCTCCAGCTTCACCTCTATCTAAGATTTGACGGAACATTTCGATACCAGTTACAGTAGAAGTTAATTTCTCGTCACCCATACCGATGATCTCTACAGGATCTCCAGTGTTGATGATACCAGTTTCGATACGTCCTGTTGCTACAGTACCACGACCAGTAATAGAGAATACATCTTCGATTGGCATTAAGAATGGCTTTTCAGTATCTCTTGGTGGCTCTTCGATCCAAGTATCCACAGCTTCCATTAATTCTAAAACTGTATCAACCCACTTTTGCTCTCCGTTTAAAGCACCTAAAGCAGAACCAGCAATAACAGGACCATTATCTCCATCGTAATCATAGAAAGATAATAAATCTCTTACTTCCATCTCTACTAACTCTAATAACTCCTCATCATCAACCATATCAACTTTGTTTAAGAAAACAACGATACGTGGAATACCTACCTGACGACCTAATAAGATGTGCTCACGAGTTTGTGGCATTGGACCATCTGTAGCAGCAACTACTAAGATAGCTCCATCCATTTGTGCAGCTCCAGTTACCATGTTCTTTACGTAATCGGCGTGACCTGGACAGTCAACGTGTGCGTAGTGACGGTTAGCTGTTGCGTACTCTACGTGAGAAGAGTTAATTGTAATACCTCTTTCTTTTTCTTCTGGAGCGTTATCGATTTGATCAAAAGCTCTTTGCTCAGAATATCCTGCATCTGCTAAAACTTTTGTAATTGCAGCAGTTAAAGTAGTTTTACCGTGATCTACGTGACCAATAGTACCTACATTTAAGTGCGGTTTCGAACGATCATAAGTTCCTTTTGCCATGATTATTAATTTTAATTCTTAGTTAAATATATTTAGTGTTATTTTAAAACTCTTGTCAAATAAACTCTAAAATAGAGCCAACAACGGGATTTGAACCCGTGACCTCATCCCTACCAAGGATGCGCTCTACCAACTGAGCTATGTCGGCAACGAATTTAGAGCGGGAGACCGGGTTCGAACCGGCGACATTCAGCTTGGAAGGCTGACGCTCTACCAACTGAGCTACTCCCGCAATTTTGCTAGTTTAAGATTTTAGTGGGGAGAGCAGGATTCGAACCTGCGAAGTCGTAAGACAACGGAGTTACAGTCCGTCCCATTTGGCCGCTCTGGAATCTCCCCAAAATCTTAAATCAAAATTTTAATGAACTTTTGTTCTTTTAGAGCCGATGGAGGGACTCGAACCCACGACCTGCTGATTACAAATCAGCTGCTCTAGCCAGCTGAGCTACATCGGCAATTGCTATAAAAAAACAATCCGCTATTTCTAACGGACTGCAAATGTAAAAAGTTATTTTGAATTTCTAAAACTTTTTTCAATTATTTTTTATGTTTTTATGACACCAAAGCATCCTTTATTTTTTCTTTCGATCTTCGTAACTGTCTTTTCAACGATTCTACCGACATACTAACTCCTTCTTCAAAGGTTTTACATTGCTTTTTTACAATCAACTCATTCCCTGGAATATTGATTTTTATCTCCGTAATTTTGTTTTCTTTTTCACTCGTTTTCTGCACTTTTAAAAACACTTCTGCATCAACAATTTTGTCGTGAAACTTTTCTAATCCCCCTACTTTTTTCTCAATAAAATCTATTAATTTTTTGTCTGCTGAGAAATTTACTGACTGCGTGAATACCTTCATAATTCTTCAATCTTTAGGTCGACTCTCTAGGGTGAGCCTTATTATACACTTTTTTTATTTGCTCCAAGCTATTATGCGTATAGACTTGGGTAGAGGCTAAACTTGAATGCCCTAGTAATTCTTTAACCGAATTTAACGACGCACCGTTATTAAGTAGATGTGTAGCAAAAGCGTGCCTTAGAATATGTGGGCTCTTTTTCACTTTTGTGGACACCCTACTAAAGTACAAATTTATTATTCGGTAAACAAGAGTTTCATAAATTTTAACTCCTTTTTCTGTTATCAATAATTCTTCAACATTCTCTTTTTGATATGCTTTTTTTAGCTCTAAATATTCTTCCATTGTTTTATATACGGAAGGTAAAACAGTTACATATCTTTCTTTATTTCTTTTCCCTAATACCTTTATCGCTTTCTTTCCAAAATCAATATCCTTTTCCTTGATATTAATTAACTCAATTCTTCGTATTCCTGTTGAATATAGCATTTCTACTATTAATCGGTTTCTTACAGAAACAAAATCAGATTCATCATTAATCAATTTTAGCACCTCTTCTATTTCTTTTTGCTCAAATGGTGTTTGTAGCTTTTTTTGAGTTTTTAATGCTTTATGACTTGACAATGGATTGATAGTTACCTCTCCTATCTTTTGCAAAAATTTATAAAACGATTTTAACGAACTTACCTTTCGATTCACACTTCTATTTGAAACTCCATTGTTAACCAAACTAACGATCCATGTTCTTATTTGGTTATAGTGAATCTCAGCCAATTCTTTTTGATCATATTCAACTTCACAAAAATCTTTAAATGCCATTAAATCTGTTTTGTATGCCTGTATAGTATGTTTCGAATAGTTCTTTTCAAACTCTAGGTATTCTAAAAAAGCTTCTATAAGCATATATCTTTTATTTAGTAAAATGAAGGTACAAAAAAAACCTGTATTGAAATCAACACAGGTTTTTTATACAATTAAGGATAAATACTATCCTACTTCTTCTTGAGTTCTTAACTTCTGAACGTAAGATGCTTTAATCATTTGAGCACGTTTAGCTACAGATGGCTTTGTAAATTGCTTTCTGTTACGTAGTTGCTTCATCGTTTTTGTACGATCAAATTTACGCTTATAACGTTTTAACGCTCTATCGATATTCTCTCCTTCTTTAACTGGAATGATTAACATGTTTTTGCACCTCCTTTCATTGTAGTTTTCTATATTTTAAAATCTTTCGATAAAACACAGTATATCAGAAGATTATGTTTTTTTTATTTATTTGGACCGCAAAGATACAAAGTATTATTTAAATTCAAATTATTTTTTAATCGGTTTTTCTTTAAAAAAACACTCTAAATAATAAATCCTGCTACTAAAAACAGGATTTATTACTTTAATATTTTTAAACAATTCTATGTCGCTGGTTTATACTCCTTTTTATCTATTACCATTTTTGCGATAATCTCTTTTAAGATTTCAGATGTTCCTCCTCCGATTGGCCCTAAACGGCTATCGCGAAGTAAACGCGCCATAGGATATTCTTCCATATACCCATAACCTCCTAATAATTGCAATGCATCATAAATTACCTCATCTGCCATTTTTGTAGACAACAACTTACTCATACTTGCTTCTTTAACAACATAAACACCATCGTTTAATCGTTTTGCTATAGAATAGTTGTACTCTTTACACATATCTACTCTACTCGCCATTTCAGCAACTTTATGTCGCAAGGCTTGAAACTTATCTAATGTTTTTCCGAATGCTTGTCGTTCGCTCATGTACTGCACTGCATAGTCAACTGCATATTCTGCACGCGCATGTGCATTGATTCCCATAACCAAACGTTCTAATGCAAAATGTTGCATGATATAAGGAAACCCTTTACCTTCTTCTCCCATTAAGTTTTCAGCAGGAATTACCACATTATCAAAAGCTATTTCTGCAGTATCTGAAGCTCTCCAACCTAACTTATCTAATTTAGTTGATGAAATTCCTGGAGTATCTCTATCTACAATAAAAATACTCATTCCTCTATGCTTATCTTCTGGATTTGTTTTAGCAGCTACTACTAAATAATCTGAATACACTCCGTTAGTGATAAATGTTTTTGATCCATTAAGCACATAAGTATCTCCTTTCTTAATTGCAGTAGTTCGCATTCCTGCAACATCACTCCCTCCAAAAGGCTCAGTGATACACAAACACCCTATTTTATCTCCTTCAATACTTGGTGTTAAGTATTCTCTTTTTATACGATCGTCTCCTTCTTTATTTACATGCGTCATTGCTAAATAAGCATGTGCCCACATGTTAGCCGCAAAACCTCCTGAGTTTATTTTTTGTAATTCTTCTAAAAAGATTACTGTATAGAAAAGGTCTAAACCTAATCCTCCATATTCTTCTGGTTGATTTAAACCAAAGTATCCCATTTCACCGAATTTCTTCCAGATAAAACGTTCAACAGTTCCTTCTTTTTCCCATTTATCTATATGCGGAACAACCTCTTTTTGTAAAAAATCTCTAAAACTCTGACGAAAAGACTCGTGCTCTTCAGTAAAATACATACTGTTCATTGGTTCTATAATTGTTTGTTGTTTGTTATTTTGCTTCCAAATATATAACTATTCTATCGTATTTATCTAAAGGAAAATCCTTAATGTTTCTTAATTCTGAAATATTTTGAAGCTCTGCTACCTCATCTCGGTACTCAAAAATCTTTTTACACAACTCATAATTGATATACGGATTTTTCAATACTTCTTTAAAAGTAGCTGTATTTACATTTACTTTTTTAATGCTAGGTTTTTCAATAATTTTAAAGGCTTGTAAAACACGATTTGCTGTTTCTTTATCCAAGCCCCAAACCTCATACAGCTGTGAAGGAAATAAATAACCTTGTAATTTATTTCGATATTTTATAATTCTAGCAGCAAGCACCTCTCCTATTCCATTTACACTTTCTAAATCCTGTTGTGTAGCTTTATTAATATCATTAGTAGAAATTTTATATACCTTATTATATATATGCTTTTCACCCAAAGTAGATTCTACTACTTTAGTTTTCTTTTTATTTTGTCTTTTTACCACCCAATCTGGAAATTTAAAATACGGAGAAATTGCCTCTAATAAACTATCAGATACTTTTGTTATTTGTTGAAATTCACCCGCAGAATTCACAAACTTGTTCTGTTTTCTATACTTGTGTAGTCTATCTATTTCATTAAGAGACATTCCTAAGTGGTATCCTTTAAAATCGGTTATATAATTTGGATTGAAAGGATAGAGTTTTTGGGTTCTTTTTTTAAGTTCAATTACTTTTAAACTGTCTATCTGATTTTGAAGTGTTATTAACTCAGTAGTTTTTATACTCTCTTCTTCATTTGAAGAAAAATTAACATAAACATATATGTACTGCATTATTACAATTAGTAACAACAAAAAGAAAATCCCATTTCTTTGGCGTTTGTTGTACCAGAAATGGGATTTAAATATTTTCATTATAATTTTGTTTATTATTCCACTGCTTCCTTTTTAAGGTTAATAGCATCCAAATACCTTTTTAATTGCTTTTTAACCACTGGCATCAACAAATATAAACCTACCATGTTTGGGAATACCATCGCAAAAATCATTGCATCTGAAAAATCCCAAATAGACTTCATACTTGCAGCTGCTCCAATTACTACGAAAGTTAAGAATAAAATTTTATATGTTAAATCTGCTTTTTTACCTCTACCAAATAAGAATTTCCATGATTGTAATCCGTAATATGACCATGAAATCATTGTAGACACAGCGAATAATACTACTGCCACTGTTAAAAATACATTTGAAAACGGAATATATGCTGCAAATGCTTTTGAAGTAATTCCTGCTCCTTCATACGCTACTCCATCAATAAATACAGACCCTGTACCATCACCTCCATATTCAAATGCTCCTCCGAAGTTGAAAATAATAATTACCAAAGCCGTCATTGTACATATTAATACTGTATCGATAAATGGCTCTAATAATGCCACTAATCCTTCTGATGCGGAATATTTTGTTTTTACTGCCGAGTGCGCAATTGATGCTGAACCTGCTCCTGCTTCGTTAGAGAAAGCTGCTCTTTTAAACCCAACTAATAAAACACCTATTAGACCTCCTACACCTATAGCAGTTGGTTTGAATGCTTCACTAAAAATTAAAGAAATCGCATCATCAATTAATGAAAAGTTAATCCCTAAAATATAAAAACAGGCTAATAAATATAATAACGCCATAAATGGAACTACTTTTTCTGTTACAGAAGCAATTCTTTTAATTCCTCCAATAATAATAATTCCTACTAATGCTGCCAATACAACTCCTATAATGGCTCCAGCCGCAGTACTTTCTAAACCTAGTAATTCTTTTATTACAATTGTTGCTTGGTTAGATTGTGCTGCGTTACCACCACCAAAAGAACCTCCAATACAAAAAACTGCAAATGCTGCTGCAGCTATTTTACCTAAAGTTTTAAATCCTTTTTCTTTTAACCCTTTTGTTAAATAATACATAGGTCCTCCGTATACTGTACCATCTTCACCTACATCACGATAATGAACCCCTAATGTACATTCAACAAATTTTGTTGACATACCCAACAAACCACAAACTACCATCCAAAAAGTTGCTCCAGGACCTCCTAATGCAATTGCCAATGCAACCCCTGCAATATTACCATTTCCTACTGTACCTGAAACTGCTGTAGCTAGGGCTTGAAAGTGAGATACTTCTCCATCATGGCTTTCATCTCTAATAGTCTCTTTTATATCTCCATCGATTTCTAAATCACTATGTATCTGCTCTAAATTTTCTATATGCTCTTCAATATCATCTACCTCATTCATATCCACTCCCTTCGCGATTCCTTCCTCTCCATATAGTATTTGAGCTCCATGTTTTTCTATATCTTCATACTTTCCTCTAACTACATTAATAGCTGTAATGAAGTAACGAAAGTTTGGAAACCCAAAATAAATCGTAAAAAAAGCAGCACTTGTCACCAACAAAATCAACACAAAAGGAGTATCAAATACTGTAAAGAAGATCAAACCGCTAAAGAAGTCAGAAATTGGTTTAAAAGCTTCATCGATTTGTTTATCCAAACCTTTTTCTTGTGCGAAAGTGAACATCGGTGTTATTAATAACAACAATGTAAGTAGTTTTTTATTCATAATATTGTGTTAGATTTTTGAATTTGCAGCCCGCAATATCATAAAAAAATGTACTCTCGACAAGTTTTAGTTGTTAAATCTAGTTTTATATTAGCTTTTCTTTAAATTTTTGTAAATCTTCCTCAAATGATTTTGGAGACAACCCCAGCTCTTCTCTTGTTTTCTTCAAATCGAATCCTGTTTTTGAAGGACGTGGTGCTTTTTGATTTAAGGTACTTGTAGAAATGGGTTTAATTAAACTCTTATCTAACCCAAAAGTTACTGCTATTTGTTGCGCTATTTCATAAATACTTAACAACTCATTTGAAGAAACATTAAAAATTCCTTTTGCTTTTTTATCTATAGCCAGCTTACAAGCTAGAGCTAAATCTTCAACATAAGTCGGCATACGATATTGGTCGTTAACTATCGTAATTTCTTTTCCTTCTTCTAAAGACTTTTTCACCCATAATACAATATTATCACGAGACATATCATATACCTTACCATATACTAAAATAGTTCGAAGGATAGTATAATCAATAGTAGACTTTGTTAAGATTTCTTCAGATTTCAACTTAGACCATCCATAGTGACTCAAAGGCTTAGGAATATCTGTTTCTTTATACAATCCTTTTTTTCCATCAAAAATAAAATCGGTTGAAATATGAATTAAATGTGTATTGTTTTCTTCTGAATAGTTTTTAAGATATTGAACTACATCAATATTCAATGCGTTGCAAGCTTCTTTTTCAACTTCACAAGTATCTACATTTGTCATTGCTGCTGTATTTACAATAACATCAGGGGTATACTCAGATAACTTTTCACAAAGCAACAATTCATCTGTAATATCAATCGAGACATATTCAAAATCACTCCTTCCACTCCTATTTTCTCCTCTTGAAAAACCTACTACCTGATACTTACTTTTCTCTTCTAATAATAAATTCACTAAAGTTTGCCCCAACAAACCATTACTTCCCGTTACTACTACCTTCTTCATTAAAATAACTTTCTAAGCGTATTTATTTGTTCAGGACGTCCTAATACAATAAGATTTCCTCCAGCCTCTAATTTTACCGAAGCTTCTGGATTAATAATATATTCTTTATCTGGAGTACGGTAACCAATAACCGTACATCCTGTTTTTTTTCGCAAATCTAAATCTAATATTGTTTTATCAATATATTTTTCAGGCAAATCACTTATAGCCACTTCTTCTAAGTTCGCTGTCGTATCTCCTTCAATTGTCAATCTATCAACGAACTCAATAACATCAGGAGTTACAACTAATGATGCCATATGAGCTCCTCCTAGTTTATCTGGCATAATTACATTATCCGCTCCAGCAATCTTTAACTTATTATACGATGTTTCTTTTGAGGCTCTGCTAATTATTTTGCAATCTTTATTCAATTGTTTAGCTGTCAACACTACAAATAAGTTATCAGCATCTGAAGGTAAAGCCGTAATTAAATTTTCGGCATTCAAAATACCTGCCTTTAACAGAGTTTCATCAATAGTAGCATCACCTTCAATATTAAGCACTTCAACTTCATCTAGTAGTTTAATAAGCTTTGCATCCATTTCTACCACCACAAACTCTTTTTTGTAACTATTTAATTTTGCTATTGCTTGTTTACCATTTCTTCCATAACCACAAACAATAGTATGTCCTTGTAATTGCTCTATTTTTTTTTGCACTTTTTTTACTTTTAATTGACGAAAAAATTGTCCACTAATTAAATATTCTGAAAATGAAGACACTGCATACCCAAAAACAAATAAACTTGATAAAATAAGTCCAATTGTAAATAGTTTTTCTCCTGTACCAAACGGATGCACCTCACCAAAACCTATTGTACTAATAGTAATTACCGTCATATACAAGGCATCTATTAATGAATACC
The DNA here is from genome assembly GCF_050290165.1 of Tenacibaculum sp. Classification (GTDB taxonomy): domain Bacteria; phylum Bacteroidota; class Bacteroidia; order Flavobacteriales; family Flavobacteriaceae; genus Polaribacter. The sequence goes on along the minus strand of NZ_JBNKHD010000015.1, from coordinate 161,523 downwards.
CAAACAACAATAAGTACCCCAAAACTCCAATACTAACAATAAGTACGGAGTAAGTTATAGCTCTATATAATCTTGATTGAAGTACCGTGTTTATAATCATAGATCAAAAACTGACGTTCGTTTTGTATAAATCATATCTTTTAAACGCAATAAAAATGCTAAGGTTAGATACAATCCAAACGATAAACCAACGGTAACGAATGATATGTAAATAAAAAACAATCTTACATTGGTTGCTCTCATACCTAAACGGTCTGCAAATCGAGAGGATACGTTAAATCCGTGGCGTTCAAAAAAATGTCGGACTGAATGGATAAACTTCATATAACTATTTTCTTTTTAAAATATAAAAATTTTCATTTAAAATAAAATCTTTTTCTAGCTTTACTTCATTACCATACTTTTCTGAAAGACTAAAATAATCTTGATGATTCACTAAATCATAATTCTTATTCTTTCTATAAAAATCATCTTCTATAGTTTGCCAATCAGAAGCTTCAGTCTTTATCATTTCATTATTGCAAAAATCGAGTAATTTTTTAAACCCTTGAGTGTTTTTTAAATCATTATGGAAAGAAGCACTTCCAACATAGTCTCCTTCTTCTTGTAATTTTGAAAACAACTCAAAAAGTTTATCTGTGTCTTTTCTTGATAAAAAAAACAACACCCCTTCTATTAAAATAAAAGAAGATTTACTTCCTTTTATTGTCTTGAGTGTTTCCAACAATACTTTAACATAATCTTTACTAAAATCTACTCCTATAAAATAGATTGTTCTTTTAGGTAATTTTCCCTGTTTTTGAAACTCTTTAATTTTTCCCTCTTTATAAAGTATTACTTCTTTTTTGTCTATTTCAACATTAATGACGTGTTCATTCAGTAAAAAAGGGTACATACTAAAACCACTCCCAAAATTAATAAGCACTTCTGGTTTTAACCTTTCAATCTCTTCTAGAAAAAATCGATTTCTTAAACAATGTGCCGAAACTTCTTCTTCACAAACTTGATTAAGATACTTTTCTACCAAAACATCTGTTCTAGAATTCCCCCAAAGTTTAGCATATACATCTCTACTCAAATCTTCATTTAAAGACCTGAATGTTGATGTAATAAAAGCTGTTTCGTGTATTTCAATACTCTTTTTATGCACTACTATTATATAGATAACATGCAAGATACCAATTTCATATGATTTGTTAGATACCCTTGTTTAAAATAAATTTGGTTTTGGTAACTTTGCCTTTTTTGGTAAAATCCTCACTTTGAAAGAACAAGAATACATAGAAGTTTACGGAGCAAGAGCTCATAATTTAAAAAACATAGATGTTAAAATCCCTCGTGAAAAGCTAGTAGTTATTACAGGTTTAAGCGGAAGCGGAAAGTCTTCGCTTGCTTTTGATACTATTTATGCAGAAGGACAACGTCGTTATATTGAAACTTTCTCTGCCTATGCACGTCAGTTCTTAGGAGGATTGGAACGTCCCGATGTTGATAAAATCGACGGACTTTCTCCTGTAATTTCTATTGAACAGAAAACTACTAATAAAAGTCCGCGTTCTACAGTAGGTACTATTACTGAAATATATGACTTTCTTCGTCTGTTATTTTCTCGCGCAGCAGATGCTTATTCTTATAATACTGGTGAGAAAATGGTGAGCTATTCTGACGAACAAATCAAAGAATTAATCTTAAAAGATTTCGATGGAAAACGCATTGCTATTCTTGCACCATTAATTAAATCGAGAAAAGGGCATTATCGTGAATTATTCGAACAAATTTCAAAACAAGGTTTTGTTCGTGTTCGTGTAGATGGTGAAATTCGTGAGATTGAGAAAGGAATGAAACTCGACCGCTACAAGACACACGATATAGAAGTAGTTATTGATCGTTTGGCTGTAAATGACGCCGCAGAGAAACGTTTAGACGAAACTATTAAAACAGCTTTATATACTGGAGATAATATTTTAATGGTAATTGACGTTGACGATGAAAAACCGCGTTACTTTAGTCGAGAATTGATGTGCCCTACAACAGGAATTGCATATCCTAATCCGGAACCAAACACTTTCTCGTTCAACTCACCTAAAGGTGCCTGTATACATTGTAACGGACTAGGGATTACCAATGAAATAAACCAGCAAAAAGTAATTCCAGATGACAACATCTCCATCAAAAATGGAGGAATTGTTCCTTTGGGAGAACAAAAAAATAGTTGGATCTTCAAACAACTACAAACTATTGCTGAGCGCTATGATTTTAGACTAAACGACCCTATAAAAAACATTCCAAAAGAAGCTATGGAGGTTATTTTACATGGTGGAAAAGAAAAGTTTGAAATCCAATCTAAAGCGGCTGGAGTAACCCGAAATTATGAAATTGATTTTGAAGGAATAGTTGCTTTTATTGAAAATCAATACAAAAACTCAGAAAGTACATCAATTAAACGTTGGGCTAAAGACTTTATGGATGAAGTTACTTGTTCGGTTTGTGATGGTAAACGATTAAAGAAAGAAGCGCTTCATTTTAAAATTACTGATAAAAACATAAGTGATTTAGCTCATATGGATGTGTTAGAACTAGCTAGCTGGTTCCAAAAAATAGATAAAGAACTGTCTGAGAAACAATTAACTATTGCCTTTGAAATTTTAAAAGAAATTCGAACTCGAATTCAATTTCTATTAGATGTCGGATTGGATTACTTAACCTTAGACAGAACTTCTAAATCACTTTCTGGCGGTGAAGCACAACGTATTCGTTTAGCAACGCAAATTGGTTCTCAATTAGTAGGAGTTCTCTATATTTTAGATGAGCCTAGTATTGGTTTACACCAACGTGATAATCAAAAATTAATCGATTCTCTGATTAAACTTCGTGATGTTGGAAACTCTGTTTTAGTAGTTGAACATGATGAAGACATGATTAAAAACGCTGATTTTGTCTTAGATATTGGTCCAGGAGCCGGACGCCATGGAGGAGAAATAGTAAGTGAAGGAAGTTTTGATGATTTAAAAGCTCACGAAACACTTACCGCCGATTACCTATCTAAAAGAAAAAAAATTGAAGTTCCTAAAAAACGTCGTGAAGGGAACGGAAATATTATAAAACTCACAGGTGCTTCTGGAAACAATTTAAAAAATGTTTCGGTTGAATTTCCTTTAGGAAAAATGATTTGTGTGACTGGTGTTTCAGGTAGTGGTAAATCTACATTAATCAACGAAACCCTCTACCCTATTCTAAACGCACACATATACAAGGCTGTAAAAAAACCTATGCCTTATAAAAAAATCGAAGGCTTAGAGCATGTTGATAAAGTAATTGACATTGACCAATCTCCTATTGGAAGAACACCACGATCTAACCCAGCCACTTACACTGGTGTTTTTAGTGAGATTCGTAGTTTATTTGCTAAAACTCCCGAAGCATCTATTCGTGGTTATAAACCTGGTCGTTTTAGTTTTAACGTAAAAGGAGGTCGTTGTGAAACTTGTCAAGGTGGAGGAGTTCGCGTAATTGAGATGAATTTTTTACCTGATGTTCAAGTTGAATGTGAAACGTGTCAAGGAAAACGTTTTAATAGAGAAACCCTTGAAATTCGCTACAAAGGAAAATCAATTTCTGACGTGTTAGATATGACCATTAATGAAGCTACTCAGTTCTTTGAGCACATTCCTAAGATACATCGAAAACTAAAAACCATTAAAGATGTTGGACTAGGTTATATCACCCTCGGACAACAATCCACTACCCTTTCTGGCGGAGAAGCACAACGCATTAAACTAGCTTCAGAATTATCTAAAAGAGATACTGGTAACACCTTCTATATTTTAGATGAACCAACCACTGGATTACATTTTGAAGACATTCGTGTATTAATGGAAGTGTTAAATAAATTGGCCAACAAAGGAAATACCGTGTTAATTATAGAGCATAATTTAGATGTAATTAAACTAGCCGATTACATTATTGATATCGGTATGGAAGGTGGTAAAAAAGGTGGAAAAGTATTGACTTACGGAACACCTGAAGAAGTAGCTACCCATAAAAAAAGCTACACCGCTAAATTTCTAAAAAAAGAATTAAACAACTAAAAATCGTTTTTTTTGATTAAATAATTTTGTTAAAACTGCCTTATTTTTTTGATTTTAATTTACTTTCTATAAATTTATACGCAATTTATTTTAAGAAGTAGTTAAAATAAATTAAGATAATATTCCCCCCGAAATTATTTAAATATGAAAAAAGAAAAACAATCTGCTTTAATAGCGGATAATTGTCCTCTTATATGTGAGACATATAAGAGTATAATATCAAAAGTTGCCAAATTAACATCTAATCTTAATTTTAATACTGATATTACATATAATTGTAATGGAGCATATGATATTATAAAAAGAACTATAGAAAAAGAAACCTCTCTAAATTTTGTACTATTGGATTTGAAGCTAACTCCTTCAACTAATAGAAAGATTTTATCAGGTGAAGATTTAGCTCTTTTAATCAGAAAACTACTCCCTAGTACAAAAATTATTGTATCTACAGATTGTAATGATAATTATAGAATCCACAATATCATTAAAAGCTTAAATCCTGAAGGTTTTTTAATAAAAAACGATTTAACATCTGAAGAATTAAAGAATGCTATTAGGAATGTAGTTAGTAATACACCTTACTATAGTAAAACAGTCTTAAAACTTATACGAAAAGAGGTTGCAAACAACATTTCAATTGATTCTATAGACAGAAAAATTCTTTATGAACTATCAATTGGTTCAAAAATGAAAGATATGCCTATTTATATTCCTCTATCTGCTGCTAGTATAGAAAAAAGAAAACGACACCTAAAAAAGGTTTTTAATGTAAAAGACAAAGGTGATAGAGAATTAATTTTGATAGCAAAAGAGAAAGGATATATTTAGAAATAAAAAAGTACGGAAAAACCTTACTTTTTTTATGTTTTTTTTTTCGTTTTTTAAATTATGACAAGATAGATTTGGAAAAATCAAAAAATAGCTATTCACAAAACAAACCTATATCCTTGAAAGACACATTAATAACTTTAGTACAAAAATTACTTAAAAGAAATAGAATTCCTTTTGACAAAGAAGAACTTGCTTTTCAAATTCAAAGTCACCCTTCTTATCCTAGTTTACATGCAATTACTGGTGTTTTAGACCACTTTAATATTGAAAATGTTGCTGCTGACGTACCTGTAAATTCAGAAACTCTTTTACAATTACCTAACTGTTTCATTGCTCAAATAAACAAAGAGCAAGGACAAGATTTGATTGTTTTAGAAAGAAAAGGATTAGATTATATAATATATAACTCAGATAACAAAAAAAGCACTCTAACAGAAACTGAATTCCTTAACATATTTACGGGTATTATTGTTGCTGTTGAACAAACTGAAACTAGTGAACAAACTAATACAAAATCCAATGCTGTAAAAACTATTGGATTTATCTTCTTAACCATTTTAGCTTCCTATTATCTTTACCAAAGTTCAGCTTCATGGCACAATATTGCATACTTTATTCTATCTATTATCGGAATAATAGTTAGTATCGCTATTATAAAACAAGAACTGGGATTAAAAACCTCCATTGGTGATGCCTTTTGTTCTGGAGCAGATGACAAAAAAGACTGCGATGCTGTATTAACTTCTAAAGGTGCAGAAATTATAAAAGGCTACAAGCTAAGTGACTTAAGTATATTATATTTCACAGGATTGTCAATCATTACTTTTATTCAAATAGCAAACCCTGTAATTTCATACACTATTAGTTTATTAGCTATTCCTGCTACAATTTACTCTCTTTACTACCAGTATGCAGTAATAAAAAAATGGTGTCTTTTATGCTTAAGTATTGTAGGTATTTTATGGATACAAGCATTAGCTCCTATTCTTACCAAAACTTACATTGATAGTTTTGTTATCAATGACTTTCTTATTTTAGGATTGATAGCATTCTCATCATGGATAGCTTGGAGTTATGTTAAACCATTAATTACAAACGTACACGAACTAAAAAAGGAAAAAATTGAAAGTGTTAAATTTAAAAGAAACTATACCTTATTTGATAACCTTCTTCAGAAATCTCCACAGTTAGACACTCAATTAACTAACAGTAAGGAAATTATTTTTGGAAACTTAAATTCTAACTTAGAGATAGTAATAGTAACCAATCCTTTCTGTGGGCATTGTAAACCTGTTCATGCTCATGTTGATGAAATTCTAAAAAGATATCACAACAATGTAAAAATAAAAGTTCGCTTCAATATAACCCCTGAAGATACAGAAAGTGATGCAGTCAAAATTACTAGTAGATTATTGGAATTATACGAGTTAAAAGGAGAAAAAGAATGTTTAGCTGCTATGGATGCCATTTATGGAGACGAAAAGCCAACTACTTGGTTAAAAAAATGGGGAGAATGCACACAAAAAGAACTCTACATTTCTGAACTAGAAAAAGAAAAAAATTGGTGTAAAGAGAATACTATCAATTTTACCCCTGAAATTCTAATTAACGGAAGATCCTTCCCTAAAGAATACAATAGAATTGATCTAATTTTATTTATTGAAGATTTGGAAGAAAACTGTCAAGTTTCAACTACTTCATTAAAAACAGCATAATAAAAAACAAAGCCCTTAAAAGGGCTTTGCGTTTTGAACAATATTCTCTCGCGAAGAATAGACACAATGGTGAGTGTCTTTAAATGTTCGCCGCAAAAGTAACTTTAAAATTTCAATTATGAAAAAACAAATTTTAACATTAGGTAAAGTTTTAAACAAAGCGGAAAAAACTCAAATTAATGGAGGTAAGAGACAGTGTATTACTCCATGGAGTAATGGTGAATGTATAGAACAGGGATTACAATGTGCTGAATTTCAATGTCAAATACTTTAATTATTTATCATGAAAAAACAAATATTAAACTTAGGTAAAGTTTTAAACAAAGCAGAACAAATCCACATTAATGGTGGTAGAAAAATGTGTGACACTAATAAAGACGGTAAGTGTGAAGATAACGGTCCTCATTGTGCCGAAATATACTGCAGCTTTGATATTGAATTCTAATAGCGTTTAAAAAACAGTAAGATGAAAAAATCAATTTTAAACTTAGGTAAAGCGTTAAGTAAAGCTGAACAAATCTATATTAATGGAGGTAGAGAAATATGTGATACTAACAGAGATGGGATTTGTGAAAAAGAAAGATTTACCTGTGCTGAAGTCTATTGTAGGATACCTTTATAATATCAACTCTATTAACCATTTAAAATGAAAAAATCAATTTTAAACTTAGGCAAAGCTTTAAACAAAGTAGAGCAAATACAAATTAACGGTGGGAAACCAATGTGGTGTGGCTATTGTCAATGTGAACTTGGGCCAATATATGCATGTGGAGTAGACCAAAGAAGTGCTTGTCTAAACGTTTGTGCTCAATAGATAATATATCAACTAGAAAACTACTTTTCTAGTTGATTTTTAACTCTTTTATATTAAAAGTTAAATTATGAAAAAACAAATTTTAAACTTAGGAAAAACGTTAAGCAAAAAGGAGCAGAAGTTAGTAAACGGTGGTGGGGCTATAGGTTTTTGTGACGAAGGAGGAAACTGCCCAACAGGACAATACTGTGAAGGCATTTACTGTTATCTTAATGGTAGCGGTGATGGCAATAACGGAGGGAGTAATAACTGCACAGGACCATGGCAATTTTGCCCTGAAGGTGGCATTAGCTGTACAGGTTGTTAAACACAAAACTTATAATAATGAAAAAACAAATATTAAACTTAGGCAAAAGATTAAATAAACCTGAGCAAAAACTAATTAATGGAGGTAAGAAGTATTGTAGTTCTCATAGCGAGTGTGGCCCAGGTTACTGTTGTAATACTCTTAGGTGGTGCCAATCTTTTGAAATCAATACAGGATTTTTATGTGATGGCAGCTTATAAAATTTTTTAATAAAACAAAACTAGATTATAATGAAAAAACAAATTTTAAACTTAGGCAAAATTCTAGGTAAAGTACAGCAAAAAAAAATTAGTGGAGGTCAACCTATGCCTGACCCTAATTGTAAATGTTTTTGTTATTTAAACTCTACAAAATACACAACAGATTGTCAATCTTTATGTCCAGATGGAGATATCCCAGGTGTTTATGAAGGAACTCCTGCCTCTTGCTTTGGAGATTACCTTTTATAAGAATGATTCAACAGGTAAAATAATTACACATATCAAAATTCTATATAATGAAAAAACAAATTTTAAACATAGGAAAAACCTTAAATAAGTTAGAACAAAAACAAATTAATGGAGGAGCTCCAGGAGAGTGCACAAAATTTGATTGTTACAATCCATACACACACGAATGGACTTGTGTTCGCTCTGAGGAGTATTGTCCTTACTAATTAAATAAGAGAATCTAATTAAAAAAAGAGTAAAATCTTCTGTATTTTGCTCTTTTAATCTTTTATATATAATTCATTTGAAAAAATTCCCAAATTACAAACAAACTGAAGCCAAAGATTGTGGCCCTACATGTATAAAAATTATAGCCAAACACTATGGCAAAACCATTAACACACAACAACTACGTAGCCTCAGTGAGACTACACGTGAAGGTAGTAGTTTACTTGGTCTAAGTGAAGCCGTTGAATCTATTGGGTTTAAATCCTTAGGTATAAAATTAGCCTACAGTAAACTTAAAGAGGCTCCTTTTCCTTGTATTATTCACTGGAACAAAAACCACTACGTAGTACTTTATAAAATAAAAAAAGATATTGTTTACATATCCGATCCTGCACACGGACTCATCACTTTTACCAAAGAAGAGTTCATACAACACTGGATTGGAAACAACGCTAATGAAGACACAGAAGAGGGAATTGCTTTGTTAGTTGAACCCACTCCCAGATTCTATCAGGAAGAATTTGAAGAAGATGAAAAATTCGGTTTCTCATTTATCTTTAAATACCTTTACAAATACAAAAAATTTATAGTTCAACTTATAATAGGACTGCTTGCAGGGAGCTTACTTCAATTAATCCTTCCTTTCTTAACTCAGAGCGTAGTTGATGTGGGGATTAAAAACCAAGACTTAAACTTTGTATACTTAATCCTATTTGCACAGTTGTTTTTATTTATTGGGAAAGCATCTCTAGATATTATTAGAAGTTGGATTTTACTTCACCTTAGTACACGTATTAATATTTCTCTAATTTCTGACTTCTTTATCAAGTTAATGAAACTACCTATCTCCTATTTTGATGTAAGAATGACTGGGGACCTGCTGCAAAGAATTAATGATCACAAACGTATTGAAAGAATACTCACCACATCATCATTAACCGTTTTATTTTCATTTTTTAATCTGATTATTTTCAGTTTGGTTCTGGGGTATTATAGCCTACAAATCTTTGGAGTATTTGTACTCGGAAGTGTATTATATTTTGGGTGGGTATTATTCTTCTTTAAAAAACGTAAAGAACTTGACTACAAGCGATTTTCTCAAGTAAGTCAAGAACAAAGTAAAGTAATCGAACTTATTAATGGAATGCAAGAGATTAAACTTCATAATGCAGAAAGACGTATGCGTTGGAATTGGGAATATGTTCAAGCACGATTATTTAAAGTTGCCACAAAAAGTCTCGCTCTTGAACAAACACAAAGTGTAGGTTCTAATTTTATTAATGAACTTAAAAACATGTTCGTTACCATACTTTCAGCTAAACTTGTAATAGATGGTCAAATTACACTAGGTATGATGATGGCTATTAGCTATATCGTTGGACAATTAAATGGTCCCATCACTCAATTGATTAATTTCATGAGAGATATTCAAGATGCACAAATATCTGTAGATAGGTTAGGTGAAATTCACAATATGGAAGATGAAGAAAAACCTACCGACGAAAAAGTTACTAATATACCAGAAGATGCTTCTATAAAACTAAACGATATCTCTTTTAGATATACTGGTGGACTGGAACCTGTTTTAAAAGATTTGTCTCTTGAGATACCTGCTAATAAAACAACAGCAATTGTAGGTGTTAGCGGTAGCGGTAAAACTACTTTAATGAAATTGCTCCTTGGTTTTTATCAAGTTGACAAAGGAGATATAATGATCAATAATTTTAGCTTAAAAAATATTTCTCAAAAAGAATGGAGAAGAAATTGCGGAGTTGTTATGCAGGAGGGGTATATTTTTAATGATTCTATAGCAAAAAATATAGCTGTTGGTGAAGATTATGTTGATAAAGAAAAACTAGCACACGCTATTGATGTAGCCAATATTGGAGATTATATTGATGGCTTACCTTTAGGCTACAACACCAAAATTGGAAGTGAAGGTAACGGACTTAGTACTGGTCAAAAACAACGACTACTCATAGCTCGTTCAGTATATAAAAACCCTAAATTCTTATTCTTTGATGAAGCTACTAGTGCCTTAGATGCCAATAACGAAAAAGTTATTATGGAAAAGCTAAACACTTTTTTCTCTAATAAAACTGCGATAGTAATAGCACACCGATTAAGTACTGTAAAAAATGCACATCAAATAGTAGTGTTAGATAAAGGAAAAATAATCGAAAAAGGAAATCACGAAGAATTAATCAAACTAAAAGGAAGTTATTACCATCTAGTTAAAAACCAACTAGACCTAGGTAAATAAAAATATTCATTTCGCGAAGAATAGACACAAACCTTGAGTGTCTTTAAAATAATCAAGGATTAATTATTTAAACTTTTAAATTATGAAAAAGCAAATTTTAAATCTAGGTAAAGTTCTGAACAAAGTTGCTCAAAAACAAATTAATGGAGGAGACAATCCTACTTTACCTATGTGCCAATGTGATACTACAGGGACTATTATAAATCAACCTTGTGAAGGTATTGGTCCTGGTTGTGGTGTTATAGATATAGACGTATGTCTTTTTTACCCTAGTAAGTGCTAGTCTTAACTCAACTATAAATTTTAAATAATACTAAAACTATGAAAAAATCAATTCTAAACTTAGGCAAAGCTTTAAACAAAGTTGAACAAAAACTAATTAACGGGAGAGGTGAATCATGTCCTCCAAGAGGCTGTTATTACTCTGATGATCCTCTTAACACACCTGCTACCCTTTGCGGTACGTGTCAAGATTACCACAATCTTCCACAAGAATGTCAGATGAGTGTTTTAGTCAACTATGCATGTTTTTCTAGATAATAAAATTCTTTAAAAACTAACATTATAAAAAACTCTCGCGAAGAATAGACATAAACCTTGAGTGTCTTTAAATGTTCAAGGGTTTTATCAAATTTTAATTTTTTTAAAAAATGAAAAAATCAATTTTAAACTTAGGAAAAACTTTAAACAAAGTTGAACAACAACAAATTAATGGTGGATATATACAAGCCACATGTGAAGATTTAGGATGGAGTAGTTATACATGTAACCAATGTCAATGGGATTATGAAAATTCTTGTTCGCTACAAAGCGGATATAGAAAATGTTGCACTTTATAAAATAAAAAAATCATGAAAAAAGAAATTCTAAATCTAGGAAAAAGTTTAAGTCAAGCTAAACAAAAACAAATTTTTGGAGGTACAGACGAATATGGTGTCTGTAAAGAAAAGTTTGGTTTCTTTTGTGGTGTGGATGGGCATGTATGTTGCAATTATATGTGTGTATTACCAACTCATCCTGCTTGCTATTCCTAATTAATTAATAATTATGAAAGGTTTAGTCTTAAACTTAGGTTAAATTCTAAACAAAAAAGAACTAAAGAAAATTAACGGAAACGTGGAAGCACTTATAATGGTTTTAAAAAACATTACGTAATCAATTATAATGAATGCGTAACTGCTTCTACATTGTGTCACAACAATTGTTGTGTAATGACTTACTAGTTAGTTTTATTAAATAACTAACTAGTAAGTGGTAAATAAAAACTTTTCGCGAAGAATAGACACAAACCTTGAGTGTCTTTAAATAGTTCAGGGATTAATTAATATTTAATTTTTTAATCATGAAAAAATCAATTTTAAACTTAGGTAAAGCTTTAAACAGAGCTGAACAACAACAAATTAATGGCGGAAAATTTATTTGTTGTTACGACAATCCTTTGTGCCCTCCAACTCATGCAACTTCTTGTATTATTATTGCTGGTCGATGCATTTATGAACCAGAAGAAGGTGTTCCGTGCTAGTACCTTTAAAATTTGTTAATTATGAAAAAATCAATTTTAAACTTGGGTAAAGTCCTAGAAAAAACTGAGCAAAAACAAATAAACGGAGGTTTAAGACCTAGCTTTCTTTGCTCTAGTAACTTTTTTTGTGCATTAGACTGCCAAGAAGGAGACGTGTGTGCTGTACCTGATGGTACGGGAGGAGTTTATAGAGGAACAATAAAAAATGGGCAATGTTGCCCTTCTTAACCTTAATGCTTAACACCAATTATGAAAAAATCAATTTTAATTTTAGGTAAAACTCTAAATAAAATAGAGCAAAAGCAAATCAATGGAGGGAGAGGCAAACACTGTTGCTCATGGAGAAATGGAGAATGTGTCTATTGGGAAGAAATAGGTGTTACCTGCCCATTTTTACCTTAATAACCTTATTTATATGAGGAGAATAAATTCTCCTCATTTTTACAATATTTTTTATCATATATGCCAAACAATACTCAAGACATAGAAATTAGAAGTGAAGAAGTTCAAGAAATTTTAACCCATGTACCCAATTGGATGATTCGTTGGGGTAACACACTTTTTTTGGGACTCATTTTAATGTTATTGTTCATTTCTTGGTTTGTAAAATACCCTGACGTTATTTCAACCGAAGTCATGGTAACAACTTCAACACCTCCTGAAAAAATTTATGCGAAATCTACAGGGCAATTTGAAACTTTCTTAACCAATGAAGGGAAAAATGTTACTGAAGGAGATGTTTTGGCTGTCATTGAAAATAGCGCCTCCTTTAAAGATGTCTTACTCTTAAAAAGTATTGTAGACACAATACAAGTAAATCAAGAAAAATTCTTTTTCCCTATTGATAAAGTTCCCCCTTTAATTTTAGGTGATATAACTTCTAGTTATTCTCAATTTGAAAATGACTATTCCGAGTACATACTCAACGAAAAACTAACTCCTTTTAAGTCTGAAAACTTTGCTAATCAGATGTCCGTTATTGAGGCTAAAGGACGACTACAAATTTTATTATCTCAAAAAGATTTAAACCTAAAAGAATTAGAATTTAAGGAAAAAGATTTAGACCGTAGTAGAAAAATGTTTAGCCAAGGGGTTATTTCTGCTAAAGAAAAAGATCAAAAAGAAATAGAATATCTACAGGCAAAACGTTCTTATAAAACACTTGAATCTTCAATTTCACAAATCCGAGAATTAATCAGTAATTCTAATAAAAATTTAGAAGGAACCTCTATCAAAAAAGCACAACAAGACACACGCCTTAAAAATAAAGCTATTCAGTCTTTTTTATACTTAAAAAAAGCTATTAAAGATTGGGAAAAACAGTATGCTTTAACTTCTTCTATCAGCGGAAAGGTTTCTTTTTTATCTTTTTGGAACAAAAATCAAACTGTAAAAACAGGAGACCTTATTTTTACCATCATCCCCGATGAAGGAAACACTTTTATAGGAAAAATTGAGGCCCCTGCAGCCAATTCAGGTAAAATAAAAAAGGGACAAAAAGTTCAAATAAAACTATTGAATTACCCTTCTGATGAGTTTGGTGAACTCAACGGAAAAGTAAAATATATTTCACTCATTCCAAATGAAAATGGGAACTACTTAATTGATGTAGAACTACCTCAAAACCTAGAAACTACATATAACAAAACAATTCCTTTTAGACAAGAAATGAAAGGGGCAGCAGATATTGTAACAGAAGATTTACGCTTGATAGAACGTTTTTTCTATCAACTCAAAAATATTATTAAATAAAAAATTCTCTCGCGAAGAATAGACACAAACCTTGAGTGTCTTTAAATGATCAAGGATTAATTAATATTTAATTTTTTAATCATGAAAAAATCAATTTTAAACTTAGGTAAAGCTCTAAGTAAAGCTGATCAAAAACAAATTAATGGAGGGGATAAATTGCCTAATCCTTGTCCATGCACTGGTTCTTATACAGATCACGGTGATGGTTCCTGTACCTATCCTGCTAAATTCCCTGAAGGCTTCGTATGCTTAGGTGAAATACAAGCTGGACAATGTTGTGTTAATCAATCTTTTTAATTTATGAAAAATTCAATTTTAAGTTTAGGGAAAATTCTAAATAAATTAGAACAGAAAAAAATAAAAGGTAATGGTGATGAAACATCCACTAATGACCTACCTAACTCTAGAGGTTGCTATGAACAACCAGTATCAAATGTAGATTGTGTAAGCCCATGGGAATACATTCCAGGTTGTGGTTATACCTGTATGATAGCTCCTACAGGTCCTTAATTTTCTATATAAAATAGATATACTCCTAAATATCTTTAAATAACTAAATGCTGATGAAAAAACAAATCTTAAACTTAGGAAAAGCTTTAAACAAAGCTAATCAAAAACAAATAATCGGTGGAAGTTTTAGTAGCTGCGATACTTACTCTGGGCCTATATGCTATGGTATAAGAAATGGTGTATGCGGTAGTTGTGCAGATTATAATGCTCTACCTCCTGAGTACAAAATGTGTGCTCTTGTTCACTCTGATTGTATTAATGGAATAGAACCTTTATAAATTAAATAGCTGCCTTTCTTGCGGTTATTCAATTTTGACTAAAAAACTTTGAATCTTTAAAATAAAAACACTGATTCATATAAATAAATTCTCTCGCGAAGAATAGACACAAACCTTGAGTGTCTTTAAATGATCAAGGATTATCAAATATTAATTTTTTTAATCATGAAAAAAACAATTTTAAATTTGGGAAAAAGCTTAAACAAAGCTGATCAAAAACAAATTAATGGAGGTGCTTCTGGTGCTTGCTATCAACAAGGTACAAAATGTTGTGAATACAGACCATGGGGTCTTTTTTGTGACGCTGGTAGATGTGGCACATATGGATGTTTTTGGTACTAAACTTATGATTATTTAAAATTTCAATTTATGAAAAAATCAATTTCAAGCCTAGGAAAAGTACTAAACAAGGTAAACCAACAAAACATAAATGGTGGAGGCTTTATTAATAAATGCAAAAATGATGGAGACTTTTGTGACTGGATTAGCCAATCAGGATATGGAACAGGTACTTGCGGTTATATGAATGGAATGCTAATGTGCATCCCAGATTAAATATATGCAACTTGCTTGCTTTTTAAAAAAACTACCTTTAACGGTAGTTTTTTTTTATTTATCTTATATCTATCCATAAAAAACCACTAAATTAGCAGGCTTGCTAAAATTCTAAATTTTAGAAGCTCTTTAAATTGTTAATTTAATAAAGATATATGTATATGAGTCCGAATGATGACAGAAAAATTAGAGAAAAACTACAGCAAAAAACATGGAATGAAATAAAAACTAACGATTCTTGGGCAATTTTTAAAATCATGTCTGAGTTTGTTGATGGATATGAAAAACTTAGTAAAATAGGACCATGTGTATCTATTTTTGGTTCTGCCCGAACAAAAACTGATGATAAATATTACAAGTTAGCTGAAGAAGTTGCTTATAAATTAACACAAAGTGGTTTTGGTGTAATCACAGGTGGTGGTCCTGGTATTATGGAAGCAGGTAACAAAGGAGCTCATCGTGGTAAAGGTACTTCTGTTGGTTTAAATATTGAACTTCCCTTTGAACAACATGATAACCCATGGATTGATAGCGATAAAAACCTAGAGTTTGATTACTTCTTTGTTCGTAAAGTTATGTTTGTAAAATATTCTCAAGGGTTTGTGGTAATGCCCGGTGGTTTTGGAACTATGGACGAACTTTTCGAAGCCATTACCTTAATTCAAACAAAAAAAATTGGTCGTTTCCCAATTGTACTAATTGGCAAAAAATTCTGGTCTGGTTTATTAGATTGGATTAAGAATACATTAATCACAGAAGGAAATGTTAGCGAAAATGATTTAAACTTATTTAGAATTGTTGATACAGCAGACGAAGCTGTTGAGCACTTCAATAAGTTTTATGCTAAATATCAATTAAAACCAAATTTCTAAAAATATGTATCTTTAAAGCTCGTTGTATTTCCAACGAGCTTTTTTTATGTTTGAATTGAAATCAAAAACACACTTCCTTGTCTGTATTATTTTATTGTGTTGTTTAAAAGTAACAGCACAAGTAAATTCAATTGACATCAAAGCAAAATTAGATGTGAAAAACAACTTACTTCACATTCAACAGAAAACTGTTTTTTTTAACCAATCATCCAATAACTTAAAAAAACTTTACCTACATAATTGGGCTAATAGCTACATAGATAACAGAACACCTCTGGGCAAACGTTTTATAGAAGATTACAAAAATGATTTTTACTTTTCAAAAGATAGTGATAGGGGTTTTAGCTATATAAAAAATTTAGCCGTAAATTATAAACTAGTTCCTTTTAAAGAAAAAAAGAACCAACCTGATGTTATTGAAGTTTCTCTAACAGATACACTAAAACCTCAAGATCGCTTAACTATATTCACTTCCTATTTTGTAAAAATTCCAAATGCTAAATACACAGGTTATGGAAAAACAAAAACAGGATATCATTTACGATTTTGGTACATAACCCCTGCTGTATTTAATAAGAAATGGGAAGTAATGAGTAATTTAAATTTAGATGACTTATATGAAAAGCCATCTAGCTATACTATTTCAATCGATGTCCCAAAAAATTACTATATAGAAAGTAACCTTTATCAATACAAAACTGAGAAAAAGGAGTTTACAAATTACTATTTAGTTGGACATAATAAAAAAGACATTATACTTCACATTGACACCTTAAAAACATTTAAATCGTTTAAAACGGATGATAAAGAAATAAAAACAGACGCTTATTTAAAAGATATTTCAAACCAAGAAACAACCCAAATTATAAATCGACAGATACAATTTATTGAAGACTTTATAGGTAAAAACCCTCATCCTGAAATTCTTGTAGATGCACGTACTGTGAATAAAAACTCCCTACATGAGATCTATGGAATTCCCAGTTGGCTTAAGCCCTTTCCTAAAAATTTTAGATGGGAAACTGGTTTTTTCAAAGCTCTAACACAAAAATATTTTGATGATGTAATTATTCTTAATACAAGAAAAGATTATTGGCTAACTGACGGATTACAAACTTTTTTAATGATGGAGTATGTAAAAAAATACTATCCTGAAGTTCCCATTTTAGGTAAATATGCCAACAATTGGCTTATAAAATCCTATAACCTTTCTAAACTCAAACAAAACGACAAGTATGCTTTTGTATATCAATTTAGTGCTCGTAAATTCTATGATCAATCACTAACAACACCAAGTGATTCACTTTCTAATTTTAACCGAAAAGTAGTTAGTAAGTATAAAGCTGGACTTGGATTTAAGTATTTACAAGATTTTGTTGGAGATAGTATTTTAAAGAAATCTATAAAAGAGTTTTATATTAAAAATCAATTAAAACTAACTAGTAGTGAAAATTTTGCTAGCATTATTCAACAAAACACTTCAAAAGATTTACAATGGTTCTTTGGTGATTATATACACACTAATAAAAAAATTGATTATAAAATAAAAAAAGTAAAATACTCTAAAAATAAAGATTCTCTTAACATTACCATTAAAAACAAAAGGAATTTTACGGCTCCGGTTACCTTGTATGGAATTCAAAATAAAAAAGTAAAATTTAAAACATGGGTAACTAATGTTGACTCTACAAAGACTATTACAATAAAGAGAGGCGATTTTGATAAATTAGCTTTAAATTATGAAGATAATTACCCTGAGTTTAATTCTTTAGACAATTTCAGAAATGTAAACAATAGCCTTATTAATAAACCTCTCCAATTTCGTTTTTTTAAGGATGCAGAAAACCCATACTACAATCAACTATTTTATTACCCTGACATTAAATACAATCTATATGATGGTCTAATATTAGGAGTTAATATTAATAATAGACCTATTATTAACCACAACTTCGAGTTTAGCATAACTCCCAACTACGGAACAAAAAGTAGAAATCTAACAGGTTCTTTTGTTGTCGCATACAATCATTTTCTTAAAGAATCTAGTTTATACAAAATACGCTACGGTATTGGTGGTAGCAATTTTCATTATGCCCCTGAACTAGGCTATAACACTTTGACTCCTTTTGTTAGTTTTCAATTTAGAAGAAACACACTTCGAGACATAGGGTCTAAGTTTTTTTTGGTTCGTTTAGTGGGAGTTAATAAAGAAGTAGCTTCTGGTAATACTCAAACAGATCAAGACAAGTATAATATTTTTAATTTGCGCTACATTAACAATAAGTATACTGCTATCCAAGACATTAGATATGCTTTCAATGCTGAAATAAATTCAAATTTCAACAAAATATCTACAGATATTAGGTACAGAAAGTTTTTTACTCCTAATGAAAGCTATGAAATTCGTTTTTTTGGAGGACTTTTCTTGACCAATGATACTGAAGGAGATTACTTTAGTTTTGGTTTAAATAGAGGCAATGATTATCTGTTTGAACAAAACTTATTTGGACGTTCAGAAAATGAAGGAATTTTTAGTCAACAATTTGTTGTTGATCAAGGAGGTTTTAAATCAAAGTTTAAAAACCCATATTACGCTAACCAATTAATTTCTTCTATCAACACCAGTGTTAGTGTATGGAAATGGGCAGAAATATATAATGATGTAGCCATGTTAAAAGACAAAAGCACATCACCTAAGTTTTTTTATGAAAACGGAATACGCTTAAACTTTCTACCTGACATTTTTGAATTTTATTTTCCAATTTATACCAACGAAGGTTTCGAAATTAATAAAGGAGCTTATCCTACAAAAATTCGTTTTATCATTACAACAGATATTGATAGAATTTACAACTTTTTTAGAAGAGGACTATTGTAAATACCTCAACAAATTCTCTTTTTTTTCTGTTATTTTGAAAAATATTCAATAAAAACTGAAATTTTTAAATTTCAACTAAAAAAACTATCTTTGTAACCGTACCTAAATTAGATGATTATGACGCAAAATACCGAAATAGCTAATACTCAACAGCTTTCTTTTCAAGATTTTAAAAACGAAGTTTTAAATGATTATAAAATTGCTCGTATTAGTAGAGAATGTAGTTTGCTAGGAAGAAGAGAAGTTTTAACAGGTAAGGCTAAATTTGGAATTTTTGGTGATGGTAAAGAAGTACCTCAATTAGCAATGGCTAAAGCCTTTCAAAATGGAGATTTTCGCTCGGGGTATTACCGTGACCAAACCTTTATGATGGCTATAGGTGAATTAACTCCGCAACAATTTTTTGCTGGTTTATACGCACATACTGATATTGAAATTGAACCAATGTCGGCAGGTCGCCAAATGGGAGGTCACTTTGCAACCCACTCTTTAGATGAAAATGGGAATTGGAAAAATTTAACTGCTCAAAAAAATTCATCTTCTGACATCTCTCCTACAGCAGGTCAAATGCCTCGCTTATTAGGATTAGCGCAAGCATCTAAAATTTACAGAAATGTAAAAGGGTTAGAAAAACACACTAATTTTTCTATCAATGGTAACGAAGTTGCCTGGGGTACTATAGGAAATGCTAGTACAAGTGAAGGTTTGTTTTTTGAAACTATCAACGCGGCTGGTGTTTTACAAGTTCCAATGATTATGAATGTATGGGATGATGAATATGGAATCTCAGTACATGCGCGTCATCAAACAACTAAAGAAAGTATTTCAGAAATCTTAAAAGGTTTTCAACGCGAAAATGGAAGCAACGGGTATGAAATTTTTGTAGTAAATGGATGGGATTATGTTCAATTAGTAGATACCTACAATAAAGCTTCTCAAATTGCAAGAGAGCAACATATACCTGTATTAATTCACGTAAAAGAATTAACACAACCACAAGGACACTCAACTTCTGGTTCACACGAACGTTACAAGTCGACTGATCGTTTACAATGGGAGCAAGAGTTTGACTGTATTGCTCAAATGCGTAAGTGGATTTTAGAGTTTGAATTAGAAAATGAGAATGGTGAAACGTTAAAATTTATTGATTCAGAAGAGGATTTAATCAATATTGAAAAAGACGCTAAAAAAGAAGTTAGCAAAGCGAAACGTGATGCTTGGAGTGCTTACACCGACGAAATAAAAAACGAAGTTATAGAAGCTGTTGCTTTACTAGACACTGTCGCACAAAAGAGCAACAACGGTTCCTTTATTACAAAATATAAAAACGATTTAGCAGCAATTGCTGAACCAATACGAAAAGATATCTTAGTAGCGGCACGTAAAACGTTACGTTACTTAAGAGATGAAGATTTTGCTGAAAAAACAGCTCTTAAAAACTTTATCAAAGCTTCGATTGATAAAGCTGCTGTAAAATATTCGGCGCACTTATTAAGTGAAACCGAATTAGCAACTGAAAATGTTCCAGCTGAAGCTCCAACCTACGCTTCAGAAACAAATATGGTAGATGCACGTATTATTATGCGTGATAATTTTGATGCAATTTTGGCAAAACATCCTGAGGTATTAATCTTTGGAGAGGATGCTGGTTATATTGGTGATGTAAATCAAGGATTGGAAGGTTTACAAGAAAAATTTGGTGAATTACGTGTTTCTGACACTGGAATTCGTGAAGCTACCATTTTAGGTCAAGGTATTGGTATGGCAATGCGTGGATTACGTCCGATTGCTGAGATTCAATATTTAGATTATTTATTGTACGCCTTACAAATTATGAGTGATGATTTAGCCACACTACGTTACCGTACGTTTGGTAAACAAAAGGCACCTTTAATTGTTCGTACTCGTGGACATCGTTTAGAAGGAATTTGGCACTCAGGTTCTCCAATGGGAGGAATTATCAATAACGTAAGAGGTATTCACGTATTGGTTCCTCGTAACATGACCAAAGCTGCTGGATTCTATAATACCCTATTAGAAGGTGATGATCCTGCTTTAGTAGTAGAATGTTTAAACGGATACCGTTTAAAAGAAGAATTACCAACCAACTTAGGAGATTTTAAAACTCCTATTGGGGTTGTGGAAACCATCAAAGAAGGAAACGACATTACTATAGTTTCTTATGGTTCTACTTTACGAATTGTTGAAGAAGCTACTAAAGACTTAGCTCAAGTTGGCATTGATGTAGAAATTGTAGATGCGCAAAGTTTATTACCTTTTGATATCAATCACGATACGGTAAAATCGGTTGCTAAAACAAACCGTTTGTTAGTAGTTGACGAAGATGTTCCTGGAGGAGCTTCAGCATATTTATTACAAGAAATTGTTGAAAACCAAAATGGTTACAAACACTTAGACAGCAAGCCACAAACCTTAACAGCAAAAGCACACAGACCTGCTTATGGTACTGACGGAGATTACTTCTCTAAACCATCTGCTGAAGATATTTTTGAAAAAGTATACGAAATTATGCACGAAGCAAATCCTGCTAAATTTAAGAGTTTATACTAGTCAGAAATAGACCTATAAAAGAGTAAAATAAATCTCGTGAATTTTAAAATTCACGAGATTTATTATTTACGCAATAGACTATTTCCTATTGCACATTGTAAACAACGTTTCTGTGTGCAATAGTTGTTTTTCAATTCCAACAAAGCTTGGGTTTCAAAAACATTCTTTGCTTCAATTTTTAATTCAGAAAACTTGTTAATAATTGAATTTTTCTCAGGTTTTAATTGCTGCATTAATTGCAATAATTTTTCTTCATTTACCTCTCCTCTTTCTTGCTCATATACAAACTTTAAAGGAATGATTGTATTGACAACGAGTAAGTCTATAAATGATTTTGTAAGCTTTTTAGATGATTTTTTAGAAGTGGTTTCAAAAGTATAATGTGTTTTCCAAAAGTCATTCACTTCTACTGAAAACAACATATAAAAATTTTGCAAACTAGATACTTCTAATATTTGAGAAAATAAATGTTGATGTCTGCAGTATAATGCTACCAACTGAGCCATTCGAATTGATGGAAAGTTATTGGGACGCATTCTAAAAAACTGAAATCGATGTTTCGTTAACGGTTTCAATTGATACTTATGTTGTAAGTACTTATATTCTTTTTGAAGCCCTAAATAATAACTATCTTCAATTTCATCTGCTAAAAAACCTGCTTGTCCAAACAATAATGCTGACAATTGTTCTTGGTTAAATCGAACTTTTCGCAGTACCGAAAAATCAAAAGAGTTCGACAACTCAAAAAAGGCCTCTCCATTTACTTTCAATCCGAAATTCTTTGCCAATAACTTAAATAATACTGCTTCATAATCATTATTGGTTCTAGCTAATAATCCCTTAATAAAAACAGCTTTGTTTTCTAAACGTTCAAAATACAAGCGTTCTAACCAATTATGAAGCAAAAAAGAATCTACTTCTGCTATTTGCTTTTCACAAGGAATCCAACGTTGTTCTTTTGAAAATAACTCTTGATAATTTATTAATACTTCTTTTTGAACAAATTGCTGCAATTCTACAGTAGGCAAAGGAAGATTATTTTTCATAAAAACATCAGTATCATAATTCCAAACTACATGTAAAATTACTGCGTCATAGTTTGAATCTTTTTCATGATGATGCGCATACCAGTCAGATGATTTTAGGTGAATCTCAACATTCCCAATCCACAACTGACCTTCAATTTTTAATTCTGCATTCAAAAAATCAGGTCCAGAATTGGTATTATAAACTCCCGAGTTAATTACCTCAATCGTTTCACCTTTAACAGATGTTAAATTGGTAACGTTAAATAATTTGTACTGCCATAAAAAATGTAAAAACTCTTCTTTCATAACATTTCCTTTTCATTTTCATTTTCAAGGTACAAAAATATTCTCTATGATATTATCAATTTTTATTATCCAAAGTGCTTTTAGACGATTTCATATTAGAGTACTTTTGACAAGTAAAAAAAATTAAACGAATGAATAGTATTGAAAATTTACAATGGCGTTATGCTGTTAAAAAATTCGACGAACATAAAAGTCTTTCCGAAGAACAAATCAATATCTTAAAAGAAGCTTTTAATTTAACGGCTACTTCTTACGGATTACAACCTGTAAAAATGTTAGTTATAAAAAACAAAGATCTACAACAACAATTGGTAGAACACTCTTGGAATCAGCCTCAAGTTGTACAAGCTTCACACTTACTGGTTTTATGTATTCCAAAAGAATTAACTACAGAACACGTTGAAAGCTACTTTAAATTAGTAAAAGATATTAGAAACACTCCTGATGAAATTTTAAATCCATTTAAAGAGTACTTAACAAACGACATTGAAAACAAATCGCAAGAAGTTTTATTTCAATGGATGAAAAACCAAGCATATATTGCCTTAGGAAACTTACTAACGGTAGCAGCCTATGAAAAAATAGACTCATGCCCAATGGAAGGTTTTGTTCCAGAAAAATATAACGAAATCTTAGAATTAGACAAATATAATTTACAGTCTGTTTTAGTATTACCTGTTGGTTTTAGAGCAGAAGACGATTATATGAAGGACTTAAAAAAAGTACGAAGAAAAACCGAAGAAGTGGTTATTGAACTTTCTTAGAAAACTTGAATTATGAATTACGAATGATAATTTTAGTACATTCGTAGTTCATAATTTAATTGTATGCAACCACTACAAATACTACTCCTCATTTTAGCTTATTTTGGTGTATTAATTCTCATTTCGTACATCACCGGCAAATCAGCAAACAACGCCACATTTTTTAAAGCAAACAATTCTTCTCCTTGGTATTTAGTTGCTTTTGGAATGATTGGTGCTTCCCTTTCAGGAGTAACCTTTATTTCGGTTCCTGGATGGGTTGAAGGTCAACAAATGGGTTATATGCAAATGGTATTAGGATATGTATTAGGGTAT
The DNA here is from genome assembly GCF_050290165.1 of Tenacibaculum sp. Classification (GTDB taxonomy): domain Bacteria; phylum Bacteroidota; class Bacteroidia; order Flavobacteriales; family Flavobacteriaceae; genus Polaribacter. Next base: position 137,498 of record NZ_JBNKHD010000015.1, on the reverse strand, counting down.
GCTGTAATTGGACTCGTATTACTCCCTCTCTATTACCGATTAAATTTAACTTCTATTTATACTTATTTAGAAGGTCGCTTCGGAAGATACTCCTATAAAACAGGCGCTTCTTTTTTCTTACTTTCAAGAACTGTTGGTGCTGCTTTCAGATTGTTTTTAGTAGCCAATGTTTTGCAATTAATCCTGTTTGATGCATATGGAATTCCTTTTTGGGTAACGGTAACCATTACTATTTTACTTATTTGGTTGTATACCTTTAAAGGCGGTATTAAAACAATTGTATGGACTGATACTTTACAAACGCTCTTTATGCTAATTGCAGTTGGTGTTTGTATTGTTATGATTAAAGATGCAATGCACATAGACAACCTATTTTCGTACGTTGCTAATAATAACTTATCAAAAACCTTCTTTTTTGACGATGTTAAAGCTGGAAATTATTTTTGGAAACAGTTTTTCTCTGGAGCTTTTATCGCTATAGTAATGACGGGGTTAGATCAAGACATGATGCAAAAAAACTTGACTTGTCGTAACTTAAAAGATGCTCAAAAAAACATGTTTTGGTTTACTATTGTCTTAGTAATTGTAAACTTTTTCTTTTTAGCCTTAGGCGTCTTGTTAACGGATTATGCTACCGCTAATGGTTTAGACGCTCATAAAGACAACTTATTCCCAACTGTTGCCATGAGTGGGAATTTAGGAATTGCTACAGCATTGTTCTTTTTATTAGGATTGATTGCCGCAGCATACTCTAGTGCCGATAGTGCTTTAACTTCGTTAACCACCTCATTTAGTATTGATATTTTAGAGATTGATAAAAAAGATAACGAGCAAGAAAAAGAAAAAACACGAAAGAGAATTCACGTGTTATTCTCTTTCATTTTGGTAGCTACCATCTTAATTTTTAAATATTTTATTGCAAACGAGAGTGTAATTGCTAAAATATTTCAATTTGCAGGGTATACCTATGGTCCGCTATTAGGGTTATATGCTTTCGGGTTATTCACCAAACTAAAGGTGAAAGACAAATTGGTTCCTGTCATTTGTTTAATTGCTCCAGTATTAACCTATATTATTAGCTTTTACAGCAAAGAAAAATTGGGCTTTGATTTTGGATTTTTTGTCTTAATTTTAAATGGATTCTTGACTTTCTTAGGATTATTAACTATTAAAACATCAAAAAATGCCTAAAAAAGGAAAAGCAAAAAACACCGTAAACAAAGCGAAGCATACACGCTTGATGAAACAAAAGGAAAACAAACTTCGTCTGGAAAAGCAACGTACCAAAGAACGTTTGAAAGCCATTATTAAAAAAGTGAACGAACAAAAAGAAAATGACAGCACAACAGATAATTAAAAAGTTTGACTTAACGGAACATCCTGAAGGTGGTTATTTTAAAGAAACTTACAGAAGCAATGGAATCATTAAAAATGAACAACTAGGTTCAAATTTTAAAGGAGACAGAAATTATAGTACATGTATTTATTTTTTATTGACTTCTAAAAAATTCTCCGCTTTTCATAAAATTAATCAAGATGAAATTTGGCATTTTTATAAAGGAAGTTCTCTGAAATTACATATAATTTCTCCACAAGGAGATTATTCTTTTGTTCTCATAGGAAATGATATAGAAAATAATGAACAACCACAATTTGTAGTTCCTGCTGGTTATTGGTTTGCTGCAGAAGTTGTTAAAGAAAACTCTTATACTTTTACTGGTTGTACTGTTGCCCCAGGCTTTGATTTTAACGATTTTGTGCTACCTAAAAGAGAAGAGCTCATACAGCTATTCCCTCAGCATAAAGAAATTATAAGTAAACTGACACATTCATAGCCTCCTAATAAAACCTAACACTTTTCAGTGTCAACCTATATATTTATTATAAAAAACCGATAGTAAAACTATAATACTATCGGTTTTGAGCTTACATAAACGCTATTTGAATCCCCATCAATACAAATATTGCTCCTGAAATTTTATTCAATCGTATTCCTATTTTTTGATTTTCTTTAATTTTTTTTGAAAACGCTCCTGCAAACGATGTTAAAATTAAGTACCAAATCGTCGTCATAACTGCATAAGAAACCCCCATAAAAATAAACGGCATTGGGTTTTCTATTTGGTCAGAACTAATAAATTGTGGAAAAAACGCTAAAAAGAATAATGCAACTTTCGGATTTAATATATTCGTTATAAACCCTGATTTAAAATCACTTTTTGCAGAATTTTTCTTTTGTTCTTCATCAAGATTTTCAATCATTCCTTTCCTAGATATTATTTTCATCACTCCTAAATAAATTAAATAGGCCGCTCCTAAATATTTTATCAATGCAAAAAATATTGCAGATTTAGCTACAATAATTGACAGTCCTAATGCTCCAAACAAAGTATGCACCAAAGCTCCTGTATTCAAACCAAAAGCAGTATAAACTCCAGATTTTCTTCCTTGACTTATTGATTTATTAATCAAAAAAATAGTTTCTATCCCTGGCGTTAAAATAAAAAGAATTGTCGCCACAAAAAATGCCATAAAATTTTCAACTCCCATCTTTATCAATTTAAAATAATTACAAAGTTTTTTTATGCAAATCAACAGCAGTATCCTTTATTAAAAAATACTTATTTTTGATCTATTAATGCAAAAAACGCATTAGAATGACCTTTCAACAGATTCGATACTTTTTAGTTCTTGCAGAAGAGCTCCATTTTTGGAAGACAGCAGAAAAGGTATACACCTCTCAATCTTCTTTAAGCAGGCAAATTCAAGCCTTAGAGGAAGAATTGGGTATTACCTTATTTGAGCGCGACAAAAGAAATGTAAAATTGACTGATGCGGGTATGTTTCTTAAAAAAAAGTGGGAAGATTTATTAGATGAATTTGATCGCACACACCAGCATGCTAAAAAAATTGAAGAAGGCTCTTCTGGGCTTGTTAGTATTGCTTACCCAGGTTCTATTTCTTACAACTATTTACCAGAATTACTTAAAATATTCTCTGACGAAAAACCCGATTTAAAAGTAGAGCTTATGGAGCCTATTGATATTAGTATTGAAAATCTTCTTACTAATTATCAAATTGATCTTGCTTTTAGCAGAAATGAAGTTTTAAACTCTTCTATTTTATCTGAAAAACTGTATGCTGAACCTGTTTGTCTTGTTGTTCCTGAAAATCATTGGCTAACAACTGATAATTTTGTTGACTTAAAAGATGTAAAAAACGAAAAATTTATCATTTCTGGTTTACATCATACGACTTATTTTTCTTCGTTGCTTCGCAATATTTTTAACACCTATGGTTTTGAACCTAAAACTCATATTGAATCTGATTTTGGAAGTATGATATTAAATCTAATTTCAAAAGGACTAGGGATTTCTATCCTACCCTACTCTTTTCAGTTTTCGTTAAACTCCAAAGTCCGCTTTATCAAACTACCCGAAAACACTGAACTTTTCATCAATTGGCGTAAAAATGACGACAGAAAAATTATTAAAGATGTAATTGATTACTCTATTAAACTAGGAAAAAGTTACTACCAACGATTTATTTAAAATCCTAAGCGCTTCTTTCTTAAGAAAACTTTTATTCTTAAATTGTAAGAAAAAAAGGGACGCCTCGTTATTAACACTATAAATAACAAACCAATGAATAAGACAATAATCGTCATCTTTTTACTAATGGGTTTAAGTACTACTTATGCCCAAAACTGGCAAACAGATTTTTCAAAAGCAAAAGAAATTGCCATACAAGAAGACAAACCTATCATTCTTGTTTTTCAAGGATCAGACTGGTGTATTCCATGCATGAAATTGAACAAGGAAGTTTGGAGCACTAATACTTTTAAAGAATACGCAAAGGAACATTATGTGATGTTACAAGCAGATTTCCCTAGAAAGAAAAAAAACACACTGTCTGAAGAACAACAAGAAGCCAATGCTAAACTATTTGAAACTTACAATAAAAAAGGTTTCTTTCCTTTGGTTGTAATACTGGATAAAGAAGGTAAAGTATTGGGTGAAACAGGGTATAAAAAAACGACTCCAGTATCTTATATTGACGAAATAAATGCTTTTATTAAATAAATTAACTCCTTTTCTTCTAGTCTTCTTAGTAGTTACAGGTTATGCTCAACAGACGTATCAACGTACCCTTAAACTAATGGGTAGCCGTTTTGATATTACGGTAGTTGCAAATGATTCTGTACAAGGAAAGAATAATATTGATATAGCTATATCAGAAATTACAAGAATTGAAAAACTAATCTCTTCTTGGGATGTTAACTCACAAACATCAAAAATTAACAAAAATGCAGGAATCAAACCTGTAGTTGTAGATGCAGAACTTTTTGAACTTATTAAAAGAGCTATTTCTATCTCTAAACTAACTGATGGAGCTTTTGATATTAGCTACGCTTCAATGGATTGCATCTGGAAGTTTGATGGCAGTATGACAAAAATGCCCTCAGCAGATAAAATAAGTGTTTCTGTGGCTAAGGTTGGATTCCAAAATATTATACTTGACAAAAGCAAAAACACCGTCTTTTTAAAAGAAAAAGGAATGAAAATTGGCTTTGGCGCTATCGGAAAAGGGTACGCCGCTGACAAAGCAAAAGCACTTCTTATATCAAAAGGAGTCACTGCAGGTATTATAAATGCTTCAGGAGACATGAATACCTGGGGAAGCCAACCTAATAGCAAACCATGGAAAGTTGCTATAACTAACCCTATGAATAAGAATAAAGTATTTGCGCTTTTCCCTTTAGTTAATAGTGCTGTAGTTACATCAGGAAATTATGAAAAATTTGTAAATTTAAACGGAAAACGATATACACACATTATAGATCCTAGAACTGGGTATCCTTCTAGCGGAATTATTAGTGTTACTGTTTTTGCCCCTAAAGCGGAATTAGCAGATGCCTTAGCTACATCAATCTTTGTGATGGGAAAAGATGTAGGCTTAAATAGAGTTAATCAATTACCAAAAGTTGAATGTATTATTATTGATGAAAAAGGCAATATTTCAACTTCAAAAAATATAACGATAGATAAAATATGAAAAAATTAATGATTGCTATTATTGGTACTTTTTTCTGTACTAGTTGTGTAGTTGTAAAAGAATACGAAAAAATAAACATTAATGACCCTGATATGGCGCTGACAGAAAAAAAATGTGACCGCTATGTAACTACCATGCATTCTTATAGAGAGGCTGCCTCTGGTGCTAATGGTGGTAAAACTGGAGGTGGTTGTGGCTGCAACTAATGTATTAAACCTTTTAATAATTCTAATTCAACTTATAATTTGAAATATTTTTTATCAATAACTTTTTTGTTTGCATCACTTTACAGCTTCTCTCAACAAGCAAAAGACTCTGTTAAAGTATACAAAAAACGTGTGTTAGAAACTGCTGAAGTAGATTTTTTAACAAGCTATTATAGCCAAGATGGAGATAACGCTGCAGTAAGCGGTGGGGTTGGTACCGAAGAATTAACCGACCTAACTGCTGACATTGTAGTTTCAATTCCGTTAAACGATGATGATGTGTTAACTTTAGATACAGGTATTTCTGCCTACACCTCAGCTTCATCAAGTAATGTAAACCCTTTCGATAAAGGTTATGCCGATCCTTTTCAAGCTTCTACTGGTGCATCGCATACCGATTTATGGTTTAATTTCTCTGGAAATTATAGCCATAGTTCTGACGACAGAAACCAAATTTGGACAGCAAAAGCCTCTGTTTCTTCTGAGTTTGATTACTCTTCAATAGGTTTTGGAGGAAGCTATACCCGACTTTTTAACGAAAAAAACACAGAACTTAGCATTAGTGCTAATATATATTTAGACACTTGGAAAACTATTTATCCATATGAACTAAGACCTTTTTCTGCCGGTGGAGATGGTATAAATGATGGGCTATTTGTTCAATACGGAGTTACAAATTATAGTCCTATTTTTAATGAGTTTTCTAGTAAGAATAGAAACTCTTATTCCTTTGGTCTTGGGTTTTCTCAAATTTTACATAAAAATGTACAAGGCTCATTAGCTTTTGACCTTATCAAACAAAACGGTTTGCTTGCTACACCATTTCAAAGAGTTTATTTTAGTGATATAGCCGACTCTTTTATTCAAAATTTTCAATTAGCGGATGCCAACGAAAAGCTTCCTAATAACAGACTTAAAATAGCTATGGGAGGTAGACTAAACTGGTACTTAAATGAATTGCTTACTGTGCGTACTTTTTATCGTTATTATTTTGACGATTGGGGAATCAATTCTCACACAGCCAGTATTGAAATTCCTATAAAAATTACAGATAAATTCACACTGTATCCTTCATACCGATTTTACAATCAAACAGCTGCAGATTATTTTGCCGCTTACGAAAAACACTTGTCTACAAACAAGTTTTATACCTCGGATTATGACCTTTCAGAATATTCTTCCAATCAATTTGGTTTTGGAGCTTCTTATACAGACATCTTTTCCAAAGCACATATATGGAAGTTTGGACTCAAAAGTATTGATGTAAAGTTTTATAAATATGACAGAAATACAACTTTTAATTCAAGCTTAATAACAGCAGGTTTTAAATTTATTATGGATTAACAAAACTCTTAAAAGCAAACGCCTCGAATTAAAAAGTAGAGGCGTTTGCTTATGTATAAGCTTATCTGAATCTTAAATCATAGGAAATCCCTAAAGTATATAGCAAAAAGTACTCGCCACGATCAAAACTTTTTTCTTCACGTAAAATATTCACAAAAGTCTTCCAAGCATGTTTTTTACTAGAAGAAGTAAATGCATATTCCCCACTAATTTTCTGAGTTTTTAAATCAAAAACTACCGTTTGCTCGGTATTAACTGGATACCTATCTATTTCTGGAGAAAACCCTGCACCTACCGCTACACCAAAGTAATTATCCGCATCGCTATAATATCTTCGATACGTTAAAGTCCCAGATTTACTTGTTCCATTATCATTAGGAGTAATGTAAGTTTGAAACGACCAATAACTATTTCCAGTGTACCATCCTACAGACCCTGTATAAATAGTAGTAGTTTCCGAAAACTTCAATCCTCTAAAACCCAAGGAAACTTCTAAGCTGTATGGTAGTGTTTTATACAGTTCCGCACCATAGCGTATTTTAGGAAACAAAGCATCACTTGAAAAACCTCCACTAATATATGCATACAAACCTTCTACAATTCTCGGATACATATCCAATTCATACTGAAAATTATCGGTATCGAATCTTCGCGAATAATTTACTTTACCAATAATACTACCATATTTTGTTTGCCTTGAATATCGAACTGTACTGTAATAAGACGGATCTCTTTCATCCTTGTTATACAAAATCATTGAATAGTTCAATCCAACACTGTTAAAGCGTAGCGTGTTCATTAAGCTTTCCTTGTAAGAAATAGCTTTGGTATTATTACTATCTATTTCAATTATCTTATCTAAAGTTCGTAATGCATCTTCTGGCTTTTGAAATTTTTCTTCGGACTTTGCTTTTAAATAGAGTAAATCGGTATCATCTGGAAAATATAACAAAGCTTTTTTTACTAACTCATATGCCTTATACGGCAATTCTGCATATAACTCGTTATTAATTGCCCCCACCCAATCGCTCTTTCTTTTAGCATCTTTTTCTAACACATACTCAAACTCTGTTCGGGCTTGTTTATAGTTACCATCCCAAGAATATGTGCTGGCTAAAAACGAACGTACATCCAAGTAATTTGGATACTTTGTTAAAATAAATCGTAAAGTATCTTGTGCCTCTTTGCGTTGTTTATTAAAAGCCAATTCTCTTGCTTTTTCAAAAGCCACATCAGGATCTCCTTGAAATGTCTTTTTCTGAGAAAAAACAGAACATACACACAATATTAACACTATACATAAGCTATAACTTTTCCCTTTTAACATCATTATTTTAGAACTTTTTTGAATTTTAAATACTCTTCATTTTCTGGATATATTTCTAAAAGACTATCTATAACCCTAATCGCTTGTTCTTTTTGTGCTAACTTTTGGTAGCCCATTGCTAATTTAAAAGCTATACTTGGATTCTTAATTTTATTTCTAATTGCTTTTTTTGCTGTAATAACGCTTTTACTTTCTTGACCAGACCATCGATATGTATCTAACAAAGCCAAATAAGAATCATCATAAAACGGATGTCGATTAATAGCTTCTAACAACAAAGGTTCTGCTTCATTATACTTTCCATCCCAAGATAAAGTTCTTCCTTTTAAAATTCTTGCATCTACATGATTTGGCATACTGTTTAAGATGAAATCACATAACAACCTTGCTGTTTTTCTATCTCCATCAAATGCTTTAGCTCTCGCGATTAAAAATACCTCATCAAACGTTTTTCCTTCAGTAACTTCTCTTATTAATTCTTTTTCCTCTATTGAAAAATCAACTTTATTTCGCTTCTTACGCGCTTCAGTAAATGGATAAATTTTATCTTGTTGCGCGACATAGTTGTTTATTCTTTTAAAGTTATTGAATGACTCCTTAACAGTCTCCAACATTTTATTGTCATTAATTTTATACACTTCAAATGAACTGTTTATTCTATACAAGCTTCCGTCTGAATATAAATAATCATCATAAATAAAATCTTTCAGTCCACCTTTATAACGTATTAGCCCTATTTTATGAGTATTCCTAAACTCTTTAACCGTATCTAAACCAGTTCCCATCCACGCAGTTTGTTTTAATGGTTTTAGGAAATAATTATTACTTAAAAAAGAATAGATACTAGGAGCTACATCCCAATGAGAAGAAACCGATTTGAATCGCTGTGGTTTCTTTAGCATTGGACTATAAATAAGTAGTGGAACATGAAACCTACACAACTTATCTTTTTGTTCAATTGGGATTAATCGATGGTCACCTGTTATAATAAAAATTGTGTTTTCTATATTATTTTCTTCCTCATAATCTTTCATAAAAGTCTTTAGAGCATTATCACTATAAAGTAATGTTGCATAAATTTCCTTATTACTCTGAATCTCTCTTTTCGAAACCCCAAACCTTTGCGATGTATTTAAAACACTATCAACTTTCATTTCATATGTAGCCTTATCAGGAAATATAAAAGGTTCGTGGTTGCTAAGTGTTGATATAACATCAAATCTTGGTTCTTTCTTTTCTTTTAAAGTACTCAATACTTTTTTAAACATTTCTGCATCTGGATACCCCCAAGAAAAACCATCAACACTTCCTGCTTTTATGTACGACGGTCCAAACTTATTATCGTCTACAATAAAATCAACATCATTGTATTCTAAAAAGTTATCAATTTTATCAAAACTTGATGGAGCTCCAGTATAATAGGATGTTGTGTAACCATTTTCTTTTAACAGATTGAATAATGATAAGTGAGTTGGGGTTTTAGCAAGCTCTAAAAAACCAGTATCTCCAAAAGGAAGAGAACCTATTAAAGAAGGTAATACCCCAAAGGTTCTTCCTGTATTACTCACAAAATTCTCCCAATACAAAGAATTCGTTATTAAACTATCTACATATGGTGTAAATCCACTATACGAATTCCCATCAACGAACTCAGTCCCCAATCCCTCAAAAATAACGACTACAATATTGGGTTTTTGTAACTGCTGATTAAAGAATGGACCTAAAACATCTTTCGTTTGTTCTGTTAATTTTAGAAGAGGATATTCATTTTCTATTGTAACCTCATAAGTATTCGCTTCTAGCTTCCCTAACTTAAATTGTAAAACATCAATTGCTAAAAACCCTATTTTATTTTGATACTTGGCTTCATTAAATTCTGTTGCAAAAAACTTTAACGGAACTACTAATATTAATAACACCAATAATATTTTTAAAGGAAAGGCATCAGACATCCTCTTCTTGAAATAATATAGAATTATCAAAAAAAGTACAGGAGCTACCAAAAAAAGAAGGCTATTTACAATTGAAATCGACTCTGAAGAAACTACAGTTTTATAAATATCATTATACGAATACCCTAGAAGATCTGCCCCTAAGTTTAGTAACGTTATCGAGCTATACTTTACCAGTAAAAATTCCCCTAAAACAAGTAGTATTCCAAAAACACCAAACAGCAACTCTCCATGTTTTTTAGGTCCTAAGTTGAATACATAGTAAATAGGAAAAAACAAAACACCCAATATTAATACTACCAAAAAATCATGTAACAATTTATAGGCTATAAACTGAAGTATTTCTACTGTCGTGATTGTTCTAAACTTAATAAAAGCTTCCACAAAGCTCATTAGCCAGAATGTTACTATTAATGCAACAATAGCTTTAGAATAAATAAAAATAGATTTCTTCAACAAGCTTGTTTTCATACTTTATATTTATTAGTCAATCCTTTTCTTGTCATTTCTCCCCATCTTAGATTTTTGTTAAAATAATAGTCTATATTCCCTTTGATTGCCGCATATAACACTATGGGATGTAAAAGAAAAGGCTCTAAAAGAGCTGACACAACCAACTGAGCTCCTACTCCTTTCTTTTTGTATTGATGAAAAGTAAACTCCTCTGAAAAAACAGCTAATAAGGTGTAAATAACAGATGAAAAATAGGCTGCTAAAAAAAATCCTAGTGCATAATCCCATTGAATATTTCTTATAAGAAGCAATAAAATGAAATATATAATTCCTAATATTTCAACAATGGGAGCCATACGCTCGAAAAGAAACCAATAAGGAAAACTTAACATTCCTAAAACTCTATATTTAGGATTAAACCCAATAACCCGATGTTCTTTTAATGTTTCTATGGTTCCTCGTGTCCATCTATTGCGTTGTGAGATAAAAGTTTTATGATTTTCTGGAGCCTCTGTCCAACATAAAGGATCTGGTATATATGCTACTTTATATTCTTTCTTTTGCTCTTCCATGTACCTACGCATACGAACAACAATTTCCATATCTTCACCAACTGTTTTTGTATTATACCCTCCTACTTTAATTGCTATATTTCTATCAAACATTCCAAATGCTCCGGAAATAACCAATAACCCATTTAACTTACTCCAAGCCATCCTTCCTAACAAAAAAGAACGCAAATACTCTAGTATCTGCAATCTAACCAGTGTTGTTTTAGGGTAATTTATATCAATTAATTTTCCGTTCTCTATAACACAAGAGTTTGCTATTCTTATAACTCCTCCAGAAGCTATAACCTTTCTATCTGTATACTCTAAAAAAGGTTTAATCATTTTTTGTAGGGAGTCTTCCAACAACAAACAATCTACATCAATACATGCTACATAATCATTATTACTAATGTTTAACCCCACATTTAAAGCATCTGCTTTTCCTCCATTTTCTTTATCAACCACAATAAGTCTTTCAAAAGCAGGATTTTTAGACCTAAACACTCCTGCTCTTAAAGGTTTTGTTTCAATGCGCTCATTGATTAAATACTCTACTCTTTCCAATTTATAAGCTTTAATCAACCTGTCTAAACTATCATCGGTGCTCCCATCATTTACTATAATGACATCGTAATTTGCATAGTGAGCAGAAAGCAAAGACCTTACATTCTCTACAATATTTAAACTTTCATTATAAGCAGGCGCTATAATTGAAATACCTGGTGCTAATTTTGAGGATAAAATTTCTTTATAATTAACGAAACTATTTTTTCTCAAATACGAAATCGTTTCTTTTCCTGAGAAAACAGCAAGTATTCCATACGACAAAAGCACTAAAAAAGAGTATGCTAAAAATAAAAAGTGAATGACTAGCAATACATAATATGTAATCTGTTGTGTATCCATAGCTTTCTTTTTCTTATGGGTTATTTTCTAGATAATTAAATACCTTAAGATTTGCTAACACATCTATTTCATTTTTCAACCCAACAAACTTTGGGGTATCTATTTGTTTCAAAATTTTTAAGGCTAAAACTTTTATTTCAAAAACTTTACTGCTTATATGTTTTAACACAAAAGGTTTTTCTTCTCTAGCCCCTATATTTTCTAGCAGCTCAAATACAGCAATTTGTTCTTTTACATTTAAATTTTCATAAGCATCAATAAGTTCCTGTTTTGCTTCAGCTATATACAAATAGCTTAAAACACGAATAGTCTTTAATCGTATTTCTTTGTTTCGATGCTGTATTAAGTGTAATAATTCTTTTTGAGTTTCTCTTAAGTTATAAACCTTCACTAACTCAAGAGCTAACAATATTACATAGTCATTTTTAGATCTTAGCCATTTTTGAGCTTTAGGTACACCTTCTAACTTTACTCCCTGTAAAGCGTCAAGAATACCTATTTGATCCCAAATTGATATTGTAGATGTTAAATCATCTAAAAAATCAAGTCCTTTAAATCCAAACAAATTGATAAAATATAAATATGCCTGACGGCGAACCTCCATTTTTGAATGATTAATACATTTTGCTACTTCATTTTGAGCATCAAATACTTTAAATCGTCTTAAATCTCTAATTCCTATTGCTACAATATGCCACCTTTTACTATGTAACTTAGACATTGCTTGCTTGTCTAACCCCAATTCTTTATACAGCTGATTAATAACACCAACCATATCTCCTGAAACTTCGCCTTTCAATTTTAAAAGTGCTGTGATAAATATTCTTCTATCTAAACTCTTTTTTAAACTTAGTTTTAGTTTACCTATAAATTCCTGCTGAGAGCTGTTTAATTCTTGAGTATCTTCGTTTAAATATAAGTAGTCTACAATTCTTTTTTCATACTCTTTACTTCTAGCTTTTATAAAAACCTCTTTCTTTCTTAAACGAAATCTTGTCACTTTTAATAAAAAGATAAGACTTATCATTATAAAAAAGAAAACAATAGCAAGTATCCAGATTATTTTGACGATAGACGGAAAGTCTTCAAAAAAAGAATTAATAAATAGAGGGGGGACCATAAAGCTGAGGGATTAGTTTACATTACATAAGCATACGTTTAACCCTTATTATCAACTCATTAGGAATTAATGGCTTAACCATAAAATCATTAGCTCCTAAATTAAACGCTTTCGTTACCATTTCTTCTTGACCTGAGGCAGAAAAGACAATAATAGGGGTATTCATTTTTAATACATTTCTAACATGACTTATAACCTCTAAGCCAGAAAGATAGTCCATCATAATATCTGTTAAAATTAAATCAGGTTTGTGAGTTTCAATAAGGTCAATTGCTTTTTGACCATCTTCAGCAACAAATAACTCATAGCCCTCTTTTTCTAATTTCAACTTAATTAATAATAAAAACACTGAGTTATCCTCAGCTATAACAATTTTTTTTGCTTTATTCATTAAATTATTATCTATCTATTTTTTTTATTAAATTTATACACATATGACACCTTCTACTCAAATATACTAAAAATATATCAGTATTTGTCATATATAGTTTAGATTAAACAGTACTAAAAATTGCGCACATGTTACATAACAATTGTTTTAATAGTGAAGTTGTTGATTTAGGTTTTTTAAATGAAAATCTTTCTGGTGATGTTGAACAGTACTCTGAAATGATTTCTATTTTCCTAATACAGAGTAAAGAAAAAATTGCAACCCTCAAAAAAGCTATTAGTGAAGAAAACTTTACTTTAATTAAAGAAGCTTCACACTTTTTGAGATCTTCATTTACCATTATGGGATTAAAGTCTAAAAATTTACTTGATGAAATTGAAACCTTAAGCTCTGAATTAAAAGATATTGAAAAAATAAAAACACTCACTAATTCTGTATTAGTCAATTATGATGAAAGCGTTATTGAGTATGAAAAAATATTATCGTGTTTTGTAAAAAATAACAACTAGTCATTTTATCAAATCCCTCAACTAATTAGCTACATGAAAACGCAAAAATTTAAACACTTAGATTATATCCTAACTTCTCTTATTTTACTGTTTAGTACGTTTACCATGTTTGAGTGGATTTTTCACAAACGAATTTTATTTACAGTTAATGAAGATGGAGCCACCACTAAATTTAATACCGCTTTTTTATTTCTTATATCTGCAATTTGCCTAATTATTAGCAGAGGAAAACGAAAACAATACAAAAAGCCTTTTTTACTTCTCACCTACTTAATACTAGTTATAAGTACATTAACACTTATAGAATATACCTTTCACATCGATTTATATATTGATAATTTATTTGTAAAAGACACTATTACAAAAACACATCCGGGAAGAATGTCAGAAGCTACTGCTGCCTGTTTTTTCTTTTTCTCCATAGGGCTCACTGGATTAAAATCTACTAACAGAGTCTATATAGCTACCACACAACACGTTGCTCTTATTACAACCGCGGTTTCGTCCATCATTATTATTTCTTTCGCTTTAAGAGTACCTGTAGAAGCTAAGATTGAATTTTTTAGAACAATGTCTATTCAAACATCTGTAGCTTTTGTTCTTATTTCTTTTTTACTAATACTTAAGTCTTATAATATTGGATTTAAAGAAACAATCTTAGGAAATAATTCTGGTAGTAAATCACTACAACGCTTATTGCCTTTTATAGTATTAATTCCTTTTTTCCTAAGTTTCTTGATGCTTACACTCATTAATGAGAACGTTATTGGAGCACAATCGGGTATTATTGTTTACACTTTAATACTTATTCTCTCTGGTTTTTTGTACACTTATATTATTTCTATTGGGCTAAATAAAACTGATTATCAACGAAAAAGACTAGAAAAAAACTTAATTAACAAAAACCGAGAATTACTACAGTTTAAAGAGGCTTTAAATAAAATAGCTATTGTGGCCATTACTGATGAAGATACGAACATAAAGTATGTAAACGAAAACTTTTGTGAAATTTCAAAATATTCCAAAGAAGAAATCATAGGAAACACCAATGAAATTGTCCGTTCCGATTATCATCCTGCTTCTTTTTACACTGATGCTTGGTTAACAGTTTCTTCTGGAGAACCCTGGTTTGGAGAGGTGAAGAGCAAAGCAAAAGACGGGTCCTTATACTGGACAGAAACCGCTATTGTACCTCTTAAAAATACAATAAACCATATTAACGAATACATGGCTATTCAACTAGACATTACTCAACGTAAAGAAGCAGAAGAACTACTTGCTTCTAAATATGTTAAGACTTTAGAGCAAAAGAATAAAGAACTAGAGCAGTTTAGCTATATTACTTCTCATGACTTACAAGAACCTTTGAGAACAATCTCTACTTTTTCTGATATTCTTTATACGGATTACTATGATAAATTAGATGAAAACGCAAAACAACTTTTTACTTTTATAAAAAAAGCTACCAACAGAATGAGTAACTTAATCACAAATCTATTAGACTATTCTAGGTTAGGTCGTGAAAAAGAGTTATCAAAAGTCAATTGCAATGTCTTAATTAAGGATATTATAGAAGATTTAAATAACATTATTACAAAAACAAAAACAACAATTGTTTATGATGATAATTTACCTATTATAAATGCTTACCCTACAGAGCTTCGATTACTATTTCAAAACCTTATAAGTAATGCTATCAAGTTTTCTAAAAAAGGCATCCCTCCTGTTATTACCATAAAAGCAAAACAAAAAAAATACGCATGGAAATTCTTTGTAAAAGACAATGGTATTGGAATACCTAAAAAATTTCAACACAAAATTTTTGCTATCTTTCAACGTCTACATTTAGATGGTGAGTATGAAGGCACCGGAATAGGACTAGCTCATTGCCAAAAAATAGTAGGCTTGCATGGTGGTGAAATTGGAGTAAAATCAAAACCAGATGAAGGAAGTACTTTTTTCTTCACAATACAATACTAAACCAATTATTATGAAAAAACTACATACTATCTTATTAATTGATGATGATCCTGCTACAAATTTTCTTCATAAACTACTTATTGAAAAGGAAGATTGTACCGAAAACATTGTTTGTAAACAAAGTGCTGAGGAAGCCTTAATTTATTTAGAGTCTAAAATTGAAGGACAATACCCACACCCCGAAATTATCTTTTTAGACATTAACATGCCTAAGATGAACGGCTGGGAGTTTCTTGAAGAATATAAAAAGTTTGACAAAGAACAGCAGGCAAAAAAAATTATTATTATGCTTACAACTTCTTTAGACCCTCATGATCGAGAAAAAGCTAAATCTATTAGTCAAATTAATGAATTTCAATCCAAGCCTTTGACTTCTGAAAAACTAAAGGAAATTCTGGCTACAAATTTTCCAAAGATATTCAGTTACTCAAAAAATTAACTTTTTAGCATAAAAAAAAATCCCAGTTAACTATGTTAAACTGGGATTTAAATTTTTATTCCTTAAACCTATTGGTCAATTGAACCTAAAACGCGTTTCATAAAACTATTTAACGCTTCTTTCTTAGGTGTTCCGTCTTTAATCATTTTATCGACTTCAATTGCTCCATACATATTAGAGATTAACTCACCTATTACATCTAGTTCTTCATCTTTTAATGATGGAACTTCTGTTAAGGCTTCAAGAGTTTCAATAGTTTCTAGTACGTAATCCTGGTCGTTTTCTTCAATAAAAGAAGTTAAGTGTTTAATTATTGGTAATTTCATAATTAAGCAACTTCATTTACTAAATCTTTCAATACATCAAACTTGTTCGTTTGTGTTTGATTCACAAATTTACCATCAACAAATGTTGCAAAAGTTGGTAAATTACTTACATCTGCTAACTTTCTGCTTTCTGGAAACTTTTCTGCATCAACAATTACGAAAACCATCTCTTCATTTTCAGAAGATAACTTCTTAAATTTAGGTTTCATAATACGGCAGTTACCACACCAAGTAGCTGAAAACTGTACTACTACTTTCGAGTTTCCTTCAACAACTTCCGATAAATTATCTTGAGTTAATTCTTGTACCATAGTCTTGTACTTTATTAGGTTTCGAAAGGAGTTCGTGCTCGACCCCTTCACTTATCTCACACGAACTTTGTTCCTTTCCTAACTGTATTTTAAAGTGCAGCTAAGTACTCTGCAGTAGCTTTAGCGTTTGCTTGCATTGCTTCTTTTCCTTCTTCCCAGTTTGCTGGACACACCTCACCTTTTTCTTGTACGTGAGTGTAAGCATCAATTAGACGTAAGTATTCATTTACATTACGACCTACTGGCATATGGTTAATTCCTTCGTGGAATACTGTCCCTTCCTCGTCAATTAAATAAGTAGCTCTATAAGTTACATTATCTCCTTCTACTTGAACTGTCCCTGTAGCCTCATCAAAAGTTTCATTAGTAATATCTAAGATACCTAAGATAGATGATAAGTTACGGTTACTATCTGCTAACAATGGATATGTTACACCTTCTATACCTCCATTTTCTTTCGCTTGATTTAACCAAGCAAAATGTACTTCAGGAGTATCACATGATGCACCAATTACAATTGTATTTCTTTTTTCAAATTCTGATAATGCAGCTTGAAAAGCATGTAACTCAGTTGGGCATACAAAGGTAAAATCTTTTGGGTACCAAAACAACAATATTTTCTTCTTATTATTGATTGCTTCTTCCAATACATTTAATTTGAACGTATCACCCATTTCGTTCATTGCATCTACGTTTAGATTCGGGAATTTTTTTCCAACTGCTGTAGCCATTTTAAAGTTTTTTATTGATTAATAATTCTTAACGGATGCAAATGTATTTCGTTTCCTAACATTTTAAAGAACGAATGTTAAAATATTTTTTTATTTCATTATAAGAATAATCGATACCAAACAAACAACGACATAAAAAAACAAAATACAACACTACACATCAATACATTATAAATTAAAATAATTTTATCTTATAGTAAAATAAAAAATATAAATAAAAATTATCTAATGGTTTATCGTAAATTTGATGGTACTGTAACCTTAAAAAATAAAAAAATGAACGATACTAATCCACACTTTTCTGGTAGTAAAACAGGAAAATGTCCGTTTTCTCAAGGCGCTAATACCGAAATACATAATAATGTCATGGAATGGTGGCCGAAATCTTTGAATTTAGACATCCTACATCAACACGATACCAAAACAAATCCTTTAGGTGAAGATTTTAATTATGCTGAAGAATTTAAAAAACTAGATCTTGAAGCTCTAAAAGATGATCTGAAAGAATTAATGACAAGTAGCCAAGAATGGTGGCCAGCAGATTGGGGGCATTATGGAGGATTAATGATCCGAATGGCATGGCATGCTGCCGGTACTTATAGAGTTGCTGATGGTAGAGGTGGTAGTAATACTGGTAACTTACGCTTCGCTCCATTAAATAGTTGGCCTGATAATGGTAATCTTGACAAAGCAAGAAGGTTATTATGGCCAATCAAGAAAAAATATGGTAATAAAATTTCATGGGCCGATTTAATGATTTTAGCAGGAAACATGGCATACGAATCTATGGGATTCAAAACCTTTGGTTTTGCTGGAGGACGTGAAGATATTTGGCATCCTGAAAAGGACATTTATTGGGGCTCGGAAAAAGAATGGTTAGCTGCCACACACAATAGATACGAAAGCGATACCAATAGAGAATCTCTAGAAAATCCACTAGCTGCGGTTCAAATGGGATTAATTTATGTTAACCCTGAAGGAGTTGATGGCAAACCAGATCCGCTGAGAACTGCAAAAGATGTTCGTTTAACCTTTAAGCGTATGGCAATGAACGATGAAGAAACTGTTGCTTTAACAGCTGGAGGTCATACCGTAGGAAAAGCACATGGAAATGCCGATGCTGGCGCTTTAGGTCAAAGTCCTGAAGGAGCTGAAATTCACGAACAAGGTTTAGGATGGTACAACCCTAAAGGAAATGGAAATGCTGAAAACGCAGTTACTAGTGGTTTAGAAGGTGCATGGACAACTACACCTGACAGATGGAATCACACTTATTTTCATTTATTATTAAATCATGATTGGGAGCTAACAAAGAGTCCTGCTGGTGCTTGGCAATGGGAGCCTGTTAATATGAAAGAAGAAGACAAGCCTACAGATGCTCATAATCCAAACATTAAAAGAAACCCCATCATGACTGATGCGGATATGGCAATGAAAATGGATCCTGAGTACAGAAAGATCTCTGAAAAATTCTATAAAGACCCAGAGTACTTTGCTGATACGTTTGCTCGAGCTTGGTTCAAATTAACGCATCGTGATTTAGGTCCTAATACTCGTTATTTAGGAGCTGATGCACCTACTGAAATCCTTATTTGGCAAGATCCTGTTCCAAAAGCAGTGTACACTTTAAGTGAAACAGAAATAGAAGAATTAAAAAACACATTATTAAATAGTGGGTTAACTCGCACCGAGCTCATTAATACCGCGTGGGATAGCGCTAGAACTTTCAGAAGCTCAGACTATAGAGGTGGTGCGAATGGTGCTCGAATTCGTTTAGCTCCTCAAAAAGATTGGGAAGGAAATGAGCCTGAAAGATTGAAAAAAGTTCTAGATAAACTAAGTGAAATTCAATCAGGGTTGAATAAAAAAGTAAGCATTGCCGACTTAATTGTTTTAGGTGGTAGTGCTGCTATTGAAAAAGCTGCTCAAGAAGGTGGTGTACATATTAAAGTTCCTTTCTCTCCAGGAAGAGGAGACGCTACTTCAGAAATGACCGATGCTGAATCATTTGATGTATTAGAACCTTTACACGACGGATATAGAAACTGGTTGAAAAAAGAGTATACTGTAACACCTGAGGAATTATTACTAGACAAAACACAACTTATGGGGTTAACAGCTCCTGAAATGGTTGTTTTAGTTGGAGGAATGCGTGTATTAGGAACCAATCACGGAGGTACTAAACATGGAGTATTTACTGATAACGAAGGCGTTTTAAGTAATGATTTCTTTGTAAACTTAACAGATATGGCATATTCTTGGAAGCCTGTAGGAGAAAACCTCTATAATATTGTTGATCGAAATACAGGAAATACGAAATGGACAGCTACAAGAGCCGATTTAATATTTGGTTCCAATTCAATTTTACGTTCGTATGCTGAAGTATATGCCCAGGACGATAATAAAGAAAAATTTATAAAGGACTTTGTAGCCGCTTGGACTAAAGTAATGAATGCAGATAGATACGATTTAAATTAAAACATACTTACACAAAAAAAGAAGAGCTTAAAGCTCTTCTTTTTTATTTTGACAAAATATTTATACTATTTACTTGCAAATAGTTTTACATCATTTTTAGAAACCTCTTTTTCTCCTAAGATTAACAAACGTTCAACAACATTTCGAAGTTCACGAATATTCCCTGTCCAATCATACTCTTGTAATTGTTTTATAGCATCATCTGCAAATGCTTTTTTAGGCATACCCTGCTCTTCCGAAATTTTCTCTGCAAAGAATTTTACCAATAACGGAATATCTTCTCTTCGATCATTTAACGCCGGAACCTCAATTAAAATTACAGCTAAACGATGATACAAATCTTCTCTAAAACGTCCTTCAGCAATTTCTTTTTTTAAATCTTTATTGGTCGCTGCTACTACACGTACATTTACCTTAATATCTTTATCAGAACCTACTCGTGAAATTCTATTTTCTTGTAAAGCTCGAAGTACTTTTGCCTGTGCTGACAAACTCATATCTCCTATTTCATCTAAAAAAATAGTACCTCCATTTGCAGCTTCAAATTTACCTGCTCTATCTTTATTTGCTCCAGTAAAACTTCCTTTCACATGCCCAAACAACTCACTCTCTATCAATTCTGAAGGAATTGCTGCACAGTTCACTTCAATCATAGGTCCTTTAGAACGTTCTGATTTTTCATGCAACCAATGCGCCACTAATTCTTTACCCGTTCCGTTAGGTCCGGTAACTAAAACACGAGCATCAGTCGCAGCCACTTTTTCTATGATACCTTTAATATGAGCAATAGCATCACTTTCACCTATCATTTCATAATTCTTGCTCACTTTCTTTTTTAAACGCTTGTTCTCTACTACTAGCTCCTTTTTATCTAAAGCATTTCTTACCGTATTTAACAAGCGGTTTAAATCTGGTGGTTTTGAAATATAATCGAAAGCACCTAAACGCATTGTATTTACTGCTGTATCTAAATCTCCGTGGCCGGAGATCATTACCATAGGTGTTTCTGGTTTTATCTTTCTGGCTTTTTCCAATACCTCAACCCCATCCATTTTGGGCATTTTAATATCACAAAGCACTAAATCATAATCTGTATTCTTTATCATTTCAATTCCTGCTAACCCATCTTCAGCTTCCTCAACATCATAGGAATCATTTTCTTCTGAAATGATTTTTTTTAATACTCTGCGAATTGCAGCTTCATCTTCTATTATTAATATTTTAGCCATACTTCCTTTTATTCTTTTGATATTTTCCCTAAAAAAGCAACAATTAAGCCATTATTTATTTTTTTCAATAATATGTATATCTCTTTGAGGAAATGGAATACTTACATTATGTTCTCTAAACAGTTCATCAATTCTAAATCTGATATCACTCTTAGGGATTAGTGCTTGAAAACTATCATTTAATGTAAATATTAATTTGAAATCTAATGAACTATCGCCAAAGTTTTCAAATAGTACCATTGGAGCGGGGTGTTGATATACTTTTGGATGTTCATTAGCAGCTTGTAGCAACAATTTTTTAACCAAAGCTACGTCACTTCCATAGGCTACTCCTACCGTAACATTTTCGCGAGTAGTTGTTCCATTTTGAGTCCAATTGTACAAGCTATTCGACAAATACTTGTGATTAGGAATAACCAATACTTTATTATCTATGGTTACAGCTCTTGTAGTTCTTAATTTTATTTCCTCTACTCTTCCTACTTTATCATCTAACTCTATAATATCTCCTACATGCACACTTTTATCAACAATGATAAAAACACCAGAAATAATATCTTGAAAAAAGGTTTGCAAAGCCAAACCAATACCAATTAATAATGCTGAGGAGGCAACTAAAACAGCGCTTAAATTAACTCCTGCTGAGCTTAACGCTATTGAAAAGACAATTACATAAGCTAACCAACTAGTAAACGAGAAAATAGTATTGAACTTATTCTTATCTTCTTGTTCCAATTTACTTTTAGCTAGTTTTTTTAAGTATTTCAATAAAAATCTAACAATAACTAAGCTTATTATTAAAAGTAAAATTGTTTTTAAAGTTACATCTATATCTTTTCCTCCTAAAGGTATTCTATAATTTAAAAAATCGGTTATTTGCTTTATAATTTCTTTCATCTACTAACTCTCATTTTTTTATTGGTCAGATGTAATTCAAATTAAACACTTTAGGATAATATTAAGAATTATCCACTATAGCGAATCCACTTCCATAAATCCTTATAGGTTGGCTTCTTACCATACATTAAAATACCAACACGATAAATCTTTGCGGCAATCCATACTATTACCATAAAAGTAAGAATTAATAACAACATAGAGATTGCTATTTCCCACCAAGCTACTCCAAATGGTATTCTCATTAACATAACGATTGGCGAGGTAAATGGTATATATGAAAATATAATAGATACTGGTCCGTGAGGATCATTAATTACCGTTGCAAAACCAACATATACCGCTAAAATTAATGGCAACATAATTGGCATCATAAATTGTTGAGTATCCGTTTCATTATCTACCGCAGCTCCTACCGCCGCAAATAAAGAACTATATAACATATATCCACCCAAGAAATAGAAAATGAACAAGAAGAACATTTTTATTAAAGGCAACCTAAAAATTTCCTGAACTATCATTTCACCTTTATCAGTTGCTGTTTGCTGGATAGCTTCCAATTGTTCTGGAGATACTTTAGCCGTTTGCACATCCATCATATCAACTCCAAAGAAAGAAGATGCTATAAAACTAAATACTAAGAATAAAATTCCCCAAATAAAGAATTGCAACAAACCAGCAGAAGCATTTCCTATAATCTTTCCTAACATTAACTGGAAAGGTTTAACTGAAGAAACAATTACCTCGATAATTCTACTCGTTTTTTCTTCAATTACACTACGCATAACCGAAGTACCATATATCATCACAAACATCATTAACAAGTACCCTGCTATGGCTCCAACACCTATCTTTAATCCGTTGATTAATTTTGATGATTTTTCACCAGAAAAATTCAACATTTTAATTTCTGATGAGATTTTAGACTCTTCAATATGTGCAATATCAATTCCAAAGCTTGTCAGCTTTTCATGACGTAATACTTTATCTATCTTATCTTCTAAGCCTTCCATAATAGACATACTTGGTGAATCTTTTGAGAAAAACTCTATCGATTTTGCTAGTATTTCTAAGCTATCTTGTTTTGGAATGTATAAAGCTCCATAATAATCACCTTCTTCTACTTTCTTTTTTGAATCTTCAATCCCTAAAGCCGTAAAATCTTGATATTTTATAGTTTTTGAGTCTACAAATACATCTTTAGAAAATTTTCCAGACTCATCTACGTATACTATTTTTTTAACTTTTTCGTCATTCTTTTTCATTAAGAAAATAACTAAAGCCCCCATACCAATCATTAATAAAGGACTCAAAAATGTCATAACGATAAACGACTTATTTCTAACTTTAGCAATAAATTCGCGTTCTATAATTAATCGTAACTTCTTCATTTAATTAGCTGTTTTTGTGTATTGCCTGAATAAAAATATCGTTAGCACTAGGCACTAATTCTACAAAATGTTGCACTTCTCCTTGTGAAGCTAAATATGACAATAAATCATTAGGAGAACTTCCATTGGTCAATTTTACATTCAACTTTAATCCTTCGTTTAACAATTTAAAATCAGCTGGTAACACTTCGAAATTTTGCTTCAGTTTGTCTTCTACTTCTTTTAACCTAGAAGTTGCCAAACCTACCTGAAAAATATTGGTTCTAAATTCTTTCTTAATATCTACCAATTTTCCGTCTAAAATTTTGTTTGATTTATTAATCAACGCAATATAATCACACATCTCTTCTACACTTTCCATACGGTGTGTAGAAAAAATTATGGTAGCTCCTTCATCACGCAATTGTAAAATTTCTTTGGCTATTAACTGCGCATTGATAGGATCAAATCCTGAAAAAGGCTCGTCAAAAATCAATAGTTTAGGTTGGTGCAATACGGTAACAATAAACTGCACCTTTTGTGCCATTCCTTTAGAAAGCTCTTCTATCTTCTTATTCCACCAAGCACCTATATCAAACTTATCAAACCAATACTTTAAACGCTTTTTGGCTTCTGATTTGCTCAAACCTTTTAATTGAGCCAAGTACAATGCCTGCTCCCCTACTTTCATACTCTTATATAAACCACGTTCTTCTGGTAAATATCCTATGTGTTCTATATGATGTGGTGCTAACTTTTCTCCATCTAAAATAATCTCACCTGCATCAGGCATCGTAATTTGATTGATGATTCTAATAAGAGATGTTTTTCCTGCTCCATTTGGACCCAACAATCCAAAAACACTCCCTTTTGGTATATGCATAGACACATTATTCAATGCAGTATAATCACCATAACGCTTTACAACATTGTTAATTTCTAATAAGTTACTCATTGATTTAATTTGATAATTAGTTAACTTTTTGTAACATAAAATTCTTACAAACTTACATAAATTTACAAGTATTAGATAGCCATACCACAAAAACGTTACACTTAAAATTTACATTATTTTTATTATGCATGCATAATTTTTTTTAAGAATACTATGCGTGCATAATAAATTTTTATATATTTGGCATCGATGGATAAGGATAAATCAATAGATCACCAGTTGAGAGCTACATGGCAAGCTGTAGCTAAAATGTATAATGAGCAAGCTGCGAAGCACGATAGCACTATGGCTACCGCCTTTGCTTTATTGAATATAGATTTTGAAAACGGTACTCCTTCAACAGCTTTAGGGCCACTAATGGGAATGGAGCCTACTAGTCTTTCTCGTTTACTTAAAACTATGGAAGATAAAGGAGTAATATCAAGAGAGAAAAACCCAAATGATGGAAGAAGTGTCATTTTAAAACTTACCGACTTTGGTAAGGAGATGCGTGAGGTTTCGAAAGGGCATGTATATCAATTCAATAATAAAGTACGAGAGTATATTACTGAAGAAGAGTTAGAAACTTTTTTTAAAGTAACTACAACGATAAACAAACTAATTACAGACAAATTGATATATGATGATATCGATTAAAACTGTATAAAAACAAACCAACAAACAAATGGCAAGAAGAATTAAAAAAGTAGCAATTATTGGTTCAGGTATCATGGGATCAGGTATTGCATCTCATTTTGCTAACATTGGAGTTGAAGTCTTATTATTGGACATTGTTCCAAGAGAACTTAACGACAAAGAAAAAGCAAAAGGCCTTACCTTAGAAGACAAAGTAGTTCGTAACCGTTTGGTTAATGATGCTTTAGCTGCTTCATTGAAATCAAAACCATCACCTATCTACAACCAAAAATTTGCAGATAGAATTACTACTGGAAACCTTGAAGACGATTTACACAAAATTAAAGATGTAGATTGGATTATGGAAGTAGTTGTTGAACGCTTAGATATTAAACAAAGTGTTTTCGAACAAGTTGAAAAATACCGTACCCCAGGCACTATAATTTCTACCAACACTTCTGGTATTCCTATTAAGTTTATGAACGAAGGACGAAGTGAAGATTTCCGTAAGCACTTTGCGGTAACGCACTTCTTTAATCCTCCTCGTTATTTAAAATTATTTGAAGTTGTTCCAGGACCTGACTGTAAACAAGAGGTAACTGATTTTTTAATGGACTATGGTTCTAAATTCTTAGGAAAAACTTCTGTATTAGCTAAAGATACTCCTGCTTTTATTGGTAACCGTATTGGTATCTTTGGAATACAGTCTTTATTCCACCAAGTAAAAGAATTAGGATTAACTGTTGAAGAAGTTGATAAATTAACAGGTCCAGTTATTGGGCGTCCAAAATCAGCTACTTTCCGTACTGTTGATGTAGTTGGATTAGATACATTGGTACACGTTGCTAACGGTATTTATGAAAACTGTCCAAACGACGAAGCTCACGACTTATTTAAGTTACCAGATTTCATCAACACGATGATGGAAAACAAATGGTTAGGAGATAAAACTAAGCAAGGTTTCTATAAAAAGACAACCAATGCAGAAGGGAAACGTGAAATTTTAGCATTAGATTTAGATACGATGGAATACCGTCCGTCTAAAAAAGCAAAATTTGCTACCCTTGAATTAACCAAGACAATTGACAAGCCAATTGACCGATTTAAAGTATTAGTTGGCGGAAAAGATAAAGCGGGTGAATTCTACCGTAAGAACTTTGCAGCAATGTTTGCGTACGTTCAAAATAGAATTCCAGAAATTTCTGACGAATTATATAGAATTGACGATGCCATGAAAGCAGGTTTCGGATGGGAAAATGGTCCTTTCGAAATTTGGGATGCTGTTGGAGTTGAAAGAGGTATCGAATTAATGAAAGCTGAAGGAAAAGAGCCTGCTGCTTGGGTTACTGAAATGGTAGCTAAAGGAGAAAAATCTTTCTACACAGTTAAAGACGGTGCTACTTACTACTACGATGTCCCTGCAAAAGCACAAGTTAAAAAGCCAGGACAAGATTCATTTATCATCTTAGATAACATTCGTAAAACTACCGAAGTTTTCAAAAACTCTGGTGTGGTGATTGAGGATTTAGGAGATGGAATCTTAAACTGTGAATTCCAATCTAAAATGAACACTATTGGTGGTGATGTTTTAGCTGGATTAAACAAAGCAGTCGATTTAGCTGAAAAAGACTTCCAAGGATTAGTTGTTGGTAATCAAGGGGCTAATTTCTCTGTTGGTGCCAACATCGGAATGATTTTTATGATGGCTGTTGAGCAAGAGTACGACGAGTTAAATATGGCTATCAAGTATTTCCAAGATACGATGATGCGTATGCGTTACTCTGCAATTCCTACTATTGCTGCTCCTCACGGAATGACCTTAGGTGGAGGATGTGAATTATCATTACATGCCGATAAAGTAGTTGCTGCTGCTGAAACCTACATTGGGTTAGTAGAGTTTGGAGTTGGAGTAATTCCTGGTGGTGGTGGATCAAAAGAAATGGCGTTAAGAGCACAAGACTTATTCCACACTGGTGATGTTCAATTAAATGTATTACAAGAGCACTTCTTAACTATCGGTATGGCTAAAGTAGCTACTTCAGCTCACGAAGCTTACGATTTAAACTTACTACAAAAAGGAAAAGATGTTGTTGTTGTAAACAAGGATCGTCAAATTGCTGAAGCTAAAAAACACGCTGTGTTATTAGCAGAAGCAGGTTATACACAACCAGTAAAACGTAAAGATGTTTTAGTATTAGGTAAGCAAGCTTTAGGTATGTTCTTAGTAGGAACAGATTCTATGGAAGCTTCTAAATATATTTCTGAACATGATCAGAAAATTGCAAATAAACTAGCCTATGTAATGGCTGGAGGAGATTTATCAGAACCAACAAAAGTTACTGAACAGTATTTATTAGACCTTGAACGTGAAGCTTTCTTAAGTTTAACTACAGAACGCAAAACGTTAGAGCGTATTCAGCACATGCTAAAAACTGGTAAACCATTAAGAAACTAAAACAATGAAAACAGCATATATAGTAAAAGGATATAGAACCGCCGTAGGGAAATCTAAAAAAGGTGTGTTCAGATTTAAAAGAGCTGATGAATTAGCTGCTGAGACCATCAAATATATGATGACTCAACTGCCTGAATTCGACGTAAAGCGTATCGACGATGTTATTGTTGGTAACGCAATGCCTGAAGGTTCTCAAGGATTAAACATGGCAAGAATTATTTCATTAATCGGATTAGATTCTGTAGATGTTCCTGGAGTTACCGTAAACCGTTTCTGTTCATCAGGATTAGAAACTATTGGTATGGCAGTAGCAAAAATTCAATCTGGAATGGCAGAGTGTATTATTGCTGGTGGAGCAGAAAGTATGAGTTCAGTGCCAATGACAGGTTTTAAACCAGAATTGAACTACGATATCGTAAATGCTGGTCACGAGGATTACTATTGGGGAATGGGAAATACTGCTGAAGCAGTAGCACAACAATTCAACATTTCTCGTGCAGATCAAGATCAGTTCGCTTACGAATCACACATGAAAGCTTTAAAAGCTTTAGATAGTGACCGTTTTCAAGACCAAATAGCACCAATCAATGTTGAAGAAACTTATATTGATGCCAACGGAAAACGTGCCACAAGAAATTATACAGTTACTAAAGACGAAGGTCCACGTCGTGGAACTAGCGTAGAAGCCTTAGGTAGTTTACGTCCAGTATTTGCTGCTAATGGTTCTGTTACTGCTGGTAACTCATCACAAACTAGTGACGGAGCTGCTTTCGTAATGGTAATGAGTGAAGATATGGTAAAAGAGTTAGGTATTCAGCCAGAAGCTCGTTTAGTAAGTTATGCAGCAGCAGGTGTACCACCTCGTATTATGGGTATTGGTCCTGTAGCAGCCATTCCAAAAGCATTAAAACAAGCAGGTTTACAACAAAGTGATATTGAATTAATTGAACTAAATGAAGCATTTGCTTCACAATCATTAGCTGTTATCCGCGAATTAGGTTTATATCCGGATATCATTAACGTAAATGGTGGAGCAATTGCTTTAGGTCACCCATTAGGATGTACCGGTGGTAAACTATCTGTTCAGTTATTTGATGAAATGCGTAAGCGTAACATGAATGGTAAATACGGAATGGTAACCATGTGTGTAGGTACTGGTCAAGGTGCTGCTGGTATTTTTGAATTCCTTAGCTAGTAAGAGTAAAGAGCATAGAGAAAAGAGAATAGACTTTTAATGAGTACTAGTAAGAGACATAATTATAAAAATCTAAAAATTTGGCAACTAGGATTAGAAATTGCAAATGACATTTCTGATGTACTAGTAGAATTCCCAAAGCATGAGCGTTATGATTTGTCTTCTCAAATGAGCAGATGCTCTGTTTCTATGCCCAGTAATATTGCGGAAGGTTCGGCAAATACCAATAAGTCGTTTAGCAACTATTTAAACATTGCTTTAGGTTCTTCTTTTGAACTAGGCACACAGTTATTAGTTGCTTTTCACAGAAAATATATTAACCAAGAAACATTAACAATACTTGAAGAAAAAATAGAAGAATTCCAAAGAATGACAATGAGTTTTCAAAATACTCTTACCTAGTCTTTTTTCTATTCTCTATTTTCTCTTTTCTTAAAACTAATAAAGATGTCAGAATTAACAAAAGATCTTTTACGCGGAGGACAGTTCTTAGTAAAAGAAACAAAATGTGAAGATATATTTACTCCTGAAGATTTTTCAGAAGAGCAAACAATGATGCGTGATGCGGTTAAAGAATTTAACGACCGTGAAATCATTCCCCATAAACCTCGTTTCGAAGCAAAAGATTACGCACTTACTGAAGAAACTATGCGTAAAGCTGGTGAATTAGGATTTTTAGGTGTAGCTGTTCCTGAAGCTTATGGCGGATTAGGAATGGGATTCGTTTCTACGATGTTGACATGTGATTATATTTCTAGTGGAACAGGATCTTTTAGTACTGCTTTTGGTGCACATACGGGTATTGGTACCATGCCAATTACCTTATACGGTACTGAAGAGCAAAAGCAAAAATATGTTCCTGCATTAGCAATGGGTGAAAAATTCGGAGCTTACTGTTTAACAGAACCAGGAGCAGGATCTGACGCTAACTCTGGTAAAACTACTGCTGAGTTAACTGAAGACGGAAAACACTACAAAATTAACGGACAAAAAATGTGGATTTCGAATGCTGGTTTTGCTGAAATCTTCATCGTTTTTGCTCGTATCGAAGATGATAAAAACATTACTGGTTTTATCTTAGAGTATGATAAAAACAATCCTAACGGAGTAACTTTAGGAGAAGAAGAACACAAATTAGGTATTCGTGCCTCTTCTACTCGTCAGGTATTTTTCAACGATACATTAATTCCTGTTGAAAATATGTTATCTGTACGTGGTGGTGGATTCAAAATTGCAATGAACGCCTTAAACGTTGGTCGTATTAAATTAGCAGGAGCTTGTTTAGATTCTCAAAGAAGAATTGTAACACATGCTGTAAACTACGCAAACGAGCGTAAGCAATTTAAAACTCCTATTGCTGAGTTTGGAGCTATCAAAATGAAATTAGCTGAAATGGCTACCAATGCATATGTTGGTGAGTCTGCATCGTACAGAGCTGCTAAAAACATCGAAGATAGAATTGCAATTCGTGAATCAGAAGGAAACACACACCAAGAAGCTGAATTAAAAGGTGTTGAAGAATATGCTATTGAGTGTTCTATCTTAAAAGTGGCAGTTTCTGAAGACGTACAAAACTGTGCTGATGAAGGAATCCAAATTTTTGGAGGTATGGGATTCTCTGAAGAAACTCCTATGGAAGCTGCTTGGAGAGATGCTCGTATTGCTCGTATTTACGAAGGAACTAACGAAATCAACCGTTTATTATCAGTTGGAATGTTAGTTAAAAAAGCCATGAAAGGTCATGTAGATTTATTAAATCCTGCAATGGCAGTTCAAAATGAATTAATGGGAATTCCTTCTTTTGATACTCCAGATTATTCTGAACTATTCTCAGAAGAAAAAGAGATCATCGCTAAATTAAAGAAAGTATTCTTAATGGTAGCTGGGGCTGCTTTACAAAAGTTTGGTCCTGAGTTAGAGCAACACCAACAATTATTAACGGCTGCTTCAAATATTTTAATTGAAATATACATGGCAGAATCTGGAATTTTAAGAACTGAAAAGAACGCGAAGCGTTTTGGTGAAGCAGCTCAAAAAGAACAGATTGCGATGGCAAAATTATACTTATACAATGCTGTAGAAATTATCACTAAAAGTGCAAGAGAAGGTATTATTTCTTTTGCTGAAGGTGATGAGCAACGTATGATGTTAATGGGATTAAAGCGTTTTACAAAATACACTAACTACCCTAACGTAGTAGAGTTACGTGACATAATTGCAGAGAAATTAAAAGCAGAAAATAAATACTGCTTCTAATAATTCTCTGGATAGATTAGATTAGTTTCATAGTTAGTTTTATTACAGATGAACTAACTATTGAATAAAAAATTTCTTCAACTTTTATAGGTTTTAGAATTTAGTTGTTTGTTTAAAAGATCGTCAAATTAGGTTTTGACGGTCTTTTTTTTTTGTGATTACTCTAAGAGTCATAAGATTTTCTTAAAACCTTTTTTTATATATTTAATGGTATATTTATTGAATCAATTTCTATGAAAACAAAATAGCATGATAAAACTAAACGCAACTTTATTAGGAATGGCTTTTTTAGCATTTCTTAGCTGTAAAAATGAGCCACAAAAAACAAGTCAAAAAGACAATACTACTCCAAAAACAATTGCCTCTCTAAACAATATTGTAGGAAACTACGTTTCTTCAGCATATGAAAAGAGAGACGAAGGATACGATTGGGTGTCGGTGGCTGTGAAGCCTTCTATAAACGATGAGTTAAAAATTACTGTTCGTTCACGTGCAGACAAGAAAAAGCCAACCTGTACTTTTGATGCTCTTGCTGAAAAAGAAAATGATAGCACTTACAAATCTATCATAGATGGAAAAACCATACTTTTCTCTTTTAAAGACAAACAAATTTCAATTGCTACTGAAAGCGAAGAAGATAACAGTATCCTAAACTTTTATTGTTCAGGAGGTGGAAGTCTTGCAGACACTTATCATAAAATTGAAGAAGATCTAGACCAAACACAAATAGACAAGACCATTTTCAACAAACATTTAAACTTACAAGGAATTGGTTTTAATATTACCACAAAAAGGAATGATATAGAAACCGAGTTAACCGTCGCTCCTTATGGATTAGAGATAGACAATACACCTTTTACTCAAATTATTGACGGAAGCGTTGTAGATGCTGAAATAGAAGATTTAAACTCAGATGGTTCTCCCGAAGTACTAATCTACACCCAATCTGGTGGAAGTGGAAGCTATGGAAATGTTATTGGGTTTTCGGTAAATAATAAAAAATCGATGAGTTCAATCTACTTCCCTCCTATTACTGAAAATAAAGAATTGAGTAAGGGATATATGGGACACGATAGATTTACTCTTATTGAAACCACCCTAACACAACACTTCCCTATTTATAAAGAAGAAGACAGTAATGTCAACCCTACAGGTGGTGTTAGACAAATTATTTATCATATGATTGATGGGGAAGCTTCAAGAAAATTTGTAATAAAAAATGCAACTATTATTAACACTAACAATTAAATAATTATTATGAAAAAACTAACATTTTTATTTGCTACAATTCTATTAATCACCGTGTCGTGTACCAAAAAAGATACCAGTGAACAATTATATGGTACTACTTGGGAGTTAGAATATATTTCTGGACCAAGAATTGCTTTTGATGGACTATTCCCTAACAAAAAACCTCAACTTACCTTTGATAAAGAAACCATGAAAGTCATGGGAAATGACGGTTGTAACGGATACTCTGCTGAATTTACATTAGGTAAAGAAAATGCTATTTCTTTTGGAGAAGCTGGACCAACAACCATGATGTATTGCGGACAAGGAGAACAAGAGTTTTTAAAAACCATAAAAAAAATAAACAAGTACAGTTATGACGAAGAAGGAAAGCTAAACTTGCTTATGGACGACGTACCAATGATGCGTTATAAAAAAATAACCCTAACTGAGTAAAATTAGTAATTCTAATTTACAAGATTTCTCAGTCGTACCTTCTTCGAAATGACAAAACACTTTGACCGTCATTTCGAACTAAATAATCACAATTTCTAATAAAACGAAACCTCGTACTTTACGGCATGAGGTTTTTATTTTTATCATAAAATAACGTCATAACGAGGAGCAACAGCGACGTGGTTATCTCACGAAATATAACATGCTAAAAACTACGGAAAAACCTTATTTCAATTACGGATTTCTGCATTTTTTTTCAGTCCTTTTATCATAAATTCCGAAACACAAAAAGATAATATGGAACAAATAAAATTGCGTGGATTATCAACAATTAGTTTTTACGCAGACGACCACGAAAAAGCAAAAAACTGGTACAGCGAAATTTTAGGAATGCAGCCTTATTTTAATGTTCCTGGCTACTCGGAATTTCGACTTGGTGATTATCAACATGAACTTGGAATTATTGATAAAAAGTACGCCCCTAAAAGTTCAACGAAAGAAATTGGTGGAGCCATTGCCTATTGGCATGTTGATGAATTACAAAAAACACTTGACCTTTTAATTTCAAAAGGAGCAAAATTATACGAACCCATTATTGACAGAAGTGGCGGAAAAATGGCATTCGTAACAGCTTCTGTAATTGATCCATTTGGTAATATTCTCGGAATTATGACCAATAATCACTATTTAGAAACTTTAAAGACAAATACAGCGGAATAATGGAAATGAAAGACGGTAAACCCGCTGTTTATTTTAAAACAAGAAAAGAATGGCGAAATTGGTTGGAAAAAAATTGTGAAACCGAAAAAAACGTTTGGCTTATTCTTCACAAAAAAAACAGTACAAAAGAATGTGTTAGTTTAATTGACGCAACAGAAGAAGCTGTTTGTTTTGGTTGGATTGATAGTCTTTGCAAAAAACGTGATAATGAAAGTTACTATTTAACATTTACACCTCGAAATCCAAAAAGGAGTAATTGGAGCGATAGAAATATTGAGCGTGCAGAACGAATGATTGAACAAGGACTAATGACAGAGAATGGACGTAAACATATAGCAATAGCGAAAGAAAAAGGCAAGTGGAAAAATTTATAGCAAAAAAACACAATTGCCTACCTCCTAATAAATATATCAATTATAATTAAAAACAAAAAAATACAATGAAGAAACTTATAGTATTAGCGATTTTTACTCTCTCATTAATAGCCTGTAAAGAAAAAAAAGAGTCAAACGAAACCGTTCAATCAGAAAAAACTACGGTTACTGAAAACAACAATGTAGAACAAAAGCAAGCAGAAAAATTCGACATCAATAAATTACCAATATCAGAAGAAAATATTGGAGATTTTCCTTTTTTCTCAGCTCCTGAGGGTACAAAATACATGAATAACGTAAAACCAAAAGACTTTGATTTTATTGTTGTTGTAACTCCAGATGACATTTTCGAAGTCGAAGGAAAAACATTCTGTGCATATGTTCAACAAGACGAAGAAGGTAACAAAGAAATCAGCAATCGTTATCTCCTTAAAAGTTACGAAGACGCTATCCAAAAAGCTGGTGGAATAAAGGTATTTGAAGGAAAACTTGAAGGTGAAAGAAAAGAAAAATATATAAACCTATGTACTTATGCTGGTTTAGACGGAAGCATTGACATTTACAACAATCCCATCATAACTTATGCTATCCATAAAAATGATGGTAATGTTTACATAGCAATCGACAAAGCAAAATATGGTGGTATCTCTATCCAAATAGTTCAAGAAAAAGGATTTGAACAGACCATTAAATTCATTAAATCAGATAAAATTCAAAAAGATTTAGAAGAAACAGGGAAGTCTGTTTTACACATTAATTTTGATACTGATAAAGCAACTCTTAAACCAGATGGTATTTCTGCTGTAAATGAAATAGTAACGGTTTTAAAAAATTTACCCGATATGAAAATTGAAATTAACGGGTATACCGATAATACAGGAAACGAAGGTCATAACCTAAAACTTTCAGAAGAAAGAGCTTCTACTGTTAAAAATGAAATTATTATAGCAGGGATTGATCAAAATCGTTTAATCTCCCATGGATATGGACAAAACAACCCTATTGCCGACAACAGTTCGGAAGAAGGAAAAGCACAAAACAGAAGAGTTGAGTTAATTAAAATTTCTGGTAAATAAAACGATAAAAAACTATGATGTAAAGAGATAACAACGTGGTTACTTCATAAAAACTCAAAACAAAAATCTCATAACGAGAAGTGACAACGTCGTGGTTATCTCATAAAGTATAGCATACCAAACCTCATTTCAACAGAGCAATTTTATGAGCGACAAGAAATCGTTAGGTTCAGTGTAGCTAAATCTTTCTCATAACTAAATAAAAATTAGTAACTCTATTTTATAAGATTTCTCAGTCGTACCTTCTTCGAAATGACAAAACGCTACCAACGTCTTTACTAGGAAGAATAACGAAGTAATTTGTTTACTTTTAGTTACAAATGCAAAGATTGCTTCACTATTGTTCGCAATGACGATAAATAAAACGTCATAACGAGGAGCAACAACAACGTGGTTATCTTACGAAAGATAATACACAAAATGTCATTTCGAACTGGAGTATAACAAAAGTGAGAAACCGCTAGGTTCAGCGTAGCTAAATCTCACTCTCGTATAACGTCATAACGAGGAGTAGTAACGACGTGGTTATCTCACGAAGTATAGTACACAAAACGTCATTTCGAACTGGAGTATAACGAAGGTGAGAAATCTCTTTATCTATAACACAAACACCCTTTATTTACTAAAAAAACACGGAAAAACCTTACTTTTTTTACGGTTTTATGCAAATATAACAACTTATTTTACAGTAATTTAACAAATACTAAATGCGCTTTTATAAAAAAGTTATAGCTAATTGAAAATACAATGCAAACCAGTGATTATATCGCAATAGGTTCTTTAGTACTTTCTGCAGTAGCTTTAGTCTACGCTTATATGTCAAGTACTAAGAAATATGAACTACATAGTCAATATAGAAGTGAAATATTGAAATGGTATGATGAAACAAATCAAGTTCTAATAAGACTTAAACTAGAAGCTCAAAATGATTTTCCTAACAAGGATTTAAAAATCGATTTACTTTCAACCTTATCTGCAAAGATTGAATTAGGAAGATTTTATTTTCCTAATGTTACCAACGGAATTTCATATGGGAGTGATAAACCAAAAGCATATCAAGGATTTAGAAACTTAAACCTTGATTTCTTGGTTTTTTCATATAGGCTTTTTGATAAAGATAATGCCAAGACCTACCTACATCATGCGGAAGCATTACAAAGATATTTCACTTCTCACGTATTTGAAATTGTAGAACCACGAAAGTTTCTTAAAGAAACAGAAAAATATACGAGCAAAGCGTTTTCAAAAGATGTGAGTTTTGAGGATTTCTTGGATAAAGAACCTGAATTAATAATAGAGTATATTAAAGATTACTAACTATTACATGCGTAAAATGGCGTACGATTACACTCGATGTACCAACCTTCATAATGTAGAACTGTTGTGTAGCTTTAAGAAAAACCGAAAATGAAAAAAAATTTAATTTTAATTTTATTTGCTTCAATAGCAACCCCTGCAAGTTCACAGAATTTGTCACTTCAACAATTATTATCTGTCAGAAAAAAGAATATCGCCGAAGCTGAAGAATATTTAACAAAGAGAAACTGGAGTTTAATAAATGCTAAATCTCCAACTTCTGACAAATACGGTGGATTGAGTTTTGCATATAACAAATCGAACTTTAGTAATAAAGCTGAATCCTTTTTAATGTTATATTTTTCTGGTAATGAAAATTATCCAAATAGATTAAATATTCAAATACACGAAAAAGAAAAGTATAATGAGTACATAACTCAAATAAAAAACTGGAAAGGAAAAATTTATGATTCATATATTGATGATGATGCTTTTTACAAAGTCTATCAAGGTTCAACTATGACATATGTAATTAGCACATCAACCCAGAAAGATGACTTTTCTTCAACTAGTACAATTTATAATTTCTTCATAACAGAAAATGAAGATTTTAAACACACTAATTACAATAGAAAAAAAAGTAAAGAATAATAAAATGTTATTCTTTCGCACCTACTTCCTTTCTTATAGATTTTTATCTTTACAAAATATAGATACTAGAAAAATAAGATGACACTTTTTATCAAAAACATGGTTTGCAACCGCTGTATTCTAGTCATTCAAAATGAATTGGACAAATTAGGTTTGGGTGTAAAGAACATCAAATTAGGAGAAGTTACACTCGAAAAAGAGCTTACAACAAAAGAAAAAGAGCAATTAGGCAACATATTACTCAACCTAGGTTTTGAAATCATAGACGATAAAAAAAGTCGCATTATTGAGCATATAAAGAATGTAATCATCAATTTGGTACATCATCAAGATAACGATGCCAAAACCAACCTATCTGAGGTTGTGAGCAAGGAACTCAATCACGATTACAACTATTTATCTAACCTATTTTCAGAAGTAGAAGGCACTACCATAGAAAAATATTTTATTGCTCAAAAAATAGAAAAGGTAAAAGAACTATTGGTGTACGACGAATTGTCGTTAAGTGAAATCGCTTTCCGCTTAAACTATTCAAGTGTAGCTTATTTAAGCAATCAGTTTAAAAAAGTTACAGGACTCACTCCTAGTCATTTTAAAAAAATCCGTGAGGATAAGCGAAAACCGTTAGACAAAGTGTAAATCTTATAAATCAATCCCAAAATTCCACAATAATTTTTCTGTATATTAATGTCAACTTTGTATTGTACAATTAATACAACAAAAAAATGGCAACAAATAATAACGATATAATTTACCTACCTTTAGAAGGGGTAGAAAGTGAACACTGTGCATTAATCGTTGAAAAAGGACTTTCACGTGTAGAAGGGGTTACCACCCACAAAGTAGAACTCAACAACCAAAGAGCCGCTATTACTATAAATAACGAAGAGGTGCTTTCCAAAGCAGTCAATGCCATAAAAGATCTTGGCTATGGAGTTACCGTCGTTAAAAAAGTATTCCCAGTATTGGGTATGACCTGTGCTTCTTGTGCTGGAAGTGCCGAAAGTATTGTTAGCTACGAACCCGGTGTTGTCAATGCTAATGTGAATTTTGCCACTGGAAACCTTACCGTTGAATATCTTCCAAATATGACCAATGCTTTAAAACTGCAAAAAGCAGTGCAAGGTGTGGGTTACGACTTGTTAATTGAAGATGAAACCTCTCAACAGGAAACTTTAGAAGCTATTCATGAAAAAAAGTTCAAACAATTAAAAACCAAAACTCTTTGGTCGGTAATCCTTTCGTTACCTGTAGTGACCATCGGAATGTTTTTAACAAATATCCCCTATGCCAATGCAATCATGTGGGCATTTGCTACACCTGTAGTTATGTGGTTTGGTAAAGACTTTTATATCAATGCATGGAAACAAGCTAAACACCGTTCTGCTAATATGGATACACTGGTGGCTTTAAGTACGGGAATTGCTTATCTATTTAGTGTCTTTAATATGCTATTCCCTGAATTTTGGGAAGCCAAAGGATTAGAAGCGCATGTGTATTTTGAAGCTGCCGCAGTAATTATTGCATTTATTTTATTAGGTAAGTTATTAGAGGAAAAAGCCAAAGGAAATACCTCTTCTGCTATTAAAAAATTAATGGGGTTACAACCTAAAACGGTTATTGTGGTACAAGCAGACGGAACCGAAAAACAAACCGCTATTGAAGAGGTAATTGCCGATGATATTATCCTTGTAAAACCAGGAGAAAAAATTGCGGTGGATGGAATTGTAACCACTGGTAGTTCTTTTGTAGATGAAAGTATGTTGAGTGGCGAACCTATACCTGTATTGAAAAATAAAAATGAAAAAGTGTTTGCAGGCACTATCAATCAAAAAGGGAGTTTCCAATTCAAGGCCGTTAAGGTAGGAAAAGAAACCATGCTTGCGCAAATCATCAAAATGGTACAAGATGCACAAGGTAGTAAAGCCCCTGTGCAAAAATTAGTAGATAAAATTGCAGGTATTTTTGTTCCTGTAGTGATGGGTATTGCGATCATAACCTTTATAATTTGGTTGATTTTAGGAGGCGATAATGGAGTGGTACAAGGTTTGTTAGCTGCTATAACGGTGTTGGTTATTGCATGCCCTTGTGCCTTAGGACTTGCTACCCCAACCGCGATTATGGTAGGTGTGGGTAAAGGCGCCGAAAAAGGTATTTTGATTAAAGATGCCGAAAGTCTTGAATTGGCTAAAAAAGTAAATGCCATTATTTTAGATAAAACAGGGACAATTACAGAAGGAAAACCTCAGGTTGCTAATATTCATTGGTTAGACAATGATAACTCTGCTCAAAATATTCTTTTAAGTATTGAAAAAAAATCGGAACATCCATTAGCCGAAGCTGTGGTAAAACATTTGGGTGAACTATCAACTGTTGAATTATCTAACTTTGACAGTATTACTGGGAAAGGTGCCAAAGCTGATTATAACGGAGCAACCTTTTTTGTTGGGAATAAAAAACTGCTAACTCAAAATAACATAACCATAGCCGATGCTCTTTTACAACAAGCTGACGAATGGGGAAAACAAGCTAAAACCGTTATCTGGTTTGCCAATAGTCAACAAGCACTTTCTGTACTTGCCATTTCTGATAAAATTAAAGAAACATCGGTACAGGCAATTAAAGAATTACAAGCGATGGATATTGAGTTGTACATGCTTACAGGTGATAATGAAGCCACAGCTAAGTCTATTGCTGAAGAGACGGGTATCAAACATTACAAAGCTGAAGTATTACCACAACACAAAGCCGATTTTGTGAGAGAATTGCAACAGCAAGGAAAAACTGTTGCGATGGTGGGTGATGGTATTAACGATAGTACAGCCTTAGCGACTGCCGATGTTAGTATTGCCATGGGTAAAGGTAGCGACATTGCTATGGACGTGGCTAAAATGACCATTATTTCATCAGATCTTAGTAAAATACCTCAAGCTATAAAATTGTCTAAACAAACAGTAGCTACCATTAAGCAAAACTTGTTTTGGGCATTTATCTACAACCTGATTGGTATTCCTATTGCAGCAGGTATTTTATATCCAGTAAACGGTTTCTTACTCAACCCAATGATTGCTGGTGCAGCCATGGCTATGAGTAGTGTAAGTGTGGTGAGCAATAGTTTACGATTAAAGTGGAAAAATAAAAATACTTAGACTCAAGTGTTGGTAATTTTTAAAGCTCATTTAATGAGTAAATTTCATAAATTAATTCCAAAATTATACAAAAACAAACAAGAGAATTGTGCTGAAATTTGCAGTATTAGAATAACCAATAAATTTAAA
Organism: Tenacibaculum sp.; assembly: GCF_050290165.1. Lineage (GTDB taxonomy): Bacteria > Bacteroidota > Bacteroidia > Flavobacteriales > Flavobacteriaceae > Polaribacter. The sequence goes on along the minus strand of NZ_JBNKHD010000015.1, from coordinate 97,366 downwards.
AACAATGGATAACAATAAAGAATTACAGTTTAAAACCAACCTTAACTGTGGAGGTTGTGTTTCAAAAATACAATTGGATTTAGACAATGCTTCGGGTATCTGTCATTGGAATGTAGACACTAACAATGAAGATAAAATTCTCACCGTAAGTTCGAAAGGAATTACTGAGGAAGAAGTAATTGCTATTATAAAAAGTAAAGGATTCAAAGCAACTCCTTTGGTATAAAATAACTCTTGATGCAATGCTAAAAAGCAGATTTCTATTCTTAGAAGTCTGCTTTTTTCTTTTAAAATCAGTTTAAAAACCCTCTTTTGTTTCTCCTTTGAAATGATATTTTTATTTTGATTCTTTAAATACTTCTCTTATTTTTAAAACTCTTTAAAAATTTCTTTTTGCTATGAGAAAACACTGTCAGAATTGGAAAGGCAAACTGAAATATTAATGCAAACTGAAAAATGAACAGTAATCAAATTAATATATTAGAGTTTCCTACAAATTTAGGCTTGAAAAAAACTGATTTTGACATTGAACCCGGTGTTAAAAAACTTCCTGATTGGTTACATAAACACGGTTTTCATAAAAAAATCAATCCTGTGCATATTGTTAGAATTGAACCACCTGAATATACAATGGATCTGGATGTTGAATCAGGTGTTAGAAATGCAGACAAAATAATTGAATACGCAATTCAACAAAGTAAAGTACTGTTCAATAGGTTAGATGAAAATACTTTTCAACTAATTGTAGGAGGTGATTGTAGCATACTCATTGGTAATGCTATTGCCTTAAAACAAAAAGGTAACTACGGACTTTTTTTCCTTGACGGACATACGGACTTTATGTTTCCTGAACTGTCGCAAACTGGTGGTGCTGCAGGAATGGATTTAGCAATTGTTACAGGTTATGGACACGATAAACTGACCAATATTTACAATCAGAAACCCTACTTCGAGGAAAAGAATGTGTTTTGTGTAGGGAACAGAGAATACGATCCAACATATGTACGTCCGATTTTGGAATCGGACATACAGTATTTCGACTTACAAAAATCACGAAGCAATGGGCTTGCAAAAACTGCCAATCAATTTTTAGAACTTATACAGGAAAGTAATTTAGATGGATTTTTTATTCATCTTGATGTTGATGTTTTGAACGATAAAATTATGCCTGCAGTTGACAGTAGAAAAGTTGATGGTCTTAGCTATAAAGAACTTAAGGAGTTATTGACTCCATTGCTATTAAGCAAAAAAGCAGTTGGAATTGAAATCACTATTCTAGATCCTAATTTAGATCCTGACGGAAAATATACAATTGAGTTTATAAATAATTTTGTTGAAATATTGGAATGTAGGCACAAACAAGAGTCGAAATCTCAAATAACCCACTAATTGAACGTATTAAACATCCATAAACGCACGATACAGCAGCCAAAAGATATAGTAACAGCTTTATTAAAAACCTTATCGACTGAAAATGATAAAATTTGGCCAAAAGAAAAATGGCCTCCAATGAAATTTAAAGCTGGAATTCAAGAAAGTGCTAAAGGAGGTCACGGTCCCATAAGATATTCGGTAGAAAAATACACTCCCAATGAAATAATCCAATTTAGATTTTTAAAACCTAGTGGATTTAATGGAATTCATAAGTTTGAAATTCGTGAATTATCGGAAGAGCAAACCGAAATTACCCACACTATTGATATGAAGACGGTTGGAAAAGGAACTTTAATTTGGTTATTCGCTATTCGTTCTTTACACAATGCTCTAATTGAGGACGGTTTTGACAAACTAGAAAACCATTTTTCAGAACACAAGAAAAATACCCAATGGAACTTTTGGGTAAGATTTTTACGAAAACAACTAAGTAAAAAAAGAAAATAAAAATGACTGAAATAAAACTTTATAAATCTAAAAAAAGAGCTATTAGCATGATGCTATTATGCTCAATTTTTGTGTTAGGTGGCATTTGGCTACTTCAGAAAAACTCAATTCTTGGATGGAGTGGTATCGGGTTCTTTGGACTTGCTTATCCTTTAGGTATTTATAATCTACTCGATACAAAACCTATAATTATCATCAATGAAATAGGAATCTATGATCGAAGTACTAGTAGCGACTTTATTAATTGGGAATTAATACTTGATGCTTACCCTATTAATATTAGTGGACAAAAATTCATTTGCCTTATAATTGATGAAAAATATAAACCATCAAGAAAAAAAGGGAAACTGTACAAAAATGTTGCAAAATTAAATGAAGCTATTGGCGCTCAGGAGTTGAACATCCATTTAGGTCAAATTCAAAAGATTGATGAAATTAAGCTTACACAATTCATCCTTCAAATGTCAAAAGCAGATAAAAACACTAAAACAGAGCTGATAAAAATGTTGCCTGAAATAAGCTAAAACTGTTTCTTATTTCCATGAATTTTCAATCAAATACTTCCTTAGAAGTTCCAGCAATTTTATAAATGATAAAGACGAACAAAATGATTCCTAAAAAAAACTTAGAAAAGCTTAATTATACATTACCAAACGTTTCAACACCTGGAGGAAGTTATGTATCGGTTAACATCCGAGAAAATATTGCCTAGAAACTTTAGTGTTGGACTCACCGCTACATTTACCATTGATAAAAATGAAAACTAGCTAAAACTATACTATAACTAACCTAAAACTTTTATAAAAACTACCGTATGCAAAAGAAAGACACCACCACCTTACCAATTAATGATACATTTGGTGATCGCATTCAACTTCCTTTTAATTTTGAAACCTCACAAATGCTAGAGGAAGCAAGAGCATTACAACTAGACAGTTTTGAGTACTACAATGTAATTCCTTTACGTTCACCTGCTCATTTGGTTGATACTTCGTTACCGTTTCCTCCACCTGCTGAAGACTATGCTGATGGCTCTTGGACCGATTGGCTAGATACAGCTGCATTAGAAAAATCTCCATACCTAACCCAAGTAGTTGATTTTTTCAAAGAAAATACAACCGTAACTTTAGTTCGAATACTCCGACTAGCCCCTCATTCGGTTGTAAAAGAACATACGGATCCTACTTTGGGCTTAGAAATTGAAAAATCAGTGATTCGTCTTACCATTCCTATTCTTAACAATAAGGATGTAACTTTTTATTTAAATGACACTCCTGTATTAATGGAACCAGGCGAATGTTGGTATATGCGACTTACGGATCCTCATAAAGTCATAAATAACGGAGATGAAGAACGTATAAATCTTACCATAGATGTGATTCCTAACGATTGGATTCGACAAATTATTAAAGAAAGTGGGCAAAACATGAGTTAGAAAAACTAATCTTATAAAACAAAAAAGGTTACATGAATATGTAACCTTTTTAATATTATATTTTGTACTTTTTAATGTAACGCTCCTAAATAACGCTCAGCATCTAAAGCTGCCATACATCCTGTACCTGCTGCAGTAACTGCTTGACGGTATTCTTTATCCTGTACATCACCAGCTGCAAAAACTCCTGGTAAATTAGTTTTCGTAGATTTTCCTTTGGTAATTAAATATCCTGTTTCATCCATATCTAACACTCCTTTAAATAACTCGGTGTTTGGTTTGTGTCCAATAGCGATAAACACCCCTGTTACAGGAATTTCTGTTTTCTCTCCTGTTTGATTGTTTACAGCGCGTACACCTTCAACCACGTTTTCTCCTAGTACCTCATCAATTTCTGTATTGAAAAGTACGGTGATATTTTCAGTTCTTTCGACACGGTGTTGCATTGCTTTAGAAGCACGCATAAAATCCTTACGCACTAACATGGTTACTTTGCTACAAATATTTGCTAAGTAAGTTGCTTCTTCAGCAGCAGTATCTCCTGCCCCTACTACCACAACTTCTTGTCCTTTATAAAAGAAACCATCACAAGTAGCACAAGCCGAAACTCCACCTCCTATTAAACGTTGTTCACTCTCTATTCCTAAATATTTAGCAGTTGCTCCTGTAGAAATAATAACTGTTTCAGCCTCAATTTCTGTAGTCTCATCTACAGTTACCTTATGTACACCACCTTCTTTTTCAGAAAACTCAACATTAGTAACCATTCCAAAACGAACATCGGTACCAAAACGTTCAGCTTGACTTTTTAAATCTTCCATCATTGCTGTACCATCAGTTCCTTTTGGATATCCTGGAAAGTTATCAACCTCAGTAGTTGTTGTTAACTGCCCTCCCATTTGCATTCCTGTATACATAACTGGTTTCATATCTGCTCTTGCCGCATAAATTGCTGCGGTATATCCTGCTGGACCAGACCCAATAATTAAACATTTAATTTTTTCTGCCATCTTCTAAAATTTTTTCAAGTTACAAATGTAATTTTTTTTTGTTTTTATCATCTCATTTCTAGATATATTTTGGTTATTGAGTCATAACCTTTAGTTATGCTATTTTTTGAATATTTTTATCATTTTTTCTTTTGTATTTATATTTTTTTTCTACATTTGCAATCCCAATTAATCGGGGTGTAGCGTAGCCCGGTCATCGCGCCTGCTTTGGGAGCAGGAGGTCGCAGGTTCGAATCCTGCCACCCCGACCAAATAAAACCTGTAAATCTAAAGATTTACAGGTTTTTTGTTTTGTCTAATTCTATATATTCTAAAATAAGCTAAAGGTACAACTTGAGTTTTTTAAAAAGTGAAAAGGTCAAGAAAGCCATTAACAACCTCCTCAACCTAATCTATTTTCCTTTTCATTATACTTTAGCCAAATATTTTGAGTTACAACATCCTACACCATTATAGAGCATATGTTTTATTTACTAGATTTACTCAAAACTGGCATCAGGTATGGTTGCAAACAAAAAAGGGAAGAACAGAAATAATACTGTTAGTTTTGTTTTCATAAATCTATACATTCAGGGTAATTAATCTTTTTGGCTGCAATAATAAGTATCAACCTTTTGTAAAATGTACCATCTTGGTGAGTGGTACTTATTTTTAAATGAAAAGAAGACAAAAATTAGTTTTTTATAATTTTTTGGAAGAATTGCTTCAAACATTTTACATTTGTTTTTTAAAACGATTACCCCCAATACTAACTTAACTAAACTCTATTAAAAAGAATGTTTAACTACAACTTTTTATCAAAATCATTCCTCCAAAAAAATATTTTAAAAATTATAATAGGTAGTTTTTTTTTCTTTATCTCTTCTACAAAAGCACAAGACAAGAAGCTATCTGATTTTAATAAGACTGAAGACGATTGCAGGAGTTATCTAGATAAATCTGGAAAGACCTATAATAATGCGAACTATGAAGCTTTTAAAAAATATAACGATTCAGCACTCATAGTTTCCCAAAAACTGAACCTTAAAAAATTAGAAATCAAAGCTATTATTAACCATGGTATCTACTACAATGTTGTTGACTCTTATGAAAAGGCACTAGAACAATTCCATAGGGCTTTGGATCTTAACGAAAAAACCTCTGACAAAGAGGTTACTAAAATCAATATCCTAGTTAATCTTGCCAATGTTTATAGTCAAATAGACAATACAGACAAGGTGATTTCTTGCATGGAAGAAGTACTTCTTTTATCAGAAAAGAATCAAGTTTCTGACCTTATAAAGGTTGCAGCCTATAATGGATTGGGAAACAGTTATACTAAAAAGAAAGACTACGAAAAAGCATTAACATATTTACATAAAGTAAAAACTATAGGGGAACGTTTGCAACACTTTGGAGCTGTTCTTACTGCACTCGACAACATCGGTTACTCTTATATTCAACAGGAAAAATGGGATGATGTTATTAAAGCCGCTAAGGAATCGTTAGCTTACTCTGAACAGCATTCATTGGACAAAAGACCTGTTTCATTACTAAACCTAGGAATGGCTTATGTAAAGAAAAGCGCTCCAAAAGAAGCTATTCCCTACTTAAAAGAAGTGTTAAATATAGCTATAGATAGAAAAGATCTCAAACTTAAAAAGGAAGCTCACCAATATTTAGCTAAAGCTTATAAATTATTGGGTGATTTTAAAAACTCTAATAATGAGCAAGAGCTTTATGCTTCAATAATGAAAACCCTATTAGAAGAACAATCAAAAGCTGCTTTGCTTGATTTGAAACACGATGCTAATACCGAAAAAAAAGTTATTAAATCGCAACTGGAGTCTTTAACAGATGTAGACAATAAAAAAAATAAAGCACTTATCTTCAGTAGTTTCATAGTAATACTTATGGGTAGTTTGTTGTTTATTTATATTCGAAAAAAGAAAAATATTGAAGCTAATCATGAACAGTTTAAAGAAGCCAATGCTTTGCTTGTTAGTGAAAATAAAGTTTTAAAAAATAAAATGCTAGAATTTGCTACCCAAAAAGAACAAAACTCAAACACAATAGCACAATACAAGAATTCTTCTTTAACAGAACAAGATAGAAATCAGTATATGGAACAAATATTAGATTACATGGAAAATGAAAAACCTTATTTGGATTTTGACATCAACCAGTCCGAATTAGCTTCAAAACTTTCCATGAATAAGCATCATCTTTCTGAAGTTTTAAATCTTTGTTTTGATCAAAATTTTTATCAGTTTATAAATTTATACAGAGTTAATGAAGCTCAAAAAATAATTAAAGATCCTACATATAGTGATTATAAAATTTTATCCATCGCTTATGAAGCTGGTTTTAAAAGTAAGACATCTTTTAATCGCGTATTTAAAAACTATACAGGACTCACCCCTACCGAATACAGGAAGAAACAATTAAAAAGTCCCGTAGTTTACTAGAAATACGGGATTTTTTAGTTTAAAGACATTCGATATACCGAACAAGAACATCAATTGAACCGACGATCTATGTTTCTTATCAAAGAATAATTTTTACAACAACTAAAAACATACACTACACCTTGGCTTACAACATAAACCAAGGTGTTTATATATAAAACAGCTATTATAACATTAGTATTCTCTACAAGATTTTATGTAAATTCGTGTTTATGGAATTACTTTTTTTAGGTTTAGCCGGTGGGGCTATTATCTCGTTTTTTATTTTTAAAAAATTCACTTCAGTCAGTAGAAAAAACTTGACAGAAAAACAATCTGTTGTACTGTTAGATAAAATTAAAAAAGTATCTAAATTGATTACTGTAGAAGGAGAATTTGCTGAAATTTATCATCACGAAAACACAAAGGAAAAGTTTTTAGGATTAATAACCAGTAAGAAAAAAGCAATTATTATAATTAATGCTAAAGTGCATATTGGTTTTGATTTTAGAAAAATTCAAATGCATACAAACACCAAAACAAAAACCTTAGTTTTATCAGAGTTTCCAAAACCTGAAGTTTTTTCTATTGAACCTGATTTGCGTTTTTATGATATCCAAAACGGATTACTAAATAAGTTCAACTCAGAAGATTTAACAGAAGTGAATAAAGAAGCGAAAGAACATATTCTTCAAAAAATACCTGAAAGTAATTTAATGCAAACAGCCAATAAAGAAGCCCTAGAAGCAATTACTTTAATGCAAAACCTAGTAGAAACCATTGGCTGGAAATTAGATTATACTACTTTAGAAATTCCAGAAACTAATAAAAATTTTATTGACTAATGAATATTGAAGAATTACGCAATTACTGTCTTAATAAAAAAGGTGTAACCGAACACTTCCCTTTCGACGAAGTTACTTTAGTTTTTAAAGTGATGGGAAAAATGTATGCTTTAGTTGGACTTGACGATTGGGAACAAGGAGAAACAAAAATTAACCTAAAATGTGATCCTGAACGTGCCCAGGAATTACGTGCAGAATATGAAAGTATAAATCCTGGATATCACATGAGTAAAATACATTGGAACACGGTTACTTTAAATCATGATGTTTCTGATGCCTTTGCGTATGAATTAATAGATCATTCCTATGAACTTGTGGTAAAAGGATTAACTAAAAAACTACAAGAAGAGCTAAAATCAATGTAATTAAACATGATAAAATTAGAACTTAGAAAGCTATACAAGCAAAAAAGAAATGCGCTTACCGATTTAGAAAAAGAGCAATTACAAAAAAGTATTTATCTACAGATTTTTGAACTTCACACAGATAATATTAGTAACGTGCATTTGTTTTTGTCTATGAGAAAGTTTAATGAAATAGACACAACACCAATTATTAATTTCTTTAGAGAAAAAGGAAAAAAGATTATTGTAAGTCGTTGTAATTTTGAAGATGATACCCTTTCTCATTTTTATTTTGAGAAAGACACTCAATTAGAGCTCAATAAATTTGGAGTTCCTGAACCTATAAATGCAAAAGAAGCCCTTGTAAAAGATATCGATTTAGTTTTTGTCCCCTTGTTAATTTCTGATGAAGAAAACTACCGAGTTGGTTATGGCAAAGGATTTTACGATCGATTTTTATCCGAATGCAGAGAAGATACTCGAACCATAGGGCTTAATTTTTTCCCTCCTATCAAAAAAATTGAAGATATACACGAATTTGATGTTCCTCTTGAAATGGTTATCTATCCAAAATAAAAAAATCCCGCATTGAGCGGGATTTTTTATTACTATATATGTTAATGATTATCCATTCATTGATATCAAAAACTCTTCGTTGTTTAACGATCGTTTAATTCTATCTTGGATAAATTCCATTGCTTCAATTGGATTCATATCAGCTAAGTATTTACGTAATACCCACATACGTTGTACTGTTTTATCATCTAATAATAAATCATCACGACGTGTGCTCGACTTAATCAAGTCTATTGCAGGATAAATTCTACGATTAGATATATTACGATCTAATTGTAATTCCATATTACCAGTTCCTTTGAATTCTTCAAAGATAACCTCATCCATCTTAGAACCTGTTTCAGTAAGTGCTGTAGCAATAATAGTTAACGAACCTCCATTTTCTATGTTACGAGCCGCTCCAAAGAAACGCTTTGGTTTATGTAAAGCATTTGCATCAATACCTCCCGATAAAATTTTACCAGATGCAGGCGCTACCGTATTGTAAGCTCTTGCCAAACGAGTAATTGAGTCTAATAAAATTACCACATCGTGCCCGCATTCTACTAAACGTTTAGCCTTCTCTAATACAATATTTGCAACACGCACGTGCTTTTCAGCTGGCTCATCAAAAGTAGAAGCCACTACTTCACCACGAACGCTACGTTGCATATCAGTAACCTCTTCAGGACGTTCATCTATTAATAAAACAATCTGATAAACTTCGGGATGATTTGCTGCGATTGCATTAGCTACATCCTTTAATAACATTGTTTTACCTGTTTTTGGCTGAGCTACAATCATACCACGTTGTCCTTTCCCTATTGGAGAAAACAAGTCGATAATTCTAGTTGACAAGGAACTTCCTTTTTCAGCTAAATTGAATTTTTCTTCAGCAAATAAAGGTGTTAAGTGCTCAAAAGATACTCTATCTCTAACAATGTTTGGATTTAATCCGTTGATTTTCGATACGCGGATTAAAGGGAAATATTTCTCACCTTCTTTTGGTGGTCGCACATTACCTAAAACAGTATCTCCAGTTTTTAACCCAAATAATTTGATTTGAGATTGTGATACGTAAATATCATCAGGAGATGATAAATAGTTATAGTCAGACGAACGTAAGAAACCATATCCATCAGGCATCATTTCTAACACTCCCTCACTTTCAATAATTCCATCAAACTCAAAATCAGGATCACGGTATTTATTACCACTCTTGTGGTGATGCTTATTCGTGTTCTGATTTTTATTGCTGTGTTTATTCCCTCTGTTCTGAGGTTGCTTATTTTGTTGTTTTTGAGGATGCTGCTTCTTTTCTTCTCCAGTCGGCTTCTTTTCTTCAACTTTTTTCTCTGAAACGTTCTTTACCTCTTTCTGTTGAATAACTTTCTCCTTTAGAGGTTTATCCTCACTTTTAATAGGTTCTTGATTTTCAACTTTATCAGTAGCTATATTTTCAACTTTATCAGTAGCTATATTTTCTCCTTCATCAGTTTTAGTAATTCTTTTTCTTTTAGGCTTTTCTTTTTTTGGCTTAGCTTCTTGAGCACTAGCTTCAGCCTGTGCGTCTAAAATCTTGTATACTAAATCTAATTTTTTTAACTGACTTATTTTCGTTAATCCTATAGTTTTTGCTATATCCTGTAAATCAGATAGTTTTTTAGTTTTTAATTCCGAAATCTCGAACATTCGTCAAATTATTAAGTTACTCAAATTCTTTTAGTTTTTTAAAGAATTTTGATTTTGTTAAGTTTTTTTGAGTGCTAATTATATAGGGGCTATATAATAATTTGTGCGGTTACATGTAAGGCAAATATATACAAATATTTTAACTTCTAGTATTTCTTTTTAAAAAAAGAAGTATTACATTTGCTACCCGATAAAAAATTATGTTACAAAGAATACAATCTATATATCTATTAGCTGCAGGAATTATCTCTGGGGGACTAACTTTTTTATTTAGTCTTTGGAACAATTCGCAAGAAAATGCTACTGTATACATTTTAGATTTATTTTCTAGTAATTCGCTATTAGAAAAATGTGTTCCTATGTTATTTTTTATTTCAGCCCTAGTATCTATTGTAAGTTTATTTTTATTTAAAAATCGTCAATTACAATTTGTACTAGGTCGTTTAAACATATTGATAAACCTTTTTTTATTAGGGCTATTGGTATATCTGTCACAAACATTATCTGGAGAAGCTGCTGTTTCTGAGAAAGGTATTGGGATGTTCTTTCCTGTCATTGTTATTTTGCTAGTAGTTTTAGCAAATAAAGCCATTAAGAAGGATGAAGATCTTGTAAAATCTGTAGATAGATTACGATAAACCTAACATCTTAGTATATTTAGTGCGAAAAAACCGGGAGTTCTCTCCCGGTTTTTTATTTTTGTTACCCACAGATATTCCGGGACCTTTTCGTCAAAATGTTAAAGAAATGTTAAAGAAAACTCAGGGTTATCCCTGAGTCGACAAGAAAACAAATAGGGATACTGTGTATTGTAGACAACGCTTTTATACTATAGATTTGTAACTGTAAATAACCATGAATTACAAGATTAAAGTTCACATAGCAGATGACCACAAGATCTTAATAGACGGAGTCATAGCTTTATTAAATACTGAAGACGATATTAAAGTTGAGGGATATTCTTTAACAGGAAGAGAGGTAATTAACTGGTCTTCTAAAAACACAGCCGATGTGTTAGTTTTAGATATTAATATGCCTGAAATGGATGGTATTGAAGTTTTAAAAACGTTTAAACAACGTAACACAAAAATTAAAACGATAATACTTTCTAGTTTAAGCGACCCAAAACTTGTTCAAGAAATGATAGCATTAGGAGCTAATGGTTTTGTTGACAAAAGTCGTGCTAATGAACAAATTATTGACGCTATAAAAGTTGTCCATAATGGAATACAATACATTAGTGAAGACATTAAAGTAAAATTATTAGAGCTATATGCTTCTGATTCTAAAGAAACGATAGAAGCAGAGCTTGTACACGAAGATTTAACTGAGCGGGAAATTGCTGTATTAAAGTTAATCGCTGAAGAAAAAAGTTCAAATGAAATTGCAGAAAAATTAAATATCAGTCTTAAAACAGTTGAAACATATCGAAGTAATTTATACAAAAAACTGAAAGTAAAAAACGTAGTAGGTTTAGCGATGTATGCCGTGAGAAACAATATAGTATAAAGATGTTACCCCTCATTTTTTTCTTTATCCCCTAAGATAAGAAAAAAGTCCCCCGAATCTATATACTGTATCCCCTGGAGACTATACATTATACATGCATCGCTTTCCTAACTACTAAACATATAAAAAATTAGCGATGTACGCTGTTAATCAAACATAGTACACTATAAATAGGAAACCCCTTCATTTTGTTTTCTTTATCCCCCAAGAGATTCCCTAATCTCAACCCTATCGTTAGTACATCGCTTTTTTTTAAATAAACCAATAATAACTTATTTAAAACTGTCAATCATGAAAAAAGTCGCTCCTTATTTCCTTGCATTAACTCTAAGTATTGTGTTTGCTTCTTGTTCGAATAATGACACTGAAGTTATAGACGGTACTCCTGAAAGTTTACTACAATCTTATACTCTCAAAAGAGATGCCAACGGTGCTTATTCTATCGATTTCAATACTTCTAGCAATACGGATGTTACTACTGTTACGAATATTGATAGTTCAAAAGAAATAATCTTGGCAGAAACAGCTCAAAAAACTGCTACAAAACATTCAAATGATTTTTCTATTGATAATGATCATTTAAAAATCGGTTTTCTAGAAGCTAACAACGGTAAAAGAACTAAGATTTATGTTGAAGATAAAAACATTACCTTTGCTAAAGGAGTAACAGAATTCCTGAACTCATATAGTGTTACTGCTAATGGAGATGGAACTTACCAATTAAATTTTACTGTTAACGATAATGTAACTACAGACTTTGTTTACAATGAGGAATTGGAAACTTATGAAGTACATTTGGCTAGTGGAGAAGCTCTACAAAAAACATTTTCAAGACAATTAGAAATGAACCCTAATAATATTTTAAAATTAGATTTTGTTAACCATAAAGCTTCTGCTAGAACTGAAGATGATTTAAGTTACATTGAAAAAAGACCTAGACAAATAATTGAAGTGATTTAAATACAAATACATATGTTTATTAGATTACAATTAATTCATTTCTTTATTATTTGGGGAATTATCTTAACTTCCTCTCACAAAAGCTATGCGATTACTCAGTCATCTAATTTACAAAACTCCTCATATTATTATCAACAATATAAAAAAGACACAGACAGCATAGATATTCGTGGATATGAATTAATTAGATCTTTATATTTAAAAAACGAATACTCTTTAGCTCTGAAAAAAGGACTAGTTCTACTAGACACAAGTACAAAAAATGGATCAACTGAATTAAGCATTTTAACATATACGCTTATTGGGGACATTTTTGAAAAAACTAGAAGCTATGAGAAATCTTTGAAATATTACAAAAATTCATTGGAGCTCTATGAAACAGAAATAAATGATAAACCACAAGCCTATAATAATGCTTTAAAAAAAATTGACTCAAATTATGTTGAGTTATTATTTAAAACTGGTTCTGTTTACCATAAATTAGCTAAAAGCGATAGCGCTAAATATTATTACAATAAGATTATAAAATTAAATATAGTTGATCAACATAAATTATTTGTAAAAGCTAAAGCGTTTAATAACCTCTCCAACTTATATTTTTATTCAAAAGAAAAAGATTTTGATAAAGCTGAAGAGTATGCACTTAAAGCTATTGAAATAAAAAAGAACATTGGTGATAAAATTTCTCAAGCAGCATCTATTGCTAGTCTTGCTAGTGTCTACTTAGAACAAAACAAATACGAAAAAGCTCGCCAATACTACCTGAAAGCTATAAACTTGATAGAAAAAAATAAAGATGGAAAATCTCTCCGGTTTAAAGAAGTCTTTTATGACAATATTTCTTGGGCAATGTATAACCAAAAAAAGTATCAAGCATACAATTATCTTGACAAATCTTTCAATATAAGAGATAGTTTAAGAGAAGCTGAGATGAAAGACATTCTCTTAAAAATTGAAACAAACCATAAAGAAAATCTTGAAAAAGAAAAAACAGCACTAGTCGAGGAGCAAAGAAAATTAAAAGAAGCTCAAGAAGCCAAAACTTCTATGCTTTTTGGAGTATTAAGTTTACTTGTTTTAATTGTTTCTGGTGTAATCGTATACAACTACAAACTTCGTCAAAGAAACTTACGCCTTAAGTTATCTGAAAGTAAACTTATACAGCAACAAAATATTGAGAAACTTAAGTCTGAAGCACAAATTAAAATATTAAATGCAACAATAGACGGAAAAGAAACAGAACGTAAACTTATCGCAGAAATTTTACACGACAATGTTAGCGCTTTACTATCTTCTGCCAACATGCATTTATCTGCCACAAAAAAACAATTTGATGGAGAAAGCTCTCAAGAAATACAAAAAACACAGGCTATTATTTCTGAAGCCTCACAAAAAGTTAGAGACTTATCACACAACTTAGTTTCATCTATTCTATTAAAATTTGGTTTAGAATACGCCATTAAAGATGTTGCTAAAAAATATTCTAACAGTGAATTAACCTTTAAAGTTTCGGCTCAAAATATAAGCAGGTATAATCAAGAATTTGAAATCAAAATCTTTAATGTTATCCAAGAGCTAATTAACAACATTCTTAAGCATAGTAAAGCCAAACATGCTCAAATAAACTTGAAAGAAGAGAATAATCAACTAACCGTTCTCGTTAAAGATGATGGGGTAGGATTTTCTACCTCGTCTTCTTCTTTCTCTGATGGTATTGGGTTAAATCAAATTGAAGCTAGAATTCATGTAATGAATGGAAAATTAACTATAAAATCGAAAGAAAATACAGGTACTTCTATCAAGATTATAGTTCCTATTCTTAAGAAGGAGAAAAACATTAGACTAACTTCGATTAGCTAATTCTATAATTTCCATATTTTTTACTTCTCCTTTAACTAACTCAAATCTGAGCATTGTTCTCACTTTATGAAAACCATGTTTTCCTGCTGCTCCAGGATTTAAATGCAATAAGTTTAGCTTTTTATCATATTGAACCTTTAAAATATGTGAGTGTCCACAAATAAAAAGTTGAGGCGTGTCATTTTTTAACGCTTCTCTAATTCTTTGATGATATTTATTCGGGTACCCCCCTATATGAGTAATCCAAACAGAAACTCCTTCAACAACAAATTTATTATCTAAGGGAAACTCGGCTCTAGCATCTTTATCATCAATATTTCCATAAACCGCTCTAAGAGGTTTTAGTTTTTTTATAGAGTCCGTTACTTCTAAGTCCCCTATATCTCCAGCATGCCAAACTTCATCAGCTTGTTTTACAAACTTTAAAATTTGCTCATCTATAAAACTATGTGTATCGGAAAGAAGAAGGATTTTTTTCATTAAAACAAAGCTAAAAAATTATTACATAAAAAAAATCCATAATATAACATCATGGATTTCTTTAGAATAAGGGGAAATTTAATGAAAGGGGAATTTCACTATTATCTTTTACTGAAACTAAACAGATTATTTATTCGTTCGTTTAAACTAATAGGGGTCAAATGTAATATAAACACACAAACAATGCGTTAACATATGTTAATAAAAGTAATTTTCTTTTTAACTAATACCCTTCTCTATTTCATCTTAGAATTTCATAATTTAGCTATCTGAAAAATTTGTACTTTTTGAGGTATTTTATTAAGCTAGCATACAACGGAAAAAACTATCACGGATGGCAAGTTCAACCTGATGCTGTTTCTATTCAAGAAAAAATTAACACTGCTATAAGCACTATTCTTAGGCAAGAAATAAATATTGTAGGAGCAGGTAGAACAGATGCAGGCGTACATGCTTCTGAAATGTATGCTCATTTTGACATCGATTATCCTCTGAACGATAATTTTGCGTACAAGCTCAATGCTATTTTACCTGATGATATAGTAATTATAAACGTACAACAAGTTCATAAGGATGCACACGCTAGGTTTGATGCAACAAGTAGAAGTTATGAATATAAAATTTGGTTAGGGAGAAATCCGTTTTTACTGGAAACCTCTTGGCAATTACACCATCAAAAATTAAACATAGAATTGATGAACCAAGCTGCTGAAATTTTATATCAATATGAAGATTTTGAATGTTTTTCGAAAGTAAAAACAGATGTCAACACATTTAACTGTACCATAACCAATGCTAAATGGGTGTTAAACGGGCATGAATTAACATTTCATATTAGCGCCAATAGATTTCTAAGAAATATGGTTCGTGCCATTGTTGGTACTTTAATTGAAGTAGGCTTAGGTAAAATTACTATTGATGATTTTAAAAAAATTATTGAAAGTAAAAACCGAAGCAATGCAGGGGTATCAGTTCCAGCAAAAGGATTATTTTTAACTAAAGTAATATACGATTATATATAGTGGGTAAAGCAACAGGAAAAGCATTCGATATTAAAATTTTTGCACGACTTATGAGTTTTGCAAAAAGATACAGTATACGGTTTATTATTGCCGCAGTTTCAACCATTCTATTAGCTGGGTTTGCAATACTTAATCCAATTATATTAATAGCCGCAATAGATGATTTCACTACAAATAAAGACTTTGTAAGACTATCATACTTTACTATGGCCATGTTGGTTGTTTTACTTATTCAAGTTTTTTTTCAATTCAGCTTTATCTATTATGCCAACTGGGTAGGCCAACATATTATTAGAGATATTAGAGCTAAAACCTTCAGAAAAATCTTAGAATTTAAGATGAGTTATTTTGATAATTCATCTGTTGGAAAATTGGTGACTCGTGTGGTTTCTGACATAGAAACCATTGCTAGTTTTTTTACACAAGGAGTTTTTATGATTGTGAGCGACATACTATTAATGCTAGTTGTAATAGTGGTAATGTTATTCATGAATTGGAAATTAGCTCTAATTGCTCTTGCAACATTGCCCGTACTAATTTATGCTACTAAACTATTTCAAATAGCCATAAAATCAACTTTTCAAGATGTTCGTAACCAAGTAGCTAACCTTAACAGTTTTGTACAAGAAAGAGTTACTGGAATGAAGATTGTACAACTTTTCAATCGAGAAAAAATTGAGTATCAAAATTTTACCGAGATAAACAATAAACATAAAAAGGCTCATGTAAAAACTGTATGGTACTACTCTATCTTCTTCCCTGTTGCAGAAACACTTTCTTCAATTGCTATTGGATTGATTGTGTGGTATGGTGGATTGCAAGTTATTGCAGATAAAAATATAAGTGTTGCTGCAATTATCGGTTTTATAAAAATGTCTCAAATGTTATTTAGGCCTTTACGACAAATAGCAGACAAGTTCAACCAATTACAAATGGGAATTGTAGCAGGCGAACGTGTATTTGATGTAATTGATACTGAAAGTTCTATTGATAAAAACGGAACTATTTCTGCAGAAAATATTCAAGGAAATATCAGTTTTAAAGATGTACACTTCAGCTATATAAAAGATGAAGAAATTTTAAAAGGAATTAGTTTTGATGTTGAAAAAGGACAAACAATAGCCATAGTAGGAGCCACAGGAGCTGGTAAATCAACTATAATTAATCTTATCAGTCGTTTTTATGAAATAAATAAAGGCTTAATTTGTATTGATAGTATTCCAATTCAAGATTACGACATTACTTCTTTACGTCAAAAAGTAGCTATTGTACTACAAGATGTATTTTTATTTTCTGACACCATTTTTAACAATATCACTTTAAAAAACGAAAACATTTCTCTAGACGAGGTTAAAAAAGCAGCCAAACAAATAGGTATCCATAACTTTATAATGAGTTTACCAAACAATTATGATTATAATGTAAAAGAACGTGGAGGTATGCTCTCTTCTGGTCAACGTCAATTAATTGCTTTTTTACGTGCTTATGTTAGCAAACCAAGTATTTTAATTTTAGATGAAGCTACCTCATCTGTTGATGCACACTCCGAGCAAATGATCCAATATGCTACAGATGAGATTACCAAAAACAGAACTTCTATAGTAATTGCACATCGTTTAGCTACCATTAAAAAGGCTGATATGATTATAGTTATGGACAAAGGTCGTATAGTTGAAAAGGGAAATCATAACGAATTATTAAAAAAAGATGAGGGTTATTATAAGAATTTGTACGAAAAACAGTTTAATAGTGAGACGGTGTTATAAATAAATTTGTATAAGTCGTCCAAAATAGTACATTTGTTATTCAATCTAAAAAACTAAAAATCAATTAAACGATGAAAAAAGTAATCTTATCAGTATTTGTTGTTGGTGCATTATTAGCAACATCATGTAAAAAAGAAGCTAAAGATGCTACTGAAACAACTGTTGAAACTGTAGAAAACGCTGCTCAAGCTACTGAAGAAGCTGCTGGTGAAGCTGTTGAGGCTACTGAAGAAGCTGCTGGTGAAGCTGCTGACGCTGTAGAAAATGCTGCTGAAACAGTAAAATCTGCAATTGAAGGTATTGAAATTCCTGAATTTGAAGATGCTAAAGTAGGTGAATACTTACAATCTTACACTGAGTATGCTAAAGATTATATCGAAGCAAAAGGAGATGTTGTTAAAAACACTGAATTAGCTAAAAAAGGTGTTGAATTAGCTGCTCAAGCAAAAGAAATCGTTGCTAATTTAGACGAAGAAGCTGCTACAAAATTCAATAACGTAATGACTGCTATTCAATCTAAAATGGCTCCTGCTCAATAATTTTGAGACAAAAAAATAAAAAGGCTCGCGTTTAGCGAGCCTTTTTTTATGCCATAACATCTTTTTCTAATTTTCTATGGAGTTCTTCAAGTGATTTATACAACACAAACTCTCCATCTTTAATATATGAGATTTCTCCTGTTTCTTCTGATACCAGCAAACAAATAGCATCTGTTTTTTCTGTTACTCCAATTGCAGCTCGATGTCTCAAACCGAAACGAGCTGGGATTTTAGTACTGTCTGAAACTGGTAATACCACACGGGTGGCTATAATATAATTATCACGTATCACAGTAGCTCCGTCATGTAACGGACTATTTTTATAAAATATACTTTCTATAATTGCTTCATTTACCAACGCATCCATTTTATCACCTGTATTAATCAAAAAATCAAGATTGTTAGTTTTTTCAATTACAAGCAATGCTCCTGTTTTTGTTCTTGATAAATTGACACAAGCTTTCAAAATAGTTTCTATATCTATTTCTGAATGAATCTCAGTTTTCAAAAATTTTAACTGATTTAAAAAACCTCTTCTTGTAGAAAAATTAGTGGTTCCAATCATTAACAAAAACTTTCGTATTTCTTGCTGAAATACAATAATCAAAGCTATAACTCCACCAGAAAGCAAATAGCCTAAAATGCCACTAAGCATTTCCATGTGTAATGCTTGTGTTATTTTCCATATTAAAAAAATAAGCGCAATACCTATAACAATATTAATAGCTACTGTTCCTTTTAGCAATTTATAGATATAATAAAGTAACACAGCTACTAAAAAAATATCTAACACATCCAAAAACGAAAAGTCGATAAAATCTAGATTCATTAATTTTTTTGAAGTTTTTTAATGCTTAGAATTAACTGAACAAGTAAATGTAAGCATTTTATTACAACTGCTCTACAATCTTAACGGCTTCAACTGCTTCTTTAACATCATGCACCCTTAAAATTTGAGTTCCGTTTAATAATGCGATGGTATTTGCAACTGTAGTAGCATTTAAAGCTTCTTGTGGTGTAGTACCTAGCAGTTTATATAACATTGATTTTCGTGAAACACCAGTTAAAATAGGAACTTCTAAATTTTTAAACAACGATAAGTTTTTAAGTAACTCGTAGTTTTGTTCTATTGTTTTTCCAAAGCCAAAACCAACATCTATAATCACATCATTCACTTTCAACTGACGTAATTTAAAGAGCTGTTCAGCAAAGAAAGAAATCACATCAGTAACTACATTTTCATACTGCGGATTTTGCTGCATGCTTTGTGGGGTTCCTTGCATATGCATCATAATGTATGGTACTTGGAGTTTTGCTACCATTTCAAACATTTTTTCATCCATTTTCCCTCCAGAAATATCATTGATAATAGCCGCTCCTCCATTTATTGACTCTTCCACTACCCTACTTCTAAAAGAATCCACAGAAATTAAGATTTCAGGGAAATGTTCCATCAATAACTCAACAACAGGAAGCATTCTTTGTAACTCTTCTTCTTCAGTAATGTGTTTTGCTCCAGGCCTGGAAGAATACGCGCCAACATCAATAAAAGTTGCACCTTCGTTTAACATTTTTTCTGTTTGTGCTAGTATATCATGTTCATTTTTATACTTTCCTCCGTCAAAAAAAGAATCTGGGGTTACATTTAAAATCCCCATAACCTTAGGCTTAGTTAGATCTATTAAAGTTCCTTTGCAGTTAATCGTCATCACTCTAAATTTCTAAGTAAAAATAAACGAAAAGCTTGTAATATTTACTATTTTTGGTCGAATACTTTTAAATAAGAAAGATGCAAGAAACCTCGAAACAGTATGATGCTGTAGTTGAAGAATGTAAAAGTTTATTTATTAAAAAAATGAGTGATTATGGTAGTGCTTGGAGAATTTTACGTCTTCCTTCATTAACCGATCAAATATTTATCAAAGCTCAACGAATTCGTCAACTGCAAGAAAATACTGAGCGAAAAGTTGATGAAGGAGAAAAATCAGAATTTATTGGCATTATCAATTACTCGGTAATGGCGTTAATTCAGATAGAATTAGGAGTTGTTGAACAACCTGATTTAACAACAAAAGAAGCTACAGATTTATACAATAAACATATAAAAATCACCAAAGAGTTAATGGAAAATAAAAACCATGACTATGGTGAAGCATGGAGAGATATGCGAGTTTCATCGTTAACCGATTTAATTTTACAAAAACTACTTCGTGTAAAACAAATTGAAGATAATCAAGGTAAAACCTTAGTTTCAGAAGGAATTGATGCAAATTATCAAGATATGATTAATTATGCTATTTTTGCCATGATTCATCTTTCGGAATCAGATAATTAACCCAAATACACCCCTGTATGATTTTAAAAATTTTAACTCATATTTCAAGAGTACTTGTAGGACTTCTTTTTATTTACTCTGGATTTGTAAAACTAGTAGACCCAATAGGATCTCAATATAAATTTCAAGAATACTTTAGTGAAGGTGTTCTAAATTTAGAATTCTTAATCCCATATACATTACCTTTTGCTATTCTTTTAATTGTTGCAGAGTTAGCACTAGGTGTTATGCTTTTAGTTGGATTCAAACCTAAATTTACTGTTTGGAGTTTATTTAGCTTAAACCTTATCTTTTTATTTTTAACATGGTACTCTTATACTTATAATAAAGTTACCGATTGTGGGTGTTTTGGTGACGCTTTAAAACTTACTCCAAAGGAAACTTTTTACAAGAATGTTATTTTTATGATATTTATTGTAATTCTAATCCTTGGACTAAAACACATCAAACCTCTTATTTCAAATAAGATTGCCTCTTTATCTTCTTATACTGCTGTGTTTATATCACTAATTATAGTGTATTATGTTTTACAACATTTACCTATTATTGATTTTAGAGCTTATGCTGTAGGAACTGACATTGCCAAAGGGATGAAATATCAAGAAGGAAGTGATGAAATACCTCCTATTCACGACTTTGAAATTAGCACAGATGATGGTGACAAATTGGAAGAAATGTTAGCAAACGAAAAAGCAATGCTAATCATTATGTACAATTTTGAAAAGACAAAAAAAGAAGGTATTGCTGAGGTAGCTAAAGCTGCTGAAAAAGCTAAAAACCAAGGGTATGAAATATATGTACTAACAGCTTCATATATAGAAGATTTAGAAACTACACAAAAAGAGTTTGGACTTCCTTATACTTTTGGTTTTTGTGATGAAACTGCTTTAAAAACAGTAATAAGAGCCAACCCTGGTATTGTTACTGTTAAAAATGGAGTTATTGTAGGAAAATGGAACTGGACAGATGCAGATGACATAAAATTATAGATAACAAATTAAAAATCAGTAATTTTACAATACAACCAAAAAATTAAAGCGATGAAATTTATAAAGTATTTTTTATTACTGATAGTTACCTTATTTATATTAACACTAATTTATGTAGCCAGCTTCTCTGGTAATTATGATGTTAGCAGAAGTAAAATTATTGACGCTCCAATTAGCCATGTATTTAATACCGTAAACGATATAAAAACATGGGAAAAATGGGGACCTTGGCATGATGAAGACAGTACTATTGTTGTTACATATGGAGAGAAAACAGTAGGCATTGGAGCTTCTGACAGCTGGACAAGTAAAGATGGTCCAGGAAAAATGGAAACTATAGCTGTAGTTCCAAACAAATCCATAAACCAAAAAATATCTTTTACCGACAATGAACCTGGTGATATTTACTGGTATTTTGAAGAGACTTCTAATGGTACAAAAGTAACCTGGGGAATGAAAGCTGAAAATTCTCCTTTTGGGTTTAAATTTTTTGCAGCTATGTCTGGAGGTTGGGATAACATGTTAGGTCCTATGGAAGAAAAAGGACTCAACAATCTCGAAAAAATAATATTAGAAACAATTTCTTCACAACAAGAATAATTCTTGATTGTGATTATAAAACCAAAACCTCACAAAGTTTGTGAGGTTTTCTTATTTTCGCATAGCACATAATACTCTTTTAGAGTAATTCTTTCAAATTCTCTACAAGAAAAAAAGCTATTAACTTAAAACAATTTTGGTGAAACAATTTTTATTAGTTTTTATAGGTGGTGGAATTGGTAGCGTCCTTCGATTTTTAATTGGAAAATTTTTAAATAGCCCGCAAACAGGAATTCCATACGGAACCTTTACCGCCAATATTTTAGGAAGTTTACTTATTGGCTTTATTTTAGGACTTGCTGCCAAAAATCAAGCATTAAACCAAAACTATACTTTATTATTAGCTACAGGCTTTTGTGGTGGATTTACCACTTTTTCAACTTTTGCATATGAAATTCATGTGTTTTTAAAATCTGGAGATTTTATTTCTTTTGCATTTTACACCATAGCCAGTTTCATACTAGGTTTTTTAGCTGTGTTCGCAGGAATCTTTTTAGTCAATTACTTTTGGGCTACCCCTAAGGGTATTTAATTTGAAAAAGCTTTGACTTAATTCAACTCTTAAAATATTAAACCCTCACTTTTGAGTTAAACATATATAACAAATGGACGAACTTATACAATATACATCGACAGATAATCATGTAATTATTACACTTACCAATGGAAAAGCCAATGCTATTTCTCATGAAGTAATTGATGCTTTAAACATCCACTTAGATCAAGCAGAAAAAGAAGAAAAACCAGTCATTTTAACTGGTCAATCAGGAATATTCTCTGCCGGTTACGATTTAAAAAGCATGACTCAATCTCCTGAATCAGCTTTAGAACTAGTAACTAAAGGTTCTAAGTTATCATACAGAATGCTTTCTTTTCCTTTTCCTATAATTGCTGCTTGTTCTGGACACGCAATTGCAAAAGGAGCTTTTTTATTACTCTCTACAGACTACAGATTAGGTGTTGAAGGAGATTTTAAGATTGGGCTAAACGAAGTAATGATTGGTATGACCATGCACAATGCTGGTATCGAGATAGCCAAAGCTCGTTTAACACCTATTTACTTTGAAAGAAGCGTGAACTGCTCAGAAATATACAACCCTAAAGATGCTGTTACTGCTGGATTTTTAGACAAAGTAGTTCCACAAGAGCACCTGTTACCTACTGCTATTAAAATTGCTGAAATGTTTTCAAAATTGAATAAAAAGGCACATACTGAAACAAAATTAAAAGTAAGAAAACCATATTTAACTTCATTACAAGAAGCTATTGAACAAGATTGCAAAGAAGGTTTAACACCTCCATCAAAATAAAAAAATCCTGCAGCAGCAGGATTTTTATTTTTAGTCTTTCTTGTAAGCCATAACACCGGCTTTAATTTCAGTATCTAAATAATTATCTCTTGGAGTAATAGGACACGAATAACGATCACTATAAGCACAATAAGGATTATACGCCTTATTGAAGTCAATCATCAATGTACCATCAGAAGCCACATCAGTAGTTAACACATCTATAAACCTTCCTCCTTTATACGAAGTTTTCCCGTTAGTATTATCTAAAAAAGGTAAAAATAAGTAATCTTGATATTCTGGTTTAGGGTTTTCATTTTGATAAATTGCTAATTCATAATCTTCACCATCAATAGCAAACGACACTACCCCATATTTTTGATATACCACTACCCTATCCGTAGTTGTAGGGAAATTAAAAGTTGGTGCATCAGGTGTTCTTGTTAATTTAGCTTTGACGTTATACTTATTATCAATAGGAAAAAACTCTAGCCCTTTGAAGTTTTTTAATCCCTTTTTTGTCAAAGGAGAAGTAGACGCATCTTTAAACTCAGCATTCATTTTCTTTTGAAAATCCGACTTTCCTTGAACACTTCTTTTACCTTGGCTATTACATGATAAAAACATAATAGCAAAAGCTAACAACAATATTTTTTGCATATTTTTTTATTTACAATTACATACAAAAATACTGTATTCTTAGTAAAACACTGGTATTCATTAAGAAATCATTAAACGAACCAGCCAAAACTGTTAATATTTTGCTAATAAATTTTAAATAACAACCAAAAATCACTATATTTAATCTTATCGATTAAATCTATAATTGATCGCAAAGAAGATTTTGTAAACACATAAAAAAAACTTATACATTAATAAAACAAATTGATTAAATAAGCTATTAGTAACCTAAAAGTTTCGCCTATATTTGTCCCCCCAATTATTTTAGGGAAAAATCTTCTAAGTCAAGTCAATTACCAGACGAACCTAAAAGATAATTTTAATTTAAAAATTGGTAAATATTTTATGAATTCAGAATTAATAAATAAAGCAGAAGAATTTGAAAACAGAAAATTCAAATTTGTGACTACTAGCGATAGAATACTAGCCTCTAGAGAAGCAAAAGCTTTAATTTTAGAGATTAATGAGGTCTATAAAGAAACCAAGGATAGTGCCCTAATGGACATTATG
Source organism: Tenacibaculum sp. (assembly GCF_050290165.1). Lineage (GTDB taxonomy): Bacteria > Bacteroidota > Bacteroidia > Flavobacteriales > Flavobacteriaceae > Polaribacter. Next base: position 72,638 of record NZ_JBNKHD010000015.1, on the reverse strand, counting down.
AAAAGATTAACCGCTGTAAAACAACGTATAGAAAAACGTTTAAAAGGAAAACCTTTAACAGCTTAACAATAAATCGTGTATTTATTCCGTTATTAAACAATATGAATAATGGATAGTAGTTTCTTTAACTCAAACTATCGCTCTCATTATAATATTTATTCTTGATAAAGTTCTAAGTAATTTACTTAGAACTTTTTCTTTTTTAAATATATTTGCACCATCGGGATGTAGCTTAGTCCGGTTAAAGTGCTGGTCTGGGGGACCAGAGATCGGTGGTTCGAATCCACTCATCCCGACTTTTTATTTTTTCTACAAAAAAACTTTACCAAGAACAAACTATAAATCAATCACTTAAAAAAAACAGTGAAAAAATTTATTCAAAAAAGTAAAAAAAAGTTTTTGCAGTATTAAAAAACATTATATATTTGCCACGCTTTTAAGGAAAACGCCGATGTAGCTCAGCTGGCTAGAGCAGCTGATTTGTAATCAGCAGGTCGTGGGTTCGAGTCCCTCCATCGGCTCTAAAGCCAAAAGCGCTAACTAAAGTTAGCGCTTTTTTTATGCGCTTATTTTGCTAAATTTGTCACACACTATTTTTACATAAACTTAATGAAAAATATATTTGTTATTGGTATTGCTGGAGGTACAGGAAGCGGAAAAACCACAGTAGTAAACCAGATAATCAACGAACTTCCAGCAGATGAAGTTTGTGTTATATCTCAAGACTCTTACTACAAACAAACAGACAACCTTACTTACGAAGAACGCACAAAAATAAATTTCGACCATCCAAGAGCTATTGACTTCAATCTAATGGTTCAACATTTAACCGAATTAAAAAACGGAGACATAATTGAACAACCTGTATATTCATTCGTTGCTCACAACAGAACCAAAGACACTATAAAAACTCACCCACGTAAAGTTATTATTATTGAAGGAATTTTAATTTTTAATAGCGAGGAACTTCGTAACTTGTGTGATATTAAAGTTTTTGTACATGCAGATGCAGACGAACGATTAATAAGAAGGGTTCGAAGAGATATTAAAGAACGAGGAAGAAATGTTGAAGAAGTTTTAAATAGATATCAAACTACATTAAAACCTATGCATCAACAGTTCATTGAACCAACTAAAAATTACGCAGATATTATTATCCCTAACGACAGGTACAATACTGTTGCTATTGATATTGTAAGAACTGTAATCAACGACCGTTTATAATGAATTTTAAATCAATAAAAAATAAACCGTCCTTTAAAATTGCCACTAACATTTATGTTATTATACTAACTGTATTTGTGGTTTGGATGCTTTTTTTTGATGAAAATTCTTACCTTACTCACAGAGAGTTCAACAAAGAAATTGATGAGTTAAAAAGCTGGATAGACTATCATGAAAAGAAAATTCAAAAAGATAAAAAAACAATACAGCTACTCCAAGACTCTCTTCAACTAGAACGCTACGCAAGAGAAAAATACTTAATGAAGAAAGATGATGAAGATATTTATATTATAGAATTTGATACCATAAAAAAGTAATGAGCGATTATTTATTTGACGAATTTCAAGGTGTTAGTTCTGCTGAATGGAAACAACAGATACAAGTAGACCTAAAGGGAGCCGATTATAACGAAACGTTATTATGGAAAACCGAAGAAGGTATTACTGTAAGACCTTTTTACACTAAAGAAGACAGAACTAACGCAAAAGTTAATACTCCAAAAAAAGGCTTTGCTATTTGTCAGTCAATTTTTATTGACGATGAAAAAAAAGCCAACGCTTTTGCTATTGACTCACTTAAAAGAGGTGCTTCATCAATCCAGTTTTTAGCAAAAAAAGAGTTCGATTACAAAACTTTATTAAATGGGTTTGACACAGAAAATACCACAATCTATTTTTCATTAGATTTTCTATCTTCTGAATTTATCAAAGAGGCATCTAGTTTTATCAACTCAAGCAAATGTTACTTTAACACAGATATTATTGGTCATTTAGCAAGCTCTGGAAACTGGTATTCAAATCTTAAAAATGACCATACTCAACTAGATGAAATAGTAAAAGCAACTAAAAATGCTATTTGTGTCAATGCTTCAATTTATCAAAACGCCGGAGCTACAATTACACAACAATTAGCATATGCTTTAGCACATGCAAATGAGTATTTGAATCACTTCGGAAGTTCTGTCGCTAATAACATCCATTTTAATTTTTCTGTAGGAAGTAATTACTTTTTTGAAATAGCCAAACTAAGAGCTTTTAGAATTTTATGGGATTCTTTATTAAAAGAATACAACACCAATACAACCGCTCATATTTTTGCTGAACCTAGCAGACGAAACAAAACAATATATGACTATAATGTAAATATGCTTCGCACAACTTCTGAGTGCATGAGTGCCATTTTAGGAGGCGCAAATACTGTAGCAAATAGTTCATATGACAAAATATTCCACCAACCAAATGAGTTTGGTGAACGCATTTCAAGAAATCAATTATTGATACTGCAACAAGAAAGTGAATTAGCAGAAGCTCAAAACATTGCTGAAGGAGCTTATTATATTGAAACCATTACACAACAACTAGCACAAAAAGCGCTAGAAATCTTTAAACAAATAGAACAAGGTGGTGGCTTTTTAAAACAACTTAAAGAAGGCATTATTCAACGAAAAATTAAAGAATCTGCTAATAGAGAGCAAGAATTATTCAACTCTGGAAAATTAGTCTTACTAGGCACTAATAAAATTCAGAATGAGAATGATAAAATGAAACAAGATTTAGAAGTTTCTCCTTTCCTGGAAGCACGTAAAGAAAAGACCTTGATTCAGCCAATTATTCAAAAACGACTAGCTGAAAAGCTAGAACAAGAACGTTTACAAGATGAGTAGAAAAGACATATCAAACATACAGTTACCTAAAAACCAAGTACAAGCAAACAACTCTTTTAAACATGAAGATTTTGTTGCGGGTATTGCTCCTAATTTACGTGGTCCCTACTCTACCATGTATGTTCGTAGACCTTGGACCATTCGTCAGTATGCAGGTTTTTCAACTGCTGAAGAAAGTAATGCTTTTTATCGCAGAAATTTAGCTGCTGGTCAAAAAGGGCTGTCTGTAGCTTTTGATTTAGCTACTCACAGAGGATACGATTCTGATCATGAACGCGTTCAAGGTGATGTTGGAAAAGCAGGAGTAGCTATTGATTCAATTGAAGACATGAAAGTCTTATTTGATCAAATTCCACTAGATAAGATGTCGGTTTCTATGACTATGAACGGAGCCGTTTTACCTATTTTAGCTTTCTATATTGTAGCTGCAGAAGAACAAGGTGTCGCTCCTGAGTTATTATCAGGAACAATTCAAAATGACATATTAAAAGAGTTTATGGTGCGTAACACCTATATTTACCCACCTACTCCATCAATGAAAATTATTGCAGATATTTTCGAATATACTTCTGAAAATATGCCAAAATTCAATTCTATTTCAATTTCAGGATACCATATGCAAGAAGCTGGTGCTACTGCCGAAATTGAATTAGCTTACACGTTAGCTGACGGATTGGAATACATCAAAAAAGGATTGGAAGCAGGAATGGATATTGATACTTTCGCTCCTCGTTTATCTTTTTTCTGGGCTATTGGAATGAATCATTTTATGGAGATCGCCAAAATGCGAGCAGGAAGAATGTTATGGGCGAAAATGGTTAAACAGTTCAATCCTAAAAATTTAAAATCACTAGCATTAAGAACCCACTGTCAAACTAGTGGATGGAGTTTAACAGAGCAAGATCCTTTTAATAATGTAGCCAGAACTACCATCGAGGCAATGGCTGCTGCCTTTGGAGGAACTCAGAGTTTACATACTAATGCTTTAGACGAAGCAATCGCCTTACCTACTGATTTTTCTGCACGTATTGCTCGTAATACGCAAATCTATTTACAAGAAGAAACACATATTACCAAAACTGTTGATCCTTGGGCAGGTAGTTACCATGTAGAGAAACTCACCAAAGAAATTGCCAACAAAGCTTGGGAATTAATTCAGGAAGTTGAAGAATTAGGCGGAATGACCAAAGCTATTGAAAAAGGTATTCCGAAAATGCGTATTGAAGAAGCTGCCGCTAAAAAACAAGCAAAAATTGATAGTGGTCAGGATGTAATTGTTGGCGTTAATAAGTATCAACTAGCACAAGAAGACCCTTTACATATTTTAGAAGTAGATAACGAAGCTGTTCGTCAATCACAAATCAATCGATTGAATGAATTAAAATCAAAAAGAAATCAAACTGAAGTCGACAAAGCTTTGAACGATTTAACTGAATCTGCTAAATCAGGTGACGGAAATTTATTAGATTTAGCTGTAAAAGCTGCAAGAAATAGAGCTACTTTAGGTGAAATTTCAGACGCTCTTGAAACTGTTTTCGGACGTCATAAAGCAGTACATAAAACCATTTCAGGCGTGTATAGTAAAGAAATAAAAGACGATGAGTTATTTAAAAAAGCAACCGAGTTAGCCGATAAGTTTGCTGAATTAGAAGGACGTCGTCCTCGAATTATGATTGCCAAATTAGGACAAGATGGTCATGATCGTGGAGCAAAAGTGGTAGCAACAGGTTATGCCGATTTAGGTTTTGATGTAGATATTGGCCCATTGTTCCAAACACCACAAGAAGCTACCAAACAAGCTATAGAAAACGACGTACATATTTTAGGAATTTCATCTTTAGCTGCTGGACATAAAACATTGGTTCCACAAGTAATTGCTGAACTTAAGAAATATGGACGTGAAGATATCATGGTTATTGTTGGTGGTGTAATTCCCGCACAAGATTATCAATTCCTATTTGACGCTGGTGCTGTAGGTGTCTTTGGCCCTGGAACTAAAATTGCGCAAGCCGCTATAGATATGTTAACTATTTTAATTGATAGTATTGAGGAATAAAAAATTATGCAAATAAAATTCATTGATAGAAAATCAGGTAAAATTATTACCGAAACCCCTCCAGGAGAAGGGTATTTAAAACTGCTATACAACAATCCGTTTGGAAAAATGGCTTTATTACCCTTGGTAAAACGTAAGTTTTTATCATCTTGGTACGGAAAACTAATGAACAAACCTAGTTCTATTAATAAGATAAACAACTTCGTCAGGGAGCTTCAAATAGACATGAACGAAGCTGAAAGACCTTCTGAAGATTATATTTCTTTCAATGATTTTTTCTATCGAAAACTAAAACCAAGTGCTCGAGAAATCGAAAACGGTTTTGTTTCTCCTGGTGACGGAAAAATGCTTGCGTTTAAAAACGTAGCTGATGTTCACGATTTTTTTATTAAAGGACGAAAATTTACACTTGAGGAGTTTTTAGGAAACAAGGAACTAGCTAAAAAATATCAAAACTCTTCCTTAATTATATTACGATTAGCTCCCAACGATTATCATCGATACCATTTTCCTTATGATGGAATTCCTTCTGAGATGACTAAAATTAAAGGAAGTTATTTCTCTGTATCACCATATGCATTAGCCTCTAACTTCACTAAGGTCTTTTGCGAAAACAAACGTGAATACTGTGAAATGACGACCCAAGACAAAGGAGATATTTTAATTGCCCCTGTTGGAGCTACTATGGTAGGAAGCATTATAGAAACTTACACTCCCAACACACCTGTAAAAAAAGGTGATGAAATGGGGTATTTTGCTTTTGGCGGATCTACTATTGTTATTTTAGTAAACAACTCTAAAATTACTATTGATCAAGATATTTTAGACAATACCAAAAACAAAATGGAAACCTTTGTTAAAATGGGTGAAAAAATTGGCAAATAACACCTTTAATTTTAACAATTAACTTCTTAAAAATGATGGATTTCATAGGGTGATTAAAGCTTTAATCCGTAAATTTGCGTCGTTTTACACTTAGCAGATTTAACTAATGAAAAAAATCTTAGATACCCTCTACTCTACCCGTTTAATGGCTGTGTTATTTTTTGCTTTTGCCATCGCCATGGGAGTTGCCACTTTTATTGAAAATGATTTCGGAACACAAACTTCTAAAGCACTAATATATGACACTTGGTGGTTTGAACTAATTATGGTGTTCTTTGTTATAAACTTCTTTGGAAATATTTTCAGATACCAATTATATAAAAAAGAAAAATGGTCGGTACTATTATTTCACGTTGCCTTTTTATTTATTATAATTGGAGCAGGTATTACTCGATATATTAGTTATGAAGGTTTAATGGTTATTGATGAAGGGGAAACTACTAATACTTTTTTATCCGACACCAATTACTTAAATGTTGTCATTGACAATAATGAATTTCAAAAAGAAACAAACAATAAACTATTACTATCTGCTTGGGGAACAAATTCAGCAAACTTTACTGAATACTTTCAACCAAAAAAAGAAGGTATAAATTATAAAATTGACTTTAATCTAATAAACTATATCCCTTGGGTTGAAAAAAAGTTTATTGAAGATGAAAACGGTACTGAACACATTCTATTTGTAGAAAGTTCAAGTGGCAGTAGACACGAACATTATATCAAAAGTGGAACAGTACAAAATATACATAATATATTAGTTGGTTATAACTCTGAAGAAAGTGGAGCTAACATTAATATATTTAAAAGAAATGACTCTTTAAAAATTACCACAAAATCTGAAGGAAACTTTCAGGTAATGGCTACACAAGAAAAAGGTTTTGTAAAAAAAGATACTATTCAAAACTTTAAACTACGATCACTTTACAATGTATCTGGTTTACCTTTTGTAGTTCCTCAATACCCTGTAAAAGGAGAAGTGAAAACAGTTAGTGGTAAAAAAGACAAAAAAAAGTTTGATATGGTCGTTTTTGATGTTACTTCTGAAGGAAAAACTGAACGTATAGAATTAACTGGAGGGCAATACAATGTTGACGGAACAAAACAATTCAGCATAGGCGACTTAAACTTTAGAGCTTGGTATGGAGCAAAACTAAGAAAAACACCTTTCAGTATTAAACTAAATGACTTTCAACTAGAAAAATATCCAGGATCTGAAAGTGCTGCTGCTTATGCTAGTGAAATTACCGTAATTGCTCCAGACGAAACCTTTGATTATAGAATTTACATGAATCATATTTTAGATTATAAGGGTTATAAATTTTTCCAGTCTAGTTATAAAATTGATGGTCAACACGAACAAACACATCTTTCTGTTAACCACGATTTTTGGGGAACATCTATTACCTATCTTGGTTACTTCTTATTATTCTTTGGCCTTATTAGCTCTTTCTTTGTAAGAGGCACTCGTTTTGATGACCTAAAACAATCGTTGGTGAAAATTCGTAACAAAAAAGCCAAATTATCTGTAATTGCTTTGCTATTTTCTTTAGTAAGTTTTGGGCAACACAATTCTCACCAACCAAAACAAATTACAGAAGCGCAAATAGATTCTATTTTGCAAGCAAACAAAGTGGCTAAAGAACATGCTGATTTATTTAGCTCTCTTGTTATCCAAGATACAGGCGGGCGCATGAAACCAGCACATACTTTTGCTTCTGAATTTGTTAGAAAAGTAACTCACGGTGATCAATTTAAAGGTATGGATCCTAGTCAAGTTTTACTTTCTATTACTGAAAGCCCTATGTTATGGGTAAATGTCCCTTGTATATACTTAGAAAGAGGAAACACACAAATACGAGAACTACTAGGATTACCTAAAGATGCTAAATATGCTCGTTTTATAGATTTTTACGATGGGAATTCTTCAAAAATTAGCCCACTAGTTGTTGATGCTCAAAAGAAAAAAATTCAAAATAAATTTGAACAAGATGCTATAAAAATTGAACGCAGAGTTTGGTTATTATCACAAGCATTAGGAGGTGGAATGTTACGTATATACCCAATACCTAATGACGAAAACAACAAATGGGTTTCTCAACCAGAAACGTTACAGGCAAATTTTAAAGGAACAGATTCTGTTTTTGTTCGTCAATCTTTACCTGTGTATTTACAATTATTGCAAGCATCAAAAAAATCGGGAGATTATACAGAAACGAACAAAGTTTTAGACGGAATTAAAAAATTCCAACGAAAATTTGGAGCAGAAGTTATTCCTAGCAAAGACAAAATTGATTTAGAAATTGCATATAACAAATTAAATGTTTTTGTGAGGCTTTCTGAATATTACGGATATGTTAGCTTACTTTTAATTGTGTTTGTTTTCTTACAAATCTTCAACAACAAACCTTGGGTTAATACTATTGTAAAAGGATTAATTGCCGTAGTAATTGTTTTATTTGTCTTTCATGCACTAGGTTTAGCTGCCAGATGGTATATAAGCGGAAATGCTCCATGGAGTAATGCATACGAATCTATCATATTTGTTGGTTTTGCGACAATGTTGTTTGGTTTACTTCTTGGTAAGAAATCATCCTTAACAATTGCTGCTACTACATTTTTAGTCTCTATTATTTTAATGTTTGCTCATCAAAATTGGTTAGACCCAGAAATTGCCAACTTGCAACCTGTATTAAATTCATGGTGGTTATATGTGCATGTATCAATAATTGTTTCAAGTTATGGGCCTTTTTCTATGGGAATGATTTTAGGAATCTTTACTTTATTCTTAATTATTTTGACCAATAAAAAGAATAAAAAGAAAATGAAACTACACATTAAAGAGCTTACCGTTATTAATGAAATGGCGTTAACTGTTGGGTTAACAATGCTTACCGTTGGTAACTTTTTAGGTGGTATGTGGGCAAATGAAAGTTGGGGACGTTATTGGGGATGGGACCCTAAAGAAACCTGGGCTTTAATTTCAATTATGATATACGCTTTTGTTTTACACATGCGTTTAATTCCAGGATTAAGAAGTAGATTTACTTTTAACTTATGGTCAATAATTGCCTATGCTTCTATTATGATGACTTTCTTTGGAGTAAACTTTTATTTATCCGGCTTACACTCGTACGCTAGTGGTGATAAAGTAATTACTCCAACATCAGTATATTATTCAGTTGTTTTTGTAACCATTATAGGAATTTTAGCTTGGTTCAAAAACAAAAAGTATTACAAGAAATAGTTACTACTTTTTCTGTTAAAAAAATGTATTTTTGCAAACCGATAAGAAGAAAAAACAACTATGTTCAATAAAAATATAAAATTAGTTTTAGCCGCTTTAGTAACCGCATGGTCTGTATATGAATTTATACAAGGACATATTATGAATGGAATATCAATACTTTTGCTAGCTGGACTTTTCATTTTATTTTATTTCAAAAACGAATTTATTCTTTTAGCCTTTTTACAATTACGTAAGCAAAATTTTGAAGGCGCTCAAAAATGGTTAGGATATATTAAAAATCCAACTGCTGCGTTAACTATAAAACAAGAAGGGTATTACAATTATCTGCACGGTATTATGTTATCACAAACTAATATAACTCAAGCGGAAAAATATTTAAAAAAAGCTGTTAAATTGGGTTTAGCTATGGATCACGATTTAGCAATGGCTAAGTTACAATTAGCGGGAATAGCCATGACAAAACGTAGAAAAAGAGAAGCTACAACCTTAATGGCTGAAGCTAAAAAATTAGATAAGCACGGAATGCTTAAAGAGCAGATGCAAATGATGAAACAACAGATGAAGAAGATTTAATTCTTCTTTTACAAGTTCTCTTTATTATTTCGTAACTTTACTTTAGTTGCTAACAAAAAAATTAATGATTAAAAGTTTAATTTTAAAAGCTTTAAGCAAGCACACTTCTAAATGGTTAGTATTAATTATAGATATCATTTTAGTTTGTATATCTTTTGTTTTAGCGTATTCTGTACGTTTTAATGCTAGTTTAAACTTTGACTTTGACAACTTATATTACCAACTCCCTTTTATAGCCATAGTTGCATTTGTGAGCTTCCTTGCTGTTGGATCTTATAGAGGTATTATTCGACATACAGGAACACGAGATGCTTTTAATGTTTTTGTGGGCGCAACGTTACTCTCGACCATTACTGCAAGTATTGTTTTAATCAATAATTTTTTTAGAATTTTTCCAACCTTTACAATTCCTAAGTCAATAATAATTATCCATTATTTGATTTCTATTCTTGTTTTGGTAATTAGTCGATTTGTTTTTAAAGCTTTTTACGAAATTATTTCTACCGAATTAAGCTCTATTACTAATGTTCTTATATACGGTGCTGGAGATTCTGGTTTAATAACCTATGGGGCTTTAAATAGAGATACAAAAAACAAATATGAAATAATTGGTTTTGCGGATGATGACCCTAAAAAAATTGGAAAAAAATTAGATCGGATAAAAATCTACGAAGGAAAGAGAATAAACAAAGAATTCATCAACAGTAAAAAGATTGATGAAATTATTATTTCTATTCAAAACATCAAGTCTGAAAAACTTTTATACTTAACAGACCGTTTATTAATCTTAGGAGTTCAAGTAAAGATTGTTCCTCCGTTATCAAAATGGATTGATGGCGATTTAGAAGCCAACCAAATAAAACAGGTTAAAATTGAGGATTTACTCGATAGAAAACCTATCTCTATAGACAATCCGATTGTAAAGAGAGATGTTAATGATAAAATTATTTTGGTTACTGGTGCTGCTGGCTCAATAGGTTCTGAAATTTCACGGCAATTAAGTTTCTATAATCATAAACACTTAGTATTAATTGATCAATCTGAATCTCCTTTGTACGATCTACAACAAGAATTAATACAACAAGGACGAAAAAACTTTACAACTATTGTTGCTGATGTACGAGATCAAATACGAATGAATCAGATTTTTGAAGAGTTTAAACCTCAAAAGGTATTCCATGCAGCTGCGTATAAACATGTTCCTTTAATGGAAATGAGTCCTTATGAAGCCGTAAAAATTAACATTGGCGGAACAAAAAACATTGCTGATTTATCAATAAAACACCATGTTGAACGTTTTGTAATGGTATCAACAGATAAAGCTGTAAATCCTACCAATGTTATGGGGGCTACAAAACGAGTAGCAGAAATGTATATTAGCTGCTTGAGTAACTCAACAGGTCACACTACTAAATTTACCACTACACGTTTTGGTAATGTTTTGGGCTCAAATGGATCTGTTATTCCTTTGTTCAAGCGTCAAATTGAAAATGGAGGACCTTTAACAGTTACTCATAAAGATATTACTCGCTATTTTATGACGATACCAGAAGCCTGCCGATTAGTTTTGGAAGCCGGAACAATGGGGAATGGTGGTGAAATTTACATTTTTGACATGGGAAAATCAGTTAAAATTTATGACGTTGCAAAAAGAATGATTCATCTATCAGGCTTACAATTTCCAGAAGATATCGATATAAAGATTACTGGACTACGTCCAGGAGAAAAACTCTATGAAGAACTTTTAGCAAATGGAGAAAATACAACTCCTACATACCATGAAAAAATCATGATTGCTAAAAATCAGCCTATAGATTATATATATATTAGTTATAAAATAGAAGAGTTGTGCATGTCCAACCAAAATCATAATAACCAAAAAACAGTACGACTTATCAAAGAAATTGTTCCTGAATATATTTCAAACAATTCTATCTACGAAAAATTAGATATTTCTTCTAAAAATTAAATTAGTACTTTCGCCAAAAAAATAATCAATGCAAAGAGTTACAAAAATTGTTTTAGCTATTATTATTCTAACCATAACTTCATGTGCATCAAAAAAAGATATTGTATATTTTCAAAATGATGAAGTTAACCAATCAAAAACTAATACCTCTTATAAAACTGTTTTTAAGCCAGACGATTTACTTCAGATAACAATTTCTGCTTTAGACCTAGAAGCTGTTAAACCTTTTAACCTTCCTGCTGTCACCTTTTCTGCTACTACAGATAGAGCGGTTGGAACACCACAACAGCAATCTTATTTAATAGATAGTAATGGTTTTATTGACTTTCCTGTTTTAGGACAAATAAAATTAGCAGGATTATCGAGAACGGAAGCGATTAACTTACTAAAAAACAGACTATCACCCGATTATATTAAAAATCCAACTATTAATATCAAAATCACCAATTTTTCAGTTACTGTGTTAGGTGATGTAAAAAATCCAGGAAGATTTACCATTCCTAATGAGCGTATTTCTGTCTTAGAAGCTATTGGTTTAGCAGGTGATTTAAATATGTCAGGAATTAGGACTATTGAAGTTAAAAGAGAAGAGAACAATCAAATTAAAAGTTATAAATTGGATTTACGTTCTAATAAAATTTTTAATTCTCCTGCTTATTATTTACAACAGAACGATGTGGTATATGTTGAACCAAATAAAGCAACTTCACAGGATGCTGCTTACAATAAAAACACAGGACTCTTTATTTCCTTAGGATCCGTGATTATTTCATTAATTTCAATTCTTACAAGATAATATTGCTATGAATAACGAACAATATTCTCCTCAAATAGATAACAACGATACTATTAATATTAGGGCTGAGTTAGAAAAGTACTTAATTCATTGGAAATGGTTTGCTTTAGGTATTTTAATCGCTATAATAAGTGCATATTTGTATTTAAGATATAGTACACCAGTGTATAGTGCATCCACCACTATCTTAATAAAGAATGATAAACAAGGGGGTATTTCAGATGAGTTAGCTGCATTTGAAGACCTAGGTATAGTTGGAGGATCTAGTAAGAACATTGATAATGAAATAGAAATTATAAAATCTCGTAAACTAATTAATGATGTTATTCAAAAACTAGATTTAAATATCAAATACCTTACAGAAGGTAGAATTAAAGAATCTGAAATTTACGAAAACAAACCTATTACTTTTGTTAAAATTGATTCTACTTCAAAAAGATTAAACGAATTAGACACTATCATCAATATTGAGATTTTGTCTGCCGAAAAATTTCGTTTAAAAAATAGTGAAGGAAATACTATTTCTGAAAACTTATTTAATCAACTAATAAATGATGCTTCCCTCGGTAATTTTAAAATTGTAAAAAGCCAAGGTTTTGATAAAAAAAGCACAAACAAGAATATCAAAATCTTAATAAACCCAATTGATAAAATTATTGATGGGTATCAAAAAAACATTAATATTTCTCCTATTAGCAAAAAATCTAGTGTTTTAAGATTATCATTACAATCTTCGGTTAAAGAAAAAGCTGAAAATATCCTAGATGAGCTAGTAAGACAGTATAACTTAGATGCAATAAATGACAAAAAAGAAGTCTCAGAAAAAACCAATGATTTCATCGCTAATCGTTTAAGTAATGTTGCTAAAGAACTAGGAAAATTGGACGATAATGTTGAAACTTTTAAAGACAAAAACAACATTACCGATATTGAATCTGAAGCACAATTAGTACTTCAAACCAATACAGAAAATCGTAAAAAACTAATTGAAGCTAGCACTGAATTAAGTTTGGCTAAATCTTTAAATAAAGAACTAGACAATGATGATTATTTACCTGCTAACTTAGGTTTATCGGATAGTAATATTGCTACTTCAATTAATGAATATAATCAACTTTTGGCACAACAAAAACGTTTAGAGAAAAGTGCTGGTGCTAAAAACACGATCCTTATTGATATACAGGAAAACTTATCAAGCTTAAAAAGTTCTTTAAAAAGAAGTCTTGAAAACACTGTCCACTCTTTACAAATAAAAGTAAATAGCTTACAACGTGAAGCGAATAGGTTTAACTCAAAAATATCCTCAATTCCAAATAAAGAAAGAGAATTTTTAGACATTGCTCGTCAACAAGAAATTATAGCTGGTTTATACTCATATTTATTAAAGAAAAAAGAAGAAACAGCTATTTCTCTTACAGCTACGGCAGTACCAAATGCTAAAATTATCGATAAAGCATATGGACCTGACATTCCTGTTAGTCCCAAAAGAAAAATTATATATTTAGCTGCTTTATTATTAGGGTTAATAATTCCTTTTATTTATATATATATAAGAGATTTACTAGACACAAAAGTTCATACTAGAAAAGATATTAAGGATTTAACTTCAATTCCTTTCTTAGGTGATATTCCTCATTCAGAAACGAAAGAAAAGATTGTTATTAACACAAATGCTCGTTCTAGTACTGCTGAAGCATTTAGATTGATACGAACAAATCTTGACTTTATGTTACCTAATAAGGGGGAAAATAAAGCTAAAACTATTTTTGTCACTTCAACCACAAGTGGAGAAGGTAAATCTTTTACATCAATCAATTTAGCAGCCTCTTTATCTTTATCTGGCAAAAAAGTAGTTTTGGCAGGAATGGATTTGAGAGCTCCTAAAATTACTGAGTATTTAGAAATACCTAATAGAAAAGGAATTACTAATTTTATTTCTAATGATAATATCTCCTTAGATTCTTTAAAATTTTCTATTGATGAAATTCCTAGTTTAGATATTATCTCTTCTGGAGCTATTCCTCCTAACCCTGCCGAATTGTTAATGGCGGATAAAATTGGAGAAATATTTGCTGAGTTAGAATCGCAATATGATTATGTAATCATCGATACCGCACCTGTAAATTTGGTTACCGATACCTTATTAATTGCCAAATATGCTGATATTGTGTTGTATGTTGCTAGAGCAAATTATTTGGATAAACGTATGCTAATGATACCCGAAACCTTATATAAGGATAAAAAATTACCAAACTTAGCTATTATATTAAATGACACTGATTTAAAACGAGGTTATGGTTATGGTTATGGCTATGGTTACGGCTATGGCTATGGTGTGGCAGAAGATGACGGCAAACCTTGGTATAAAAAACTATTTAGTTAATATAAATAACAAAAAAAGGAAGCTTTAACAGCTTCCTTTTTTATTTGAACTTTTTATTATTTTCTAATAAGTTTTCAATTTGCTTCTTGGTTTTTACAGTTCCAATCTTCTGTAAAAGTTTTAAATGATTATGATGATGTGTATCTGTTCCTACAAAATCATATAAACTTTCATTAAGTAATTTTTGTGCTGTTTTTTGCACACCTTTACCATACTGCTCCGTTAAAGACAATAAATTTAACTGGAAAACACAACCTGCTTTTTTTAGTTTATAAAAATTCTGAAAGTCATTGTGATAAAAATTATATCTCTCAGGATGTGCTAATACAGGCTTATATCCCTTCAGTTGAATTTCAAACAGTATATCATATAAATTGTAAGGTGCATTGAAATAAGACATTTCAACCAAAATATAATTATCTTTTAATGTTAAAACATCATTTGCTTTTAGCCTTTCAACAAAGCGTTCATCCATCATATATTCAGCAGCTGCATTAATAGAAACATCCTTAAAACCTTGTTCCTTCAACTTTGCCCTTACTTCTTCTAATTTATTTTTTATTGTTTCAGATGAATTTGGATACACATCTCCCAATACATGAGGAGTAGTAATAAAATTCTTAATTCCGTAAGAATACATTTTCGAAATTAATGAAATCGAATGGTCAATATCTTTTGCTCCATCATCAATCCCTGGTAATAAATGAGAATGAATATCAACAAAACCCTCTGGAAAAACTTCTTGTAGAGGAATCTCTTTTTTTTTGAAAAAAAACATAGTAGGTGAAATATATCTGTTTGGCACAAATTTAAACTAATAAATTTACTGTACTATAACAAATTTTATTCCTTTTCTATTTCTTATGATTGCCAATTAACTTTGATAGCTATATATTTGGCTTATTAAGAAATAAGTTAGAAATGATTTTAATTGTTGACGGTGGTTCTACGAAAGCTGATTGGATAGCACTTGATAAAAACAAAAAAGAAATTTTTAGAACCACTACACTTGGTATAAATCCATCTGTTCTTTCTAAAAATGAAATGACTGATAATATTTTAAGTTCTCAAGAACTTTTAAATATTAAAAATGATGTTTTGCAAATTCATTTCTATGGGGCTGGTTGTGGCACTCCAAAAGCAGCTAAAAACTTACAAGAGGTTTTAGAAACTACTTTCAATAATTCTAAAGTTTTCATTTCTGAAGATACTTTGGGTGCAGTTTATGCAAGTTCAGGAAAAAAACCTAGTATTGTGTGTATCTTAGGAACCGGTTCTAACAGCTGCTATTATGATGGTAAAAACATAAATACTTCTGCGCCCTCTTTAGGCTATTCAATTATGGATGAAGCTAGTGGGAA
The DNA here is from genome assembly GCF_050290165.1 of Tenacibaculum sp. GTDB lineage: Bacteria > Bacteroidota > Bacteroidia > Flavobacteriales > Flavobacteriaceae > Polaribacter. The sequence continues at coordinate 56,478 of NZ_JBNKHD010000015.1, read as the reverse complement.
TTACTTCGGAAAAATATTACTTCGTGATTTTTATTACAATAAAATGCCTAAAAAAATAGCTTCTGCCTTTCAAGACTCTTTTAACCTTGATACTGATTTGGTAAAAATGAATTTATACAGAAAACCAAATCCAAACATGTATTTGGCTTCTTTTGCTAAATTTATGTTTGACTATAAAGATGAAAAATACATTAGGAAAATGATAAAAAAAGGGTTTCAAAATTTCTTTTACTATAGAATACTGCCTTTTAAAAAGGATTCTAAAACCCCAATTTACTTTATTGGTTCTGTTGCTTACTACTTTAGAGATATTTTAGAAAAAGTAGCAACCAAAAATAACTTAACTGTTACAGATGTTATTCAACGTCCCATTGATAATTTAGTTGAATTTCATCGAAATAATTCATTTTAACAAAGCTCAACAACTCTTTCTAGAGCCATCCCTCTTGAACCTTTTATCAGAATTGTGCTATTTTCTATTGGATTAGTTATCAGATGTTCTTTAAGCTCATCAAATGTTTCGAATTTAGTATTCTTTGTTACTGTTTTATGGAAGTTTTTCCCTATCAAGAAAACAGTATCAATATTAAGGTCTTGTATTAAATTAGTTATTGTTTGATGTTCATCTGAACTATATTCTCCTAACTCAAACATATCTCCTAAAATAACTGTTTTATTTGTCGCTTTTAATTCTTTAAAACTCTCTAAAGCAGCTTTCATACTAGTTGGATTTGCATTATATGCATCCAATATTATTTTATTCCTTTCTGTATTAATTACCTGAGATCTGTTATTTGACGAAATATAATTCTCGATTGCCTCCTTAATTTGTTCTAATGTGACATTAAAATATTCTCCGATAGTTATAGCTACAGAAAGATTTGCAAAATTATAAACACCTATCAAATTACTATTTATATCTTTACCTCTATAAGATAATTTCACGAACGGATCTGCATCTACAAACTGAATATCTTTAGCAAACATTATTGTTTCAATATCTCTTGTTTTTTCAACTTGAATTGCATCATTGGGATTGACAAACACCTTTTTTTTATGATTTTTAAGAAAATCATACAACTCAGATTTTGCTCTCACTACTCCTTCTAACGATCCAAAACCTTCTAAATGTGCACTTCCAAAATTTGTTATATAACCATAATCTGGATTAGCAATTTCTGATAAAAAGGCTATCTCTTTATGATGATTGGCTCCCATTTCAACAATACCTATCTCTGTATCTTTATTCATTGACAACAGAGTTAACGGAACACCAATATGATTATTCAAATTCCCAACAGTTGCAGTTGTCTTATATTTTTTTGAAAGAACTGCATTGATTAATTCTTTCGTCGTTGTTTTCCCATTGCTCCCTGTCAAAGCAATAATTGGTAATTTCAATTGGTTTCTATGATAGTTTGCCAATTTTTGAAGTGTTTGCAAAACATCATCAACTAAAATAATTTGTTCAGAGGTTTTATATATAGCTTCGTCCACAACAGCATAGCTAGCTCCATTAGCTATTGCTTCTTCAGCAAACTTATTTCCATTAAAAGTTTCTCCTTTTAAGGCAAAAAACATAGTATTCTTTCTAATATTTCTAGTATCTGTATCAACTAAACCGTGAGTGATATACAACTTATATAAATCTTCTATATTCATATTGTAAAAATAAAAAAACCTCATTGAGATTCAATGAGGTTTTTCTGTATTATTAAAGTAAATTCTTATTTAACTTTATCTGGTGTGGCAGTTTTTCTTTTGTTTAACACCATTGGTCCCATTTTATCTGTAGCACATCTAAACCCAATATAATTAGTTGCCATATATTCTGGGAAATATCTTCTTTGTGCTGGATCTAACCAATACTCTCTATCAGCCCAAGAACCTCCTTTATATACTCTAGACTTATCACTAATTAAAGTAGTTCTTCTTTTACTATCGTATTTATAATTGTCTATAGCATGTCCTAAAGAATCCACTTCAGCTTCAGGTTTTTGAGGTGAGTTATACATTCTTGAAGAACGATCTAACTGATCTTTATCTAATCCGTAATATTTAGATGAAGCTTGGTCACCGTCTCCTAAACTAGAGTTATTGGCCAAGTTATAATTTCTTCTCATATAAGTATCTTCTTTTGTAATAGGAATATACTTAACACTACCAGGTAAATCTTTAGGTACAATTCTACCATTTTCTAAAGTATCATACTCAACTTCTCCATCTCCTACGATAACTACTTTACCTTCTTCATTAATTAACTTCTTGGTGAAAATATTCCCTCTAAAATAATTAAAGTCATTTGCTTCTGAATCAATTATAGGTCTATAAACATCTTCAACCCATTCAGCTACGTTACCAGACATATCGTATAAACCAAATGCATTTGGTGGATAACTTCTCACCGCGTTAGGAATATCCGAACCATCGCTACTCCAACCTGCAATACCACTATAGTCTCCTTTTCCTTGCTTAAAGTTTGCTAGTTGATCTCCTCTCCTGCGTTTATCTCTATCACGAGTATATTTTCCGCTCCAAGCATATTTTTTTCTACCTCTAATATTATTATATTCACGGTTTTCAAAAAGCGCTTTTGCTGCATATTCCCACTCCACTTCCGTAGGTAATCTAAACTTTTGTGACAAAATACCATCTGACGAAGTAACTTGTCTTCCAGTAAATGACCCCTTAGCTGGTTTAGGTTCTCCTTTTACTTTTGGTACAGGAATTCCTTTTTTATAGATAGTAGAATCTCCATCGAATATAGCATAAGGATCCGTAAAATACGTATCGGTGTCAAAATTATTTTCTCCTTTAAAACTTAGTGAATCATCTTTAAAGATATTTTTAATCACACCTTTATCCATTAAGATTTTTAAGTTAACAGCATTAGTACGCCACTTACAATATTTATTTGCTTGAATCCAACTAACTCCAACTACTGGGTACTCTGCATAAGATGGATGTCTTAAGTAACTCTCAGATAATAAATTTGTATTCCCTAATCCTTTTCTCCAAACTAATGTATCTGGTAAGATTGATGGGTATATATTTTTAAACTGAGGATCTTCCGCTGGAAAAACGTCTTTTGTATACTGCATGAATAAACCGTATTCTGCATTTGTCACCTCTGTTTCATCCATATAAAAGGTACGTACATGCATTTTCTTAGGAGTTGTATTCCAATCAAACATTACATCATCCTGTACAAGTCCCATAGTAAAGGTACCTCCTTCAATATGAACCATTCCAGGAGGAACGTTTTTTCCTTCTTTATATTTCCCTTTTATATAACCTCCATAACTAGGGTCATTAAAATTCCAACCTGTTAACGAGGATTTACCTGACCCACCTCCGTTACTCTTACAAGAAGCAACTAATAAACCGGTGATTGCCAATAAACTAAATAATTTCAACGTACTTTTCATGTATTTTAAACTGTTTTTTAAGGGTGCCGCAATTTACAATATTTCTAATTTCTTACAACTAAATTATCTACAATTTCACATTTAGCAACCTTGCTCATGCAAGATTACAAACGACAGTTTTTTAACTTTAGTATTACGAAACTAAGAAAAAGATTAAAATAAGCATTATTATGATGTGACATTTTTTCAAGTATATAGAATAGTATTTTAAATATTAAGTTCACATATAATATTTCTGGACTAACATCGTTATCTAGTAAGTAAAATTCCCCTTAATGTATAGAAACCTGATATCTAAAAGCATTAAAAAAATAAATAATGCTTTAAGAAAATCATATATTTGCTAAACAATTAATCAAATTTTACATGAAAAAATTATCTATTGCACTATTATTTATGTGCTTTACCCTTCAAAATAAAGTACAAGCTCAAACATCAATAAATACTACGGCAATGCCTTTTTTATTGATTACACCTGATGCTCGTGCTGGAGGTATGGGGGATGTTGGTGTTGCAACATCGGCTGATGCTTTCTCAATTTTTCACAACCCAGCTAAAACAGTTTTTAATCAAAACAGAATAAGTGTTGGTGTTAACTATACACCATGGCTACGAAATTTAACCGACGATATTTTTGTAGGTGGAGCATCCTATGTGAATAGATATAGTGAAAAATCTGCTTGGGGGGTAGATTTAAAATATTTTTCTTTAGGCGAAGTTGCCTTAAGAGATGACCTTAATAATCCAACAGGAACTGAAACTCCTAACGAACTTGCCATCACAGGTATATACTCGTTAAAACTAAGTGAAACCTTTTCGATGGGAATTGGTTTAAAATACATTAACTCTAACTATAAAATTAGAAGTAACGATTCTAGCTTAGAAACTGTAAACTCTTTTGCTGTAGATATTTCAGGGTATTATCAATCTGAAGAAAAAAACTTTGGTAACTTTAATGGACGCTATCGTTTAGGTTTTAATATTGCTAATATTGGACCTAAAGTTGAATACACACCGGGAGTTGAAAACTTTATTCCTACTAATGGTAAAATAGGTGGTGGATTTGACTTCATCTTTGACAACTACAATACACTAGGTCTTAACTTAGAATTCACAAAGTTATTAGTTCCATCTAGTCCAAACTCAGAAAGAGGATGGTTTGAGGGTATGTTTACTTCTTTAGGAGACAGAAGCTTTAGTGAAGAGCTAAAAGAAACTACTTGGGCCTTAGGCGCTGAATACTTATACAATAAAGCCTTTGCTTTAAGAACAGGATATTTTCATGAAAGTGAAGAAAAAGGACAACGTCAGTATTTTACTCTAGGTACAGGATTTACTTCTAAGGCATTCACACTGGATTTATCATATTTAATTAACACTTCAAGTGTTAACAATCCGTTAGAAAATACCTTACGCTTTTCTTTATCTTTTGATTTAGGAGAACTATATGAAGTATACTAAGGAACAATATTTTTTTTATAAATTCGCATCAGAATATAAAAGCAGTCTACTCGACTGCTTTTTTTGACTAATATATTTACTATGAAGAAAATTAATATAAATACGGAGGCTCTTTTATTTGATGATATTTCTCAATTATCTGTAGAAGATGCTTTTTTAATTCAAAAAGCTGTAGAAGCAAGACATAAAGCCTATGCTCCTTACTCAAAATTTAATGTAGGTGCTGCTATATTACTTGACAACGGTGAAGTTATATTAGGTAATAATCAGGAAAGTGCTGCTTACCCTTCTGGTATGTGTGCTGAGCGTGTAGCTATTTGGAAAGCTGGATCAGAATATCCAAATATGAAGGTAAAAAAGATAGCTATTACTGCTGCTTCTGAAAATTCTAAGGTCGATAAACCTGTTGGACCTTGTGGAGCCTGTCGTCAAACATTGTCAGAATACGAAATCAACCAAAAAGAACCTATTCAAATACTATTCATGGGAGAAGTTGGTCAAATTGTAAAAACTGAATCTTTACTCTCTTTACTCCCTTTTTCTTTTGACAGCTCTTATTTATAATAACTAATAGAATAAAAACCTTAAAAAAGACTTATTCATTTTTATAATACCTAAAAATATTCTTTGTTTTTTAAGAATATCATAATTTTATAAAATTGACTGTAAATAAAGAGGTTGTAGTCAATAAAAACACTTTATTTGTAATTACTCAACATTAAAAAATCATTAAATCTAATGAAGCTATCAGTAATTACAGGAACAGGTTCTTTCATCCCGTCAATCACAAAAGAAAACTATAAGTTTGATAACGATGTGTTTTTAAATACCGATGGAACAACTTTCGACAATCCAAACTCGGTAATTATTGAAAAATTTAAGTCTATTACAGGCATTGAAGAACGCAGGTATGCCAAACCTGAATACAAAGCTTCTGATCTTGGTTTTTTTGCAGCAAAAAAAGCAATAGAGAACGCAAATATCAATCCTGAAGAATTAGACTATATTATTTTTGCTCATAACTTCGGAGATGTAAAAAAAGACGCCATACAAAGTGATATTCTTCCAAGTTTAGCAACACGTGTAAAGCATTTGTTACAAATAGATAATCCAAATTGTGTTGCTTATGATATTTTATTTGGATGTCCTGGTTGGATTGAAGGTCTTATTCAAGCACAAGCTTTTATCAAAGCTGGAATAGCAAAAAAGTGTTTGGTTATTGGTGGTGAAACTTTATCGAGAGTTATTGATATAAACGACAGAGATTCTATGATTTATAGTGATGGCGCTGGTGCTTGTATTGTAGAAGCTTCTGATGAAAATGACAGTGGTATTTTAAGTCATGCTTCACAAACCTTTACCAAAGATGAAGCCTATTATTTATTCTTTGGAAATTCCTACGACAAAAGTAAAGATCGAGATGTGCGTTATATAAAAATGCACGGACGAAAAATTTACGAGTTCGCATTAAACAATGTACCTAAAGCTATGCAAACTGCTTTAGAAAAAAGTGGTGTAGCTATTGATGATGTAAAAAAGATATTCATCCATCAAGCTAATGAAAAAATGGATGAAGCTATTATTAAACGTTTTTACCGTTTATATAAAAAACCTATTCCTGAAGGTGTAATGCCTATGAGCATTCACAAATTAGGAAATAGTTCAGTCGCTACAGTACCTACCCTGCTCGATTTGGTTTTAAAAGGAAATATTGAAAACCAAGAAGTAAAAAAAGGTGATATAATTATACTTGCCTCGGTGGGTGCAGGTATGAATATCAATGCAATTGTTTACAAGTATTAATAGTTTGTTAAGTAGAAGAATTTCTTGCTAAATATTATCGCAAATCTAAAATGTAAGTACTATTTTTGCGCATGCAACAACACAACGTACTTATATTAGATTTCGGATCGCAATACACGCAGTTAATTGCGCGCCGCGTAAGAGAATTAAACATTTATTGTGAAATTCATCCTTACAACAAAATACCACAAAATTTAAACGATTTTAAAGCTGTAATCCTCTCTGGAAGTCCTTCATCGGTTCGTTCAAAAGAAGCACCTCACCCAGATTTATCTGAAATAAGAGGTAAAAAACCTTTATTGGCAGTATGCTACGGAGCACAGTACTTAGCTCATTTTTCAGGTGGTTTAGTAGCTCCTTCTAATACTCGTGAATATGGTAGAGCTAACTTATCTTTTATCAAAGAAGGAGAAGATTTTTTTCAAGGGATTTCTGAAGGAAGTCAAGTTTGGATGAGTCATTCAGACACTATTAAAGAATTACCTACTGATGGAACTTTATTAGCGAGCACTCACGATGTTGAAAATGCAGCTTATAAAATTGAAGGAGAAACCACCTATGCAATACAATTTCACCCAGAAGTATATCATTCTACAGATGGAAAACAATTATTACAAAACTTTTTAGTTAATATAGCTGGAGTTGCTCAAACTTGGACACCAGATTCATTTGTTGAAGAAACGGTTGCTGAGTTAAAAGCAAAGATTGGTAATGATAAAGTTGTATTAGGATTATCTGGAGGAGTAGATTCAACTGTAGCGGCAGTATTATTAAACAGAGCTATTGGAAATAATTTACACTGTATTTTCGTAAATAATGGATTATTACGTAAAAATGAGTTTACTGATGTATTAAAACAATACGAAGGTATGGGATTAAACGTTAAAGGTGTAGATGCTTCGGCACGCTTTTTGGGCGAATTAGCAGGTTTAAGTGATCCAGAAGATAAGCGTAAAGCCATTGGGAAAGTATTTATTGATGTTTTTGATGATGAAGCACATCAAATAGAAGATGCAAAATGGTTAGCACAAGGAACTATTTATCCAGATGTGATTGAATCGGTTTCTGTAAATGGCGGACCTTCTGCCACAATTAAGAGTCATCATAACGTAGGTGGTTTACCTGACTTTATGAAATTGAAAGTAGTAGAGCCTTTACGTATGATTTTTAAAGATGAAGTACGTCGTGTAGGAGCTTCTATGGGAATTGATAAAGAATTGTTAGGTCGCCATCCATTCCCAGGGCCTGGTTTAGCAATTAGGATTTTAGGAGATATTACAGCAGAAAAAGTTCGTATTTTACAAGAAGTAGATGCTGTGTTCATCAACGGATTAAAAGAAAGCGGACTATATGATAAAGTATGGCAAGCAGGAGCTATTTTATTACCTGTAAACTCTGTTGGAGTTATGGGAGATGAAAGAACCTACGAAAAGGTAGTAGCTCTACGCGCTGTTGAAAGCACTGATGGTATGACCGCTGATTGGGTGAATTTACCATATGAATTTTTACAAAAAACATCAAATAAAATAATAAATAATGTAAAAGGTGTGAACAGAGTTGTGTATGACATCAGTTCTAAACCACCTGCAACAATCGAATGGGAATAAAACCCATATAATAAAAAAAGAGTAGATGAAGAAATTACAATTTTTACTATTAGTTTGTATTTTAACTTTTGCCGTTTCTTGCGGTCAACAAAAACGTTATGTGTCTTATAAAGTCCAAGAAGGAGAAACAATGCGAGACATTGCAGATCGCTTGGACATGAAAACAAAAGATTTACTACGTTTAAATCCTGATGTAGGAAGAAGACCTGAAGCAAATACAGTAATTGTAATTCCAAATATTAAAAAGAACGCTTCTTCATCTACCTCTTCTGCTAAAGAAGAAACCACTGATAATACTACAGATGAAGACACTACTACAAATAACACAAATGATGTAGATGATACCGTATTTCAGCAAACAATTGTTGAATACGAAACTCATACCGTAGAAAAAGGAGAAACAGTATACCGCATTACCAAACAATATGGTATTACTAAAGAAGACTTAATAAAATACAATCCTGAATACACTAACATCCAAAGTAATAACTTAAGTATAGGGCAAGTATTAAAGGTTAAGGCTATTACAAAGACTATAACGATAGATAAAGACGAGGTTTTAAAAAAATTTTTAACGCATACCGTTAAGAGTAAAGAAACCATGTATAGCTTAACCCGCTTTTACAATGTTTCAAAAGAAGATTTAATTCGCTTAAACCCTGAATATCCAGATTTAGTTGACAACAAATTATCAATAGGTCAATTGTTAAAAATTAAGCCTATAGAAGAAGTAAAAGGAAGTGAGAATTATGCTTTTTATAAAGATAGTATTCAAGAAGATGTATCTATAAACCTCGCTATTTTATTGCCTTTTAAAGCTCAGGAGTATAGCGATAAATCCAGTAAAAATATTTTTGAAGGAAATCAACTTACCAACATGGTTACTGATTTTTACATGGGTGCTGAAATTGCCATTGATTCTATTAAAAAACAAGGAGTAAGTGTATATGTAGATGTTTTTGATACTGGAAACAGAGGAAAAAATATCCCTGCCATATTAGAAAATAAGAAACTAGAAAATATTGATGTTGTTATCGGACCTTTTTACTCTGACAAAGCAGAAGTTGTCGCAAAAGGCGTAGATGCTCCTGTAATATTTCCACATTACTCAAGTAAACAAAATAAATTTTCATCTTCAAAATTGGTTAAAACTTCTCCTGAAAAAAGTAGATATATAGAATACTTAGCTTCATACTTAAAAGACAGTTATAAAGATCAAGAGATTTTTATTGTTGGTGATGACAAGAGTACTACGAATGATGAAGTTTCAAAAATTGTTTCTGAGCTAAGAAAACATGATAGCATAAATGATATCCATATTTTAAAGCCTGAAGATGGATATATCAAAAGAGAACGTTTCACCAAAAAAATGTCTTCTAAAAGACATAACTGGGTAATTATTGCTTCTAACGATAATGTAGTAGTTGCAGATGCTTTGAATAGTATGATTAGTTTACCTGACGAAATTAAAGTTCAAGTATTTTCAGCTGATAAAAATGGTGCTTACAATAAGATTGATAACAATAAATTAGCTAGCATTAATTTTACTTATGTTTCAAACACCTATGCTGATGAAGATGCTATAGAAACAAAAGTTTTTAACGAAAAATTCTTAGCAAAAAACAATACTATTCCGTCAGAGTATGCTATTAAAGGATTCGATATTACCTATGATATTTTAATGCGTTTAGCTTCGGGTGACAATCTAAGTAGTACTTTTAAGAAAGGAGTTTCATTACGTGTTGAAAACAAATTCGATTATCGTAAAAAGATGTTTGGCAGCAGTAGTAATGAAGGATTATTTATTGTAAAATACAATAAAGACTTAAGTTTAAGCAGACTCAAATAATTACTGTATCATAAAAAATAAAAAAAGTCGAAACAAAATTGTTTCGACTTTTTTTATTGCTCATACATTTGTTGGTAATATTTTTGATATTCTCCACTTGTTACATGTTGAATCCATTCTTCATTTTCTAAATACCATTTTACTGTTTTTTCTATACCCTCTTCAAATTGCAATGAAGGTTCCCAGCCTAACTCGTTTTTAAGTTTTGATGCATCTATAGCATAACGAAAATCATGACCTGCTCTATCTTTTACATAAGTAATTAGTTTTTCTGATGTTCCTTCTTCTCTTCCTAAAAACTTATCTACTGTTTTTATAAGTACCTTAATCAAATCAATATTCTTCCATTCATTAAAACCTCCTACATTATATGTATCTCCAATTATTCCTTTATGAAAAATAACATCAATTGCCTTAGCATGATCTTCCACAAACAACCAGTCTCTCACATTATCTCCTTTTCCATAAACAGGTAAAGCCTTATTATTACAGATATTATTGATAAATAACGGAATCAATTTTTCAGGAAACTGATTTGCTCCATAGTTATTTGAGCAATTAGAAATTACTACTGGTAAGCCATAAGTATCATAAAAAGTTCTTACAAAATGATCTGACGAAGCTTTAGATGCTGAATATGGAGAATGAGGATCATAAGCTGTCGTTTCTAAAAAAAAGCCTTCATCACCTAAAGAACCATAAACCTCATCAGTTGATACATGATAAAACAACTTATCTTCAAAGTTATCTCCCCAATAGTTTTTAGCTGCTTGTAATAAACTCAATGTTCCCATTACATTAGTTCTTGCAAAAGAAAAAGGATCCTTTATCGAACGATCTACATGTGATTCAGCAGCTAAGTGAATTACTCCATCTATCTTATATTTTGAAAAAATACTAGCTATTATATCATAATCGCAAATATCAGCCTTAACAAACGTATAATTCGATTTTCCTTCAATATCTTTTAAGTTCTCTAAGTTTCCTGCATAAGTAAGAAGGTCTAAATTAATAATATTATAGTCAGGATATTTGTTTACAAACAACCTTACAACATGTGAGCCTATAAAGCCAGCTCCTCCTGTAATTAATATATTCCTCATGAAAGTTTTGTGTATAAATTCAAAGTTACTAATAAATAAACGGAGTTTCTAATACTGAAAAAGTAGCAAGTTGTTTGTCTTTTGAAGAAATTATCACTTCTTCTGTTTCAATTCTCCAATCAATATTTAAAGTAGTATCATTCCATATAATTCCCGAATCATATTCAGGAGCATACCAATTATCTACCTTATATGCAAAAATTGCTTCTTTGGATAAAGTCACAAATCCATGTGCAAAACCTCTTGGTATAAATAATTGTTTTTTATTTTCTTCAGATAACTCTAAAGCTATATGCTTTCCATAGCTAGGTGAATTTTTTCTCACATCTACCACTACGTCTAGCACTTTTCCTTGGATACAACGTATCAACTTTGCCTGTGCGAAAGGTGGTTGTTGAAAATGTAATCCTCGTAAAGCACCATAAGTCGATTTCGACTCATTATCTTGAACAAAATTTACGTGTCCAATATTTTCTTCAAATTCTTTTTGATTAAAAGACTCAAAAAAATACCCTCTTTGATCTCCAAAAACTTTCGGTTCTATAATTACAACTTCAGGAATGGCTGTTTTCGTAAAAATCATTATTATTCTTTTGCTAAGTTTAACAAGTATTGTCCATAGCTGTTTTTTTTCAAAGGTTCAGCTAACTTTTTTACTTGCTCTTTATTGATATAGCCCATATACAATGCTATTTCTTCTATACAAGCTACTTTTAAACCTTGACGTTTTTCAATAGTTTCAATAAACTGACTTGCTTCCAATAAAGAGTCGTGCGTCCCAGTATCTAACCACGCAAAACCGCGCCCCATTAACTCAACCTTTAACTGTCCGTTTTCTAAATAATGCTGATTTACAGAAGTAATTTCTAACTCTCCTCTTTGAGAAGGTTTCACATTTTTTGCTACCTGGATCACATCATTTGGATAAAAATATAAGCCAACCACTGCATAATTTGATTTTGGACTCTCGGGCTTTTCTATAATAGAAATAGCATTCCCATTAGCATCAAAATCTACCACACCATAACGTTCAGGGTCTTTTACATTGTACCCAAAAATAGTTGCTTTATTTTCTTTTTTAATATTGTTAATTGCCGATTGTAGCATTTCAGGCAATCCATGACCATAAAAAATATTATCGCCTAAGATGAGGCATACATCCTCATTACCTATAAATTCTTCCCCAATAATAAATGCTTGAGCTAATCCATCCGGAGAAGGTTGTTCTGCATAACTTAAGTGAATTCCCAAATCATTACCATTTCCTAATAATTTTTGAAAACTTGGCATATCATCTGAGGTAGAAATAATCAAAACATCTCTAATTCCTGCCAACATCAATACTGATAACGGATAATAAATCATCGGTTTATCATACACTGGAAGCAACTGTTTTGATACTCCCTTTGTAATCGGATATAACCGTGTTCCTGACCCGCCTGCTAGTATAATTCCTTTCATAAAAACTATTTTTTTATTCTATCACCAGACCCTTTACCTCCAACTGTCGCAAAAATATATTGAAAATATTTTTTTAGTGTTAAAGATTCTAGCATTTCTGCATCAACTTCAGCCAATTTTTTTGGTGTTGACATATCTATTTCATTAATTTGAGCTAGACCGGTTATTCCTGGTAAAGAGCTATATACTTCTCTATTACTTCTCTCTTGAATTAATTCTTTTTGATTAAAAAGATTGGGTCTAGGACCTACTAAACTCATATCCCCTTTTAACACATTGATTAGTTGTGGTAATTCATCTAATTTTGATTTCCTTAAAAAAGAACCTAATTTCGTTACTGAGCTACTATTTGCTAAATGTGTTGCTACTGATTGAGTATTTACTGTCATTGTTCTAAACTTCAATAGTATAAATGGCTTTTGATTTTTCCCTACTCGTTCTTGTTTAAAAAGAGGGGAGCCAGTATCAAATAATCCCAATATATATATAACCAATCCTATTGGCCATAAAACTAGAATTCCAAAAAATGAAAATATAAAATCAAAAAATCGTGTCATAATTATTCCGAAAAGCTTTTAATTGTTTTTATTATTCCTTCTCTAATACTCAAAGGAAACTCATCAATTCCTAAAGCACTTTTTATTTTTTTGTTTGAAACCACATAATCCTCCGTCAATTTTTGAACTCTTTCTGAATTAATTGGAAATGGTAATAATATGTCTCCAAGTTTTGCTAACATATTAATGAATACTTTAGGAGTATTAAATATCCTCGCATTTTTATTAACTCCTACACCTATTATTTTCACCAATTCATTTGTTGATAAAGATTCATCATCTGCTATATTATATACACCCGACGAAATATTTTTATTTTCTATCAATTCTTTTATAACAAAACATAGATTCTCTACAGATAAAAAAGAACGTTGGTTTTTAAACCTTCCAAATGGATAAGGTATACCTTTTGATACAAAACTATATAATAAATTTAGATTTCCTTTATTATTAGGACCATGAATCATGCAAGGTCTTAAAATATAAACTCTTTTATCTTTTGGAATTTCTTTACTAAGTATATATTCCTCGGCTTCCAATTTTGATTTACCATATGCGGTTATAGGGTTTGGAGTAACATTTTCAACAAGTACAGCCTCTACTTCATCAGCAACAGCCTTAACAGAACTCATAAAGATAAAAGCTTCACATTCACTTTTTAAGAACTTATCAAAAAGTTTTTTTGTTAACTCAGTATTTACTTTAAAGTATTCATCATCATTTGATATACTCTTTAAGTCATGTGCTTTTCCTGCTAAATGGATAAAAGCTTTACTAATATTTAATACTTCCTTATCTAGAGATTCATAAGAAATTAAATCTTCTGCTTTTCTTCTAGAAACTCCTTGAACTCTATAATCTTTTTTTAGATAATTAAATAAATTTGACCCAACAAATCCTGTTCTTCCACTAATTAAAACATTGTTAGCCATTCCAAAAATGTAATATTGACTCTGTCATTCTCTTATTAATCTCCGCTCTACTAAAATTTTTCTTAAATTCTATTCTTTCCTCGTTCTTGTATATAAAATTCGTCAACCTGTTATAAAGTTCCTCTGCATTAGTTGGCTCGAATAAAATTAAGTTCGACATATTCTCTTTTAAAAATTCTTTAGCATACCCATCTACTCCAGCAATTATGGGTTTATTAAAAGTCCCATATTCAAAAAGTTTGGATGGTAATACTCTTTCAAAAGCTTTATGTTTATTTAAATGTAAAAATAGATAATCAGCTTTTTGATAGTAATTTATCAACTCATTTCTGCTAACTGGTGGAATCATTTCTACATTTTCAACATTATTAACTTTTAATTTTTCCTCTAGTTTTTCTCTACCACCCCCATCACCAATAATTTGAAATTTATGTGTTCCCGATAATTTCTTAGCAATATCTGGTATAATCAAATCTAATCCTTGTCCTTCTCCTATATTACCACCATAAATTATAGTTTTAACTTCGTTCTTTTTCTCTTCTGTATTATTGGTCGGGAGTGATAAAAATAACTCGTCAATACCATTTGTGAAAAATGAATATTCTGCCTTTTTGTAGTTTTTGAAATAACTCTTAAATCCTTTTGAAACTAAATTTATATGCCCAGCTCTTCCAAAAGTGTAATTCTCAATAGGTTTTAAAACTAAGTTTAAACCTAAATTGATAATCTTATTTTTATATAAATCTGTAATCGTTTCTCTAAAAATGTCTCGAATATCTAAATATAATTTTGCTTTTTTCTTTCTTGCTACTTTTGCTCCTAAAAAAGCTGTAAATAAACGAGAGGAAGAAGCATAAACTAGATCATATTTTTTATCTTTAGTAAGACTTAAAGCTCTAAAATAAAACTCTTTATATGACTTAACTTGTCCAATAATTCCGCTTCCATGCTCAGGAATTTTAATCCTGTTAACCACTACTCCTTTTTTAATTTCCTCTTTATCTTTTGCATCTGCTTTGAAAGAGTCATATCTATTAGGGTGTGTTGTAATTACCTCAAGTGTATCATCATCATTTAGGTGATTTAAAAGTTCCTTAAATAAGGAAGTGTTTCTAAAAGATCCGGCTGACAAATCAGGTTCATAATAGAATGTTAAGAATAATATTTTCATAATTATATTTCGGTAATACGTGTCTCCAACTCACCGTTGAAAAATACCACTATTTTTTTTCCTTTTCTTGTTTTATTAAATCCTATACTAAATTCATAATCTTGAATAACTACCTTGTCAAACTCTCCTATAAAGTTTAATTTTAAGTTATTTAAATAAAAGTCAGATTTACTGATTTCATTTATTTTAACATCAGGATGAAGATGTAGAATCATTTTTTTATCTAGGGAAGATATACCTTCCAAAGAATCTCTTATTATTAGATTGTTTCCATCTAGATGAAATTGTCTGGCATGAATAATTCCTTCACTTTTATAACCATCATGTTTGGCTAAAATTTTATTTTCATCTTCAATTATACCAAATACTTTAGCTCTTTTCGCAACTCTAAATCCTCCCCAAACTTGAGTTTGCTCTAAATTCCCTAATTGAACAGTATTATGATAGTAAGTTCCTCTTTCTTTCTGTCTTCTTTCATTTTTTTCGTAAGTAGATACACCTGGATCAATAATTATTGGAATATTCTCAGAATATAATTCAAAACTAAATGTATCTGAATGAGCATGTCCTGGTTGGTAGGATGGTTGAATATTCCCAACATCTATTAAAACCTCTAATTTATTTGATTCAAATTTCCTATAACCTGAATCAAATAACTTAATATTTTTCCAGTTTAAATTTAGAGATTCAGCATAACTGAATAATTCATTTGATGCTGGTGCTATTCCAACAGAACTATCATTTAATAGAGGGATATTACCATTTTTATAAGTAATATTTGATAACCATGACAACATGCTAGAAGCCTTCTCTTCAAGAAAACCTAATAAATTTTTATCATCAATTTTCTCATTTCGTTTTATTAATTGAATACAATCTAAAAGACGTCCCAGTAAGATTTGATGATACATTGGAGAAAGTTCATAATGAGCTCCATCTTTTAAAATTTGCTCTTCTAATTCTGTCTTTAAAATTTTTTGAGCAATACTTAACAATTTTTGATCTTGAAAATAATATCCTCCAAATAGTAAAGAATACCCATTCTCAAGTAAATGATTTCCTAATAGATGATACTCCAAGTTATCTAATAAAACTTGATAGTAATAGTATAGCGTTTCATCAATAGTTTTATTTTTAATCTTATTCTTTGATAAAAACTTTACCCAATTAATTCCTCTTAAAGAAATAACATAAGGTTCCTTTCCATCTAATAATTCTGAATCTTGACTGATATAATTTTTTATCAGTTCTAATCCGTCACTTACATCTATTTCTTTTTGATTTAAAAAATCGAAGTAGTTCAAGTTATAAGTCCACAATTTTCCGTAGTCAGAATAATTCCAATTTATTCTATTCTCAAAGCTAATTTGAAAATTCAAAAATTCGAAATCTTTAGATCCGAAATATGATTCATAATTAAAAACTTCATCTCTCCAATCTAATTCTAAAGTTCTATTTATTGCCTTTTTACTATAAGACTTCTTAAAAAAACGATTACGTATTAAATAGTAAAGCCTGTAATAAACTTGAACAGGCTTTAAGTATTTTATTGTATGATATAATGTAATTATTTTACTTCTATCCATCTTCCTTCTTTCAAAGATTCAATAGCTGCAAATGACGCCTTAGTCGTATTTACAATTTCTTCAAATGGTATAATTGATTCTCCACCTGATTTTTGACTACTAATCAATTCTTTAAATTGATTATAATGACCTTTATCCTGCTTAGAGGAACATTTTGAGAATTTCTTAAAGCCATATCCTCTCAATTTTCTCCAATTATTCATTACCAATGTTCTTTCTTGGGAATATACCTCTATTCTCTCCTTTGAATAGGCCTTTGAACCATTGGCAAAGTAATTAATAACAGCATTCGTACCATTTTCATACTTTAAAAGGATGCTAGCATTATCTGTATTTTCTTCTGGATTAATCCCCATAGAATTCATACATATAGATTTAACTTTACTTCCAGCCAAATAAGTACATAAATCTATATAGTGACATGCTTCTCCAATTATTCTTCCTCCTCCAATTTCCATATCATGAACCCAAACATCAGCAGGAATAAACCCTGCATTCATTGTAGCTACAATATTCATAGATGTATTATCATTACCCAAAACCTTTTTCATTTGCTTAGCTAAAGGAGCAAATCGTCTATTAAATCCAACAGATATGGAAACATTACGTGAGTTATACTCTTCTATAATTTCATCTAACTCATCTCTATTTAAGGCCAATGGTTTTTCAACGAAAACACTTTTATCTGCCCTCAATGTTTCAAGTACCATTGGTGCATGCATGTTATGTTTTGTAGTAATAAAAACTAAATCTGTTTCCTTATCAGTAAGTATTTCCTTATAATTTGTTGTGGAATTAGTAATTCCATACTGTTTTGCCATTGTTGTAGACGACAAACCTCCAGAGCTCGCAATGTATTTTATATCTGCGTTTAATTTTTTCAGACTTGGTAAAATCGTGGCGCTTGTAAAATTCCCAGAACCAACTATGCCAATAATTCCTTTATTACCTCCAAACGACTTTTCGTTTAATATAACTGTATTTTTTGGCTCTTCGTTTGAATTATACTCTAAAATTGATGCTATAGATTTAGATGAAGACATATCTCCGTATATAGTTTCGAACTCTTTTAGAGGAACCCTCTCTGTTATAAGTGGATTAACATCTAACGAACCAACTGAAATAGCGTTTAATACAGCTTCAAAATTTCTCTTTTCTGTCCATCTAACGTAACCTATGGGATAATCATTTCCTTTTTGCTCATACTCTTCATCATATCTTCCAGGTCCATAAGAACATGAAACTTGAAAAGATATTTCTTTATTGTAAAAATCTGCTCGACTAATATCCAATCCTATTACACCTACAAGAACAATTCTACCGAGTTTTCGACACATTTGTGCTGATTGAGAGATAATCTCATTACTCTTACTTGACGCAGTAATAATAATACCATCTGCTCCTACTCCGTTTGTAAAAGTTTCTACAAATTTTACCTGATCTGTTCCTTCTGATGGGTTTATAGCTGTAATACCTTTAGATTTTGCTATTTTTATTTTTTCATGATCAAAATCGAATCCTATAACATTACACCCGTTAGCTTTTAGAAGTTCAGCAGTAACCAAACCGATAAGTCCTAATCCAACTACTACAATTGTCTCTCCAAATGTAGGGTTAAGCAACCTAATACCCTGTAAACCAATTGCACCAATTACTGTAAATGTAGCTTCCTCATCTGATACGTTATCTGGAATTTTTGCAACGAGATTTCTAGGAACTAAAACATACTCTGCATGATTTCCATTAGACGCAACTCGATCTCCAATTTTAAATTCTGAAACACCATTCCCAACAGCTACAACTTCTCCTACATTACAATAACCTAGTGGCAATGGTTGACCTAACTTATTAAAGACAGCATCTATTGTTGGTTTTAAACCATCGGTTTTAATCTTATCTAAAACCATTTTCACCTTATCAGGTTGTTGTTTAGCTTTTTGAATAAAATTCGCTTTACCAAATTCTACTAGCATTTTCTCAGTCCCAAGAGAAACTAATGATTTAGAAGTCTTTATAAGCACGTGCCCTTTTTTCACCAATGGAACAGGAACTTCTTCTAATATGGTATCACCCTTTTTAAGGTCTTGTATAATTTGTTTCATTTATGATTATAATGTCTTCAAAATTGTATTATATAATTTTACTACTTCACTCCAATCTCCTGTATACCTTTCCATTACAGATTCAGCAAAAGTTATCTTTTTGGAAATAACATCGTTGTTTTGAATTAATTTCATTTTTTCGTAAATATCAACATATGAAAAAGGATTAAAAAAAATCCCGTAATCACCGCATAGTGATCGTGAAAAATCCAAATCTGAAGTAAAAAGTGGTTTTTTCAAACTAATAGCTTCCAAATAAGGTAATCCTAAAGTTTCTAAAATAGTAGGCATTAAAATCGCATCTACAGAATTATAAACTGAATGAATTTCTTTAAAATTAAGGTAACCTACATTTATTATAACATTACTTAGCTTCAAAGAGTTAATCTCATTTATTATTTTTTTCACTCTTTTATCTTTTTCATTCAGTGTTAAAATTATTATAAATTTATTTTTATTTTTTACAATTTCTTTAGCTACATCTATTAATATTTCAATGTTTTTATGGGGATAATATTTAGTGGGATATAAAAAGTATTTATAGCTATTATCCTTTTGTAGTAAACTAGAAGGACTATCAATAGAATTTGTAGCATATTCTATATTAATAGAATTAGGTACAACAAAAACATTTTTAAGTTTATAAAGCTTTACTAATCTATTTTTCATAACATCAGTCTGTACTGTAAAAACAGAGTGTTGATTTATATTTTTTTTAAACTTATAAAGCTTAAATTTTCTTATAAGTTTATCTTTCAGCGTCATCATTTCCCAAACCTTACTCTCAGGATAAACAGCGTAAGGCCAATGAAGCATTGTTAATTGCTTATATTTTACCTTCAGTGGAGTATTACATAAATTAAAAACAACCGTTGGATTTACTTCTTCTATTTTTTTCTTCAACCAAACACCTAAAAAAAATTTATACTCAAAACTGTCATATTTCTCCGGGATATAAATTTTAACTAAGTTTAAATATTTTAAAGCCCTATACTCTTCTATATTAGGACAAATAATTATATACTTATTATTATTTAATATTTCACAAAAATTCTTAATAATGTTTAAACTAACGTTTAACCCTCCCGCCATTTTAAGTTGCGATGCATTTAAGAGAATCGTCATTTTGAAGATTTTTAAAATTAGAAATTATAACACTCAAAATAACAACATAATTAATATTATGTAAATTAATTTGAGTAAAAGTAAAAAAGAAAACTGTAAGAAAGATAAAAATTAATCTAGTATTTACTAGATTTCCTTTAAGCAAAAGGATTAAATAGAATATAAATGTTATAATACCATATCTAAACAATACTTCGAAAAAAGAATTATGCAGGTGATGATAAATTGGGATGTCTTTTGGCCCAAAACCTAAATAAATATTCTTTTTAAATAATTCAAACGAATAATCAAAAATATATTGTCTATCCCCTGTTCTTGTAAATCTATTGATTAAGCTTTCTTCTTTTAATATAAAAATAGCTGCATAAATAATTAACCCCATAAGAATAAATGTTAGGAGAGCTTTATATATTTTCTTTACATTACTGATTAAAAGAATATAAATAAAAATAAATGCAAACATTATTAAAGGAACCCTTGAAGTAGTTAAAATAGCACCAATATTTATTATTATAGATTTTAATATTTGATCCTTTATTAAATAATAAGATGATATGAGTGTTAATACTAATGCAGTACCATTCCCATAAAATAAACTATCATTACCCCAATCTCTTTCCGAAGTGAAAAAAGTCATATAATTTCCTATTAAATTTTTTTCAACTGATAAATACAATAGTGATAATGTTACTATTACGATTCCAACATTAACACCTTTAAAAAACGAATCATAATCAATCTTTAAATCAAAAAACAAAAATACAATGGGAATCAACAATCCAATTAGCAACTCCTTAATTTCGAAATAATAATCTACATTTACTAATGAAATACATACTGTAAATACATAGAATAAGTAATACGATAGTCTTTTTAAATTTATTTTCTTTAAATCTGAAACAAAAATCAATAATAAAAAACTTATATAACCAGAGTAAAAGGGTTCTACAGCAATTACAAATGGTAAAGCGGCAATTAAACCAGCCAAAAATGTTACAAACTTCATTGTATTAAACCATTTTATTTTTTAAGAGATATATTGGCATCGATTTTATATAGTAAGACAATATTATAATCCAAATTATGTCAATCATTATATAGTTACTATAAAAATGATGTGTAAAAATAGCTAGTATGGATATAAAGTTTGTTACAATCCCTATAAATGAAAGCTTCTTAAATTCATCTTGAACTATATAGTACGGCATAGAAACATACTGAAAAATCTGAGCTAAAAAAATTAATAAGACAAAGGGGATAATATTTAAATAACTATTTACAGCAACTGAATAACCGAAAAAGTTAATTGTTGTCAAATCTTTAAAAAACAAAAATAATATTAAAATTACCAACAACACAAACAAATACAAATATAAAACCTTATTAAACAATACTTTAACCCCAGCCTTGTTATTTAAATATTCTTTCCTAAACGCTGGAAAATATACTCCATTAATTCCATTTGCCACTAATAATAGTATAGACCATAAATTCAACATCAATCCAACATTGAAATTTATTTCTTGACTGTAAAATTCCTTTAATATATTTAACATACCATAACCTAAAAACCATCCTCCAAGTCCTATAACAATTAAATTAACAGCTCTTTTAATAAAGTCCAACAAGAAATTATAATCAAAATTTAAATTAAATTCAATAATGAATCTTCTAGAACTCAACATAAACATCAAAAGAAATCCAGTAAATCTCCCCAGAAAAAAACCTAATATTTTGTCATTGAAAAAAATGAAAAAAAACAAACCTAGAACAAACGAGGATAAAAAAGGGTAAGCTTTATTTTTAATGGCATTATTGTGATCTTCACTAATTTGATAATTTACAGACTGTATTTGAAATGTAAGTCTAAATATTACAATAAAAATTATTGAGACAATAACAACAAAGTTATCCACATTATAAAATTCTTTAATAGGATTTTGGAAAAGAAAAAAAACTAAAAACAATAATAAACCATAAATAAGTACAATTTTGAATGTATTATCTTTAATTCTTGAAAAAGAATATTCATCTCTTAGTTTATATAAAACATCAGTATAATATAAAGGAGAAAGTATTATAAACAGGCCCTCTAATGAAAACAGTAAAAGAAGATTTACATACTCATCTTTGGATAAAATTGTAGCACTTAGTAAAAATATGAGAGTATTTCCTCCTTTACTTAGCCCTTCAAAAAAGATATATAATAAAGTATCTTTTAACTTATTATTTAAAATCATTAACTAATAAATCTATTTCTTCTTTAATTAATTTTACTGGGTCTTGCAAGTTCAATTTTTTAGATTTACTTTCACTCAAATTCAATGAACTGAGAGCTTCTTTGATGACTTTAATCTCGCGAAAACCTACAACTTTTATCCTCTCGTTTTCAGCTAAAGAAAAATCTTCGGAAAAACCAAAATCTAATATTATTATATTCTTTTCTATTAGATTAGCTGTTAGTAATACTGTAGAATTAATACCAATTACACAAACCGACCTTATCAAATCTTCTTCAAGAGATCTATTGCTTAAAATCATGTTATAGTCATCCTTAATTTTACTGATGAAACTCATATCATCCCTTGGATGTGGTCTTACTATAAATTTCAAACCTAAATCATTACACGTTTTATTAATTACATTAAGCGATTGGATGTAATCTTTAGCAGAAATCACCCCTTCTCCGACATACGGTTGCGAGAAAAAAACAACTTCATTAGTTTCTTTTGGAATTTGATTCTTATTATCCTTGTAATACCTACTAAGTTTATGTAAGTCCATATGTCCCACTAATTTATATTTTGTATTCTCTGGAGTTTGATTATAGAGTTTGCGGTAAAAATCTTCATCTGTATCAGAAATAGTACAAATAGTATTTACTTTGAAAGAGTCAAATTCGCTTATCCTATTAACATACTCTTCTCTTTTAAAAATTATCTTAAATAAAAGTTGATAATATTTGGCAGTATTATTCTCTAATTTCAAGCTTTTAACGTCATTCACAAAAAACTTAAACAAACTTCTATAATAACGTAATCTATTGATCTTAGTAAAAGGGTAATAAAGCTTGTCAACTATTCTTTTTTTCTTTATTATTTTATCTTTTAAAATTACACCATGCATTACAAGAATACTTGGTATATTAAATTTCTTAGCAATATTTAAAAAATATCTTTGTTCTAAATTATGTATACTTATAAAAACTAATAAATCTGGACTCTCTATTTCATAAAATGTTTTAGCTGAATAGTTGTATTTACTAAAATCAACACCTTCAATTAGTTGTGATTTTTTTAATTTTTCTGGTGCTCCATTTAAGTTTGAAAGAACCAATTTATCTGGATACTTCTTGTGTAATGAATCATAATGAACAAACAACAGTTCATAATTTTCATTTACTCTAAGCTCTTTAATAAGAGGTTCTACTATACCAAAACCAACCGACCAACTATCAACAAATGCTATTTTAATCATCCGTACCTGTTCCCATTATATTATGCCTCAATTTCCAAATACCATTTTCTTTTTTCCATAAGTGAGGTGATCTAAACTTATCTGATAAATCGTTCTTAAAATAATCAGGATCGATATCTAAATATTCCATGATTTCATTAAAATACTTATCTGGAAATTCTCCATCAAACCTGTTCACTAAAGCAACACCTTCCTCTCTGGTTATATGTTTATTTCTTATTTCTTGAGAACCGTCATATGTGGTTCTACCAATTCCAAACTTTATAAAAGTAGTATAATAATGTAAATCATCAATCTTATCATCAATACTATTATACTTACTGTAAGTTCCTTGAGTTCTAAATGGTCTAGCTTTAAAACCAGTATTATCTACTGCATAGTAATATACTTCTTGTGGCGTCCATTTCAAATAATAACCTAAATAATGTACTTGAATATCTGTTTTTGCAAGCTCCTTCTCTGTTGGTGGTAAATAGGTCATCAAATCAGATAACCTTACATTATAGTTTTCTTGTAACTCTTTTATTGATACACCTCCTAGGTAAATATCATCCAAATTATTAAAACTATAATAAGATTTATCTCTTAACGAAGTAGAATTATCTGCAATTGGATTTCCATACTCTGCTTCGTTTTCTCCATAAAAAATTAAATCGATACCAAATTTTGCAGCAAACTTAGGTGCTAAATTCTTTTGACCTAAAATAAAAGTTTGAAACGGGTGAAATAAATTCTCAATAGAAAGCTTAGTAAGTAATTTCATTACTTTACCGTTTCTTCTAAAAGAATAATTATCAAAACCACCAACATCAATCCAGTTTTGCCAATTTTTTAGACCATAATCAGTATATAAAATAGGAGGCCACGTTATCGTTAAAGGGTTCATCCCATATTTATATTTTAAAATATGGGCTTGATAAGCACTGTCTTTACCACCACTTCCAGGGACAAGACAATCATAGCTACCATCATTTTTACGATACTTATTTAAGAGCTTAACTAATTGTTCTTCACGTTCTTTCCAATCAATCTTCTCTTTTTCTTCTGAAGTTCTACAAGCATCACAAACTCCGCTCTCATCAAAGTTCATTGTTGTTTTTTTACTCTTTATAGTATGCTTAAACTCAACAGCAGAAGTCGGTCTTTGATTAGACATTAAACACTTCTTACAAAACTTAACTTCGTTAGGAAGTCCGTAATATGCTTCTAGTTCTTTATCTTTCATTATTTATAATTTTAAACTCCACTCTTTATATATTTCTAGTCCTTTTTCACCACTTTTCTCTGGATGAAATTGAGTGGCAAATATATTATCTTTTTTTATTGATGAACAATAATTTACTCCACAATAATTTGTTGTTGTCAGAATGTAATTTGGATTATCAGGGATTACATAATATGAATGAACAAAGTACATAAACTCACCATTTTTAGTTTTATTTAGAGGTGTATCTATCCATAGAACTTCATTTTCATTAATTCGATTCCATGCAATTTGAGGTACTTTAAAAGATGAATTATCAAACTTTACTACTTTACCTTCAATTAAACCTAACCCTTCATAATCTCCAAACTCTTCACTTTCACTAAATAATAATTGCAATCCAAGACAAATTCCCATAAATGGTTTTCCTGTGTTTACAAAATCTTTTATTGTTTTATCTAAATTTAATTCTTTCAAATTATTAATTGCATCTCCAAATGCTCCCACTCCTGGCAATATAACGCCATCGGCAGCTAAAATCTCATCATAATTAGAGGTTATTGACACATTTAAGCCTACTTCTTGACATGCTTGAACTACACTGTATATATTACCTAATTTAAAATCTATTATGGCTACTTTTTTCATATTAATGTCTACACTCAATATTATGTTCTTGTAAATATTCTTTAATTTTATTTAAGTCTTGAGGAGTAATTTTTTTAAACTTTCTATCATTCTTTAAAAATTCAGTATTACCATCTTTTTCTCCTCCTTTAAAATTATTGGTTTCAATTACGCCATAGTGAAGAATTGAAGCTATTGATACTGCATCAGCTCTACCTTCTTTAATTACACGTAAAATATCTTCCATTGACCCTGCTCCTCCATGAGCAATAACTGGTATTGAAACAGATTCAGAAATCATTTTAACAAGATCAATATCAAAACCTTCTCCAGTACCTTCTCTATCTACTGAAGTTACAACAAGTTCACCAGCTCCTAAAGACTCTACTTTTTTTGCCCATTCTTTAACCTCTTTTCCTGTCCATTCTCTACCATTATCTGTATAAGCTAAATATGTTCCATCATCCTGTTTAATTGCTTCAATAGCAACAACTATTGTCGAAGACCCAAACATTCTTGAAGCTTCTCTAATTAATTCAGGATTTTTAATTGCCGCTGTATTTAAGGAAACTTTATCAGCACCAGATCTTAAAATATTTTTTATATCTTCAAGTGTTCTTATCCCTCCACCTACAGTAACAGGAATAAATATTTCTTTAGCAGTTGATGAAATAATATCAGAAAGACTATTTCTTTCAAACAAACTTGCTACTACATCCATATACATTAATTCATCTGCTCCATTTTTATAATAATGTTTAGCAAAGTCATTAGGCTTTCCTAAAACCCTTAACCCTTCTAAATGTATACCCTTAACTAGATTAGGTCCTTTAACATCTAATCTAGGAATTATCCTTACTGTTTTCATTCATGTAAATTTTTCCCAGTTCTAAATCTATTTTTGTGTCTATATCTATTGATCTACTAATAGGCATTTTATAAGCAAATGTCTTTTCACCATAAAAACCTAAATTTTTCTCAAAACTACTAATTTTCGATATGAATATTGCTCCATTAAGTCTATAATATTTTGGAAGATCTTGAGATCTAGAAGTTGTAAATTTAGTGTTTATAAATTCTTTCATCGATAAATCATCTGGCAAAGTGTTCATCCATAAAGGTGAGTGTCCTGATTCACAAACAGAGACAACAGCTTCTATTTCATTTGTTTTTTTTAGAATCATATTTATTGCCCCGACGATATCTTCTTTTAATCTTAAAGGAGAAGTAGGTTGTAAAAGCATTATATAATCAAAGAACACTTTTTTTTCTCTGTAAAAATCCAGTACATGATTAATAACATCAATACTCTTAGCAGTATCCCCTGACAAATGGTCTGGTCTAATAAAAGGAACCTCAATATAATCAAGTGTTTCTCCTAACTTTATAACCTCGTTATCATCTGTAGTTAATACAATTTTATCTATTAATTCTATATCTTTTAAAGAATCAAAAGTCCACTGAATTAATGGTTTACCACAAAAGTCAATAGTATTTTTATTTTTTATTCTCTTACTTCCCTTTCTTGCTGGTATTATAGCTAATATTTTCTCAGAGTTTTTCATTAGTCAAAATCTAAATGATAAATATCTCTTTGTGCTTTTTCAAAATCTTTATGCTTACCAATGTCTAGCCAGTAGCCTCTTATTGGGTAATGCATTAACTTTCCATTTAAACTTTTGATAACATCTTCCATTAAATCAGTAGCATTATAAAATTTATTTTTAGGAATTAAATCAAGTACAGATTTTTTTATTAAATATATACCCGCATTTGTATGATAAGTATAAGTAGGCTTCTCCTGAAAAGATGTTACTTGTCTTTCTTGTGTAGTATTCAAAACAGCATATGGTAAATTAACATCATAAGGAATTGATGCTACCATTATATCAGCATCCTTTTCTTTAAATGATTTATAAAAATCTTCATAATCTATATTTGTCAATAAATCTGAGTTCATTAATAATATATCCTCATTTTTATAATCTTCAATCAATGAAATAGATCCTGCAGTGCCATAAAATTCCTTTTCATAAAAAACATTAAAATTTATATTCTTATTATGATAAGCCTTACAATATTCTTCTAATTGCTCTCCAAGGTAGTTTACAGTAATATTTTGGTTAGTAATACCAAATTTGAATAATCTATCAAAGTTATATGAAATAATTTCTTTATCTCCAACTTTTAATAGTGGTTTTGGTGTACTCTCAGTTAAAGGTCTTAATCTTGTACCTTTACCTCCAGCCATTATTATAGCATCTACTGGTAATAAAGATTTTTGTTTTCTGAAATTGAGCATAGCTTTAACAATTCCATTTTTATCAATTACTGGTACAACTTTGTAATTATTTTCTCTAAACAATATTAAATCTGATAAAGAATATGAGTTAATAACAAGATATTTTGGAGAGTCATTAATAACCCCTAACAAACTTTCTTCGGTATTCAATCCTCTAATTAAACCTCTTCTTACATCTCCATCAGTCAAGCTACCTATAAGTTTTGAGTTTTCATCAACAACAAATAAAACATTTTCTGATTCTAAATCACCTAATTTTAATAGTGCCTCTTTAATATTTGATTTTTTAGAAATCAAATATTTTTCAAAATTTTTCATTCAAAAATTATTTTTATTATGTTATCTGCTGTATTTTCTTTAAAGTAAAAATTACCAGCTCTATAAGTTTCCTTTTTTATAATTTCTTTTACAGATTTTAAAATATCTTCTTTATCAAACTTAACATCAATCACATTTTCATTTCTTAACCTGCCTGCCTGTCTATCACCTAAATTAATTACATATTTACCAAAAGACGCTGCTTCTAAAATTCCACTAGAAGTATTCCCTAAAAGAAACTCAGATGCTTCCATAGCTGCGAAATAATTTTCCTTCCCGAAACTATCTATAAGACAAATATTTTCAGGGTTATTTTTCTTTAACAAAAAGGCTAAATCTCTATAAATTTTCCCTAAGGTATCCGCATTAGATGAAGTAATAACTATTAGGTATTTTTTTGACAATGATTCTAATGCCTTGTACAACTCTTTTGAAAAAAGTTCATTTTTTTCAATTGCTACTGTCTCAGGATGTACAGTTACTAGAATAAACTTTTTATCTGGAATATTAAATTTTTCTCTTACCGAATCCCAACTTGGTAATTTTAAATTTTCTATTCCATCCAAACTAAGAGCTCCTACATTATGAACTGAATCTATTTTATTTGTAATCAACTCAACTCTGTCAGCAAATTTTTGAGTCGAAACAAAATGCAGCTTAGATGCTAAAGTAATTTGATCTCTATAAATATTATCTATTGCCCCAAGAGTAGTTTCCCCTCCATGTAAATGAGCAAACTTAATTTGGAATGGAATACCTGCTTGTACTGCTGCACTCATCTCAAATCGATCACCTAACGCAAATACATAATCATATGAATGATTATTCCAGTATTGAGCAAAATTAATTAAAACATTTCCATAGCCTTCAGAAATATCAATTACATCATCATTAATTGGCATTCCTTCTATTTCATGAATCTCACCAAAAGCATCTCTTTTAATATTATTAATAGTATAACCATGTTGTTTTTGAAGATGCATACCAAAAACAATCAATGTCAAATCAACATCATTTCTTTGAGATAGTTTGGTTAAAAGCGGTTTATAAATACCGTAATCTGCTCTCGAACTCGTTAAAACTCCTATTTTCATAATAAATCATTCCAATTTAATTTATGAAACTCAGATAAATCTTTAATTGTCTTTTTTCCAATGACCTGATTCCAGTTCATTGGAGAAATACCATCTCCTGGTCTTAGAGATATAATATCATCTTTCTTTATTATTGAATTTGCTTTTAAAGCATTTCTTAAATGAATACTCTTTCTTGCTATTTCTTTATTTTTTAGTTCTGAATTTGAAGGTTCTTTTATCTCTGAACCATCTAGAGCCTTCTCAATGTTTCGTATTGAGTCAACCATTAATTTTAACTCATCAGGCTCTAAAGAAGCTTTATGATCTGGTCCTTCCATATTTCGATTAAGAGTAAAGTGCTTTTCAATTACTTTAGCGCCTAGAGCAACTGCTGCTATTGGCACCTCAATACCTAAAGTATGATCAGAATATCCTACATTTGCCCCTAACTCTTTTTTTATATGAAGCATTGCTTTTAAATTAACATCGCTCATTGGTGTTGGATATTCAGTATTACAATGTAAAATTGTTAATTTATCCTTCTCAACTCCACCTTTTAAAAGCACCTCAACAGCATCTTTAATCTCTTTAATATCTGCCATCCCTGTTGATAATATTACTTCTGGAAACAGACCTGCTATTTTTATTAGATAAGGCAAATTTGTAATTTCACCTGATGGGATTTTTGCTAAGCGTATTCCTATTTCATATAAAAAATCAACACTCTCAAAATCAAACCCTGTAGACAAAAACTTAACACTCTTATTTTTACAATACTCTATTAAGTGTAAATGGTCTTCTTGAGATAACTCAAGTTTTTTTAGCATCTCGAATTGACTGTCATTATTCTTAGTATTTACATCCTGATATTCTGCACGTTTTGCTTTTTTCGTAACAAGTTTACTAGCTTTGAAGGTTTGAAACTTGACATAATCAACACCTGCTTCTGCTGCTACATCAATTAATTTTTCAGCTAAGTTAATATCACCATTATGATTTACACCTGCTTCTGCTATAATAAGTGTCCTGTTCATCGTTTAATAAATTCCCCAGCACTAACAATACTGTTCTCTTTAATTATTATTCCGTTTGAAATCGTTGCGTTACTTCCCACAAATGTTCCTCTTTTTACAATAGAATCTCCATTTACAACTGTACAAGTTGATATATGACAAAAATCTTCAATACAAACTCCATGCTCTATGTTAGCTTTGGTATTAATGATACAATGTTTTCCTACACTAGTCCCAGAATTCACTACAACATCGTGCATTACAACAGTTCCCTGTTCAATAAACGAATGTTTTGACACATAAGCTCTAGGTGATATTACCGTTGCTAATTGAGCTTTATTTTTTGTTAACCTCTCTGAAATTTCCTCTCTTATTCTGTATGATTTAATTTGTCCTACAGTTATTAGAAAAAAAACTTTTTCACTCACTAACTCTTCTATCAAATCATCTCCCCCTAAAACTGGATATCCAAGAACTTCTTGCTGGTTACTATTAACTTCAAGAACACCTTTTATCTTGAATTTACC
The DNA here is from genome assembly GCF_050290165.1 of Tenacibaculum sp. Taxonomy (GTDB): domain Bacteria; phylum Bacteroidota; class Bacteroidia; order Flavobacteriales; family Flavobacteriaceae; genus Polaribacter. The sequence continues at coordinate 25,749 of NZ_JBNKHD010000015.1, read as the reverse complement.
TTCTAATTCTACAACATCTATCACAGATATACAATGCCCCCCACCTCCAACAAGTACTAGCTCTGGTTTACTCATTCGTTTTAATTATAATCTAACACTACTAGGAATATTTACAACTCTATCTTCTAACAATTCCGAATTTTTCAGATCTCCTCTCATATTATTTTTAAACATTGGAAGTTTATTCATTAACTGCCATATCGGTCTCGTCATTACTCCTGATTGATTACTTTTTTCTAAAAATACATCTCTTTCTGTTCTATCCTTAAGAAGGATTGCATTCAACCAAAAATTACATTTTTCACCTTCTCTTTCTTCAAAAAAAGAAACTTCCTTTTCTTTAAAAAAAGATGAATATATCTTAGCTAACTCTCTTTTGTTTTCTATAAAGAAATCTAATTTCTCTAATTGGGCTAGTCCTAATGCAGCGTTTATATTTGGCATTCTATAATTAAAACCAATATTATCATGAACATATTCCCATTGGTGCGGTGCTTTAGCTTGAGTGGATAAATGCTTTGTTTTTGCAGCCAACTCATCATCATCAGTCAAAATAATCCCACCGCCACCAGTAGTCATAATTTTATTCCCATTAAATGAAATAGCTGCAATTTTACCAAAAGTTCCTAAATGCTTTTCTTTGTAAAAACTTCCCATAGCTTCTGCTGCATCTTCAACCAATTCTATTTTATATTCTTCACAAATACTTAATATTTCTTCAATTCTACACGCATGCCCAAAAGTATGCATTGGCATGCAAGCTTTGATTCTATTATTCGTAATTTTATTATAACACTCTCCATTTCTTAATTCTGAATTCTCCTCAAGAAATGTTCTTAATGCTTTAGGAGATAAACCCATAGTATCCAGATCTACATCTACAAATACTGGATTTGCATTTGCATAAACTATCGCATTCGTTGTAGCAATAAATGTGAGAGGCTGTGTTATTACCTCATCACCTGGTTTAACCCCTACTACAAGTAACGCTAAATGAAGAGCATTCGTACCATTTACACAGACGACAGCATGTTTTGCCCCTGTGTAGTCCGCTACTTCTTTTTCAAACAAATTCACAAACTTACCAACGCTAGATACAAATGTCGAATCAATGCATTCATTCAAATATTTTTTCTCATTTCCAATAAATACAGGTGCATGTAGAGGAATAAAATCTTCAGTATTAAACTGATTTTTAATAAAATTTATTAATTCTTTGTACATTACATTTTTGAATCTAATGACTTTCCTAACTCTCTGTGATCAAAATTAACAAGAAAATCTTTCATTATGCTTACAATATCTTCTTTGGTAGTTTCTTCTTTATCAAAAGCTAAGTTGAGTGAATTAAACAATTCATTAACTTCAGACATTTCTCTTGATTCTAAGTTTACCACAACTCCTAATGACTTATATCGATTTAATGAAACCTCTTCTTCATCAGTATAAAACTCTTCATACGGTTTTTCACCTGTAGTGTTACTACCAGAAAAATGGACAGGATATCTATTATCAAAACTAACTGAAGCTTTTTTTATTGCTTCTTTATCTGATGAGCAGTAGTCAATCTCATATCCTTTTTCTTCAAGTAACTTGACTGCCATATCTGAGAAAGTCATCACTTGCTCCTCTTTTAGTTTAGGAAAATAAATTTCTCCTGTATTCCCTAATACGCAAGCCAATAAACAAATTTGCCCACTCTCTTCAAGTGAAACAAAATAACGTGTAACATCGTTTGGAGCTGAAATCGGTTGCTTTTTTGAAATCCTTTCTAAAAACCCTTGAGGTAATGAACCATTAGAAAAGGCAACATTAGCAAATCTAGCTGTTGTAACTGGAAATTTTGAAGAATAAGTCATTATCAAATCCTCCATAATCTTCTTACTACCTCCCATTATATTTACCGGATTTGCTGCTTTATCTGTCGATACACAGAAAAAATGTTTAGGTGGATATATCTCTAGAATATCTAGTAACTTTTTTGCATTGATAACATTATTTCTAATTAGAGCTTCAACAGAGAATAAGTCTTTTTCACTTCTTACATGTTTATGAGCAGAAAAATTAGCTACAATATCAAAACCTCCTCTTTTTTTAAACATTTTATAAAAAACAGGCTGTGCATAATCCATTGGATATGTCACATAATCATCTGGAATATTGAAACCTTCAGTACTTCTAATATCTCTTGTCAATTCAGTTAATCCATTTTCATTAATATCGACCACAACCAACGATTTTGGTTTAAACGGAAGTAATGCTTTAATGAATGAGCTCCCTATTGTTCCCGCACCACCTATTACCAAAACAGACTGTCCTTTTATTCTTTCTGATAATATTGATTCATTGTTTTCAATATCATCAAAAAACATACTAACCTCTCTATTAGTAACATGTCTTGATATAAACTTCCCTATATCCATGTAATTATTATTTATTTAAAACCCCACAAAAATCCAATATTTCTCTATCTTCATCGATTGCTAAATTCTTAAATTCATCATGAGCAACCAAAAAAGCAACAATATCCGCTTGATCAACAGCATTTCTATATTCTGTTAACTTAAACACTTTATGTTCTTCTATATTAGGCTCTACAATAAAATACTCTCCATTACTATCATTTTGTAAAACTTTGTTTACAATATATTTAGCTGGAGACTCTCTTAAATCGTCAATATTCGGTTTAAACGCTAAGCCCATTAAGGCTACTTTCGGTTTTCTTCCGTTTTGTAATTCAAACTGCAATTTAGCATTTTGAATTTTTTCAGCACACCAAAAAGATTTATAATTGTTTACCTCTCTTGCCGTTCCTATGATTTTAGATTCCATAGGGTAGTCAGAAACTATAAAATATGGATCTACCGCAATACAGTGGCCTCCAACCCCACAACCCGGTTGTAAAATATTTACACGAGGGTGCTTGTTTGCTAAGTTGATTAACTCCCATACATTGATATCTGCTTTATCACAAATTAATGATAGCTCATTCGCAAAAGCGATTTGCACATCGCGTGATGAGTTTTCTGTTAGTTTACACATCTCTGCTGTACGTGCATTCGTAGCATGTAATTCTCCTTTTACAAATTGCTTGTAAAAGGCTAAAGCTTTTTCAGTAGAGGTTGTGTTTACTCCTCCTATCACACGATCATTATGTACTAACTCATACATCACATTTCCTGGTAATACACGCTCTGGGCAATATGCTAAGTATATCTTACCTTCTAACTCTGGACGTTGTGTAAAAATCAATTCCATCATTTTTTCGGTAGTCCCTACTGGAGAAGTTGATTCTATGATATATAAATCCCCTTCTTTTAATAATGGAATAATTCCTTCTGTAGCTGCTTGTACGTATGAGATATTTGGTTCGTTCTTTCCTTTAAAAGGGGTAGGCACTACTATTAAATAGGTATCTGCACCTACCGCTTTGGTATCTGCTTTTAAATACCCTTCTTCAACTGCTTTTGCAACTGCTTGATCTAAATCAGGTTCAACAATGTGTATTTTCCCAGCATTGATGGTATCGACTACATGTTGAGAAATATCTACTCCATGCACTGGGATTTGATTGTTAGCAATCAAAGCCGAAGTTGGCAATCCTATATATCCTAAACCAATGGTTACTACTTTAGGTTGTGACATTTCTTTTTTATTTTGATTTTATAAATTCTGCTATTCGTTGACACGCTTTTCCATCTCCATACGGATTATGTAATTCACTCATCAATTGATAACGACTTGTATCCGTTAATAAACTATTTGCTTCGTGTACAATTTTATGCTTGTCTATTCCCACTAAAATAACCGTACCCGCTTCTACAGCCTCTGGGCGCTCTGTCGTGTCTCGCATTACCAAAACCGGTTTCCCTAAACTTGGCGCTTCTTCTTGTACCCCCCCTGAATCCGTAATAATCATATAGGCTTGGTTCATTAACCATACGAATGCCGGATATGCTAGTGGATCTATTAATTTTATATTTTCGATTCCTGTCAATATTTCATGTACTGGTTTTTGCACATTCGGATTTAAATGTACTGGATAAATAATTTGCGCATCCACATGTGTGGTAGCAATCTCTTTTAACGCTTCACAAATATTGATAAATCCTTGTCCGTGATTTTCTCTACGATGTCCTGTCACTAAAATTAATTTCTTAGTAGCATCTACCATTTCTTTTAGTCCCTCTATTTCTTTATTTTCAATTGAAACAACTCTTTCAGAACTATCTAATAAGGCATCAATCACTGTATTTCCGGTTACTAGAATATCCTCTTCCTTTACATTTTCTACCAACAAGTTTTGTTTTGATTGAGATGTAGGTGCAAAATGATAATCACAAATACGCCCTGCTACTTGACGATTGATTTCTTCAGGAAATGGTGAACGTTTGTTATGGGTACGTAAACCTGCTTCTACGTGACATACCTTTGCTCCAGAATAAAAAGCAGCGATACTAGACGCCATGGTTGTCGTAGTATCACCATGTACGTATACGTAATCTGGTTGAAATTCCTCTAATATTGGTTTAAGCCCAGTAATAATATCAGATGTTAAAGTGTATAGGTTTTGATTCGGCTTCATCAAGTCCATATCATAATCCGGTGAAATTTCAAAAAATTCCAATACTTGATCTAACATTTCACGATGTTGTGCCGTCACACATACTTTTGTGTCAAAATCTTTAGTGTTTTTTAAAAACTCTTTCACTAAAGGCGCCATTTTAATGGCTTCTGGTCTTGTTCCAAAAATTATTAAGTTCTTTTTCTTCATTTTATATCTACTTGACAAAGTCCTTATTTCCTTATACTGTAACTATTGTATTGCTTATTTTAAACTTTCCTTTTCTGCAACCTCTTTTCTTAATCCGCTACTTGAAAATCGGTGCTCTCTTTTATTGTAAAACAATTCAATCCCTTTCTTTTCACAGTAGTCTCTTCCTGTAAATTGTTTCTCCGCATATTCATCTCCCAATATTCGCACATCAATTTTAAAAGATTGTAATATATCTTCCAAATCTTGTTCGGTAGCATAAGGAACTATTTCATCTACATATTTACACCCTTTCAATTGAATGTAACGCTCCACTACAGACTGAATAGGTTTGTTCTTCTCTGGTCTATCAATTGTTGGATCTGTTTGCAATCCACATATTAAATAATCACATTGACCTTTAGCATCCTCTAGCATTTTAATGTGACCTGCATGTAATAAATCAAATGCACTAAAAGTTATTCCTATTTTCATTATTTATTTTTTTTATAAAATACTTCTCTCTATTATTTTTCACTGGCTAGTAACCTTAAAAAGTAAGAGAACTTTTTACAAACTTTTATCTACTACTTTTTTTGACAAAATTCCTTTAACGTCATACACTACCGAGTTCTCCTTCTTTAAAGAAACAATATCTAACTCTTTATATTCATTATGTCCGACTGTTAATACAATCGCATCGTATTTTTCTTTGGGTAATTCTTGCATTGACTCTAATGCATATTCCTTTTTCACCTCATCAACATTTGCCCAAGGGTCATAAACTGTTACATTTGCTCCATATTCTTGTAATGAGCGTACCACATCGACTACTTTAGTATTGCGAACATCGGGGCAGTTTTCCTTAAATGTAATTCCCAACACCAAAACACCTGCATTCTTTATTTTGATATCCCGACTTATCATTAACTTTATGACTTGTGAAACCACATACTCTCCCATTCCATCATTCATCCTTCTTCCTGCTAAAATAACACCAGGATGATACCCTAATTCTTCAGCTCTCTGTACCAAATAATAAGGATCCACCCCTATACAGTGCCCTCCTACTAGCCCTGGTTTGAATGGTAAAAAATTCCATTTAGTTCCTGCAGCCTCTAAAACTTCTTGAGTATTGATATTCATAAACCCAAAAATCTTCGCTAATTCATTCATAAAAGCAATATTGATATCTCGCTGAGAGTTTTCAATTACTTTCGAAGCTTCTGCTACTTTTATACTAGAAACTAAATGAGTCCCAGCTATAACAACTGAGCTATATAGCTCATCAACAAACTTTGCTACTTTAGGAGTTGAGCCTGAAGTTACTTTTAAAATATTCTCGATGGTATTTTTTTTATCTCCTGGGTTAATTCGTTCTGGAGAATACCCCACAAAAAAGTCTTTATTAAATTCTAAACCAGAAATCTCTCCCAACACAGGAACACATACTTCTTCCGTCACTCCAGGATACACTGTTGATTCATACACAACGACGTCACCCTTCTTCAAAACTCTACCTACAGTTTCACTAGCGTTAATTAACGGAGTTAGAACCGCTCTATTGTTTTTATCTACTGGTGTAGGAACAGTAACTATAAAAATATTGCATTTTTTAATATCATCTATTTCCGACGTGCAAAACAATCCGCTTACTTCAACATTCTTACTTCTTAAAACAGACAACAATTCTTCTCTATCTACTTCCTTAGTTACATCATCACCTTCGTTTAATTCTTTTACCCTTGTTTTATTAATATCAAAACCTACTACAGAATATTTTGTAGCAAATAACCTTGCCAACGGAAGTCCGACATACCCCAACCCGATAATTGCTATTTTCTTATCCAATAGTAGTTCTTTAGTATTTTTAAGTCCACAAAACTACAAAAAATAGCATGAACAAAAGCTTATAAAACAAAAAAGTCTCATCATTAAATGATGAGACTTTAAGTGGGCGCGAAGGGATTCGAACCCCTGACCCCTTGGGTGTAAACCAAGTGCTCTGAACCAACTGAGCTACGCGCCCTTTTGCAATTAAATCTTTGTAAGAGTTGTGGGCGCGAAGGGATTCGAACCCCTGACCCCTTGGGTGTAAACCAAGTGCTCTGAACCAACTGAGCTACGCGCCCTTACTTGTTAATTGCGGATGCAAATATATAATAGTTTTAGAGATTGACAATAACTTTTTTTCATTTTTTTTCATAAAATTTCTGCCACTACAAATGTGCTCCCTCCAATATAAATCACATCTTCATCAGACGCACTTATCTTTGATTTCCCAAAAGCTTGATTTATAGAAACAAACACCTCTCCAATTAAGCCAAACTCATTAGCTTGCTCTTGTAATTCGTCCGCTGATAATCCTCGAGGAATATTTGGTTTACAGAAATAATATTTGGCATTTTTAGGAAACATAGGTAAAATTTCACTCAAATTCTTATCTGAAACTACTCCTAAGACAATATGTAATTGCTTATAATTTTCCTTCTTTAATTGTTGTAAGGTATAAAATAATCCTTCTTTATTATGTGCAGTATCACAAATTACCTTTGGATGTTCTTGTAATATTTGCCAACGACCTTTTAAATTGGTGTTCTTGACTACGTTCAACAATCCGTTTTTGATATTCTCTTCAGTAACTTTATACTCTTTTAATTGTTGAATCGCTGTCACCGCTGTGGTTACATTATGTTTTTGATAGTCTCCTAGTAAATCTGTGGCATAATTTTGCATTGTATCCGAAGCAAAAATTATTGGAGCCTTGCAATCTTCCGCTTTAGCAATAAAAACATTTTCTGTTTCTTTTTGACGCTCCCCAATAACTACTGGAATATTTTTTTTGATGATTCCAGCCTTTTCAAAAGCTATTTCAGGTAATGTTTCTCCCAAAAACTGTGTATGGTCTAATCCAATATTGGTAATTACCGAAACTTCTGGTATAATAATGTTAGTTGAATCCAATCTTCCTCCTAAACCGACTTCAATAACTGCTATGTCAACTTTTTGGTTAGCAAATTCTTCAAACGCCATTCCAACGGTCATTTCAAAAAATGACAATCCTTGTTTTTCCAGAAAGATTTTATTCTTTTCTATAAAGTCAATAACAGCATCTTTTGATATTTCTTTGCCATTGATTCTGATACGTTCTGTAAAGTTTTTTAAATGTGGTGAAGTATACAACCCTACTTTATAACCTGCTTCTTGTAGTATTGAAGCAATCATGTGACTGGTAGATCCTTTTCCATTAGTCCCTCCTACATGAATGGTTTTAAACTTCTTTTGTGGATTCCCAAGTTCATCACACAAAGCAATGATATTGGTTAAATCTTTTTTGAATGCCGTTTGCCCCTGACGTTGGTACATTGGCAATTGAGCAAACATCCAATCTAATACTTGTTGATAGTTCATTAAATAAATTATAACTGAAATTATATATAACTAGCTATGATATTCTTGATACCACTGTACGAAACGACATACTCCTTCTTCTACCTTTACTTTAGGTTTGTAATCATAATCATTGATTAATCCATCTACATTTGCCCAGGTTCTTTTTACATCACCCATTTGCATGGGTAACATTTCTTTAATCGCTTCTTTTCCTAAACTCGTTTCCATCTCTGTGATAAAATCTAACAATTTTATAGATTCGTTATTTCCTATGTTATAGATTTTATACAACTCTCTACTCTCAACTGGCTTTTCTATCACTCTTTTTACTCCTTCAACAATATCATCTATATACGTAAAATCACGCTCCATATCTCCGTTGTTGAAGACTTTGATTGGACGATTATTTGAAATAGCATCCGCAAAAAGGATTGGTGCCATATCGGGTCTTCCCCATGGCCCATACACCGTAAAAAATCGTAATCCTGTTGTTGGAATTTTATACAAATGACTATAGGTATGCGCCATTAATTCGTTACTTTTCTTCGTCGCTGCGTACAAACTCACAGGATTATCTACACTATCTTCTTCTGAAAAAGGCACTTTTTTATTGGCTCCATACACACTTGAACTACTTGCGTACACCAAATGCTTAATCTTATGATGTCTGCAACATTCCAATATATTTAGAAAACCAACAATGTTACTTTGGATATACACATCAGGATTTTCGATGCTATAACGAACCCCAGCTTGAGCTGCTAGATTACAAACAACATCAAATTTCTCTGAAGTAAACAATTGAAATAGCCCTTCTTTATCTTCTAAGTTCAATCTAACAAACTTAAAGTTCTCATTAGCTGTACTAATAACTTCTTGATAAAAAACCTCAGCGTCATCCCTGTTAACACCCAACTCTTTTAATCGAGCGTATTTGAGATTCACATCGTAGTAATCGTTGATGTTATCAACTCCCACAACTGTATGTCCCTCAGCTAATAATTTTTCACTTAGATGAAAACCTATAAAACCTGCAGCTCCTGTAACTAAAATTTTCATATACCTATTTGTAAGATGTTCTTTTTAGTTCTTCCCTATTTGATAATATTCAAAGCCTCTTTCTTCTAAATTGTAGCTATTGTATTGATTTCTTCCATCGAAAATAACAGGTATTTTCAATTGCTTTTCAATTTCAGAAAAATCTGGTGAACGGAACTCTTTCCACTCTGTTAATAAGATTAATGCGTCCGCTTCCTCTAACACTTCGTACTTCGCATTCTTATAGACTATATTTTCTACATCTTTTAAATAAAAATGCTGTGCTTCTTCCATCGCTTTAGGATCATACACTTGTACTTTTGCCCCTCTTTTGATTAGCTCTTTTACAACATAAATTGCTGGAGCTTCACGCATATCATCTGTCTCGGGTTTGAATGCCAATCCCCAAAGACCAAAAGTTTTCCCTGTTAAATCTTCTCCAAATCTTTTGATTATTTTTTCAGCAATCACATATTTCTGACGATTGTTAACTTCCTCTACCGATCTGATAAGTTGTGCTTCATATCCATTTTCTTCAGCTATTTTTTTCAATGCTTTTACATCTTTTGGAAAACAAGAACCACCATACCCTGCTCCAGGATAAATAAAACTATACCCTATTCTAGAATCTGATCCTATACCTACTCGTACATTATTTACATCCGCCCCCACTCGCTCACAGATATTAGCCATTTCATTCATAAACGAAATCTTTGTCGCTAACATGGCATTCGCTGCATACTTAGTCATTTCTGCAGAACGAACATCCATTGCTATAAAACGTTCACGAGACATTGTAAATGGTGTATATAACTGACGCATTTTTTCAAAAGCATAATCAGATTCTGCACCAATTACCACTCTATCAGGTTTCATAAAATCGTTGATGGCGTCTCCTTCTTTTAAAAATTCGGGATTAGAAACCATATCGAATTCAATCGCTACACTTCTTTTATCTAATTCTGCTTGAATTGCTGCTTTCACTTTATCAGCTGTTCCTACTGGTACAGTAGATTTATCAACAACTATCAATCTGTGATTCATCTTTTGGCCAATCTCTTTGGCTACTGATAAGACATATTGTAAATCTGCAGAACCATCTTCCCCCATTGGAGTTCCAACCGCTATGAATACTATTTCAGCTTCCTCAATAGCTTCTTCTAACTTCGTAGTAAAGAATAGGTTTCCCTTTTCTACATTTTTTAACACCATTTTTTCTAACCCTGGTTCATAAATAGGGATAATTCCTTGGTGTAATTTGTTGATTTTTTCTTGATCAATATCTACACAGGTAACCTTATTTCCCATTTCTGAAAAGCAAGTTCCCGATACCAATCCTACATACCCTGTTCCTATAACAGTTAACTTCATGTATTTATGTTTATTGATTTTTCAATAATTATATTCTGAATTTACTTTACAGACATATAACCTCATTGAATAACTATTCTTTCTAATGATTTAACAAAGATATGTTATTTTGAGAGAGAAAACTTGTAGATAATTGTTCCTCTTTGTTTTGATGGTGCATTTCCATCAGCGTTCCATTTAGTTCTTAACGCTGCTTGTTTTGCAGGTTCTAATAAACAAGGAGCCGTATTAGTTGTTCCTTTCACTCCTGGAGTTGCTTTAATCACCTTACCATTTTGATCTACCTCAATACTCACCACCACAGTACCTTCCTCTTGACAATTAGGTTTCTCAATAGGTTTAGACAAAGCCTTTCTTCCTGCTAAATTATAATTTCCACCAGAGCCACTTCCGGAATTCCCGTAGTATTTATCTGAATTTGGATCACCATCTTCATTTCCTTTTACACCAGCTTGTTTATCATCCCCTTCCCCTGTTGTTGCTCCATCTTTCGAAGTTCCATTTAACAAGCTATTCAATGCATCGGTAGTTTCTTTAGACGGCTTTGGTTTTGGTTTTTCTTTAGGTTTTATTTCTTTCGGTGTTTCTTTTACTGCTTCTTTCTTTTCTACTTTTTTTTCTACGACTGGAACTTCTTCCGCAGTATCATCCGTAATAATTTCTTCTTTGACAGTTTCTTCAGGAGTTTCTTCAACCTGCTCTTCCACAACTTCTTCTTGTTGTGGGGTTGCTTGCGCTTTTGTTTTTTCCACAGGTTCACCACTCCCAACTTCAGAATTCCCAAAATTGATTGCTAATCCATATTCAATAGGCGGATCAAGATATTTCATTCCGTAATTGAATATTCCGAATAACAAAAGTATCAGAATAATGGCAGTAATAACTGCTGATTTACGTTTATGTTGCGTATCTAAAACTGTCATTTATTTGCCTTTTACAGCTAAAATCATTTTCAACTTATTCCTATTCGCGATATCAATTACCTGCATTACATTTTTATACGGCACATTTTGATCACCACGAATTACTACCGTTTTCTTCTTATCTGCTCCTACCTTAGTAAGTAGTTCTCTTTCTAAATTTGCATCACTCACTTTTGTTTTATCAATATAAAATGATGCTTCATTTGTAATTGTTACAGCAACCGATTTGCTATTCTCTGTTTTACCTCCAGCTTTTGGCAGCAATACATCTATAGCACTAACCGTAACTAGTGTGGATGTTAACATAAAAAATATCAATAACAAAAAAACAATATCTGTCATTGATGACATATTGAAATTTGGATTGACTTTATTTCTACCTCTTAAATTCATTATACTGGCTCGTTTAATAAATCTAAAAACTCAACAGACTTAGCTTCCATTTGATACACTACTTTGTCAGTACGAACTACTAAATGGTTATAAGCAATATACGCTATAATACCAACAATTAACCCTCCAACAGTAGTTGTCATCGCTGTATACAATCCATCAGATAACATTTTAATATCAATCTGCCCTCCTGAATTTGCTATTTCATGTATAGCAACAATCATTCCGATTACAGTCCCTAAAAAACCAATCATAGGAGCTGCTCCCGCTATCGTCGCTAATACTGAGACATTTCTTTCTAATTGATATACTTCTAGTTTTCCTGCATTTTCTATTGCTGTATTGATATCTTCTAAAGGTTTTCCAATTCTAGAAATTCCTTTTCCAATTAATCTTGATGTAGGACTTTTAGTAGTTTCACAAAGTGACTTAGCACTATCTAATCTTCCACTGGTTACATGATCTCTAATTTGATCCATAAAATTCACATCTACCTTCGATGCTTCTTTAATTGCAAAAAAACGCTCAAAATAAATATACAGCGCTACTGCTAATAGCACAAATAAAATGGCTATGATCACTTGTCCTCCAACACCTCCATCCATAATTAAATTATAGATTGACAATGTCTTTTCTTCAGGCATTTCTTCTACTAGTTCTTGAGCTTCTTGAAATAACAGCATGAATACAAAAAATTAGGGTTTATAATTTACTTTATCGCTATCTATGTAACGATTTGTTTTTTCTTTAATTGTTTACGACTTCAAGTATAAAAAAGCCTTCCTTAATTTACATAATCAAGGAAGACTTTTTATTTATTTTTTATGGAGTATTTAGAATAAACTTCTGGTTACCATAAATGTTATTGAACCTACGATAAAACCGACAAGTGCTAACCATGAAATTTTCTTTAAATACCAAAAGAAATCAATTTTTTCCATCCCCATTGCAACTACACCTGCAGCAGAACCGATAATTAACATAGAACCTCCTGTTCCTGCTGAAAATGCTATGAAGTGCCATAATTCGTTATCTAACGGTTCAGAGAACATTCCTAATGAAGCCGCTACTAATGGTACGTTGTCTATCACCGCTGAACCAACTCCTAATAACAATACTACTAAATCTGAAACTCCTTCGTGGTGTAACTCAGTACCTAACATCGGCATAGTTTCTTGTAATGATCCTGCAAAATTGAACAGTACTCCTAAAGATTCTAAGGCTGCTACTGCCATTAAAATCCCTAAGAAAAACAAGATACTTGGCATTTCAATTCTAGATAATGAATGATGTACAGGACTGTGATGTGCATGTGCATCAGATTCAGTTGTATCAAAATCTGTTAAAGAGAATTTTCTTCTTGAATAAATTTCTGCAAATGTTGCCACAATCGCTAAAGACAACATCATTCCTACATATGGTGGCAAATGTGTTACTGTTTTAAAGATAGGCACAAATACAATGGCACCTAAACCTAAGTACAACATTACTGCACTATATTTATGTGGCTTTTCATTCCCTTCATTTTCTTCCGTTTCAATTTCACCTTTAAACGCTGGTAAGAATGAGGCTATAAACGATGGAACCGCCATACATAATACAGAAGGAACAAATAAGTACAAAAACAGTTTTCCTGTGGTTACTTTTTTACCAATCCATAACATAGTCGTTGTTACATCTCCAATAGGTGACCATGCTCCACCAGCATTTGCTGCAATAATTATTAACCCTGCATACCAAATACGATCTTCTCTTCTTTTAACTATTTTTTGAAGAATAGAGATTAATACTATCGTTGCTGTTAGGTTATCGATAATGGCAGATAAAGTAAATGCTAAAATTGAAAACAACCATAGTATTCTTTTCTTGCTCTTGGTTTTTACATAGCTTTTAATGGTAGCAAATCCATCAAAATAATCAATAATTTCTACAATAGTCATCGCACCTAAAAGGAACACTAAAATTTCAGCCGTTTTTCCTAAATGATGCAACAGGGTTTCTTCCATTAAATGCAATTTGTCTTCATGCACCAATGCAGAAAAACCTTCTACTAAAGCATGCTTTCCAGAGTCGAACCAATTGGTAAAATTATCTACCCCAAATGCTACCATAGCCCAACAAAGAGCCATCATACCTAGAGCTGGTATTAATTTATCTAGTTTTAAATTGTGTTCTAATGTGATAGCTAAATATCCAAGTACAAATGTTACTATGATTGCTAATTCCATATATTAAATTTTATATTAATTCTTTTAACGCTATTTCAAAGGCTGTTTCGCTTATTTGAGTTTTTGCTGCACTTTTAGCATGCGTTCTTTGTAATGCTTTTTTAATTGTATTTGAAGTATCTTCAAATATAGCTTGATCTGTCATTTCTACTCTGCGCTCCATAAAATAGGCAAATACTCTTGCCATACCACAGTTAGAAATAAAGTCTGGGATTAAACTTACTTTTTTATCTGTATCCTCCATAATTGGTCCAAAGAAAATTTCTTGGTCAGCAAACGGCACATTCGCTCCACATGAAATTACTTCCAATCCTGAGCTTATCATTTGGTCAATCTGATTTTGTGTAACTAATCTTGAAGCTGCACAAGGAGTAAAAATCTCACATGGTAAACTCCAAATACGTTCATTTATTTCTTCAAAAGGAATCATATTTTCCGATACTAAGGTATTACCATCTTTATGTAAGAATAATTCTTGGATTTCTTCAAAAGAAAATCCTTCCTCTTTAATTACGCCTCCTACACGGTCGATAATTCCCACAACTTTAGCTCCCATTTGTGCTAAATAGTAAGCTGCAGCAGAACCTACGTTACCAAAACCTTGAACTACCGCTCGTTTACCTACTACAGTTCCTCCATAAATATCATAATAATGACGCACAGCTTCAGCAACTCCATAACCAGTTATCATATCAGCTACCGTATATTTTCTTGCTATACTAGGTGATAAATTTTCATCTTCTAACACCTTGATTACTCCATGACGCAACTGACCTATACGGTTAATTTTATCAGCTTCTGTTGGTTTAAAATGACCGTTAAAAACTCCTTCTTGTGGATGCCAAACACCACTATCTTCTGTAATAGGAATTACTTCATGGATTTCATCAACATTTAAGTCACCTCCTGTTCCATAGTAATTTTTTAACAATGGAGCTACCGCTTTATACCAACGCTCTAACACTCCTTTTTTACGTGGATCTTGAGGATCAAAATTAATCCCTGATTTTGCTCCACCAATTGCTGGACCAGATACAGTAAACTTCACTTCCATCGTTTTTGCAAGTGACATTACTTCATATTTATCTAATCCTTTACGCATACGTGTACCACCACCAGCAGCACCACCTCTTAACGAATTTATAACTGTCCAACCTTCTGCTTCGGTTTCTGGATCTTTCCAATTAAATACTACTTCTGGTTGTTTTTCTTCGTATCGTTTAAGTAATTCTTTCATTATTTAGTTTTGTAATAGATGATTTTCAACTTTATATTATTTCCTTTTCATTTTCAAAAAACCTTTGTTACTGTTTCCCCGCATGGGGAGCTAAAGTTGATTCATTTTAGTGTAGATTTTGTTATGTAGTTGTTTCCGAACAAATTTACCATAAAAAAATTAGTACTCAAATACTTTAAAATATTTAACAGCATAAAAAAACCTTTCCTGAAGAATGATCTTTACTTGCTCCTGTCACCGATTTCAGACAATTAACCTGATTTTCAAGACGTAACAAACCTAAGAACGCAAAAATTAGTGCTTCTTTGTAATTAATCAATTCTTTACTTACTTGTTGAATTGTAGTTTGCGCATAAAACTCAATAGTATTCATTAAAAAAGTATTAAAAGCACCACCTCCAGTAGCCAAAATTGTTGAATCCTTATCTATAACACTCCCTACTTGCATTGCCACATGCTCTACAAAAGTTCTTAAAATTGTAGGAATATCATTCTCATATTGATCTATTAAAGGGAAGATATTCTCTTTCACCCATTCCAAGCCCAACGATTTTGGATGGAGTTCTTGATAAAAAGGAAGCTCATTCAATCGTCTTAATAATTCCGTATTAATTTTTCCTTCCGATGCTATTTTCCCTTCATTATCGTATTCTAAACCTATTTTACGTGTGTAATGATTTAGTACAATATTTACTGGACATATATCAAAAGCAATTCTTTGATTGTCTTTCTCATAAGAAATATTTGCAAATCCTCCTAAGTTCAAACAATAATCATAATTAGCAAACAACAGTTTATCTCCTATAGGTACTAAAGGAGCTCCTTGACCACCCAATTGTACATCTTGGGTTCTAAAATCACACACTACTTTTTGCTTGGTACGATTTGCTATAACCTGTCCATTTCCTATTTGCAGTGTAATTCCATTTTCAGGTTGATGCAAAATTGTATGCCCATGGGAAGCTATGAAGTCTAAGTTATCAATAGAATGGCTTTCGACAAAATTATTTAAAACTCCTCCCAACAGTTCACCATAAGCAACATCTAAAGTTACCAAATCTGATTTCTTATATGTAATTGCTTCTTGTAGTTTCTTTTTCCATTCACTAGAATATGGTATCGTATCTGCTTTTAAAATCTTAAAATCACAATAGGATTGTTTATTCATTTTTATGTATGCTAAATCAATCCCATCTAACGAAGTTCCAGACATCAATCCAATACAATAAATATAATTTTCTTGCATAAAGTAAAAATAACAAGTCTATTGAAAAATTGCCATTAAAAAAGTATCTTTGAGCACATTTTTTACGAATTTTTTAATAAAACACAAATAGATAATGGATTTTAACCTTACAGAAGAGCACTTGATGATTCGTGATGCTGCACGTGATTTTGCTCAAACCGAATTATTACCTGGAGTTATAGAAAGAGATGAAAAACAACAATTCCCTAATGAATTAGTACGCAAAATGGGAGAGTTAGGTTTTTTAGGTGTGATGGTAGATCCTAAATATGGAGGAAGTGGAATGGATGCTGTTTCTTACGTATTAATTATGGAAGAATTATCTAAAATTGATGCTTCTGCTTCAGTAATGGTTTCTGTAAACAATTCATTAGTTTGTTACGGTTTAGAAGCTTACGGAACTGAAGAGCAAAAGCAAAAATATTTAACCAAGTTAGCCACTGGTGAGCAAATCGGTGCGTTTTGTTTAAGTGAACCAGAAGCAGGTTCGGATGCAACTTCTCAAGCTACTACTGCCGAAGATAAAGGAGATTACTACTTATTAAATGGTACTAAAAACTGGATTACTAACGGTGGACGTGCTGATACCTATTTAGTAATTGCTCAAACAGATAGAGCTAAAGGTCATAGAGGAATCAATGCTTTTATCGTTGAAAAAGGTATGGAAGGTTTCCACGTTGGTCCTAAAGAAGACAAATTAGGTATTCGCGGTTCTGATACACACACATTACAATTTAACGATGTAAAAGTTCCTAAAGAAAATCGTATTGGTGAAGACGGGTTCGGATTTAAATTTGCCATGAAAACGTTGTCTGGTGGACGTATAGGTATCGCTGCTCAAGCTTTAGGTATTGCTTCTGGAGCTTACGAATTAGCTTTAAAATACTCTAAAGAGCGTAAAGCTTTCGGTACAGAAATTTGTAACCACCAAGCTATCGCTTTCAAATTAGCTGATATGTATACTGAAATTGCTGCTGCTCGTCATTTAGTAATGGCTGCTGCTTGTAAGAAAGATGCTGGTGAAAACTATGATCGCGAAGGTGCTATGGCAAAATTATATGCTTCTAAAGTAGCAATGGAACAAACTGTTGAGGCTGTTCAAATTCATGGAGGTAATGGTTTCGTTAAAGAATACCATGTAGAACGTTTAATGCGTGATGCAAAAATTACTCAAATTTATGAAGGAACTTCAGAAATTCAAAAGATTGTAATCTCAAGAAGTTTAATTAGAGATTAATAGAATCTACATATTATACATAAAAATAAAAGTTCCTTAAAAAAGGAACTTTTATTTTTTTAAATCTTTTGTAGTAAATTTACTACAAAAGATACGTTATGTTAGATAAAAGATTTCGTAAGAACATCTCTGTAGTTATACCTGTATATAATGAAGAGGCTAATGTAATTCCTTTAACGAAAAGAATTGATGATAGCTTAAAAGGTTTCAACTACGAAATAATATTTGTTGATGATTTTTCTAAAGACAATACTAAAAAAAATATCATCAACATGAACAACCCTAATATTATCCTTATTGAATTCCGTAAAAACTATGGACAAAGCTTAGCTTTAGCAGCAGGGTTTGACCATGCTAGAGGAGATTATATAGTTACACTTGATGGTGATTTACAAAATGATCCTTCTGACATTCCGCATATGATTGAAAAAGCAGAAACTGAAGATTGGGATGTAGTTACTGGAGTACGAGTTAACAGAAAAGATTCTTTAATTAGAAAACTTCCTTCAAAAATTGCCAATTTTTTAATTAGAAAAGCTACTCATTTAGACTTAAAAGATCAAGGTTGTGCTATTAAAGTCTTCAGAAAAGAGACGGCTAAAGATCTTAAGCTTTATGGCGAAATGCACCGGTTTATTAACCTTTTAGCATACTTAAATGGTGCAAAAATTACACAAACACCAGTAAAACACCATCCTAGATTAAATGGTAAATCAAAATACGGATTAAATAGAACTGTAAAAGTTATTAATGATCTTATTTTAATTCTCTTCCAAAGAAAATATTTACAACGCCCAGTACATTTGTTTGGTAATTTTGGATTGTTCTTTCTTTTTATTGGTCTGGCTATTAATTTCTACCTATTAATTTTAAAATTTTTAGGTCACGATATTTGGGGAAGACCTTTATTAATTGTTGGTGTAATATTCATTATTATAAGTTTACAATTTTTTACTGTAGGTATTATCGCTGATTTATTAATGAGAACCTATTACGAATCACAGAATAAGAGACCTTACTCAATTAGAAAAATTCATATCAGTGAATACAAAAACAATTAAAACAATTGTAAAGATTGGTGTAAGTCTACTACTCTTATACCTCGTTTTTATAAAAATTGATATTTATCAAATTATTGAATTATATCAAAGGGCTAATCTCTTGTATCTAATAGTAGCTATTGTTTTATTTATAACTTCTCAAATTATCTCTTCCTTACGATTAAACTATATTTTCCATCAAAATCAATTTTATTTAAGTCAAACTAGTAACTTAAAACTATACTTTGTAGGAATGTTTTACAACTTTTTTATTCCTGGTGGTGTTGGAGGTGATGCTTATAAAGTATATATTTTAAACAAACGATTTGGTTGGAAAACAAAACAACTTACCATATGTGTGTTTGTGGATAGACTTATAGGCCTGTTTGCAATTTTTACCTTATTAGTTGTAATAGGAAGCTATTTGTTTTTTTTTAATTCTATTCTATTCTATATAGGAATCTTAATTACTATAACTTCTTTTTTCTTAACAAAACTTGTTATGTTAAGAGTTTTTAAAAATAGTAACACTTATTACACTAATAGCTTTGGGTATTCAATGGTGATTCAATTATTACAAGTGGGCGTAATCATTTGTATAGTTAAAGCCTTACAATTAAAAGTAATAGGGTATATCAGTTATTGTTTTATTTTTTTTGTTTCCTCTGTATTTTCGATAGTATCCTTTGCTGGATTTGGGACAAGAGAATATGTTTTCTTAAAGGCTTCAACTTTCTTAAATACTCAAGAAACTATTGCTACTAGTGTTGGTCTGTCTTTTAACATCATTACAGCTTTAATTTCATTAGTTGGATTGATATTCATCATAAATAAAGTGCAATTAGCAATTATTTCACCTAACAAATAATTTATGGATTTTTTCTACCATCAAAAGAACATTAAATATCTCTACTTTCTAGTTGCAATTGTCTACATTATAGGGTTATTCATTCCTTTAATGGCTAACGATTCTGCACAACATGCCACAATAGCAATGCGTATGTATTTAAGCGATAACTTTTTTGAATTGCTAAAAGGTCCAAATCCTTATTTAGATAAACCTCATATGCATTTTTGGTTATCTGCTATTTCGTTTAAATTATTTGGATTACATGAATGGGCTTACCGACTTCCTTCTTTACTATTTACTCTATTAGGAGCTTATTCAGTTTATGAATTGACAAAAAAACTATATGATAAAAGTGTTGCTAACTTTGGTTCTCTTATCTTTTTAACTAGTCAATCTATTATTTTAGCCAACCATGATGTTCGTACTGATGCTGTTTTAACTGGCGCTACTATTTTTGCTATTTGGCAATTATTTGAATATGTTTCAACCAAAAAACTAATTTCTATTATTCTTGGGGCCATTGGTATGGGAATATCTTTTTCTACCAAAGGATTTTATGGAGTAGGTATTATTTGTTTTGCTCTGTTTTCTCATATAATTTATACTAGAAAATTTAGTACATTATTTTCCTTCAAAATACTTATCGGTCTAGTTACTTTCTTACTCTCCATTGCTCCTGTAGTTTATGCTTATTATATTCAATTTGGAATGGATGGAGTGAAATTTATTCTTTGGAATCAAAATATGGAAAGAATTACAGCTACTGGATTTACACAAAATAGTCCTGATTATTTTTTCTTTTTTCACTCATTACTTTGGACTTTTTTGCCATGGGCTTTTTTAATGTACTATGGCTTATATTATCAAATAAAAAAGTTAATTGTAAACAAATTTAAACCTGTACAAAGTATAGAGCTATTAACTATAGGTGGAGTATTACTTACATTATTTATTATTAGTTTTTCAAAATTTAAATTACCTCATTATTTAAATCCATTATTAGCTTTATTATCTGTTTTTACTGCTGGAGTTTTATACAATCTTCAAAAAGACAATCAACAAAAAACATTAAAAGTGTTCTTAGGTGTTGTTTATTTTATGGTTACAGTATTAACTATTGCAGTTATTTTAATTTTATGTTCCACTTTTAACACTCCTTCTATTTTAATTTTAGTGTTTAGTGCTATTCTATCATTAATATTACTCATTAATTTAACTCAAAAAGAAGATTTTAGTAAAAAGATAATAGTTAATTCTGTATTACTAATGGTGTTTGTGAATGTAGTACTCAATGCTTACTTCTATCCTGAGTTATTGCAGTACCAAGGAGGCTTACAAATTGCTAAAATCATTAATGAAAATAATTCTATTGATGTTAACAATGTGTTTTTATATGAGAATGATTATTCTTGGCCTTTAGATTTTTATACACAAAGAAACACTCCGCATATTACAAAAGGAGAATTAAAAAGTATTGATAAAGATGTTTGGATTGTTATCCGTAATATTCCCCTTGAAAGAATTGAAAAAGAAGGATTTACTATTGAAAAAAAATACAAAGTTGATCATTTTAGAGTAACTAGACTTAGCTTAAAATTTTTAAACCCAAAAACGAGAAATTCTAAGTTAGGTGATGCTTATTTATTAAAAATAGCTCCGAAAAAATCTTAGCAAAATTTACTATTCTTTTTCAAACTCAACCCCATGTAAATGTAATCCAGAAGCTGGTGCAATGGTTTTCATAAAGGCTATATCACTATTTTCAGGACTCAAACTTTTTTTAATGAAATCCAAATCATAATTTCCTTTACCTAATTCGGCTAGAGCTCCCATAATCAAACGGATTTGATTACGTAAAAACCCACTTCCTCTAATAATTAAAACATAGCTTTTCTCTGGAAAAAAAGAAGCTGATAATTCAGTATTTTCTTCTATTTTACATACATCAATGGTACGCTCAACTCTAGTTTCTACTGATGGCTTCGTACAATAATGCTTAAAATTATGAAACCCTTCAAACAACTGTGCTCCTTCTTTCATTAACTCTACATCCAATTCATCTAAATATCCAGTTAAAAAAGGGGCACAATAGGGATGATTTTTCTCTCCAAAAGAAAAGTAATAACGATACTCTTTTACTTTCGGATGTTGAATAATATTGAACTCTTCATCATGAAGTTGCTCCACGGTCAACACTCGAATATCAGAAGGTGAATTGCGATTAAAATCCTCAATAAAAAAAGATTCATCTAATTTTTCATCAATAAACAACTGGAAATAATAATCAGTCGAGGAAACTTTTGCATCCGTTCTCCCAACTCCCACCGACTTACATCGAATTCCTTTACAAACAAATTTTAGTGTCTTATCAACAAAAAAGTGAACTGTTTTTAAATTAGGTTGTTTTTGCCAACCGTGTAAACGAAATCCTAAATATTGAAACTCTACTAAATAAGCATACTTATAATTCATACTATAATAACTCGTACGATTGTTTTGCGATTTCCAACTCTTCATTTGTCGGAATTACCAATACTTTTACTTTGGAAGTTTTTTTATGTATTTCAGTGAACTGTTTAGCTCGAATAGCATTTTTTTCAGCATCCATTTCGATTCCCAAATATTCCATATCTGTACAGACTAATCTTCTAATCACATCAGAATTTTCACCAATCCCAGCTGTAAATACAATCGCGTCTAAACCATTCATTGCTGCTACGTATGAACCTATATATTTTTTTATTCTATAAGCGTTCATATCCAATGCTAACTGACAATTTTTATCTCCTTTTGCTGCAGCTGCTTCGATATCTCGTAAATCACTAAAACCTGTTAAGCCTAACATCCCACTTTCTTTTTGCAGCATGTCATTTATATAATTGGCATCGTATCCTAGATTATTAATCAAATAGAAAATTAATGAATGATCTATATCTCCAGAGCGTGTCCCCATAATTAAACCCGTAACTGGACCAAACCCTAAACTGTGATCAATACTTTTTCCATTTTCAACCGCAGTAATGCTACACCCATTTCCTAAATGGATGGTAATAATTTTCGAGTTTTCTTTTTGAAGATATTCATTCGCTTTTTCCGATACGTATTTATGGCTAGTTCCATGAAAACCGTACAAGCGAATTCTATATTCATCTAAGAATTTATTAGGAATCGCATATTTATAAGCTTCAACAGGTATGGTTTGATGAAATGCTGTATCAAAAACAACTACTTGTTGTGCATTTTTAAAAATAGATTCAGATACTGTAATTCCTTCTAAATTTGCAGGATTATGTAGAGGTGCTAACGTAAATAGCGATTCTATTTTCTTTTTAACTTCCTCTGTTACTTTAGTAGTTTTAGTAAATGTACTACCTCCATGCACTACTCGGTGTCCAACAACTTTAATTTCATCAGTAGAGGAAATCACTCCTACTTTATCATCCAATAATAAATCAACTACTCTTTCTAATCCTGATTTATGATCTTTAATAGCTACTTCTTCTTCAACTTTATTGTTGTTTGATTTATAGTGAACTTTTCCTATTTCTAAACCAATTCTTTCTATCAATCCTGAACAAAGCACTTCTTGCTGAGGCATTTCAAATAATTGATATTTTATTGAGGAACTTCCTGAATTTATTACTAAAACTTTCATGTTTTTTATATTAATACGCAAGTTATTCTTGCGCTTGAATTGCTGTTAAAATTACGGTGTTAAAAATATCATCAACAGT
The DNA here is from genome assembly GCF_050290165.1 of Tenacibaculum sp. Lineage (GTDB taxonomy): Bacteria > Bacteroidota > Bacteroidia > Flavobacteriales > Flavobacteriaceae > Polaribacter. The sequence goes on along the minus strand of NZ_JBNKHD010000015.1, from coordinate 2,306 downwards.
ACAACCTCTACTTAAATCGTTTACAGGTTTATTTAACCCTTGTAACATTGGTCCGATTGCCAAAGCTCCTGTTTCACGTTGTACAGCTTTGTAGGTATTATTTCCTGTATTCAAATCAGGGAAAATTAACACATTTGCTTGACCTGCAACTTCTGAAGTTGGTAATTTCTTTTTTCCCACGGAAGGATCAACCGCTGCATCGTACTGAATTGGTCCTTCTACTTTTAAATCTGGACGTTTTTCTTTCACTATTTCTGTCGCTCTTCTAACAGTATCTACATCTTCTCCTTTTCCTGAAGTTCCTGATGAATATGATAACATAGCTATTTTAGGATCTATACCAAAAGCAATACTTGAATCAGCTGAAGAAATTGCGATTTCAGCTAATTCTTCTGCTGTAGGATTTGGATTAATAGCACAATCACCAAATACAGAAACTCTATCTTCTAAACACATAAAGAAAATTGATGAAACTACTGAAAAACCTGGTTTAGTTTTTACAAATTGTAAAGCTGGTTTAATCGTATGCTGTGTGGTATGTGCTGCTCCAGAAACCATTCCATCTGCAATTCCTTTATATACCATCATCGTTCCAAAATAAGAAACATCACCCATCAAATCTTCTGCCATCGCAGGACTTAATCCCTTATGTTTTCTTAATTCATATAAAGTATTAGAAAAATCTGCAAAGTATTTAGATTCTATTGGGTTGATAATTTCAGTTTTATCAAAATCAAAAGGAATATTTAATCGCTTAACTGAAGCTTCTATATTTACTCTTTTACCTAATATCGTTAACTTAACAACATCGGCTTTTTGTAGTTGAGAAGCTGCTATTAAAATTCTATCATCATTCCCTTCTGGTAATACTATATGCTTACGAACTTCCTTAGCCTTTTTTAATAAATTATACTGAAACATTCTCGGTGTTAATGCTTCTGATCCTTTATAACTAACTAGCTTTTCATTCAAGCTTGCAACATCAACATATTTTTCAAACATGCTGATAGACATTTTTATTTTATCAACATTCTCAGCATAAATATGAGAACGAACAGCCCCTAATCTTGATGCTACACTAAATGTTCCATCTTTAACCCAAAGAATAGGTACTACTTTTTCTAAACCTTCAATTAATTTAATAATGGAAGAATTTAATTCCATTCCACCTGTAAGAATAATTCCAGCTACAGACGGATAATTACTAGAAATATTCGCTTGTAAAGTACCTAACAATATATCTGATCTATCGGCTGGTGTTACAACCACACTTTCATCTCCTAAATGATGCAAAAAGTGGGATAGCTGCATTGCTCCAACTTTAATATCGCCTGTAGTATTATTTAGGTACTCTTCTCCAAATAAAACTTTTCCACCAATCTCCTTTAAAAACTCCTTAATTGTTGGGTTGTTTAACTTTTGATCAATAGGAATGGCATTTATAGAAACTGACTTTGGTAAATTACCCCCTACCTCTTTCACTATAATTGGAATGTTATTTTCTTGCACTTTATTTGCTACAACTGCAATAACTTGTACATCTTTATTTACAAAAGAATCATACGTTAATCGCAAGCTCTGAATAAAATCCTCAAGTGATTTATTCACTCCTCCTGAAACTATGATTACTGGTGTACCAATATTTTTCGCTATAAGTACATTCAGATCCATCTCTATGACAGCTCCATGATCAGAAAAATCTGTACCTTCTATAATCACAAAATCATTTTCTTCTTCTAACTTCTTATACTTTTCAATAATTTTATTGATAATCTCATCTTCTTGATTATCATTCAACTTTCTAATCAGTTCTGAACGTGTAAAAGCATAACAATCTTCATAGTTACTCTTTAAATTAAAATAATTAAGAACTGTGTTTATGTGATTATCTCTCTTATTACCTATTGGATTGTCAATTATGGGTCTAAAATACCCCACTTTAGGTTTTTCACGAAGTAACAGTTGCATCAGCCCCAAGCTCAACATAGACTTTCCTGAGTTTGCATCACTTGCAGCGATATAAATAGCTTTATTCATATTCTTTGCTTTTGAGGCAAAATTACTTCTTTTAAAATTATAAAAATAACGGGAAAAGGATTAAAACCAACGAGGTTTAATAATTCATGAAGTATGGATAAAAAAAAACCTCATTACTGTATTAGTAATGAGGTTTAAAAGAAAGGCAACGACCTACTCTCCCACCAGTGGCAGTACCATCGGCGCTAATGGGCTTAACTTCTCTGTTCGGAATGGTAAGAGGTGAGCCCCATTGCGATAATCACCTTAAATCGTTGCAGTATATTTCA
>NZ_JBNKHD010000014.1:0-109341 GCF_050290165.1 Tenacibaculum sp. | reverse complement strand
ATCTTCTAATTGTACCTCTTCTAATTGTATACTTTCAGTTACAGTAATTACTTTCTTACTTAAAATCAACCTATAATATTTTCTAATTCAAACACATAATTAGTAATATTTTTTAAAAATTAAAACAAATATTTACCTCCTTCTATAAATTTCTTCTCCATCAAAAACGGTTAAAACTACTTTTGTGCTATTAATTTGATTTACTGAAACGTTAAAAATATTTTGATCAACAACTATAAAATCTGCCAATTTCCCCTTTTTTAAAGAGCCTACTTTATCTTCTTGTCGCATTACATACGCTCCATTAATTGTATAAGCTTTAATAGCTTCTTCTAATGAAATATTTTGTGGTGAGCGGGTTACTGCATTTTGTATACCAACAAACGGATTTAACGAACTTACATTCCAATCGCTACTCAATGTTATTCTTGCTCCAGCTTCTTTTAATGATTTAATAGGAATTTGGTTATCTGCTAATTCTGTACCTAATAAATAATCATTATCATGCCAATACGCTGGTTGAGTAAAATCTCCTGCTACTTGAACATCTGCAGTTACATTTAATTGAGCAAAACGATTCATATCGGTTGCTTCTACTATTTCTACATGTGTTAAACGATGTCTTCCTTCTGTCGTTCCACTTTCTTCAATAGCATTTAACGCTTCCGTTACTCCCCTATTTCCAATAGCATGAATATGAAAATCGAAGCCTACTGTTTCGAGTTCCCTTATGTATTTTGATATTCTTTCTTGTGTAAAATAGTTTAATCCATTATTGGTTGGTAACCCAAATATATCTTCTTTATAATTTTGATGCAATGCAGCGGTTGTATTATGTGTAATTCCGTCAGAATATAGTTTTATCTGATTAATCTTTAATAAACTGTTTTCATTATTAGAAAATAGCCTTTTTAAACTTGCTATTTGCGTTGCATCATCCTCGGTAGGATATGCCCATAAGCCTAAATTAAAACGTGCAGTTAACTTATTATCGGCCGCTAAATCTTTCCAAATTTTATGTTGTGCTCTTTTCCAATACGTTCTTGCATCACAAACAGAGGTTATACCGTGTTTTACTAATTCTGGTAATACATAACTAACCATTCCATCATATTCTCCTTCTGCATCGTTTAATGAAGTAACTGCTTGTTGAAATGCAACATCTCCTGCATTATCTATTAAAATACCCAATAAATTTTTTCCTTCTTTCATAATAATTCCACCTTGTGGGTTCGGTGAATCTACGGTAATTCCTGCCAAAGCTAATCCTTTAGAATTTATCCACATGGAGTGAGACGTTTGTTCCATTATAATTACAGGTCTATCTGAAACAGCCTCGTCAATTATATCCAAGGGATTTCTTTTTGCATTAAATAATGTATTTATAGAGTGCCCGAAACCAATTAACCATTCTACATTTGGGTTGTCTTTTGAAGCTTTTCGAATAACTGGAATGTAATTCTCCGCATTGGTATCTTCTTCATCTAAAACAAAAGCTGTGGTGGTAGATCCTACTTCCATTGGATGCATATGTACATCGTGAAAACCAGGTAGTATTAACTTGCCTTGTAAATCTACTTTTATAGCATTGTTATCCGCTATCTTTTCAGCTTCAGTATCTGAACCTACAAAAAGTATTTTGTTTCCATCTATTAAAATTGCCTCAGCCCATGGATTTGCCTCATCAACAGTAAAAATTTTAGCATTGCAATATAATCTCTGTGTACTAGTTTCTATATTTTCAATAGCAACTTTTGGATCGTTTGAACACGAGTTTCCAGCCAAAACCACACTAAATAGAATGATTATTAATTTCATTTTCTTCATATTTTCTTTGTTGTGAAATTAACCTTTTAAAGGTACATATATTTCTGTTTCATACTCATTTTCATTATCGGTATGCGCTTCATGTTTTGTGTAAAACTCTAAAAAAGGTTGTTCCGAAATTTCTTTATTTGTTGTGAACAACCAGTTTTTAAAAATCTTATCGTACGTTTTACTAATTGATTGATAACTACCAATATGGATAAAAACCGCATACTTTTGTTCTGGAATTGTTTTTACTTTGAATTTTTTATCAGGTATTTGAATTGCATCATCAATAACCAAACAAGCATCATAGTTATAGGTAATATCTTCAGAAATAATAGGTTCATCCCAAATAATTCCAAATGATTCTGTTTTATTAAAGTTTATATGTAAATCTTCTGCTTCTTTTAATAATTTATTCCAAACTTCTTCTATTTCAAAATTATAATAATCCACTTTTACCGTTTTATAAAGAACTTTTTTTGATTTTAACCCTGTAATTTTATTTTCGATAAATGGTGTTACTATATTTTTTTTTGATTCTTTTTTAAAAATTTCTTCTTTTTTATTCCTGTAAACAGCTGGAGTAATTCCATAGTGTTTTTTAAAAGATTTACTAAATGATTGTACATCTGCATATCCTACTTTTTCGGCTATACTTCTAATCTCATCTGATGTAAACATCAACATTTTTGCACCATTCTCTATCTTTACTTTTGTAACATAAGCTCCAATCGTTTCTTTATAATATGCTTTAAAAATACGCTGTAGATTTCTGTAAGAAAAGTTTGATAACTCTTCTAAATCCTCTATTAAAATTTTTTGATTGTATTTGGTTCTTAAATAGGAAACTACTTGTTGTAACCTATTTTTGTAGAATTCTTCTGTTTCCATAACACAAATGTAAAAAAGGGAGATTTATTAGCTTTTGTCTTAAATTGACAATATAAAATGTACAAAAAAAGCTGTTGATTTCTCAACAGCTTTTAAAAATAGTAATAGTTTGAACTTTAAATTTAAATTACTTATTCTTGATTTTCAATAGCTTCTTTGATTTTATTTTCAAGCTCATCCATTAACTCAGGATTGTCTTTAATAAGGCTTTTTACAGCATCTCTACCCTGACCTAATTTAGTGTCTCCATAACTAAACCATGAACCACTTTTCTTTATAATTCCATACTCTACACCAATATCTAAAACCTCACCAACTTTTGAGATTCCTTCACCATACATAATATCAAATTCTGCTTGTTGGAATGGTGGAGCCACTTTATTTTTTACAATTTTAACTTTGGTACTGTTACCAATTACCTTGTCGCCATCTTTAATTTGAGTTCTCTTACGAATATCTAAACGAACAGATGCGTAGAATTTTAATGCATTACCACCTGTAGTTGTTTCTGGGTTACCAAACATAACTCCAATCTTTTCACGTAACTGGTTAATGAAAAATACCGTACAGTTAGTTTTACTAATTGTTCCTGTTAATTTACGTAAGGCTTGTGACATTAAACGTGCATGAAGTCCCATTTTAGAATCCCCCATTTCACCTTCAATCTCAGATTTTGGTGTTAAGGCAGCTACAGAGTCAATCACTACAATATCAATAGCTCCTGAACGAATTAAGTTATCTGCAATTTCTAATGCTTGTTCTCCGTGATCTGGTTGAGAGATAATTAAGTTATCAACATCAACTCCTAAGCTTTCAGCATAAAAACGGTCGAAAGCATGTTCTGCATCAATAAAAGCAGCAATACCTCCTGCTTTTTGAGCTTCAGCAATTGCATGTATTGTTAAGGTAGTTTTACCTGATGATTCTGGTCCGTAAATTTCAATAATTCTTCCGCGTGGATAACCTCCAACTCCTAAAGCTAAATCTAAGCCTAAAGAACCCGATGAAATAGCATCTACATCTTCTACTTGGCTATCGCCTAACTTCATTACCGTTCCTTTTCCATAGGTCTTATCTAGCTTATCTAGTGTAAGTTGAAGCGCTTTTAGTTTCGCTTCTTTTTCTTTATCTGCTGCCATAAATCGTGCTAATTATTTTAATATATAAGAATGGCTAAGTTATGAAAAACTAACTTTAATTCCCCATCTTTTTTATGTTACATTTTGTAATATTGTACTCCTTAAAAATAACAGATGTCAGAGCATCATCACTTTATTATTTACAAACCTTACGGTTTTCTTTCCCAGTTTATAACCAATCAAATAAAAGGAGGTAAACACAAATTGTTGGGAGAATTGTATGATTTTCCTGAAAAAACAATGGCTGTTGGTAGATTAGATGTAAAATCGGAAGGTTTATTATTACTTACAACCGACGGTAAAGTAAGCGATTTTATTACTACCAGAGGTGGAGTTGAAAAAGAATATTACGTTCAATTAGATGGTGCTATTACTTCAGAAGCTATTGAACAAATACAAAACGGTGTTGAAATTGGTTTTGATGGAAAAAAATATATGACCCAACCTTGTAAAGTTGAATTAATTGATACGCCAGATTTACCAGAACGTTCTAAAAAAATTCGTGATGCTCGTCACGGTCCTACTCCCTGGATATCAATTACTTTAACCGAAGGAAAATTTAGGCAAGTACGTAAAATGACCTCGGCTGTTGGTTTTCCAACACTTCGTTTGGTACGTGTTCGTGTAGGTGATATTTTACTAGGAAACATGCAAGTTGGTGAAGTTAGAGAAGTTGAGGATTTGATATAATTTTAATTATTTTAGCAGCTTTTTAAAAAAGCTCATGAAAAATATTTTTTCCTTATTATTCATTATCTCTTATTCATTTTCTTATTCTCAAAACACTTACGTACCTGATGATAATTTCGAACAATTTTTAATTGATTTAGGCTATGATTCTGGTCCTTTGAATGACTATGTTCCTACTAATAATATTAGTACTGTAACCGACCTATCAATATCAGGAAATGCTACTTATATATGGGAAATAAAATCCTTACAAGGTATTGAAGACTTTATTGCTTTAGAAAAATTAACTATTGAATTAAATGAAGTTGTGACTATTGATCTTTCCAGTAACACAAATCTAAGGGAATTATACATTTATAGTGACTCATTATTAGAGAACTTAAATATTACTAACAATAATCAACTTGAAAAATTTCATTGTATTGTTACTAGTATAGATTCTATTAATTTATCAAATAATATAAATATAAGAGACTTAACAATAGGTAATTCAAGTATAACAGAATTAGATTTAACTAACAATACTAAAATTGAAAAACTTAATTTAAGTCACGGAATTTTAGAAAAAGTAAATTTTAAAAACGGTAATAATTCATCTATTACTCAATTTTCTTGTATTGGTAATTCTAATTTAACCTGTTTTCAGATAGACAATGAAAATTATAGTAAAACTAATTGGATTGATATTGATAATAATTCTGTGTTTAGTGAAACTTGTTTTTCTCCACGTTTAACCTATGTTCCTGATGATAATTTCGAACAAGAATTAATCAATCTAGGTTACGATTCTGGTCCGTTAGATGATTATGTTTTGACTAGTAATATTGAGACAATAAAAAAATTAGATATAGAAAATAAAAATATTAGTGATATGACTGGTATTCAAGATTTTGTTTCTTTAACATATTTGGATTGTTCTGATAATTTTTTTACCAATATTGATGTTAGTCAACTTATAAAAATAGAAACCTTGATTTGTGGTGCAGGTAATCTAAATACATTAAATATAAAAAATAATACTTTAATAAAGTTTCTTTCTGTTAATGATTCAAAACTTTCTAGTATAAATGTTACTAAGAATATTAATTTAGAACACTTTGTTATTTATGGTAACAACCTTAGTGTGTTAGATATTTCAAATAATCTTAAATTAAGGTTTTTAAGTTGTTCAAGTAATAATCTTACCCAACTAAATACTTCTAACAATCCTGATTTATATTGGTTGGATATTTATTTTAATAAAATATCAAGTTTAGATTTGAGTAATAATTTAAAATTAGCAAGATTAGATTGTTTTAATAACTCTATTAAAGAATTAAATTTAATTAATAACAAAGGACTAACATTTTTAAACTGTAGATACAATCAATTAACCAATGTTGATATAAGAAACAATAACAACACTAATATTTTGTCAAATAGTTTCGATTTAAGATATAATCCTAACCTTACATGTGTTTTAGTTGATAATATAAACTATAGTACAACAAACTGGACTCAAATAGACAACAATACGGTTTTTAAAGAAGATATAAACGAATGTAACCAAACTACATGTACTATTACAGTAAATACTTTAAATGATGTTATTACCTGTGATAATTACCCTTTACCTAATTTATCTAATAGTAAATATTATACACAAAGTGGAGGAAATGGAAATCAATTAAATTCTGGAGACATTATAACTTTATCACAAACAATTTTTATTTACAATGAAGATCCTACCAATCCTTCTTGTTTTGATGAATCTTCTTTTCACATTACTATTAATAATTCACCTGATGTTGATATTTTAAATGATGTTATTGCTATTAATAAATTTACTTTACCTAATCTAACAAACGGAAATTATTACACTGAATCTGGAGGAAATGGAAATCAATTAAATTCTGGAGATATTATAACTACTTCTCAAATAGTTTATATTTATAATGTTAACCCTATAAATCCTAGATGTTATAATGAAAGTAGTTTTAAAATTACTATAGAAGAAGAAAGAGATATTATCATTCCTAATTTTTTCACTCCAAATAATGATGGTAATAATGATACTTGGATTATAAAAGATAATAACAATCTTATTAAAGAGATTTATATTATGGATAGGTTTGGTAAAATAGTAAGTAAAATTAAACCAAATTCTGTCGGTTGGAACGGTTTATATAATAGCAAACCATTACCAAGTACTACATACTGGTATCAAATAATTTTTACAAATGGAAAAACTAAAAATGGTGCTTTTGCTTTAATTAGAAACTAATTTCTAACCATTCTTATATGCGGAATACCATCCTCTAAATACCCTTCTCCTATTTGTTTAAATCCGTGAGATTCATAGAATTTCTGTAAATAGGTTTGTGCAGAAATGGTAATTGTAGTTTCATTATAGTTATCAACAATAGCTTTGATAGATGCCTTTATCAAATCATGTCCATAACCGTATTTACGTTCACTTTCCTTTACTACTACTCTACCAATACTAGGGGTATCAAAATATTCACCCCTGTTAAACAAACGAGTATAGGCTATTATTTTACCATCCTTAACTCCTATAACATGTAAAGCTTTTTGATCTTTACCATCAAGGTCTTGATACACACAATCTTGCTCAACAACAAAAACTTCAGAACGTAATTGCAAAAGCTCATACAATTCTGAAGTTGTTAACTCTTGAAATTTTTTTATTATAAAATTCATTAACTACAAGCTATTTTATCAACTCTATTAGCATGACGTCCACCTTCAAACTCTGTAGACAAAAATATTTTTACAAAACCTAAGGCTTGTTGTAACGATACAAAACGAGCTGGAATGGTTAAAATATTAGCATCGTTATGCTGGCGTGTTAACTCAACCAATTCGTTATTCCAACATAAAGCAGCACGAATTCCCTGATGCTTATTAGCAGTCATTTGCGCTCCATTACCGCTTCCACATAAAATAATTCCCATATCTGCTTGTCCTGTCTCTACAGCTTCTGCTGTTGGATGTATGGTATCTGGATAATCCATACTATCAGTATCATTCGTACCAAAGTTGATTACCTTATGTCCTAATTCTTCTAAAAGTTTAACAATTTCAAACTTATACTCGGTACCTGCATGGTCGTTTCCTACAGCGATTGTCATAATTTGTTGATTTTAATTTAGTTGTGAGTTACAAAAATACAGTTATTCACGGTTATCAACAGTAATTAACAATGCTTTTTTTAGCATTCTTAATAACCCTTTAAAAATTAAGGGGTTAAACCGTATTATTAAATTGTTAAGAACTAATAGTATATTCTGAAAAGAAAATTTGATTTTTTACAAAAAATTTACAATACAAGAATCAGAATTAATTATGCAACTTTTTTTTTGAGTTTTTAATGAACATTTATCAACATAAAATTAACCCTTTTTTTACATTTAAAATTAAATTAACTATTCATAAAAACTAGTGAATTACTGTTTATAACTTTTGTTAATAACTCTATTTCATAGTTGATTTTTAAGATTTTATTTAACTAATAACTTGTTTATTTATTTTAATAAGTCATTTCTCCAAAGATTAAATCAACTTTTTATTCCACATATTAACACACTATAATAACAATCATTTCTTTTTTTAAATTTTAAAAATCTATTTTATTAATAATATTATATGTTGATAACAGTTTTTTTTGAAATTGAATTTTTCTGAATTTGAAAACAGAATTTAGATTGCTTTGAAATTCTTTTGTGTTACTGAGAGGAAACTTCCGAAAAATAAGGCATAAAGCCTAGGCTTGTTGATAAGTGCTAATAAGTGTGTAGAGAAATGATTAAACGGCTTTTTTAGCGGCTTTGATAAGGTAAACAGAGTCTTTTGCCTTCACTACTTCTGTAGGAGTTTTATCGTTTAAAGTCGTGTTTATACTTATTACAGTAACAATGATTCCTGTAATAAATATGAAAATAAAAAGTGCTATTATTTTACGTAAGCTTTTCATTTCTAATGACTTTCTTACTATAAAGACGTATAACATTAAGAAATGTTACATTTTTTTTAAGTTTTTTTTAACTTTTATGGAATTACGACTTGAATAGCCTTTTCTATCATACTTACCTTAACTGATCCTTGACCTATTAACTCTCCATCCGCCTGAATATAAGGTAGTTCAGTAGTACTCATTGGAGTTATTAACAATGAATTGGATATATGTGTTTCTACTTTTTTATGTTGTAAAATTTTACCATTATACAACTTTTTAATATTGAAGAGTAAATCTAAAAAAGAAAAGTTTTTGGCAATGGTTATATCAAATAATCCGTTACTAGAATCTTTATAATCAGTTAATTGCATGCCACCTCCTGAATATTTACAAATACCGAATAAAGTCATTAAACACTTGGTTTTTATGATTTTATCATTAATTAGTATGTTAAAAGTAGTCTTTTTATAAAATAATAAACCAGCTATACCACTCAGTAAATACGCTATAGAACCAAATTTTTTTAATTTATTCAACTTATTAACAACATACCCGTCATATCCTATTCCTGCTACATTATTAAAGTAAGAAGAAGTGTTTTCTAACTCTATATAACCAATATCCTGATATATAGTTTTTTCTTGTCTTATAAAAGTAACAGCTCTTTTAATATTTTTTGTAATACCATAGGTTTTAATCCAGTCATTACCAGTACCTAATGGAATTACAGCTACTTTAATATCTCTTGTACTAGCAGTATTTTGAGTCATAATACCGTTGATTATATGATGTAAAGTTCCATCACCTCCAACTGATATAATTTTTTTAAATCCTTGATTTATAGATTTTTGAACTAATTCTTTTTCATGTTGTGCATATGCTGTTTTAGCATATTCGTAAATAATGTTGTTAGTATCTAATTCATGTTGAATCTTATTCCAAAGTTTATTAAAATTACAGCTACCAGCTGTAGGATTCACAATTACAAACCATGAATTGTTCATATAAATGCTTTTAAAATCAAGTGCAGTAAAATACAAAAATGAATTTATAACAGTTATTTAAAATCACTAGCATTAATATTATTCGTATTTTGGTAAAAATTTTAATAAGACGAAAGATTAATGACTAGAAAGAAAAAAATCTACAAAAAAAAGGGTAAAGTTATCAAAGATCTTACCCGAAACATTTTCAAAATACTTAACGAAGACAGCAAAAAAAAATACAACTATAAGCAGATTGCTGCTAAAATGGGAGTATCTGATACAGATGGAAAAACACAGATTATTCAAAAATTAGCTGAATTAACATCTCAAAAAAAGATTACTGAGGTTGATAGAGGCAAATTCCAAATTAATGAAGACCGTAAATATCATATTGGTACTCTAGATGTTACCTCTAATGGTAATGCCTATTTTATTTGTGACGATTTTGAACACGATATTTTTGTGCCTTCTGTTAACTTAGGAAAAGGTTTACATAACGATACTGTTAAAGCATATGTGTACAACAAACGTAGAAGCAATAAACAAGAGGCAGATGTTGTTGAAATTATAGAAAGAGCAAAAACAGAATTTGTTGGGGTTTTACAAATGAACAAAAACTTTGGTTTTGTAATACCAGATAGTAACAAAATGTATGCTGATATTTTTATTTCACAAAGCAAACTAAACGGTGCTGAAGATGGAGATAAGGTAGTTGCTAAAATGACTGATTGGCCAGAAAATTCTAAAAACCCGTTTGGAAAAATTACTCAAGTTCTTGGTAAACCTGGTGATCATGATACTGAAATCCATTCTATTCTGGTTGAATATGGTTTACCATATGAGTTTCCTCCTGAAGTTGAAAGAGAAGCTTCAGAATTACCAATAGAAATTACCCTAGAAGAAATTGCCAAGCGTAGAGATATGCGTGGTGATTTAACTTTTACAATAGATCCTAAAGATGCAAAGGATTTTGATGATGCTTTATCATTTACCAAACTAGAAAATGGAAACTATGAAATAGGAATTCATATTGCAGATGTTTCACATTATGTACAACCAAAAACTATTTTAGATGATGAAGCTTATGATCGTGCAACATCTGTGTATTTAGTTGATAGAGTGGTACCTATGTTGCCTGAAATGTTAAGTAATGGTGTTTGTTCTTTACGTCCAAATGAAGAAAAGCTTACATTTTCTGCAGTGTTTGAAATGAATGAAAAAGCTCAAGTTGTGAACCAATGGTTTGGAAGAACTGTTACCTATTCTGATAAGCGTTTTGCTTATGAAGAAGCACAAGCAATTATTGAAAATAAAAATAACATTATTCCAGAAGATGTTTCATTAACAGGTGAGTCTTATGAAGTTGATGAAAACATTGTTGATGCTACACTAAAATTAGATGAATTAGCCAAAAAAATGCGAAAAAAACGCATGAAATCAGGAGCTATTTCTTTCGATAAAATTGAGGTGAAGTTTCATTTAGATGAAAATGCAAATCCTATAGGAGTATTTTTTAAAGAAGCCAAGGATGCTAATAAATTAATTGAAGAATTTATGTTATTAGCTAATAAAAAAGTGGCAGAATTTGTTGGATTATCTGGTGGAAGACCAAGTAACAAAACCTTTGTATATCGTGTACACGATGAACCAGATATTGAAAAGTTAGCTTCTTTACAAAACATTGTAAGTAAGTTTGGGTATAAAATTGACACTGAAACACGACAAAAAACTTCTGATAGTTTAAACAAGTTATTATCCGATGTTCATGGTAAAGGAGAAGCTAATATGGTAGAAACTTTAGCAATTCGTTCGATGAGTAAAGCAGAATATACTACACAAAATATTGGTCACTATGGATTAGCTTTTGATTATTATAGCCATTTTACCTCGCCAATTCGTCGTTATCCAGATGTAATGACGCATCGTTTATTACAGCACTATTTAGATGGCGGTAATTCACCTAAAGCTGAAGTATATGAGGAAAAGTGTAAACATTCTTCAAAAATGGAAGAATTAGCTTCTAAAGCCGAAAGAGATTCTATCAAGTACATGCAAGTTAAATACATGCAAGATCACAAAGATGAAGAATTTGAAGGTGTTGTTTCAGGTGTTACTGAGTGGGGAATTTATGTAGAGATAAAGTCGAACAAATGTGAAGGTATGGTACGTATTAGAGATATAAAAGATGATTATTATATTTTTGATGAAAAACAATATGCCATTGTAGGACAATCTACTAAGAATATGATTCAATTAGGTGATGAAGTTGTGGTTAAGGTTAAACAAACAGATTTAGAGCGTAAGCACCTTGATTTTAATTTAATTTCACATTAAATGTTTCCTTTTCAACAATAAAATTTAATATTTGTCTTTATAGTATTGGTATAATTGTTGGTTATTAACAATTAACTAATGGTATTTATTATGAAGAAGTTAGCTATTTTAAGTTTGTTCTTGGTGACCGTTTTAGCATCAGCACAAACGACTATAACGAAGAAAATTGGTAAATTTTCTGAATTAAAGGTATACAACGGTATTGATGTAGAATTAATTAAATCAGATACACCTGAATTAACAATTACAGGTGAAAAAGCTGATAAGGTAAAAGTAAAGTTAGTTAACAATACTCTAAAAATATCTTTAAAATTTCCTGAAACAAGCGCAGATGGTAAAGCTGTAGTAAAATTACACTATACTAGCGATTTGGTTGTTATAGATGCCAATGAAGGATCTGCAATTACAGGAAAAGATATCAATCAGCAAAATATTGAAATTAAAGCACAAGAAGGAGCTTATATCAATCTTGTGGTAGAAGTAAAGCATTTAAGAGTAAAAAGTTCTTCAGGGGCTGTTATTAGGCTTTCTGGATCATCTAAGAACCAAACTATCGATGCAGATTTAGGTGGAATGTACCATGGTTATAAATTAAATGTAACTAATATGACTGTTGCTAAAGCTGGATCTGGATCTAAAATTGAGGTTCACGTAGGTGAAGCTTTAGATGCAAAAGTTTCGTTTGGAGGTTCTATATTCTACAAAGGAAAACCAGAAGTTTTTAAAGATAAAAAAGTAATTGGTGGAGTAATAGAACACAGAAGTTAATTTTGTATCTTTGTGACGTTAAAAATCAATAAAAATGAATTCACTTACTATATTTTTAGGAATGATTGGACCATGGCAAATTGCCATTGTTGTAGCATTAGTATTATTAATGTTCGGAGGTAAAAAAATTCCAGAATTAATGAAAGGTTTAGGTACAGGTATCAAAGAATTTAAAGATGCTACCAAGTCTGATGATGACGATAGTGAGAATAATAAAGTAGAAGAAAAAAAATAATTCTATTTAGATAAAATTAAAAAGACCGAAGCTTAATAGTTTCGGTCTTTTATTTGTTGATTGTATTTAATAAAGAAGTTTGTTTACTCCTTATCCTTCTTTTCTTGTGCTTTTTTCATTGCTTCTCCAATTTGATTACTTGCTGTAAAACTAGCTACCATATCGTTTAGCATATTGCTACCTACTTGAGGTGAATTAGGTAATAAAATTAAGTTACTATTTGTTTCTTCTCCTAACGATTGTAATGTATCGTAATGTTGTGTTACTACAATCAAAGCAGATGCTTCTTGACTGTTAATACCTACACGGTTTAAAACTTCAACAGATTCTTCTAAACCACGAGCAATCTCACGACGTTGATCAGCAATACCTTGACCTTGTAAACGTTTGCTTTCAGCTTCTGCTTTAGCTTTTTCAACAATTAAAATACGTTGCGCATCTCCTTCATATTGAGCTGCTGTTTTCTCTCTATCTGCTGCATTAATACGATTCATTGCCGCTTTTACTTGTGCATCAGGATCAATATCTGTAACTAATGTTTTTATAATATCGTAACCATAATCCATCATGGCATCATTTAATTCTGTCTTAACAGCGATTGCAATATCATCTTTTTTAACAAATACATCATCTAACTTCATTTTAGGCACTTCTGCACGAACTACATCAAAAACATACGAAGTAATCTGGTCATGCGGATAATCTAGTTTATAAAAGGCATCATACACCTTATCGCGTATCACTTTATATTGTACTGAAACTTTTAATTTCACAAATACATCATCTAAGGTTTTAGTTTCAACAATTACATCTAACTGTTGAATTTTCAAACTCAATTTTCCTGCAATCCTATCAACTATAGGAATTTTTAATTGAAGACCAGAATGACGAATGCTTTGAAAACGACCAAAACGTTCTATAATAGCAGCGGTTTGTTGTTTTACGATAAAAAAAGATGATAAAAAGACGATAATTCCGATAAAAATAACCGGATACATGTAAACTGGCATAGTTTTTAATTTTTATAATTAGTAATTTTTTTGTTAAAGATACTATTTAAATAGCTATCTATTTGACGAATTTTTTTAGAATTGTTACAGTCCATTTTTAAATTTATATTTGTGAAAAATCAATTATATGGAACTTATACAACAAAACGCAACAGAAATTTTAATTCTACTTTTTTTAATCGTTACATTTTTACAATCTGGTATTGATAAAGTATCTGATTGGAAAGGTAACTTATCTTTTATTAAAGATCATTTTCAAAACTCACCTTTAAAAAATTCGGTACCAATTTTATTAGCTGTAATTTTAGTAATGGAGTTATTAGCAGGTGCATTAATGTTTGTTGGAATTTTCCATTTATCTACGACTGGAAATAATGATATTGCTCTAATTGGAGTAGAGCTTTGTGCATTGACTTTAATTTTCTTGTTAATAGGTCAACGTTTAGCAAAAGATTACGCAGGTGCGATGACCTTAGCAGTTTACTTTTTAATAGCCATTTTTGGTGTGTATTTATTAAATAGTTAAAAATTATTGGTAGTTATATTGTAAATAATTATTATTTATTTTAAAACCTCTTAAAAAATTAATTTTAAGAGGTTTTTATTTTTTCTGAAGGTGTTTCTACGTTTATTATTAATAAATACTGTATAATGGCTTTAAATTAAGTTTTACTTGTTTTTTAAGATATAAATTAAAGAAGAATACTCTCCGCTTCGTTTTGCTTTCATATTTGACTTTAATCCTGTAAAAAATGCACTAAAAGGTTTTGACTTTTTGTTTTTGTATTTTTCAGATAAAAGAGAAACATAAAATGAATCAAATTTCATTGGAAGTGTTTTTTTAACTTCCATTTCTACTAGTGAAAATATTTTAGAAATCGAAGTTTTTGAAAAATGCCATAAATGTCTTGGAACATCAAAAGCAGCCCAATACTCTTTATAATAATTTGCGTCGTAACTTTTATAATTTGGAACAGCAATAATTAAAATACCATTTGGTTTTAAAAGTTTTTTAAGTTGCTGTACATATTCCATTAAATTAGGAATATGTTCTAAAACATGCCAAAGAGTAATTACATCAAATTTCTTACTTTGAATTTGAGCGATATCTTTTTGTAAAATTATTTTTTTACTGTTGGCATATTCACGTGCTTTTTCCGAAGGTTCTACTCCTGTAATTTTCCACCCACCTTTTTTGCATACTTTTAAAAAATCGCCCGTACCAGCTCCAACATCTAAAATTGATTTTTCTTCTGTATTGAATGAGTTAATTAATTTTAGTTTTTTCTTGAGGGTATAATTTTTTACTAATTGATAAATTTTATCAAAAAGAGAATTTTTACTATCAGTATGTGAAATATAATTTTCACTCAAATAGTATTTGTCTAAATTATCAGGAACAGGAGAAGTAACTAACATATCGTAGGTGACGTTTTGCATTACTTCATAACTTTCATTTGATACTGTATAATCGATACAGTTTAAATAAGGGGTTAAGTTCTTATAGAACTCTTTTTCTGTGATCAATTTTGTAATTCTTGTTGATTGTTCCTTGTGGAACATTGGTTTAATAAAGGACAATTATACATAAAAAAAATAAAACGTTCCATGTGGAACGTTTTATTTTTTACGCTTCTTAATACATTTAATTTATCGTCCCATATATACTAATAGAACTGAAATATCGCTTGGTGATACTCCACTTATTCTACTTGCTTGTGAAATCGAAGTAGGTTGTATTTTAGATAATTTTTCTCTTGCTTCAAATGATAGAGACTTTACTTTATTATAATCAAATGTTGATGGTATAGGTACATTCTCTAATCTGTTTAATTTATCAGCATTGCTTTTTTCTTTTTCTATATAACCAGAATATTTTAAATGAATTTCTACTTGTTCGATGATTTCATCATCAATAGAATTTTCTTGGATATAGTTTTCTAATTTTTCAATTGATCTAAAATCAGAAAAAGTTAATTGAGGTCTTGCTGCAATTTTATACAGTTTCATCGACTGATTAATTGTAGCTAAATCTTTACTTTCTAAAATAGGATTTACCTCTTCTTTTGTAATACTAAGATCACTAATAAAATCGATAAGGTTTTGTGTTTTGTTTTTCTTCTCTTCTACCCTATCCATTCTTTCTTGAGAAGCCAAACCTAATTTATAAGATTTTTCTGTCAAGCGTAAATCGGCATTATCTTGTCTTAAAAGTGTTCTGTACTCAGCACGAGAAGTAAACATACGATATGGTTCTTCTGTTCCTTTAGTAATTAAATCATCAATTAAAACACCTATATACGCTTCACTTCTTTTTAAAATAAAAGGTTCTTTTTCTTGAACTTTTAAAGCAGCATTTACACCTGCCATTAAACCTTGAGCGGCTGCTTCTTCATAACCTGTAGTTCCGTTAATTTGACCTGCAAAAAACAAGTTGTTAATTAACTTTGTTTCTAAGTTATGCTTTAATTGTGTGGGTGGAAAATAATCGTACTCGATAGCATATCCGTATCTAAAAAACTTTACGTTTTCAAAACCTGGAATAGATCGGATGGCTTTGTCTTGAATATCTTCTGGAAGCGAAGTTGAGAATCCATTTACATATATTTCTACCGTATTCCATCCTTCTGGTTCTACAAAAATTTGGTGACGTTCTTTCTCTGCAAAACGATTGATTTTATCTTCTACCGAAGGGCAATAACGAGGTCCAGTAGATTTAATTCTACCATTAAACATAGGTGAACGATCAAAACCTTCGCGAAGTAAATTGTGTACTTCAGGATTGGTATAGGTTAAATAACAAGAACGTTGTTCGGCTAATGGTTTAGTAATGGGTAAATATGAAAACTTTTCTGGATTATCATCACCAGGCTGCTCGGTCATTTTACTATAGTCTAATGAACGTCCGTCAACACGTGGTGGTGTTCCTGTTTTCATTCTACCAGCTTCAAAACCTTTAGCAACTAAATCTTCAGTAATACCAGTTGAAGCTCCTTCTCCTGCTCTACCACCACCAAATGTTTTTTCACCTATATGAATCAATCCATTTAAAAAAGTACCTGCTGTTACGATAACTGTTTTAGCTTTTATTTCTAAACCTAAGGCAGTTTTTACCCCTGTGATGGTATCTCCATCAAACAATAATCCATTTACAGAATCTTGATAAAAATCTAAATTTTCTGTTTGCTCTAACATCGTTCTCCAGCACTCTGCAAATTGCATTCTGTCTGATTGAGCTCTTGGACTCCACATAGCGGGGCCTTTCGATTTATTAAGCATTTTAAATTGAATTGCAGTCTTATCGGTTACAATACCACTATAACCTCCAAGTGCATCAATTTCACGTACTATTTGCCCTTTTGCAATTCCACCCATGGCAGGATTACAACTCATTTGAGCAATGTTTTGCAAGTTCATTGTAATTAACAAAGTGTGTGCTCCCATATTTGCACTTGCTGCTGCTGCTTCGCTACCAGCATGTCCACCTCCTACTACAATTACATCGTATGTTGTATTAAATAAACTCATTTTTTTATTCAGTTCCACGTGGAACGATTTAATTTTTATCTAAAATTTCTAAACATTCATTTTCTTTTGAACGCATTAGTTGCTTCTCTTCTTCTGTCTTATCCTTGTATTTCATGTAATGTAAAATACCATGAATAATTACGCGGTGTAATTCGTTGTCAAAAGAAACATTAAACTCTTTAGCATTTTCTTTAACCCTTTCTACAGAAATAAAAATATCACCTCCTACTAATTTACCTAACGTATAATCAAAACTAATGATATCGGTTAAGGTGTCGTGCTGTAAAAATTCAACATTGATTTTGTGTAAATAGGCATCATCACAAAAAATATAGTTGATTTCCCCCAATTCAAACCCTTCTTTTTCTATACAAGTTTCTATCCATTTTGAAGTGTTTTCTTCGTTGTTTAGTTGAAACTCGGTTTCGTAATTAAATGCAATCATTTCTTATATCAAATACTATATATTCTTACTTTAAAATTCTTACTTAAAAAGCAATAGTACTTGTTACGTTCTAAAAGCTTTTTAATGCGTTATTCTCTATCTTTTGGAAGGCTAAAGTACTCTTGCACCTTCTTCTTGTAATTTTGGCGCAAAGGTAGTGATTGTCTGTTTAATATCTCTGTTTGGTTATAAAACAACTTTTTAAATTTTAGTTCTTGTGTAGAAGTATTCTTAAATTCTTTAAAATTGGCGTTCGATTTACGTTGTTTATCTCTGTTCTGCTCAAAAGTAGCCTTGTCTAATTTTAAAAGTTCATAGTTTAGTCGCTGCATTCTATTAATACTTTCTTGCGTAAATCCTTTTTCCAAAATTTCATTTTCTAACTGCTCCATTTTTTTTAATGCTTTTTTTGCATCACCATTGCCTTCGTTACCTTCTTTAATAGCATTTTCTAACTGTTCTCTAAGTTGCGATTGCTCTTTGTAAATTTGATACAATTCACCATCTAAATCATCGTTTTGTTCGCCTTCTCCTCCTTCTTTTTTTCCTTCTTTACCGTCTTTAGGTTTGCCTTGATTTTGTTTTTGCATGCCTTCTTTCATCTTTTCCATAAGCTCATTTTGTTTCTGAATGATGTCTGGTAAGCTAAACGATTTTCCTTTACCCTTTCCTTTTCCACTACCTGGTTTAGGGTTTTGCATCGCGTCTAAGGTATTACTTAGCATATCCGCTAAAGTGTTAGCAGAAGTCATTACATATTGCTGATTAGAGATACCATTTTGAAAGAAGTTGTCTGCAAAGTTTTCCAAAGATTGATCTAAGTTATAATGTGCCTGTGCTAATTGATCTTGTACTTTTGAAGAAATACTAGGTACACGCATAGAAAGCACAAATAAACTATCATCAATATGTTCAAAATAAGTTTTAAGCTGGTATTGCTTTTGTAAATTTTTACCAAAGTCAGGATGTGCAGCATTGGTAGATGAAAACACATCCATCAGAGCTTCTTGATCGAAAGAAAAGGTAATCAGGTTTTCTAAGATTTGACGTAATCCTTCCATGTTCTCCTCCTCCATTTCAGCACTCATCGATTGCATTGCTTGTTGCATTTGCTGACTCATTTGCTGCATTTTTTCGGAAGCTTTTTTCTGATTTTCTTTGGCGTTCTGCGGGTTGTTGTTTTCTAAATTTTCTTCTGCTTTGTTCAGTTCTTCCTGTGCTTGTTTTTCTAAATTTTCCATAGAAGGAATTTCCATGGGCTGTTTTAGTTTTTCATTTTCTTTTTGAAGCTCTTTTAATCCTTTTTTTATTTTTTGGAATTCTTCATTCAGTTGCTTTTGGTCTTCTTTAGAGGAATCTTTTTTACTTAGACCGTCTTGTTTTTTTGATAATTCATCAAGTTTATTGGCTAATTGATTCATCTTTTGTTCAACATAGAAACGTTTGGTCATTTCTAAAATACGTTCTAAACTACGTTCTTGTTGTTTGTTTTGTTCAGCTAGTTCTTTGGTCTTTTTTATCAAATCTTCTTTGTTTAGCTTATCAGCTAACTTCATCAATTCATCCAATAACTTTTGTTGCTTTTCTAATTTTTTAAGCTCTTCAATACGTTTTTGAAGGTTTTCTTTTTTCTCTTGAAGAGTTTCGTTTTCCTCCTTTTTTTCAGAGAAATTCTCTTGTAGTTTTTGCGTTTGACGTTGCATCATTTGCTGATACTGTTCTTGACGTTTTACAATATTCTGAATTTTCTTTTGATCGTTCCAGTTGATATTCTTTTTGTTTTGCAAATCGAACTGAATTTTTTCCAATTCTTTTTTACTTTTTTGTTGCTGATCTAAGGAATTTTTAAAGTCTTCAATGTAGTTTTTTTGCTCTTCTAATAGCTCCTCTTCTACTTCTTCTTCCGATTTTTGACGATAGCTAAATTTGTTACTCATTGTCTTCTTATTCCCGTTAACAAGGTCGTTATCGTACACCTGAAAATAGAGTTCGTAATTCAGACCTTCTTTTAGATTTAAATTTCCAGGAAATTCAAACTCAAAGGTTTGAATAGTTTCTTTAGTAATATTAATTAATTGATTTTTAGTATTTTGTGTATTGTTTTTGTCGTAATAGACAACTTCTAATTTCTTAAAACCGTAATCATCGGCTATTTGCCCCACAAACTGAGCATTGCCTCTTGTAATACTATCAATGTTTGAATTTACAGAAATCGTAGGGTACTCATCTTTGATAACATCAATTGAAAACTGAAGTTGTTCGTAATCTTTTAAGTTGTTATTAGATGTGGTAATTTGATAGTGTAAATTTTGATTTAGTTGCTTTTTAAATTCAAAAACATCGTTTTCTTTTTGTGTAAAAATTTCTCTTTTTTCTTGATGTATGAAGCTAACTGTATCGGTTTCAGAAGTTTTGATGGTCCAAGTAACAATTGTTCCTTGTGGAACATTTAAGTTTCCTGTGTTTTGAATGGTTTCGTTAGCCTTTTTTATATACGTAGGATATTGTAGCTGTAAAGAGATATTTTGAATAGAGGGAGTATTGATAATTGAAATTTGATATTCTTGCGAATCAACGTTGTTAGCACTTACATAAAAAGTGATGGGTACTTGTACTTCGGAAAATGTATAGGAGAACAATCCGTTTCCTTCATTTTCTAAAAAATACTGTTGCTTGTTAAAATAGATTTTCGCTTCCTGCGGAATAACCTCTCCTTTAGTTTGAATATATATTGTGATATCTTTTCCTTTAATTACACGCAAATCTTTTGCAGTTAATTCAAAATAAAATGGCGCTGGTGGGTTATACGCTACAGAATGATGCACCACTCGATTAAAACTCTGTGAAAGCTTTTCAGAAGTTCCTGTAAGCAGAGAAACCATCCAAATAAAAATAGGAATCAGCACATATTTTAAGTACTTTTTATTGCTATTAAAATTGATAGCTTTGTTAAAAGAAATGGGCTGTAATTCTTTTGATTTTTGCTCAATACTTGCTGCTAATAAATCCGATTGTTGAGTTGATTGCTGTAATTGGAGTACATTTAATAACTTGTCTTGTACCTCAGGAAAATGGTTCCCAATAATTTTAGAAGCTTCTTCAAAAGAAATTCCTTTTTGTAAGCCCATAATTTTGAATACAGGAAAACAGATAAAGCGGAATAACAAAAACAATTCTACAGCTATAAAAAACCAAAATAAGATGGTTCTCGAAGTAGGTTTTAACCAAAGAAAATACTCAATGAATAAAGTGAAAAATAGATATATCAATCCTAACGAAACAAATAAGATGCTCCCTTTTATCAATTCATTTTTGTAGTATTTTCTACTAAAATGCTGTAATTTTTGTTGTATTTTATTAAACTCTCTCATATTGAATATAAAAATACGTGTTTTATAAAGAATTCTTAGTTAAAGATTTGTATAAACGTAGATAACATACTTAAAACATCTCTTTAAATAAGTAAAAAAGTATAGTTGAAAGAAAAAGTATGGAATTCCCTTACCTTTTTTAAGGTAAAATATAAAATAGGTTTTTAAAGTTAGATTATATTGCTTGTACTAACTTTAAAAACTTAAAGATGTTAAAAAACATTTCAAATTTAGGGGTAACTCTAAATAAAAAAGAACAAAAAAATATTAATGGAGGTTGGAGAAACATAAGATGTTTTACCGATAAAGATTGTCCACCTTGGGATTCTTTTTGTTATAATGGATATTGTCAGTATAAATAGTATTACAAAAAGCGAGTTTTAACTCGCTTTTTTTTATTGATAATTAATTTTTATTCTTCTTAATTAAGAAAATAAGATTCAAAAATTTGAAAAAGTATGGTTTTACCTTACTTTTTTTAAGGTTAAAATTTAATGATGATATAAAAAAAGAAATAGATTAGGATTTTATTAATCTATAAATTTTTAAACTATGTTAAAGAACATTTTAAATTTAGGTACTACTCTAAACAAACAAGAACAAAAAAAAGTTAATGGAGGTTATGACCCAGCAATCATTTGTCCAAATGATGATTTTACATGTAAAACAGGCAGATGTAATATTTTAGGCAATTGCTATTAAGAGTTTATTCAAAACTTAATAAAATTAAATTTTTTAAAAGTGAGGTAAAACCTCACTTTTTTTATGGTAAAATCGTAATCTAAAAATTAAAAATAGGATAGATTGCGTTTTTATTAATATATAAATTTTAAATTATGTTAAAGAACATTTCAAACTTAGGTTCAGTATTGAACAAACAAGAGCAAATTTCAATTAATGGAGGAGTGCATATTTGTGCTTTAAATGGATGTCCTGAAGGATATATTTGTATGAAGTTCGGTTGTGTAATACAATAATATAACTAGTAACTTCACAGAGATTGTCTATAAATATAATCTCTGTGAAATTACTTTATTAAGTAAAATAAGAAGTGCTATAAAAAGATTAAATATAATAAACAATTCTCCTCTACCTTTTCTTATTTCTTAACATAAAACTATCTTTGCGTTTTCAAACTTGATTTAAAAAATGACTGAGAACGTAAGAGTACGCTTTGCTCCGAGTCCAACAGGACCTTTACACATGGGTGGTGTAAGAACTGCTTTATTCAATTATTTATTTGCTAAAAAGCATAATGGAACCTTCATATTACGAATTGAAGATACCGATCAAACACGTTATGTAGCCAACGCAGAACAATACATTATAGATTCATTAGAATGGTGTAACATTCCTTTTGATGAAGGACCAGGGAAAAACGAAAAATTCGGACCTTATCGTCAGTCTGAACGTAAAGATTTATATAAAAAATATGCTGATGAATTGATAGAAAAAGGATGGGCATATTATGCATTTGATACTGCTGAAGAATTGGATGCACATCGTAAAGATCATGAAGAAAAAGGGAAAACGTTTATTTATAATTGGCATAATCGACAAAAATTAAATAACTCGTTAGCTCTTTCTGCTGATGAAGTCGCAGCAAAGATAAATGCAGGAGAAAAGTATGTAATCCGTTTTAAGACACCTCAAGACGAAACTTTAATTTTACAAGATGAAATCCGTGGTACTATTAAAGTTGAAACAAATACGTTAGATGATAAGGTATTGTTTAAGTCAGACGGTATGCCAACCTATCATTTAGCAAACATTGTTGACGATCACTTGATGGAAATTTCACACGTTATTCGTGGTGAAGAATGGTTACCTTCTCTCCCACTTCACGAATTATTATACCGCGCATTTGATTGGAAAGCACCAAAATTTGCTCACTTACCATTAATTTTAAAACCTGTAGGAAAAGGAAAATTAAGTAAGCGTGATGGTGATAAATTAGGATTCCCAGTTTTCCCATTAGAATACACCAACGAAGAAACAGGCGACGTTTCACGTGGATACAAGGAAGATGGGTATTTTGCTGATGCATTTATCAATATGTTAGCTTTATTAGGGTGGAATCCAGGAACAGAACAAGAAATATTTAGTTTAGAAGAATTGGTTACTGCTTTCGATTTAAATAGAGTAAGTAAATCAGGAGCGAAATTCAGTCCAGATAAAACCAAATGGTTTAATCAACAGTATTTACAACAAAAATCTTCTGAAGAACTTACAGAATTGTTCTTGCCAATTCTAGAAGCAAAAGGAATTAAAGCAAACAAAGAGCATGTAGAAAAAATAGTTTCTTTAATAAAAGAGCGTGCTACGTTTGTAGCTGATTTTTGGGAGTTATCTAACTTTTTCTTTGAAAACCCTTCAGAATACGATGAAAAAGCTGCTAAAAAGCAATGGAAACCAGAAACTAGTGCGTTAATGCAAGAGTTAATTGAAGTTATTTCTATAATCGAAGACTTTTCAATAGACAATGCTCAAACAGAAATTAAAGGGTGGATTACCTCTAAAGAAATAGGTTTTGGTAAGGTAATGCAACCGTTGCGATTGAGTTTGGTAGGCAAACTTGCAGGACCAGATTTGTTTGATATTATGACAATGATTGGAAAAGAAACGACAATTACAAGAATACAAAATGCGATAAACGCATTATCATAAAAACAAAAAAAGCCGCTTATTAAGCGGCTTTTTTTGTTTTATATCTTTATTTATATACGGTCATAATAACAAGAAGCAGATGATTTAGATCGGTGACCTCTTGACATACTATTCCAATTCAATTTGAAAACTACACCCAAGGTTCCTTGAATATGAGAACGCATACTTTCATATCCTTCAAATGAATGCTTGTAATACAATTGTGGATTGATACCTATATTATCACTAACCCAAAGGATTCCTCCTGCCCCAGCATTTAAAGTTGGAGTCATTTTACGTTCAGAATCTACTACACTACCTCCTATAAATACATATGGAGCAAACTTATCAAACATAGCATCGAAGTTGTAACGAAACGAACCATCCATAGAAAAATATTTTGCTGAATTTTTAATAAATCCAACATCGTCAATGGTATTAAACGACATAGCACCATCAAAAGAGAAATGACCACCAAGAGGCATGGTTAAACTTAAAACGGGTACTTGAAATAAATATTGATCACCAATATATGCGGCATCACTTTCATTAAATTTTGTGATTCCGAATCCTACACCTATTTGCCAAGAATCATTTAAATTTTGTGAAAAAACAGAAGTTGTTAAACAGGCAAAGAGAGCTATGAGTAATATTTTATGTTTCATGAGGGAAAAAAATGTGTTTATGAGTAATAACTAGTTTATAGGGTTTTTATTTTAATTGATTATTAAGTTTTACTATTTAAAGTATGTGTCGCAAAGTACTGTAATTTTAAAAAGTATCCAATTTCTTTTTAGTTATCTCTTTATTTTGATTTTATAAATTATACTTTGCGTAAGTACCGCCGAAAATAAACATTTCTTTCTAAAAATTAAGTATTATTTTTTCTTATAATAATCACATTTTTTATAAAAAGGAGTAATAAAACAAAGGTTTTTTATAAACGATTTAAAAGGGTTTTAAAATTAATTAATACGATGTGTTAGCTTGGTGTATTATCATTGTTTAAAATCAATTTATGAAAGTTTTTACTTTAAAAAGAGAGCTTTTTTAAAATTCATAGAAACACTCTATAATTTCAATGAGAACTATCAAAAAAAACAGTAACTTGTTAACAAGTGAATTTTAAATGAAGTAAAAATGAAATTCGTAATTACCTTTTTTATTGTTCTATGTTCAATTACGTTGAGTTTTTCACAAAATCAACAAGAACTAGAAAAAGAAATCAATGAACAAGTATGGAAACCATTCAAAACTTATTTTGAAGCTAGAGACTGGAAAGCTTTTAATAGTTTGCATACTGATGATGTGTTACGAGCAAATAAATATGGCATTCGAATAGGAGCAGCATATAAAAACTCGGTACAAACATCTTATCAAAAATCCACCAATCGAAAACGACAGATAGATTTTTGTTTTGATCAAAGAATATATAAGGAAAATACAGGCTACGAGGTAGGCTATTACCGAATTATCTATACCGAAAAAGGTAAAGAACCTTATATTTCTTATGGAAGGTTCCACGTGGTACTCAAAAAAATAAATGATAGATGGTTTATTGCACAAGATTGGGATACCGATGCTATTAATAGAAAGCCAATAACAAAAGAAGATTATGATTTAGGCAAATGTTTAGATCTTAACTAATTATAGCTTCTACAAATTGATTTATTGCTATTTATTTTATTATTGCGGGCCACAACGAAACAATCTTTCAGTTATGACTCCTAGATAAACAGATTATTTCGTTGCACTTTCTTCGTAATGACGTTTAGGTGGTATAACTGATTAAAATAGAGTAATAAAAGTATAAAAAGGACTTTTAAAATATCCTATTTTTATAAGAACAAGTCTTAAAAACCCGTCTATGAAGAACACAAAGAATACTGAAACTTGGAAAAAACTCTATCTAAATTCAAAAGAATTTACCAAACCAACCTCTGTAGATAATATACTTTCTGATGCTGATGTAACCTTTCTAAAAGAAGAATTAAAAAACATTATCAATCGGTTTTTAGACAAAGGAGGATTGCATAAAGGCATCAAAGTATACATAAACCACGAGCTTCAAAATGGAATAGCCGAAGAAATGGCTACCAACAGACCAAAAGATAATGAAAACATTGAACAATGGTGTACTAGGTTCTTTGGTAATCAAAAATTTGGAATTGTTTTCAATAGTTTGGAAACTTACAGCAATGAATTCACCGAGAAAATGAGCCACATTGTAGCTCCCCTACTTCAAAAAGCAGGAATGCCGTTGGGTGGACTTTCTTTTTTATTTTTTATGGGAAATTATGGCTTTACTCCTTTCGGAATTCACAAAGATTCCAAAGGGGAAGATGGTTTTTTGTTCCATTTAGGACCAAACGATAAAGGTTTTTACACTTGGGATATCGAAGAATACAACCAAATAGAGCACCATACCAAAGTGTTTCACGAGGTGGAGTTAATGTTACCAAAATCCACTAAATATCCCCTAAAAACAAAGGCAGTCATGTTTATTCCACATCAGGTATATCACATCGCAAAAACCGATGAGTTTTCCTTGAGTGTGATAATGGATTATATAAATCCGTCACGAGATTCTTTAGAAAAGAAAATAGCTTCACAAATAGCCTTAAATGAGCTACCAAAAAATCCAACAATAGACTATTTAATGCCAGTTGATTTCACAACCAAGCAACTAGATTGGAATATTTTGTTAAACCGTGAAACATGGGAACAGCAATATAAAAAAGCACTTTTAAAATATATTATTGGACTTAAGAGCAATGCGGGAGTTTTACACCCGTCAATACCTCGAAACAACGAAGGGTTACCTAATCCACCATTTCAAATTATGGGAAAAACGATTTTTCCGTTGTTAACACATGTAGATAACACAGATAAAATCTGCATTATGGCTAGAGGAAATGAGATACCTGTAAGCAATAACCCAAAACTCAGTTTGATTTTTGATAAACTAAATAATGGAGAAACAATTAGCTTTAATGAACTACAAAACCACCTCACCCCTACTTGGGAATTGATAGATATTTTTGATTTAATAAGCCAGTTATGGCGGGTTGAAGCAATTACTATCCGTACTATATAGAGTACAACCTGCTGCTATTATTTTAAGTTATATTTTACAAAAAAGTTTTTTAAAGTGTTATTAATGAATTAAGTATAGCTGTGTTTTTTGTTTATCATTACTTTTTTTACTATGTTTAAACAAGAAAAAAATTGTAAAAGGTAGTACCCCTTATCTCAACTATTTTTTATTAATCTATTGTATGATAAACATATTTTCTACAGTAAAAAGTAGTGAATTGTGGTTTCATACAATTAAGTTTTATAATAGCTCAAATGCGCTATAAAACGAGTAATTAAGTTAAGGATTAATAAAAACCAAACATTATGAAAATAAGGGAGTTAATTTTAGGAGTATTGATATTGATAAGTCAGGGTTTATTTGCTCAATATAACTTTTCCGATCAGCAAAAATACATGATTAATGAATGGAAAGATGCATATGGAGGTCAGATTTACTATGCATATAATTACCCAAAAACATATAATATATATAAGCAGTTAAAAAGTTATTCTGGAATGAATTATCCTATAATTTTCAGTCAAACTTTTAATTGGGGACAAGCACATAATGGAGGTTTAATCATATTAGATTACTCAACGATTAATAAAAACAAGCATGTATTAGCATTTGTTTTTGCTCATGAATGGGGGCATCAAGCGTTAGGACATCAATCAAATATATATAACCCTTACGGATCTACGTGGAAAATACGAACTTCATCAACACAAACAGAAGATGAAGCAGACGTATATGCTGGTAAATTTTTAGCTAGTTATGGTTATGATATAAACACGGTTTATAATTACCTATATAGCTTACCAAAAAATAATAATGATCATACCCATTCTTCTGGTAAAGAAAGAGCAAAATTGGTTCTTAGAGGATATCAATTGGTTAGCGGTTCTAATAATGGAGGTGTGGAGTATACATACATTAAAATTCCTTGTACCCATATGGTACATCCAAATGGAGATATTACAGCATGTAATCATCGTGCTCATGTTAATGGAGATGTATATAGATGTCAACATTCTTGTACAAACTATTATGGTCAAATTATACCGTGTCATCCTAATGGAGATCTTTATCCATGCTCACATCGTGCTCATGTTAATGGAGATATAAATAGATGTGTACATAGGTTGCATCCTAATGGAGATACTAAAAAAGTACCAAAGTATTAAGTTGAATAAATATATTATAACTTCTTAAAAATGAGTAAAAAGACTTGTTTTTCTCCTCTTTTTTTACTATGTTTAAACTTGAAAATTGTTAAAAATAGTACTCCTCTTATCTCAACTATTTTTTATTGATACAATGTAAATACAAGCACTTCTTTACGATAAGTTGTAAAGGATGGTGACTTATAAAGCACGTATACTATTAAATCTTTAAACACCAATTTTATGAAAGAAAGTGGAGACGAATTAAAGTACAAAGGCTTTTCAGCTCAAGGAGAAAATATTCAAGACTTAGGTATTGAAAACTTTGAAGAAAAGGAACATTTTAAAGAGAATGATAAAGAATTGTCATATGCCCATACAGACTGTACAATTTTATGGGCGAACGGACAGTATCAAAAACCAAATATCATCGTAACTCAAGGAAAAATAAGTGTAAGACTGGGTAGAAATATCCAAAAAATCCAGCTTCGTAGTGTTCCAGGTAATGGCATAAGGTTTTTTAAAAATGGTACCTATAGCATACCTAATGGTGAATATGTTTTGTCTCTTTGGGGAGGAACGTACCCGTACGCCTATATAAAAGCATGTGTATCATACGACTAAGAGGATTTGATATGCGGTTAAAATACTTTTTAGTCTTTATAACTCTTATTTTTATAGAGGTTTCTTTTGCGCAGCAAAATCATATTGTGATTTTAGAAAAAACCGACGGAAATCAAGTATATAAGGTGAGCGGAAACTTTCCTAAAGACTGGATTAAATCTAAGTGGGATGAAGGGTATAAAATTCAGAATGTGAATTTTAATACCAATGAATGGTTTGTTGTGATGAACAAAACTCAAGGAGCTTTTTCTCAGCGATACATGCTTAGTCCATCAAGTCAGCAAATTAAAGATAAACTAAAAGATGGGTATACCATACAAGATATTTCCTTGTATATATCAGGAAACACAATACGTAGATTTTACCTGTTTGAGAAGATTTCTGTCAACCCTGTATCTGTATATTTTTTTGCAGGAAGTCCTAACTACAACCATAGCATTTCTAAAGAAGTGAAAGATGGTTGGAGCGGAGGCTGGTTTTGCAAAAACATAAAAAGCATGCAGTATAAAAATATAATTGCATTTTCTGTTTTAATGCCTCGAAAAAGAAACAATGAAGATCAGTTAATAGAATATAGGGCAGACTTTCCGCACGATTTATTAAAGAATAAAAAATCACAAGGATATAAGCTAACCAGCATTACGTACGATCAAAATAAAAAATCGTGGTGTGTGGTAATGACGAAAAAAAAAGCTGTTAAAAAAACAAATGGTACTGGGAATATTTGGTGGTGGGAAACCCCTCCTCAAACAGACTGGACATGGTTTAACTACAAAACACAAAAAAGTAATATAGATGATTATATCCATAACAAAGGCTATAGCATTGTAGGGCTTAATTAAGAGAATGCAGCAATTTTTATGTTTTGTTGTCATTTAAACCGTCATTGCGAGCACTAACGAAGCAATCTTTACCTCATACGTTCCAAACCAACAGATTACTTCAGTCGTCACCTCCTTCGTAATGACGTTATATTTTTTTGTTCCGTCATTGTTATTGGTTTCGTCATTGCGAGCCTTTCGACTGTCGCTCAAGACAGGCTAAAGCGAAGCAATCTTTAAGTTGTGCGTTCCCAATTAACAGATTACTTCAGTCGTCCCTCCTTCGTAATGACGTTATGTTTTTTGTTCCGTAATTGCTATTGGTTTCGTCATTGCGAGCAATAGCGAAGCAATCTTTTTATAACGAGTTCTAAACAAACAGATTACTTCGGTCATAACTTCCCTCGTAATGACGAAAAGGCTTGCCTCCCTCCTCTTTTTTTACTATGTTTAACACGCTAAAAAAAAGTAAAAAGTAGTACTACCCCTTATCTCAACTATTTTTTCTTAAAAAAGTAAAAACATACTTCTTTACGGGTTGCTGTAAAGAATAGTAGTTGTATACATATGCAAAGAAAATAAGAAGATATAAAATAGATGTTATGAGAGAAATTGCAAATTTGAAAGATCAAAAAAAGGAAAATCAAGGTCAAACAATTATTGTAAAACAAAAACAATCTAATGGAGCTGGTATTGCTGGATTTGTTTTATCAATAATAGGGATGCTTTTTTCATGGTTTCCTATTTTTGGGTGGTTGATATGGGCTTCAGGACTTATTCTGTCTTTAATTGGAATATTTGAAAAGCCTAGAGGATTAGCAATAGCTGGTTTAGTTATTTCTCTATTCGGTCTTACTTTGTTATTATTATTTTTTGTAGGATTGGCTATTTTAGGAGCAGCCACTTCATAGTAAACTAAAAAAGTAAAACAAACACTTCTTTATGGGTTGCCGTAAGGAATAGTGGCGGGGTATGTGTACATATGCATAAAATTAAAGAAGTACTTACTTTAATATCAGTAAAATATAACTAACAGTTATATCAAATTGTCATGAGAGATAATGAACAAATGCTATGAAACATAGAAAAATAATATTTATAGGAGGAATTCATGGAGTTGGAAAAGGAACTGTTTGCAAAGAATTAGTACAAAAGCTCAATTTTGAGCATCTGTCAGCAAGTGAAGTTCTTAGGTGGGATGAGATAAGTAATTTGAAAAACAAGAAAGTTCAAAACTTTAATACAACTCAAGATAGGTTATTAACCAACTTAAAAAAAATAGTTAAACCAAATAAAAAATACTTACTTGATGGGCATTTTGTTTTATTAAACTCACATGGAGAACCTGAAAAAATAAATGAATCTACTTTTTTTGGAATAGACCCAGAATCAATAATTCTATTGACTTGTGAACCTAAGTTAATATTGGAAAGACTTCAACAAAGAGATCAATCGAAGTACAAATTAAATGTTCTGGAAAAAATGCAACAAATGGAAATAGAACATGCTAATTATATATCTAAAAAGTTAAATATTCCATTATTTATTAATAGTGACGGTAAAACTAACTTAATAATTCATCATTTGGAAAAAATATGAGAGTTTTATTAGATACAAATATCATTATTCACCGAGAAGCTAATAAAATAATTGAGCCTGATATAGGACAATTATTTAATTGGATAGATAAACTTCACTATCAAAAATATATTCACCCAATTACAGTATCAGAAATTGAAACTTATAAGAATAAACAAGTTGTAGAAACTTTTTCAACAAAATTAGATAGTTATAATCAAATAAAACATCAAATACCTTTCTCTGCAGAAGTACAAGGTGTAAGTGATAAACTCGATTTTAATCAAAATGATATTAGTGATACACATTTATTAAATGAAATATTTGAAGGGAGAATAGATATACTTATTACGCAAGACAAAAAAATACATCTTAAAGCAGATAAATTAGGAATTTCTGATAAGGTTTATAAAATTCAGTCTTTCTTAGAAAAAGTAACATCCGAAAACCCTGATTTAGTACAATATAATGTGCTTGCTGTGAAAAAAGCTGATTTTGCTGAGGTAGATATTAATGATAGTTTCTTTGATAGTTTTAGAGAGGATTATAATGAATTTAATTCTTGGTTTAAATCTAAATTTGATAAAGTCTGTTATGTATGTTATAGTGATAATAACTTAACCGCTTTTCTTTACATTAAGGTAGAAGATGAAACTGAAAACTATTATGAAATAAAGCCATCATTTTCAAAGAAAAAAAGATTAAAAATAGGAACATTAAAGGTTATAAGTAATGGGTATAAAATTGGTGAAAGATTCTTAAAAGTAGTATTTGATAATGCTCTTCAATACAAAGTAGAAGAAATTTATGTAACTGTTTTTGACAAAAGGCCTGAGCAAGGACAGTTAATAGATATGTTAAAAGATTGGGGGTTTGTTGAACACGGAATTAAAACAACAAAAAATGGAGATGAAATTGTCCTGACTAGACCATTTGGAAAAACTCTACCAATTAATATTAATAAACCTAAACTTTCATTTCCTTTTTTCTCTAGAAAAACTAGAAAATATATAGTTAAAATAGAATCAAAATACCATACAGAATTATTTCCTGATAGTATTAATACTAGAGAAGATGAAACGAAATATATAGAGAATGAACCTCATAGAAATAGAATAGGAAAAGTATATATATCACATTCATTTGATAGACATCTCAAACCAGGAGATATTTTAATTATTTATAGAATAGGAGAAACAAAACCCAAAAAATATTCAAGCACTGTAACTTCAATTTGCATTGTAGAGGAGGTAATTAATAATTTTAAGTCCTTTGAAGATTTCTACAATGCTTGTTATAGAAGAACAATGATAAAAAAAGAAGAACTAGAAAAGAATTGGTGGAACAAGAAAAAATACAAACCTTTTGTTATAAAGTTTCTCTATGCACATTCATTTCCAACACCAAAGCCAACACTTGATGATTTAAATAAAATTGGTGTAATTCCTGATATAATGAATATACCTCTTGGTTTTATTGAAATAGACAATAATCAATTTAATAATTTAGTTAAATTTGCTTATAAATAAAAGAATCTTATGAAAGTAGTGTTATCAATAAAGCCTGAATTTGCATTTAAAATTTTTGATGGTACAAAAAGATTTGAGTTTAGAAAAGCTATTTTTAAAAAAGATAATGTAAAATCTGTTATAGTTTATGCTTCATCCCCTGTACAAAAAGTAATAGGAGAATTTGAAATAGGTGAAATAATTAATAATGATCTTGAAACTCTTTGGAGTTTAACAAAAGAGTATTCAGGAATAACAGAAGATTTTTTTTACGAGTATTTTGCTGAGAAAGAAAAAGGATTTGCTATCCAAGTAAAAAATAAGAAAATATATAAAACTCCAAAATGTTTAAAAACAGATTTTAATTTACACCCTCCTCAGTCGTTCGCTTACGTGAAATAAAATATTTTATAAAAAAATAATCCTCGTACATTTGCGTAAAATTTTTGTACGTTGAGCAAGCAAGCAATTGTAAATCACTATCAACAATCTGAGAATGTAAAACAGATTGTTCATCAGCTTCAACAAGATCCACACCATTTTCAAATAACGAATTTGGTCGGTTCTTCGTTGTCTTTTGTCATTTCCGAAACTTTTAAACAAGCCGATAAACCCTACTTGTTAATTTTTAACGACAAGGAAGAAGCTGCCTATTATCTAAACGATTTAGAGCAGTTATTGGGCGATAAAAACGTGCTGTTTTATCCGGGTTCGTATCGCAGACCTTATCAGATAGAAGAAACTGACAATGCCAATGTGCTCCTGCGTTCTGAGGTGTTAAACCGTATCAATTCTCGTAAAAAACCTGCGATTATTGTTACCTACCCTACTGCCCTGTTTGAAAAAGTGGTGACCAAAAAAGAGCTGGAAAAAAACACACTTAAAGTGGTGGTGGGCGAGCAAGTATCGCTCGATTTTGTCAACGAAGTACTGTTCGAATACCATTTTAAACGTGTCGATTTTGTAACCGAACCAGGTGAGTTTTCGGTACGTGGTGGAATTATTGATGTGTTTTCATTTTCTCACGACGAACCCTATCGTATTGAGTTTTTTGGTGATGAGGTAGACAGCATCCGAACCTTTGATGTAGAAACGCAACTTTCTAAAGAAAAACTGAAGAAAGTGAGCATTATGCCCAATGTAGAAAACAAAACATTGCAGGAATCGCGAGAAAGCTTTTTAAAATACATCTGGTCAAAAACCGCGGTTTTTGTGAAGAATGTAGACTTACTAAGCGATTCACTGGATAAATTCTACCGAAAAGCAGAACTATCGTT
The DNA here is from genome assembly GCF_050290165.1 of Tenacibaculum sp. GTDB lineage: Bacteria > Bacteroidota > Bacteroidia > Flavobacteriales > Flavobacteriaceae > Polaribacter. The sequence goes on along the minus strand of NZ_JBNKHD010000014.1, from coordinate 75,481 downwards.
TAATGAATTATCTACCGAAATCAAACACGCAAAACCAGAAGAATTGTTTTGTAACGGTGAGCTCATTCGTAATCAATTACAAGATTTTACAACGGTTGACATCGGTAAAAACCGTCATTCCGAACAGAGAGAGGAATCTCATGAAGGTGTCCCAAGTATTAACTTCGACACCCACCCACAGCCATCCTTCAACAAAAAATTCGACCTGTTAATTCAGAATTTCAACGAATTTTCGGCCAAAGGATTTACCAATTATATATTATGTTCTAACGAACAGCAAGCACAACGTTTCCACGATATTTTTGACGACCACGAAGAAGAGGTTTCTTATGAAACCATCGTGTTTCCGTTGTATCAAGGATTTGTAGATTTAGATAGTAAAATAGTTTGTTATACCGATCATCAAATTTTTGAGCGTTATTACAAATTCCGACTCAAAAACGGATATGCGAAAAAGCAATCCATTACCCTGCAAGAACTGACCAAATTAGAGGTAGGCGATTATGTAACACATATCGATCACGGAATTGGAAAGTTTGGTGGACTCCAAAAAATTGATGTAGAAGGCAAAAAGCAAGAAGCCATCAAGCTAATTTATGGCGATCGTGATATTTTATACGTGAGTATTCACTCGCTACATAAAATTTCCAAGTTCAACGGAAAAGACGGAAAACCACCCAAAGTATATAAACTAGGGTCGAATGCTTGGAAAAAAGTCAAGCAGAAAACCAAAACACGCGTTAAAGAAATCGCGTTTAACCTTATTCAGCTATACGCAAAACGCAAGCTACAAAGAGGTTTTGCTTTCGGACCCGATACGCACATGCAACACGAGTTGGAAGCGAGTTTCTTATACGAAGACACACCCGATCAGTTCTCTTCTACCCAAGAGGTAAAAGCCGATATGGAAAAAGAACAACCGATGGATCGTTTGGTATGTGGTGATGTTGGTTTTGGAAAAACAGAAATTGCCATTAGAGCGGCTTTTAAAGCCGTAGATAACGGAAAACAGGTTGCGGTGCTCGTACCAACCACGGTTTTGGCATTTCAGCACTTTAAAACCTTTTCTAAGCGATTAAAAGACTTTCCGGTTACGATAGACTACTTAAACCGTTTTAGGACCACAAAACAGCGCAAAAGCGTGTTAGAAGGGGTTGCTGATGGAAGTGTGGATATTGTGATAGGAACGCATCAATTAACGAATAAAGCAGTTCAGTTTAAAGATTTAGGATTGTTGGTTATTGATGAGGAACAAAAATTTGGAGTAGCAGCCAAAGACAAGCTAAAAACGATTAAAGAAAACGTAGATACGTTGACCTTAACGGCAACGCCAATTCCACGTACTTTACAGTTCAGTCTGATGGCGGCAAGAGATTTATCGGTGATTAAAACGCCACCACCAAACCGTCACCCTATAGAAACCAATGTGATTCGCTTTAGCGAAGAAACTATTCGCGATGCGATTTCGTACGAGATTTCTCGTGGTGGGCAGGTGTTTTTTATCCATAACCGTATCGAAAACATCAAAGAAGTAGCAGGATTGTTACAACGTTTGGTGCCAAGTGCAAAAATTGGCATTGGTCACGGACAAATGGAAGGAAAAAAGTTAGAAGAACTCATGCTTGGTTTTATGAACAATGAGTTTGATGTATTGGTGTCTACCACCATTATTGAAAGTGGATTGGATGTACCGAATGCGAATACTATTTTCATTAATAACGCCAATAATTTTGGACTGTCGGATTTACACCAAATGCGTGGTCGTGTAGGGCGTTCGAACAAAAAAGCCTTCTGTTATTTTATCACCCCACCGTATCATCACATGACCGATGATGCACGTAAACGAATTCAAGCATTAGAGCTGTTTTCTGATTTAGGAAGTGGATTGAACATCGCCATGAAAGACTTGGAAATTCGTGGTGCTGGAGATTTGTTAGGAGGTGAACAAAGTGGATTTATCAACGATATTGGTTTTGATACCTATCAGAAAATCTTACACGAAGCCATTGAAGAACTGAAGGAAAATGAGTTTAAAGACTTATACCCTACGGATGAAAATGCACCGAAAGAGTATGTAAAAGAGGTACAAATTGATACTGATTTTGAAATTCTGTTCCCAGATGATTATGTAAACTCAGTTACCGAACGTTTGAGTTTATACAACAAATTAGGAACACTAACTACGGAAGAAGAATTGCAAACCTTTGAGACTGAAATTATCGACCGTTTTGGAGAATATCCAACGCAAGTAGCCGATTTATTAGACAGTGTTCGTATCAAATGGTTGGCGAAAGAACTAGGTTTAGAAAAGGTGATTTTAAAGCAAAAACGATTAATTGGATATTTTGTAGCCGATCAGCAAAGTGCTTTTTATCAAACCGAAGCTTTTACCAAAATGTTGAGGTACGTACAGCAGAATCCGAAGAGTTGTGTAATGAAAGAAAAGAATACCAAAAATGGATTGCGCTTACTCATCACGTTTATAAAAATTGACAGTGTACACAAGGCGTTAGAAACTTTACAGAAGGTATAGAACATTATTCCTCGCTCGCAATGACGGTAAAAAGAAGTTGTCAGTTCGAGTGGTTTTCACGATTAGAATGAGTGAAAATTGTATCGAGAACTGGTTTATATACATCTCGATACAAATTTCTTTCTTCTATCGAAAAAGAAATTCACTCGATGTGACAATGTAAACTCATAACCAAAATATGGGCACGCTCCCTTAGCAATAACGGAAAAAAATAAATCGTAATTTCTGTAAAAAGGAATAATTCGTTGATAAATTTTAAAATGAAAATATACTTTGTTTACATATTACAATGTTCAGACAAAACCTATTACACAGGAGTAACTTCAAACCTGTCTCAACGAATATTTCAACACCAAAATGGAACTTTTAAAGATAGCTATACTTCAAAAAGAAGACCTGTTTCATTAGTCTTTTATTGTGAGTTTACTAACGTAGAAATGGCTATTGAAAAAGAAAAACAAATTAAAAAATGGTCAAGAGCAAAAAAAGAAGCTCTTATAAATAATGAGTTTGAAAAACTACCTAATTTAGCAAAGAAGAAGTTTAATAATTAAGCTTTGTCTGTTCGAGTGGTTTTCACGATTAGAATGAGTGAAAATTGTATCGAGAACTAGTCTATATACATCTCGATACAAATTTCTTCCTTCTATCGAAAAAGAAATTCACTCGATGTGACAATTAAACTCATGACAAAAGATTGTCGCGTTTCGCTAGGAATGACAAAACAAAGAACTGTCATTTCGAAGGAGGTTACGACTGAGAAATCTTAAGAATAAGAGTGGCTCTCCTGAATGAGATTTCTCGTTTCACTCGAAATGACATATTTTTACGCACATGCAAACTAACCACATCAAAAACCTTTCAGGGTTATTATTAGCCACATTATTTATCAGTACTTCAGGAGTTTTAGGAAAGTATATTGCAATGCCTTCGGAAGTGATTGTATGGTTTCGTTCGGCATTTGCCATGGTGTTTTTATATGTCTTTTGCCGATTTAAAAAGATTGATTTAACCATACAATCCAAAAGACATTTGTTTCCGTTTTTAATAGGAGGTGTTTTTATGGCAGCGCATTGGATTACTTATTTTTATGCGTTAAAACTATCGAATGTAGCTATCGGAATGTTGTCGCTATACACTTTCCCTGTAATGATAGCATTTTTAGAACCCTTGTTTTTAAAAATAAAATTCAATCCGATTCATATTGTGTTAGGATTGTTAGTTTTAGTAGGCTTGTACATTTTAGCTCCTGATTTCGATATTAAAAACACGCAAGTTCAAGGGGTGTTATTTGGGTTGTTTTCTGCACTGTGTTATTCCGTTAGAATTTTAATTTTAAAGCAATATGTACAGCAATACAATGGAGTAATGTTGATGTTTTACCAAGTGGTTGTAATCACGATAACCTTGGTTCCTGTTTTATTTTTTATGGATGTTTCTGGATTCCAAGCACAATTTCCTTACTTGTTATTACTAGCCTTGTTAACTACCGCTATAGGGCATAGTTTAATGGTACATTCATTACAGTTTTTTACAGCATCTACTGCAAGTATTATTAGTAGTATTCAGCCTATCTTCGGAATTATATTAGCCTTTATTTTCTTAAATGAGGTACCCACGTGGAACACTTTTTTGGGAGGAAGCTTGATTTTAACGACGGTGGTTATTGAAAGTATTCGAAGTAGGAGACGTTAGTACAATTTTTGTTGCTGTTGAATGATGGTTTTCATACTAACATCTTCATAATTTCTACGAACATAGTTTAAAGCACTTTCTAGGATTTCTCCCATTCCATCACTATCTCTGAAGTTGATATCTCCTGTAAAATCAAAAATCTCTGTTTTTAATCGTTCAATATTTTTTGGAATAGAAATATTATCAGATTTCATAGCTTTTACCAAGCGATTTAAGCGAGCTCTTGACCCTAAAATTCTTTTGGCAACGATTGACCGTTCCTCTAATTTATACTGTTCTATAGAGGTTGAGGTGAGTTTGTCACCTACCAACTGAACCATTTTTAGATTTTCTTTAAAGAACTGCGGATAATAGACTTTAAATTTTCCTTCGTAGCACTGCTGGTCAAAATCTATAGGACGAATTTTATACACGACATTTTCAAAATCATGCGTAGGTACTACAACATAGTTGTATGAACGCATATCACCTAACAAACGAATCATACAACGTTCGTTGAACTTTACAAACTCTTTCGCTATTTGCGCTTTTTCAATTTCAATACAATTGTCTAAATAATCGTTGATAAACACATCTCCAGGAATTCCAGAAATATGTTCTTCAATCAAGGTGTCTTGGTACACCAAAAAGTTCAAGTTATAAGGAGATAAAAGATCTTCCAATTCTAAACCATAAATACGGGAAGCATCTGTTTTTTTTACATAAAAGTAGGTGTAATTATCGTTCAAGATATTTCGCACTTTTACTCGGAAAGGCTTTGAATTTCCAAAGGTACAATAGTCAACAGCATCAATATTTAGGTGTTGAATACTGGCATCAGAACCGTTAGAATGTAGAATATTATAGATCTTTTTAAGACTTAAGTCTATTTCTTCTCGTTCAAACTCATTATAATATACACGAACCCACAAGGTATCGTTCTCGTGTTTATCGTACACAACAATCGAACCCTGAAAACGTAACAAATCATCGTAAAAAATAGGAATTTGAATGGTACGATTATGCCTTTTCAAATAATTTCCTAGCTTTTTAGTAACTGGAAACGCTGGTTTTTTTTGTGATATGAGTTTGTTTTCTGACGTCATTTAAGAACCTTTTTTCAAAGATACTTGAATTTATTTCTTTGGAATAATATTTGTTAATTCTTAACAAAACTCTTGGCAATCGCCCTGCGATTAAACTTCAAACATTTTTCCCGGTAGCGGTTTAATAATTCCTTTGAGTTCTAATTGAATTAAGATGGAAGATAGTTGATAAATAGGTAATTCACAATTGATGGCAATATCATCAAACAACTGTTTCCCATTTTGTTGTAAATAATCATAGATTTTTTGTTCGGTATTATTCAAATCAACAAAAATCTTTTTTTGAACGGGTGCTGAGGCTCTCAGCAGATCCCAATTGAGCATTTTTACGATGTCTTCAGCAGAAGTAAGAATGTGTGCCTGATTATTTTTGATTAGGTTGTTACATCCTTTGCTGTAGATGTCTGTTGCTCTACCAGAAAGCGCAAACACATCACGATTGTACGAATTTGCGATATCGGCAGTAACTAACGAACCTCCTTTTTCAGCAGATTCAATAATGATGGTTGCTTTTGATAGCCCCGCTACAATACGATTTCGTTTTAGAAAATTTTCTCGCATCGGTTGTTCATCGTGCCAAAACTCGGTAATGAATCCCCCGTTGTTGTTTACTTCGTGAATGTATTTTTTATGTGTTTTCGGGTAAATCTCCTCCAAACCATGTGCTAAAACAGCGATGGTTTGTAAGTTATTTTTAATAGCTGCTTTATGAGCACAAATATCTACTCCGTAAGCAAAACCACTAACAATGATCGGGTCGTATTCTTTTAAGTCTTCAATAAGTTGATTGCAAAAATCACGTCCGTACGAACTCATGTTCCTTGTGCCTACAATAGAAATAGCTTTTTTGTTGTTAAGGTTGAGGTTTCCATCTTTAAAAATCAGGATAGGTGCATCTACGCAATGCTTTAAATGTTGAGGATAGTCATCGTTTAAAAAATACGAAAAAGTATTGTTGTTTTGTTGAATATAGTTGAGCTCCTTCTCTGCCCTTTTTAAGTTATTTTCATCAAAAAGATGCTGGGTAATTTGAGCACCTATACCGTTAATTTTATGCAGCGCATTAACCTTTTCTTTAAACACGTTTTCCACGCTCCCAACCGTTGTAATTAACTTCTTTGCTATGATGTCACCTACATTTTTGGTTGCCTGTAACCGAAGAATAGCTAGCAATTTTTCAGAATTCATACAGCAATAATTTGATTATCAATATACAAAAAACTGTTAATAAAAATCGAGTAATGGCTTGAAACTATTCATTTAAAAAGCTATATTTGTTCTTATGACATTAGCCAACTACATTAACGATTTATTATATAGATACGATTGCGTAATTGTTCCTAATTTTGGAGGATTTGTAACCAATACCATTGGTGCGAGGGTAAATACCACTACTCACACTTTTTATCCGCCTAAAAAGCAACTTACCTTTAATGCGTATTTACAGCATAATGATGGTTTATTGGCTAATTATATAGCTTCAAACAAGAATATTTCTTTTGAACAAGCTACAGCTTTTATTGCTGAAGAAGTTGCTAAATGGAATAAAGACTTAAAAACGACTGCAGTTGAAGTAGCTTCTGTAGGAAGTTTATCGTTAAACGAAGCGAATCAAGTAGTTTTTGAACCGAATCTTAACAGTAATTTCTTAACAGCGTCTTTTGGTTTAGCTGAGGTTTCTACTCCTTCGGTAGAAAGAGTTAAAGAAGTTAAGGTGAAATCATTGCCAGCAGTTTCTGAAGAAAAAAGCAAGACAATTCCATTGTATATCAAAAGAGCAGCTGCTGCGGCAGTATTTGTAGGAGTTGCGTATGTAGGATGGAATGGTGTTCAAAATCAGCAACAACAAGAGTTGTTAGCAAACCAAGAAGAATCGGTACAAAAGAAAATTCAATCGGCAACTTTTGTAATTGACAATCCGTTGCCAACTATTAACCTAAACGTTACCAAAGAAGCAAAAAACTTTCATATTATTGCTGGTGCTTTTCAAGAGGTGGACAATGCTGAAAACAAGTTAGCAGAGTTACAAGAAAAAGGATATGATGCTAGTATTATTGGTAAGAATAAGTTTGGGTTAACACAAGTTGCTTTTGCTAGTTATGCTACACGATCGGAAGCTAGAAAAGCCTTAGAAACCATTAAAGAATTGGTAAGCGAAGACGCTTGGTTATTGGCTAAATAATCCTTTTTTAATTTTTTGTGTAATTTCAATCAAGAACTGGTATAGGTTTTTTTCTTGCTGTATCTTTGCAGCAAACTATAATTGATGAAAGCAAAAACACCTAGCGAATCGTTAACGGTACTTACCGATCTTGTTTTACCAGGAGAAACCAATTATTTAGATAATCTTTTTGGAGGAGAGTTATTAGCTCGTATGGATAGAGCTTGTAGTATTGCTGCACGCCGACATTCGAGAAGAATTGTTGTAACGGCTTCGGTAAACCATGTGGCTTTTACCAAATCGGTTCCTGTAGGAAGTGTGGTAACCTTAGAAGCCAAGGTATCACGTGCGTTTAAATCGTCAATGGAGATTTATGTAGATGTTTGGATAGAAGACCGTCAATCTGGCGAAAAAACGAAGGTAAACGAAGGAATTTATACGTTTGTTGCAGTTGATGAAACTGGTAAACCGGTACCTATTCCTCAAATAGAACCAGAAACAGAATTAGAAAAGAAACGTTATGCTGCGGCTTTACGTAGAAAGCAATTAAGCTTGGTTTTAGCGGGTAAAATGGACCCTAAGGAGGCTAAGGAGCTTAAAGCCTTGTTTTTGGATTAAAACCGTTTATATTTCATCTACATTGCCACTTTCGGATAAGAGAATGGCAATGTTTTTTGTTTTTTCGAACTGAGAAAAGATAATAATTAGAATTACAGTAATGGGTACCGAAAGAATCATACCCGTAATTCCCCAAATTTCTCCCCATACAGCTAAGGAAAGTATAGTTACTAGCGGACTTAAGTTCAGCGATTTTCCAAAAACTTTAGGTTCTACAACATTCCCTACAACTACTTGTATAGCTCCTACTCCAACTAAAACAATTAAAAAAGGAGCAAACTCTCCAAATTGTATCAAGCAAAATATGGCAGGAAAAGCGGTAGCTACTAACGAACCGATGGTTGGTATATAATTCAGTAAAAAGATTAAAAAAGCCCAAAACGGAGCACCATCTACACCGACCATAAGCAAAACAAAATAGCTTAAAATACCAGTTAATAAACTTACATAGGTTTTTAATCGTAAATAGCTAGAAATAGAAGTCTCTACCTTTTTTAAGATAGATTGAAAACTTTTGGAGTTACCTTCTTGATGTGTAAAAACACGTTGTAGTTTTAATTTAAAATTACTCTCTTCTAAGAAGATAAACAAGGCATAAATAATAATCATAAAGGTGTCACCTAGCAAACCGCTAATTCCGTTCGCTATATCGCCTAAAACAGAGCCATAATCGAAATCTCCCACAATCGATTTTACAGAAGTAATAATGTCAATATGAAAATAAGAATCCAAACGCTTTATAATAGCCCCTACGTTAGGTTCGTATTTAGAATAAGATGTTGTTAAGTTTGATATGCTATTGGTAATAATTTCAGAAACAAAACTAAAACCTAAAACAATGAGGGTGAATACAAATATATTGCTCAACCAAAAAGGAATAAAACGTTTTGCAAAAGGAATTTTATAAATCGTCTTTCGAATTTCACGTGTTAAAAACCAAAAAATAAGCGCAAAAATAAACGGAATTAAAATCCCTTTTCCAAGTATCAAAGCCGCGATAATAGCGATGGTTACAATAATAAAGTTGGCAGCGTTTTTCACACGGTTAAATTTTAGTAATTTTTTGATTACAAATTAATTATAAAATTGAGAACGTGTGCAACCGTTACGCTCTCACATTAAAAATTTTAAACATTTCTTTTTGTAAAAAAAGTTTAAAACTTATTAATGTTCGTTTTATAGTGTTATGAACGAATCCACTGAGCAGGATTCAGTCGGTTTTTGTTTTTGTATAACATAAAACTAAGCTGTGTTTTACCAGTAACTTTGTTGGTAAACACTTTTCCTAATTTTTCACCAGTTTTTACCACATCTCCTTTTTTAACATACACCTCTTTCAACTTGTTGTAGGCAGAAATGTAGTTACCGTGTTGCACCAATACTGATTTTCGTCCATCAGAATGCAATTGAATAACCAACACTTTTCCGTTAAAAATACTTTTAGCATCTGTGTTTGGTTTGGTAGCAATATACAATCCGTGACTGTTTATGCTAATTCCTGGAAATGTAGGGTGTGGTTGTACTCCATATTTTCTGGTAATAACTCCATTAACAGGCCAAGGTAATTTTCCTTTATTTTGTTCAAAATTAGCTAATAAGGCTTTTTCTTCGGTATTTAAAATAAAGTCTGAACTAGTTGTTTTTCCAGAGCTTGTTTTTTTACCCTTATTGGCTTTGGCAATAGCATCTCTAATTAACTTATCAATTTTTTCAGCAATTCTTTTTTCTTCTTTTTGTTTTTTCTGTAAGTCACTTTTGTACTTACTTTCTTCTTTTTTAATTTTTGAGATTAATTGCTCTTGATTTTTCTTGTCATCTTCAATCTCTTCCTTCTGATTTTTCTCATCAGCTAATAAAGCATCTTTTGATTTTTTTTGAGCAATTAATGAGTCGTTTAACTGCTCTACTTCTTTAGTTTTTACAACAATTTCTTCTCCTTGTTTTCTTCTAAAATCGCTGTATTGTTGCATGTATTTTAATCGCTTGTATGCCTGATAAAAACTTTCTGATGAGAGTAAAAACATCGTTTTACTTTGCTGTGATTTACTCTTGTAAGATTTTACAACCATGTCAGAGTAATCAGCTTTTAATTTTTTTAGTTCATCGTTGTATTTTTCTAGCTCTTTTTCGTTTGATTTAATTTCTTTAGATAAGGCTTTAGACTCTAATTCAATCGTTTCTATTAAACGCTCTCTCACCGTAATTTTTTGATTTAAATCTTTTAAATCATCTAAGGCATTGCTTTTCTCTTTCTTGGTTTTAAATAAGAGATTATTAACCTGTTCTATTTCATTCTTAAGTTTTTTTCGCCTATTCTCAAGTTCTTTTCTACTTTGGCCAAAAGAAGAAACACTTATAAAAAGTAAGCATGAAAAAGATATGTAAAAAACAATATGTTTCATTATAATTGAATTTCTTTATATCCGCTAGGAATGTTAAAGTCTATATTAAGTTTAGTATTGTATTCAACTGTTTTTGTGGTTATGTCAATAATCGTAAACTTGTTACTTTCTCGGGCTTTAATGTTGATTTTTTCAGGGAATAAAGTACTATTTTTTTTATGATATTTAGGATAGATAATATCTAAACGCTGGTTTTTCTCCAAATTTACAATCGATTGTTTGTTGAGTTTAAAGTGTTGTGGATTTACATAAAAGAACAAATCGAACAAACTAGGTTGATTTTTTGGTGACAATTGATATGAGTTTTCTTGAATTACAACATCCTGACGTTCCGACTTTAAATCCATTAAAGCTTCACCGAGTAGCATGCTTTGTAATTGCTGAAAATTGATATCGGTTCCTAATAATTCCTTTAACATTGCAAAATCTCCATCAAAAAAAATCTTTTTATAAGGAGAATAAAACTGAACCTTTTCAGGTGTAATTTTGGCTTTAAAAACAGTAATAAGTTTGGTGCCTTTTAACCAAATAACTTCATCTTTTTTAATTTTCATTCGAACCGAAAACCCAACTTCTTCTTTATTGCTTCTATAATTAACTTTTAAACGAGCGTCTACTGTTTCTTTGTTAAAATTAGCAGCGATGTGTTTTTTTGCTACTTTACGAGCAGAAAGCTCTTTAATAACAGTTTTACCAGTAAGTTTTTTGGTGGATTTACACGAAGTAAAGCCTAAAAATAATACAATGAAGAGTGTTATATATCTCATATAAATTTATCCTAGCGAACAGAGTTACTTTAAAATTTTTACAGCTTTATTCTTGTAAGAATTTGATTTTTTAATATCGTTCAATCCTTGATAAGCTTTTGAGATTTCTAAGTAAAACTTTGCTTCTATTTCGTTGTTGTCAATTACAAAATCAATGCCATTTTGTAAGCTTTCCAACGCTTTTTTAAATTCTTTGTTATTGTTATGTGCCTTCCCATTCATTAAGTATACCAGAGGTTGTGCAGGAAACAAGATCAATCCTTCCTCGCTATACTTTAACAAATCAGGGTCATTATCGTTAGCTAATTTTTCTAATAACGCTTTTAAGTTATCGAATGACTTTTCTTTTTCAAATTGCAAACGAGTGTCTGTAGTTACGATAATTTTTTTTGGTTTTGGTGTAATTGAGTCTCTTTGGAGAATTTTTTCTTCAATTTTACGCAATCTAGCATTGAGTAGTTTAGCTTCTTTTAATTCAGCTAAAACTTTTTTGGCACCCTCAATGTTATTGTTTTGAAGATGTAAAAAAACCAATACTTGTTTTTTCTTTGGATGGGTTGTTGCTATTTTTTGTTGGGCAATAATAGCATCATCAAAATTTGCCAGTTTTCTTAAAGTAGCAACTTTATGTTCAAGCATCCATAAGTTATCAGGTTCTTCATTCAGTGCTAAATCAATATAGTTTAGGGCTTCAGGATTTCTGCCTAATTTATCATAGTTTTTTGACAGCTCAAATAAAACAGCCTTATTGTTAGGCAGTATTTGATTACATTTTTCTAAATGTTCAATAGCTTTTTGATAATTAAAAATAGCCTTGTCTGAAAGTGCTTTGAAAAAATGTTGTTGAAATTCTAGATTATTTTTTTCATTAATATCAACAGAGGGCGGAATGCTATCTTGAGCATTCATGAAGAAAGAAAAGAGAAGGAAGAAAAAAGGCAATACTATTTTTATAGAAAAAACCTGTCCTATTTTTTCACATCTCTTTTCTTTAAAAATTTTATGTAAGTTCTGTATAATCACCTATACTTACTGATGTATAATTAGCGTTGTACTTTGCATGATTACCAATCATAGCATTATCTAAATTAGCATTTGAAATATGCACATTTGTTTGAATCAGTGAGTTTGTAATAGTTGAGTTTTCAACTACACTATTTTCACCAATAGAAACATAAGGACCAACTTTAGCATTTTTTAACACGACATTTTTTCCTATGTAACAAGGTTGTATGATTTCTGCGTTCTCTAATACAACGTCGTCAGATACCAAATTGTTGCCATCAGCTTGTTCAAAGCCTAAAACAAGTTTATTGGTGTCAACTGTCGGGTCTTTTTTACCACAATCCATCCAAGTACTTACTTTACCAGGAATAAATTTGGCTCCTTGTTGTTTTAAACTTTCAAGAACATTTGTCAATTGATATTCACCATTTTCTCTAATATCATTATCTAACAAATATTTTATTTCTTCTCGAACCTTACCTCCATCTTTAAAGTAGTATATACCAATAATAGCCAAATCAGATACAAACTCTTTAGGTTTTTCAACAAAATCAGTAATAAACCCATCTTTCATTTTAACCACTCCAAAAGCACTAGGGTCTTCTACTTGTTTTACCCAAATAGCGCCATCGGCATTAGCATCTAAAGTAAAATCAGCTTTAAATAAAGTATCTGCAAATGCTACAACACACGAGCCATTTAAAGATTCTTTGGCGCAATAAATAGCATGTGCAGTACCTAAAGCTTCTTCTTGTACATATACTGAACCTTTTGCACCTAAGTTTTCAGCTATTTTCATCAATTTATCTTCTGTGTCAGCTGGAAATCCTTTAGCAGCAGGCCCAATAATAAAAGCGATTTCTTCTATAGGTTGATTTACTACTGAGGTAATATCTTCTACTAAACGTTGAACAATTGGTTTACCAGCTATAACAGTTAATGGTTTAGGAGTTGTTAATGTATGCGGTCTTAAGCGCGATCCAATTCCTGCCATTGGTACAATTATCTTCATATATCTCTTTTCGGTTTAACGGTGCAATATACCATTAATAACGCATTGAAAAAAGTTATAAACCTTTTGGAATTGCCTCAATTAAAGTTTGTGTATATTTTGATTTTGGGTGTTGGTAAATTTCATCTGCATCAGCTATTTCCTCTATCCTTCCTTTGTTCATTACTACCAGTTGATCTGCCATGTATTTTACGACCGATAAATCGTGTGAAATAAAAATGTACGTAAAGTTAAATTCCGTTTTTAATTCATTTAAAAGATTTAAAACTTGCGCTTGCACTGATACATCGAGAGCCGAAACCGACTCGTCACAAATTATTAGTTTGGGTTGTAATGCAATAGCACGAGCAATTCCTATCCGTTGACGCTGACCACCAGAAAACTCATGAGGATAGCGGTTAAAATGAGAAGTCTCTAACCCTACTCTTTCTAATAAGTTACACACGTACTCTTTTCGTTCTTTCTTAGAATTTAAAATATGATGAACTTTCATTGGCTCTAAAATAGCATCACCTACAGTAATTCTAGGGTTTAAGGAAGAAAAAGGGTCTTGAAAAATAATCTGAATTTCTTTTCGTAGTTTTTTAAAACCCGCTTTTGAAAGCTTTGTGAGGTCCATTCCTTTGTATAAAATACTTCCCGAACTTGCTTTTTCTAGACCTAATATAGTTCTACTCAAAGTAGTTTTACCACAACCACTTTCTCCTACCAACCCTAAAGTTTCTCCTTCGTAAATTTTAAAAGAAACATCGTTTACAGCTTTGACTATGGATGGTTTTGAAAACCAAGAGGCATTGCCAATATAATCTTTATGTAGATTGTTAATTTCTAATAAAGGAGGTTGACTGTATATTTTATGATGAAAAGTTGTTCGTTCTTCATTAGTGTACACGGTTAAATCAACAGTATCATTTATAAAATCGGTAACGGTTGGTAATATTTTAAGTCGTTTTTTTGTGTTTGGTTTTGAGTTGATTAGAGCTTTTGTATAGTTTTCTTTTGGATTCAAAAAAACACTTCTAGCGGTGCCTTTTTCAATAAGCTTTCCTTTATGCATAACAATAACATCATCAGCAATTTCAGAAACCAATGCTAAATCATGAGAGATAAAAATAATTCCCATTTTAAACTCTTGCTGTAACTCTTTTAATAGCAAAATAATTTCTTTTTGCACAGTTACATCTAGCGCTGTTGTAGGTTCATCAGCAATAAGCAATTGTGGCTTGCAAGCAATTGCCATGGAAATCATTACACGTTGTTTTTGCCCCCCACTTATTTGGTGTGGATATGAATTGTATATGTCTTCGGGTCTAGGAAGTTTTACCTTTGAGAATAAAGAAATAACCTCTTCTTTAATTTTATGGATAGATAGTTGTGTATGTTGTTGTAAAATTTCAGCAACTTGAACACCACAAGTAAGAGTAGGGTTTAAAGAACTCATAGGTTCTTGAAAAATCATCGCAATTTTATTTCCCCGTATTTTTTGAAAATCAAGCTGACTATAGTTTAATAAATTACATTGATTAAAAAGTAACTCACCTTTAATTGTAGCTGTTTTTGGTAGTAACCCTAAAATAGCTAATGTACTGATTGATTTTCCGCTACCACTCTCCCCTACAATTCCTAAAGTTTTATTTTTTTGAACATCAAAAGAAATTCCTTGAACAACTGGAGGCGAATTTTTGAAAGAAATTTCTAAGTTTTTAACTCTAAGCATCTATCTTAATTTTGAATAAAAGTACAACGATTATTTTCAGTTTTTGAAAAAAAGTTTGAGAGATAGGTTATATCAAACTTAATAATTATTAAAAAAAAAGTTATTTTTTAAAATTATAAAAAACCTAGTGTTTTACTGGGGTGTGTAAAGGATTTTGTTTTGTAAAGTGAAGAAAAACAGTTAATTACTTATTTAAAACGTATTAATTTTTATGTTTTTTTATATATTTGCCAATGATTTAACAAATAATTAAGAGTTTTTTTCATGTAAAAAATAGTGATAAAGCTCTTAATTATTATGATTAAATTAACTTAAACCCTTCAAAAAAATGAAAAACAAAATTACTCTAGCACTTCTGTGCTTGTTTTTTGTTGGTGCTTCGTATGCCCAAGAAAAAAGAAACTGTCACTCAATGAATAATCTTGAGTATAGACAATCACTAGATCCCTCTTTAAAAGAGAAAATGCGAGAAATAGAGTCTTTTACCCAAAAAAGACTTGTAGAAAAGCAAAAATATCAAGGTAAGATTTCTGGTAGCATTATTACTATTCCTGTTGTTGTTCACGTAATTTATAACAATTCACAAGAAAACATCAGTGTTGCTCAAATTCAATCACAAATTGATGTATTGAATGAAGATTATCGTAGAACCAATTCTGATGCTACGAATAAATGGTCTCAAGCAGCTGATACCCAAATCGAATTTAAATTAGCAACTATTGATCCTAATGGAAATGCTACGACAGGTATCACAAGAAAAAGCTCTACTAAAACTTCTTGGGGAACCAATGATGCAATGAAAAAATCATCACAAGGTGGAGTTGATCCATGGAATGCAAACGAATACCTAAACATGTGGGTGTGTAATATTGGTGGAGGAATCTTAGGATACGCTCAATTTCCAGGAGGAAGTACTGCTACTGATGGAGTGGTAATGAGTCCACAATATTTTGGTAGTTCAGATAAAGGAACAGGATTTTATTTATCAGCTCCTTTCGACAAAGGAAGAACAGCGACTCACGAAGTAGGACACTTTTTAAACTTACGTCATATTTGGGGTGATGGTGCTTGTGGAGTAGATGATTACGTTTCTGATACTCCAGAGTCTGATGCAGCAAACTACGGATGTGCAACAGGTCATGTTTCTTGTGGTACAGAAGATATGGTTCAAAATTATATGGACTATTCTGACGATGGTTGTATGAACTTATTTACGTTAGGACAAAAAAATAGAATGCGTACAATCCTAGAAGAAGGAGGATCTCGTAGAAGCTTAGCATTATCTGATAAATTTGGTACTCAAACATGTAATGCAACTGTACCAACAGGAGTAGCAGTATCAGGTGTAACTTCATCTGGAGCTACAGTATCTTGGTCAACAGTATCAGGTGCTACTTATGATGTAAGATATCGTCAAGTAGGAACTTCTACTTGGACAACGAATGCAGTTTCAGGAACATCAACTTCATTAAGTGGTTTGTCAGCGTCTACTCAATATGAAGTACAAGTACGCAGTAAATGTTCTGGAGGAACAAATTCAGCATATAGTGCTTCTTCAAACTTTACAACACCAGAAGTAACAATTTCATACTGTTCATCTAAAGGAAATAGTGTTTCTGATGAGTATATTGGAAGAGTACAGTTAGGCAGTATTGATAATTCTTCAGGAGGAGGAAATGGATACTCTGATCATACAGCAATTTCAACAAACTTATCAAAAGGAACTTCATATACAATTACTATTACTCCAACATGGACAGGAACTGTGTACAGTGAAGGTTATGGAGTTTGGATAGACTACAATAAAGACGGAGATTTTTCTGATGCAGGTGAAACTGTTTGGACAAAATCAGCTTCAAAAGATACGCCAGTTAGCGGAACATTTACTGTTCCAGCATCTGCTACAGACGGAGCTACAAGAATGCGAGTAGTATTAAAATACAACGCTACACCAACAGCATGTGAGGCTAGTTTCTCATATGGTGAGGTAGAAGATTATACAGTTGTTTTAGGTGCTGGTTCAGCAGATACAACTGCACCAAGTGCTCCAACAAATTTAGCAGCTAGTAATGTTACACAAACATCATTAACGTTAAATTGGTCAGCGTCTACTGATAATGTAGGAGTTACTGGTTACGACGTTTATCAAGGAGCAACATTAATAGGAAGTGCAACAGGAACAACATCAAATGTGACTGGATTAACAGCAGCGACTACGTATACTTTCTCAGTTAAAGCAAAAGATGCAGCTGGAAATGTTTCAGCTTCAAGTAATACAATCAACGTGACTACTTTGTCAAATACAGTTTCTTACTGTTCATCTAAAGGAAACAATTCTTCATATGAATGGATTGATAATGTTGAATTAGGAGGAATGACAAACGCAACTGGAAACAATGGTGGATATGCTGATTTTACTTCAAAAACAGCAACATTAGCGCAAGGAAGTTCAAACCAAATGGTTGTAAGTGCAGGATTTAGTAGTTCTTCGTATACAGAATATTGGGCTGTTTGGATTGACTTTAACCAAAATGGAACTTTTGAAAGTAGTGAGAAAGTAGTTACAGGTTCTTCGTCAAGTGCAGGGAACTTAACGTCAACAGTAGCTGTGCCATCTGGAGCTACATTAGGAACAACAAGAATGCGTGTATCTATGAAATATAATGCCTCACAAAGTTCATGTGAAACATTTACTTATGGAGAGGTTGAAGATTACACGGTAAATATTGTTTCTAGTGCAAGACTAGAAAACCCTGTTAGTGTAAGTGGAGAAAGATTAGGAAATGAAAGTAATTCTAACTTATCTGTATACCCAAATCCAGCCGCTAATTTTGTACAAGTTAAATTAGCTTCTCAAGCTGAAAATATGACCTATAAAATTGTAAACTCTATTGGTAGAGTTATTAAAGCAGGTCGTTTAAACTCATCTAATATAAATACTTCCAACCTGAAGAAAGGAATATATATACTAGAGGTTAACGATGGTCAAAAAGTATTAAAAACTAAATTACTTAAAGAGTAATTCTTATCAATATAAAGTCTGAGCATTCCGCTCAGACTTTTTACTTAAGTTAATAATTAATAAACCCTTCAAGAATGAAACACAATTATGTAAAATGTGTGTTTTTATCTACTTTTTTATTGGCAGGAGCTCACGCTATGAATGCCCAAGAAAAAAGAGAATTAAAACGCATTGATTTCAAAAAATCATCAAAAGTTTCTTTACAAAAAGCACCAGATGTTATCAGAGAGAAACTAAAGTTATTCAAGAATGATGATTTACAGAAAATTAAATCTGTTGATGATAATTTAGGATTTACACATGAAAAATTTCAACAGAAATTTAAAGGAGTAAAAGTAGAATTTGCTACTTATACAGCGCATGCTAAAAGAGGAAACTTAACTAGCATGAATGGTGAATTTTATGATGTTGGAAAAGTTAATATAACTCCAAGATTATCGAAACAACAGGCGCTTAACAAAGCGTTAAAGCATGTAGGTGCAGAGAAGTACCTATGGGAATTTCCTGAGGCGGCTAAAGAAATGGATAACTATAAAAAACCAGAAGGAGAGTTGTTAATTCTTCCAAAAGAAGTTATCGATAAAAAAGAGCCTAGACTAGCTTACAAGTTTGACATTTTTGCTACAAAACCTCTAAGTAGAGGGTATTTGTATATTGATGCGAATACAGGAGAAGCTTTATTTTACAATGCAATTATTAAGCATGCTGATAAATTTGGACACGTAGGTGAGCTTACTAGTCACGCAAAGAAAAGCAAGAAAGCAGCAATGGCAACTGCATTTGTTACTGGAACTGCACAAACTCGCTATAGTGGAACTAAAAATATTGAAACAGCATTGAGTGGTAGTAGTTATATTTTAAGTGATGCTGGAAGAAAAATTTATACCAGAGATGCTAAAAACCAAGCACCAGGGTCTACATATCCATATGTGACAAACTATGATCAATTTACTGATAATGACAATAACTGGACTACTGCAGAACATAGTGTAAACAAAGATGATGCGGCTTTAGATGCTCATTGGGGAGCTACAATGACTTATGAGTATTTTTTACAAAAACATAGCAGAAATAGTTATGATGGAAGTGGAGCTCAAATTAGAAGTTATGTACACGTAGATAATAATTATGATAATGCTTTCTGGAATGGATCTGTAATGTCTTATGGAGACGGTTCTTCTAACGGAACTGAAGGAAATGGTTATTTTGATGCTTTAACATCTGTAGATGTTGCTGCTCACGAAATAGGACATGCTGTTTGTTCTCACACTGCAGATTTAGCATATCAAAGAGAATCAGGAGCTTTAAATGAAGGTTTCTCTGATATCTGGGGAGCTGCTGTAGAGCATTTTGCTAAAGGAAACGGTAATGACTTAAGTCCAGATGCTTCAGTTTGGTTAATAGGAGATGAAATTGATAGACGTAGTGGTTCTGCTGCTTTACGTTCTATGAGTAATCCTAAATCATTAGGACAACCAGATACTTATGGAGGTACTTATTGGAAAGAACCAAACTGTGGCACACCTACAAGAACAAACGATTATTGTGGAGTTCATACAAATTCTGGAGTTTTAAATAAGTGGTTTTACTTATTAGCAGCAGGAGGATCAGGAACCAATGATGCTAGTGATACTTACAACGTAACCGCTATTGGTATGGCTAAGGCAGCTAAAATTGCGTATCGTACAGAAGCTAACTATTTATCTGCAAACTCAACTTTTGCTGATGCAAGAACAGGAGCAATCCAAGCTGCAACTGATTTATACGGAGCAAATTCTCAAGAAGTAATATCTACAACAAATGCATTTTATGCTGTTAATGTAGGTGAAGAGTTTGTACAAGTTTGTGCTTTAGCTGCACCAACTAACTTAAATTCATCAAGTATTTCAGATAATGGATTCACGGTATCTTGGACCGCAGTTTCAGGAGCAGCATCTTATGATGTTACTATTGGAGGTAATACTACAAATGTAACTAGTACTACATTTAATGCTACAGGATTATTAAGTGGTACTCAATATACAGTTTCTGTAGCAGCAAAATGTACTTCAGGAGGTACAGGAACTTCGGCTACATTAAACGTTACTACTACAGGTACACCACCTCTTAACTATTGTACATCAAAAGGAAACAGCGTTTCTGATGAGTACATTCAAAGAGTTCAGTTAGGAAGTATTGATCAAACTTCTGAGGGAGGAAATGGATATTCAGACTTCACAACGGTTTCAACAAACTTAACAATTGGAGAGTCTAACACAATTACCATTACTCCAAAATGGACAGGAACTACATATAATGAAGGATATGGTGTATGGATAGACTATAACAAAGATGGAGATTTCTCAGATGCGGGAGAAACAGTTTGGACGAAGGCAGCTTCAAAAACAACTCCAGTAAGTACATCATTTACAGTACCAGCTTCAGCTTCAGAAGGAGCAACAAGAATGAGAATTGTAATGAAGTATAATGCAACACCAACAGCATGTGAAGCTACATTCTCTTATGGTGAAGTAGAAGATTATACAGTTAATATTGTAAATGCAACTCCAGATACACAAGCACCAACTGCACCAACAAGCTTAGCAGCATCTAATGTAGAAGAAACTACATTAACATTAAACTGGTCTGCAGCTACTGATAATGTAGGGGTAACAGGTTATGATGTGTATAGTGCAAGTGCCGTTATAGGTTCAACAACTTCTGCTACTACTTTTAACGTTACAGGTTTATCTGCTGGTACAGCTTATACTTTTACAGTAAAAGCAAAAGATGCAGCAGGAAATGTTTCAGCAGCAAGTAATGCAGTAAATGTAACTACGAAATCACCAGATACACAAGCGCCAACAGCACCTTCAGCTTTAACAGCTTCAAATGTAGAAGAAACAACAGCAACATTAAGCTGGACAGCTTCAACAGACAACGTAGGAGTAACAAGTTATGAAGTGTTTAACGGAGCTGCTAGCGCAGGAACTGTTACAGGAACATCTATGAACTTAACGGGTTTAACGGCAAGTACAACGTATAACTTTACAGTAAAAGCAAAAGATGCAGCAGGAAATATTTCAGCAGCTAGTAATACAGCAACGTTTACTACAAAAGATGCTTCAACAGTAACATACTGTTCTTCTAAAGGAAATAATTCTTCTTACGAATGGATTGATAGAGTTTCTATGGGAGGAGTAAACAATATTACAGGAAATGACGGTGGATATAAAGATTATACCAATCTTACTATGAATGTAGCTCAAGGATCTAACAGATTGTATGTGAGTGCAGGATTTAGTAGTTCTTCATATACTGAATATTGGAAAGCATGGATTGATTATAATAAAAATGGTGTGTTTGAAGATACTGAAGTTGTTTTAAGCGGATCTTCTTCAAGTGCAGGAGATTTATATCAAGATTTTACAATACCAACAACGGTTTCTGGTACTACAAGACTTAGAGTTTCTATGAAGTACAACAGTGCACAAACAGCATGTGAAACGTTCTCTTATGGTGAAGTAGAAGATTATACAATTAATATCTCTTCAGGAGCCTCTGTTGTAGCAACCTTAGGATTTGACAATGATATTGATGGTACAGTTTTAGGAAATGAAAGCAATCCAGATATGAGAGCTTATCCTAACCCAACAGTTGAATTTGTACAAGTTAAGGTAGCAGGATCAAAATCTGAGAAAATGGCTTATAGAATAGTAAACGCTATTGGTAAAGTTGTTAAAACAGGTTATACAGATTCAGTAAATATTAATACTTCTAATTTGAAAAAAGGAATGTACATTTTAGAAGTAAACGATGGTCAAAAAGTATTAAAAACAAAGTTGCTTAAAAAGTAAATTTTTTAAAATATAAAAAGAAAGCCTGAGTAAGCTTACTCAGGCTTTTTGCTTAATCTAAATTGAATCCTATAACTTATCTATAATATTTCACAAAAAACAAATCAAAAGAGATAATTAAAAGTTCAATGAGAATTTATTTAAAAAAGAAAGAGTAAGACGATAAAAAGGAGCTAGGAAGGAAACAACAAATTATTTAATTAAATTAATTCAAGTGAACAACAAGTTTAAATTTCTAATTGGAGGTCTGTCTATTGCAGCAGTTTCAATTATTGGTTCAGACTATCTTAAGAAGCAAGACATTGCTGATAAGTTAGCTGAAAGACGTAAAGTACACAGTACTTTTTTAAAAGAAAGCCCTTTAAATGAATCGTTAAAATGGGGCAAAAAAGAAAGAAAACTTAAAGGATTGCCTCCTAACAGATATTTTGATCAGATGCAATTACTTACCATGAACCCTGCTACAGGAAAAATGGAAGATGGTAGTTTAGCAAAACTGAGAGAAGACTTATTGAAAAAAAGAGCACTACAAAAAAACCCTGGAAACACAGGGAATTCTTGGACAGAAAGGGGGCCTAACAACGTAGGAGGACGTACAAGAGTAGTTCTGTTTGATCCAAACGATGCCACAAACAATACTGTATATGCTGGTGGAGTAAGTGGAGGTTTATGGAAGAATACTGATATTAGTAACGCCAATTCTCAATGGACAAGAGTACAGAATGTACCAGGAAACCTATCTGTAACTTCTATTACGGTAGATCCAAGAAATTCTAACAGATGGTATGTAGGTACAGGAGAACAATATACTGCTGGTGATGTAGTAGGAAACGGAGTGTACGTAACTACCGATGGAGGTACTACATGGAATGCAATTAATATTCCTGCCGCAGGTGATGCAATTATTAATTATAACGCAAGTAATGTTTTCTTATCAGGAATTCATTATGTAAATGATATTTTAGCGTGGGATAATGGAGCATCAACAGAATTATTTGTTGCTGTAGGAGCTCATGTATATGGAGATTCATCTAGCCCTAGAAACTGGTTAGGGTTGCAATCAGCAGGATTGTACCGTTCTGTAGACAATGGGTCTACTTGGAACAGAATAGAGTCTGCCAATATGAAATATGCGTTTGGTGGGAAAGACTATTATTATATAGCTAATGACTTAGAAGTAAGTGCGAATAATACGCTATGGATGGGAACCATTGCTTCTGCATTAGGAGAAGGTGGAGGTAGAGTATATAGCTCTACAAATGGTGGTACTTGGACAGAAGCAGCAGCATCACCATTAACAGAATCTAATAGAGTAGAATTAGAAACATCTGCTACAGATGCTAACAAGATTTATGCACTAACACAAGGAACAACAAGCACAGCACCTGTACATATTTATAAAACTGCTGATGCTTTTGCTACAGCAAGTGCAACATCATTACCTAATGATGATGATACAAATATTGCAGCTAACGACTTTTGTCGTGGACAAGCATTTTATGATTTGGTAATTGAAGCAGATCCTACTAACGATAATATAGTGTATGTTGGAGGTATCGATTTATTTAAAACAATAAATGGAGGTTCTTCTTGGTCTCAATTATCACATTGGTATGGAGGCTTTAGCCATCAAAATGTGCATGCAGACCAACATTCAATAGCTTTTGGAAATAATAACTCTTCTAGAATGTTATTTGGAAACGATGGAGGGATATACTATTCAGGAAATGCTGGAGGTACAATCAGTGTAAGAAATAAAGGATACAATGTAACGCAGTTTGTAAAAGCAGGTATTGGACCAGATGGAGCAGGTGATGTTAATGGAATTTTCAGTGCTGGAGCACAAGACAACGGTACACAAGCTTTTAGAAATGCAGTAGTAGGAGTTAATAGCTCTACAGATTTAAGTGATGGTGATGGGTTTTATACCTTCGTTGATAAAGATGGAGACTATATGATTGCTACGTATGTAAATAATGTAATATATAGATTCAGCTTACCTTGGAATGGATTAGGTAGACAACAAGGTGGAGCAACAACATTATCAAGTGATCAAAACACAGGAGATTTCGTTAACCCTATGGGGTATGATGATGGAGCAAACCGTTTATTATCTAACGCGTCTACAAGCTCAGCTAAGTCAATTTTGAGTATTAATGTAGCGTCAAATTCAAAAGGAAATATTACCAATGCGTTATTAGATGCAAGCCCAACAGCTTTTCAAGCATCTCCTTTTACAAATAATGCATGGTTTGTAGGATTAGCAAATGGTAAACTATTAAAGTTAACAGATGTTACAAATTCTAGTGCTACATGGTCAAGCATAAATACACCTTTTGTTGGTTCAGTATCTTCAGTAAGATTCGGAGCTACAGAAAATGATATTTTCGTAACAATACATAACTACGGAGTAACGAGTGTTTGGACTACTTCAGATGGAGGAACAAACTGGGTAAGCAAAGAAGGAAACCTACCAAATATTCCTGTAAGAGATATCTTACAAAATCCATTGGATAGAACAGAAGCTATTTTAGCAACACAATTAGGAGTTTGGTCAACATCTAACTTTAATGATGCAAACCCTAATTGGACACAAGCTTATAACGGGATGAGTGATGTAAGTGTAACTTCATTTGATTACTGGAATGTAAGTGGAGATCATGTTACTAATAAAGTAATTGCATCTACCTATGGTAGAGGAGTGTTTACTGGTTCATTTACAAGCAACGCAGCTGCTGATACTGAAGCACCAACTGCTCCAAGTAGTTTAGCTGCGAGTTCTATAACAGCGACAAGCTTAACGTTAAATTGGACTGCATCAACAGATAACGTTGCGGTAACAGGATACGATGTATATCAAGGAACAACTAAAATAGGCAGTTCAACAACAACGTCATACAATGTAACAGGATTAACAGCTAGTACAGCATATACATTTACTGTTAAAGCAAAAGATGCTGCAGGTAATGTTTCAGTAGCAAGTAATACAGCAAACGCTACTACTACTGCGGCAACCATTACGTATTGTACTTCTAAAGGAAATAGTGTTTCTGATGAGTACATTCAAAGAGTACAGTTGGGAAGTATAGATAATACTTCGACAGGAGGAAATGGATATTCAGATCATACTTCTATTTCAACAGATTTAGAAAAGGGTGTGTCAAATACCATTACCATTACTCCAAAATGGACTGGAAGTAGTTATGATGAAGGATATGGTGTATGGATTGATTATAACCAAGATGGAGACTTTTCTGATGCAGGTGAAACTGTTTGGACAAAAGCTAAATCTAAAGAAACCCCTGTAAGTACATTATTTACAGTACCAAGTTCGGCTTTAGAAGGTGCAACAAGAATGAGAGTTGTTATGAAGTACAATGCAACACCAACGGCTTGTGAAACCTCTTTTCAATATGGAGAAGTTGAGGATTATACTGTAAATATTACAACAGCAGTAGCTGATACGCAAGCTCCAACAGCTCCAAGTAGTTTAGCGGCATCAAATGTAGCTCAAACAAGTTTAACTTTAGGATGGACAGCATCAACAGATAATGTAGGTGTTACAGGGTATGATGTATACCAAGGAGCAACTAAATTAACTACAGTTACAGGAACATCTTATAATGTAACAGGATTAACAGCTAATACAGCTTATACTTTCTCAGTAAAAGCAAAAGATGCAGCAGGAAATATTTCTTCTGCGAGTAATGTAGTAAACGTTACAACACTAGATAATGTTGTTACCTATTGTATTTCAAAAGGAAATAGAGTTACTTACGAATGGATAGATTATGTGTCTTTTGGAGGAATGACTAACACGACTTCTGCCAATGGAGGTTATGGTGATTTTACTAGTAAAATAGCCACAGTTACCCAGGGAACAACAAATCAAATTATTGTAAGTGCAGGATTTAGTGGTTCTTCTTACACTGAATATTTTACAGTTTGGATCGACTATAACCATAACGGAACTTTTGAAAGTAGTGAGCAAACATCTTTAGGTTCTTCTAGTACAGCAACGAATAGATCAGCAAATATATCTATTCCGGCTACTGCATTATTAGGACAAACAAGAATGCGTGTTTCTATGAAATATAATGGAGCATCAACAGCTTGTGAAACATTTGGAGATGGAGAAGTAGAAGATTATACTGTTAATATTGTAAATTCATCTTCTTCAGTAGTGTTATCAAATACAAATGATGAGTTTGCTGAACCTTTAGATAAAGAAGCAAAATCGAGTTTAACAGCATATCCAAATCCAGCTGTAAATGATGTTACTGTAAGATTTGGAAGTAACGAAAATGTGAATTACAGAATCACAAATGCAACTGGTAAAGTTATCTTGAAAGGCAAAACAACTAATGGTACTATAAATATCTCTAACTTAAAGAATGGAGTTTATTTATTAGAGGCTAATGATGATAAAAAATCGGAAACGATTAAATTAATGAAGAAATAAAAGAGCTTCTTTTAATTATAATAAAACCCAAGCAATTGCTTGGGTTTTTTGTTTCTTTGTATAAAATTTTAGAGGATGAATTATCTATCAGTAGAAAATATAGCAAAATCGTATGGAGAAAAGGTGTTGTTTGAAGACATTTCCTTCGGAATTAATAAAGATCAAAAAATAGCTTTTGTTGCTAAAAATGGTAGTGGAAAAACCTCAATTTTAAATATTATTGCTGGAAAAGATACTCCAGATGAAGGACAAGTAATTAGCCGTAAAGGAATCAATATTGCTTATTTAGCTCAAGATGATGACTTGAATACTGAATTAACGATTGAAGAAACTATTTTTTCTACAGAAAGTACTATTCTTCCTGTAATTCAACAATACGAAAGAGCCCTACAAAATCCGGATGATGCTGAAGCATATCAGAAGGCGTTTGAGTTAATGGAACAGCACAATGCTTGGGATTTTGAAACACAATACAAACAAATCCTTTCTAAGTTAAAACTAGAAGATTTATCACAAAAAGTAGGAAATCTTTCAGGTGGGCAAAAAAAGCGATTGTCATTAGCAATCATTCTTATTAATAAACCTGATTTATTAATTTTAGATGAGCCAACCAACCATTTAGACTTAGAAATGATTGAGTGGCTAGAAGCTTTTTTTGCTAAAGAAAAAATCACTTTGTTTATGGTAACGCACGATCGTTATTTTTTAGAACGAGTGTGTAATGAAATTATAGAATTAGACAACGGAAAGTTGTATAAATACAAAGGAAACTACTCATATTATCTTCAAAATAAAGAAGAACGATTAGCTTTAGAAGCAACCAACTTAGGCAAAGCAAAAAGCTTGTTTAAAAAAGAGTTGGATTGGATGCGTCGTCAACCAAAAGCACGTACAACCAAGTCAAAATCACGTATTGATGACTTTTTTCAAATCAAAGAGAAAGCACATCAACGAAGAAAAGAACACGAAGTTCAGTTAGAAATTAATATGGAGCGTTTAGGAAGTAAAATTGTAGAGCTTCATAAACTAAAAAAGAATTTTGATGACAAGGTTATTTTAGATGGTTTTGACTACGTTTTTAAAAAAGGAGAACGCATCGGTATCATTGGAAAAAACGGAACAGGAAAATCTTCGTTTTTAAACATATTAACGGGTAAAATTCCTGTTGATGGTGGTAAAGTAATTGTTGGAGAAACAGTAAAATTTGGGTACTACACACAAAAAGGAATTCAAATAAAAGAAGGACAGAAGGTTATAGAAGTCATTAAAGAATTTGGAGAAGAAATACCATTAACGAAAGGAAGAAGAATTTCTGCAGCTCAGTTATTAGAACGTTTTTTATTTGATAGAAAAAAACAATACGATTATGTTGAAAAGTTGAGTGGAGGAGAGCAGAAACGTTTGTATTTATGTGCGGTGTTAATTCAAAATCCGAATTTTTTAATTTTAGATGAGCCTACCAATGATTTAGATGTAGTGACGTTAAATGTATTAGAAAATTTCTTGTTAGATTTTCCAGGAAACTTAATGGTAGTGTCGCACGACCGTTATTTTATGGATAAAATTGTAGATGGATTGTTTGTGTTTAAAGGAAATGGAGAAGTAGATAATTTTCCAGGAAATTACTCGGATTACAGAGCTTATGAGAGTTCATTACTACCAGAACCTAAAGAAGAGAAAATAGTAGCGGAAAAGTCAGAAAAAGCACCTCAAAAAGGAAAGTTGAGTTATAATGAAAAACGTGAATTTGGTCAGTTAGAAGTAGATATTGAGAGGTTGCAAAAAAAGAAGGTAAAGCTAGAAACGCAATTTACCAATGGAGAGATAGCAATGGAGGATATCAATGAAAAATCACTCGAATTACAAGAAATTATTGAGAGTTTAGAAGAAAAAGAAGAACGTTGGTTTGAGCTTTCTATGAAGTTAGAAGGGTAGCTAGAAAACATACAAGTTTGCTTTGTTTGGTATTTAAAGATATATGCGTAGTTAATAAAGTAGTAGCTTCTAAGGAAATCACCTTAGAAACTACTATATTCTCTCAGCGAGATTAATAACACCTTAGTTCACCTAGAACGCAAACCGATTGTTGACAACTAAATACTGTATAACAACCAGAGCCATCATCTTCTACGGTATAATCATAACAATCATCAGCTTCTTCACAATTATTAGCATAGCCGCCATTAATTAATTTTTGTTCTATTTTACTTAAGACTCTCCAGTTTTTAAAATTGATTTTTTTCATTATTTGTTTTGTTTGAGTTAGTTAATGTTTTAAAAAAAGATTTATAGGATAGAGTAGTATTAAACTTTAATAATATCCATATCCTCCACCAAAGGTTTATTTAAAAATCGTAATAGTAATTGAGCAACTGCTACAGTATCGCGCTCGCAATACTCAACAATGCGAGACAAGTTTTTTTCTTGGTAGTATACATTGGCAACCTCACTGCCATCAATATCTTGTTTAGGTGAAGGAATTCCTAAAATAGCGGTGAGTAATTTTAAAGAAGTATAGTGTTTATAGTCGCCAAATTTCCATAAATCCATTGTATCTATATGTGGAACTTCCCAAGGTTTTTTGCCAAATAAATTGAGTTTATTAGGCAACTCAATTTGATTAATAATCATGCGTCGTGCGATATATGGAAAATCAAATTCTTTACCATTATGAGCACATAATAAATGATTTGGATGATTGAAATGTGTATTCAGTAAATTTTTAAAATCGAGTAAAAGTTTATGCTCATTATTACCATAAAAAGAAGTAACTCGCAATTGATTTTCACCTTTACGTTCTACAAAATACCCCACAGAAATACAGATAATTTTTCCAAACTCAGCCCAAATGCCTGCTCGATGGTAAAACTCTTCAGGGGTAAACTCATCTTTACGCTGATATTGTGTTTTTAAAGCATAAAGTTCTTGAATTTCAGGAGATAAATCGGCAAAGAATTCTACTTCTGGAACAGTTTCTATATCTAAAAACAAGATGTTTTGTAAGTTGAGTTTATTCAGCATTTTTTTCTTTAATTAAAACATAAACACTTATACTAGACACATATTTTTTTGAAGTATTATCACCAAATTCTGATAAGCCTATATTTTTAAAAATAAGTTTAACGTTGAGTGTTTCAAAATGATGCTCAATGGTCATTAATTTGGGATCTAAATTGTAGTTTTTGTCTTGGCTTTCAAGTTTTTCAACCAAATTAGAGCAATCTATATCACCAATATGATTATCACCACTCCAAATTTTAATAGTATTGGTTTTTTTAGGTAAAGAAAAATGATAATCTTTAATTGTGTTTTTATTTTCATAAGTATTAAGAAACAAGCTTCTTAAAACATCATAATTTTTAACATCTATAGTTAAGTCGTATTCATCAATGTTATAATAATTATTTTTATAAGGGTCATTAGGTTTGTCGGTCACTTTAATGTTTAAACTATCCATTAACTTACTTTGTAATTGCCAATGACTTTCTGTTTTAAACATTGTTTTTGGATTATACCCTATAATAGTTTCGAGTTTTTCTAATTCATTTTTTTCGTTTAAGTAATGAATAATAGAACGTAGTTGATTTTTCTTTTCAAAAGTGGTTGTAAAATCCGTGTTTTTAATATCAGTATATACTTTTTCAAATTGTCGAACTTGACTTTTAGTTGATACCGAAAAAGCCCCCCAAAAACCAAAAGAAACGAATATTGCAATAATAGCTAAGCTAAAAGGGAAAGCCTTTATTTTTTTACGTTTACTAACCAACATGTATAAGGTCATTGCTAATATCCAAAAAGCAAGAGTAAGTACAAAATAACGATTTTCGGTAATTCCATATTCGTTAACACGTCTAAAAATAGCTACAAAAAGTAACAGTAGTAAAGGTAATAAAAGGTAGTAAAACCAAGGATAAAATTTTCTAATTGCACGCGAGGCTATTGTTTTTTGAATAGGATTGATAAGTATTTGAACAATGAACCCTAAAAAAGACAAAGCGATTACTAAATAAGAAACCCATCCTTTAGGTAAGTTCCAGTTAATTACAATTTTTAAACTATAAGCATATAAAATGATGAGGTATAAGATTACTAATGGAATCAATATATATTTTACCAAAACCTCTAAAGCTTTGGTATAATTAATGGCAATTTGGTTATGAATGTCTTTTGGAAAATCAGAAAGGTAAATCCATGTATTTACAATTCCTATACAAATTACAAAAACTTGTAAAAAGCGCTCTCCTTTAAAATCTACATTGAACAAATGTTTAACAGCAAGTAGTGCTAATACAATTCCTAAGTAGAGTATAAGAGAAAAGAAAAAACTCCTAACAATAGCAATAAAAACAGATTTTAAGTAATTAAAATAAGCTGATTTATTCCATTTAATAATAAATGGAGCTACTATAACTAGCAAATGTCCTGCTATAAAATAGAGAACAAAACGTATTATAGAGTTTTGATGAACCCTATCGTTATCGATATTAAAACTAAAATAAAAAAGAGCTAAAAAACCAAAGGTTATGACAAATAACCAAGAAATATTTTTCTTAAATTGTTCTTTAAAAAAACGTGTGGCGATTAGCCAGCTTATTCCTAAGACAAAAGTTAAAATAACTCTAGCATTAAAAGCATTGTCAAAAGTGTCCGCTTCAATAGTGAATAAGGTAAATAGTGTACCTATTATCGCCCAAGAAAGCGTTAAAGGGAAACGTTTAAAAGCTTCTTTAGTTTTAGAGGTTATCTCACCAAAAGAGGGTATAATTTTCATAGAAATCAATTTGCATAAATATACAAAAACCGCTAAAAAGTAAAAGAACATGTTTTTCCTGTGTTTTTCTTAAGGAAAAGTATATTAAATATTAAATGAACGTTAAGTTAAGCATGTATATCAAGGGTTTATTATTTTATGATTACTTTTGGATAACACAATATAAAAGAACTATGAATACTAGCGATATTAAAATTTTACTAGTTGATGATGAGCCAGATATCCTGGAAATTGTAGGATACAATTTAAAATCAGAAGGATATCAGGTGTTTACTGCCAACAACGGAGCAGAAGCTGTTAAAACAGCGAAGAAGGTAACTCCGCATTTAATTTTATTAGATATCATGATGCCAGAGATGGACGGTATCGAAGCTTGTGAAAAAATTAGAAATATAAAATCTCTTGAAGATGTTTTAATATCTTTTTTAACAGCTAGAGGAGAGGATTATTCACAAGTAGCAGGATTTGACGCAGGAGCAGATGATTATATTACTAAGCCTGTAAAACCTAAAGTACTTATAAGTAAAGTAAAATCATTACTACGTCGTTTAAAAACAGAAGAAAAAGCAGATACTACTACAAAAATTGGTGACATTGTTATTAATAGAGATGAGTACGTTGTTTTTAAAGGAGATGAAAAGATAGCTTTACCAAGAAAAGAGTTTGAGCTATTTTCATTACTAACATCTAAACCAGGAAAAGTATTTAAAAGAGAAGTTATTTTAGATAGTGTTTGGGGAAATGAAGTTGTAGTTGGAGGTAGAACTATAGATGTACATATCCGAAAACTGCGTGAAAAAATAGGAGACAGCTATTTTAAAACGGTGAAAGGAGTTGGGTATAAGTTTGTGCTAGAGGAAGCAGATAAATAATTTTTAAACTCAAAAATTAATAAGTAGATTGCTAGCTAGCAATCTATTTTTTTATAAAAAAAACCGAGAAGTTATAAACTATATAAAGAGATAAAATACATTCATGAAAAAAATAAAAAAAACCTACAGTTATGCACTATGGTCGGCACTGTATTCTACATTATTGTCCATAGTAATTGCGGTATTATCATACATGTTTTTGCTTAATCTTTTAGGAGTAGGGACTGTGATTGTTTTTGGTATTGCGATGTTTATTGTATCGTTTTTTGTGATACAATATCGAGCGGAGCATTTTATTTATCAGCGTGTAAAGAAGATGTACGAAGACATTTCTATTTTAGATGTTAACGATTTAAAACGTAAAAAAGTAACTACCGATGTGGAATCGTTGACTAAAAGTGTTCAAGAATATGTGGAAGGAAAGAGTGAAGAAATAGCGAATTTAACGCAACGAGATTCTTTTCGACGAGATTTCTTAGGAAACGTAGCACACGAGTTAAAAACGCCTCTTTTTACGGTACAAGGGTACATTTTAACACTTATTGAAGGAGCAGCTGAAGACAAAGAAATTCTTACCAAATATTTAGACAGAGCCAATAAAGGAGTTGAACGATTGACTTCGATTGTCAAAGATTTGGACATGATTGCAAAGTTAGAAACCGATGGAATGAAAATGGACATTAAACCATTTAATATTATCGAGTTAATCCAAAATGTGTTCGATTTGTTTGAAATGAAAGCTAAAAAGAGAAATATTACGTTACGTTTTGATCGAGTATATGACTTTCCACATATGGTAAAAGGAGATATTGAGCGAATAGAACAAGTTTTAATCAATTTAATAGTGAACTCTATTAAATATGGTAGAGTAGGTGGTGTAACTACTGTAAGTGTTGAATCATATAATCAAAATAAGTTTGTTGTTAAAATAAATGACAATGGAGAAGGAATAAAACAAGAGCATCTATCACGCTTGTTTGAACGTTTTTATCGTGTTGATCAAAGTAGATCTCGTGAGCAAGGAGGTTCTGGATTGGGGCTTTCTATTGTAAAGCATATTATTGAAGCGCATAACGAAACCATTCTTTTGAAGAGTAAATATGGAGAGGGTTCAGAGTTTTCGTTTACGTTAGAAAAGGCAATGAAATAAAAAAAGGAGTTGATTATCAACTCCTTTTTTTATTACTATTTATTTTAAATCGAATCCAATGTCTCTTCGATAATTCATTTTATCAAAGGTTATTTTATCGATGCTCTTGTACGATTTTTCTAAGGCTTCTTCAATAGAATCTCCAAAAGAAGTAATTGCCATAACACGTCCGCCATTCGTAACTACTTTACCATCTTTTAAAGAGGTCCCTGCATGAAAAACAATCGAATCTTCCACAGTATCAAACCCTAAAATTTCTTTTCCATTCTCGTAAGCTTCAGGATATCCGCCAGAAACTAGCATTATAGTAGTTGCCGTTTGTGGAGTAACTTCGTATGACTTATCTCCCAAAGTTTGTGTAGCAACACCTTCAAATAACTCTAATAAGTCTGATTGAATACGAGGTAACACCACTTCTGTTTCAGGATCACCCATACGAACGTTGTATTCAACCACTGATGGATTTCCGTTATCATTCATCAATCCGATGAAAATAAATCCTCTGTAATCAATTCCGTCTTTTTGTAAACCGTCAATTGTTGGTTTAACGATCAATTCTTCCACTTTCGTTAAAAAATCATCTGTAGCGAAAGGAACAGGAGAAATAGCGCCCATACCGCCTGTATTTAGCCCTGTATCACCTTCTCCAATACGTTTGTAATCTTTAGCAGATGGTAAAATTTTATAGTTTTTTCCGTCAGTTAAAACGAAAACAGATAATTCTATTCCTTTTAAAAACTCTTCAATAACTACAGTTGATGAAGCACTTCCAAATTTTTGATTGGAAAGCATTTCTTCTAATTCTGCTTTTGCTTCTTCTAAATCGTTTAAGATTAATACTCCTTTTCCAGCAGCCAATCCGTCTGCCTTTAATACGTAAGGCGCTTCTAGTGTTTCTAAGAATTTTTTTCCTTCAGCTAAGGTTTCAGTAGTAAAAGATTGATAACGAGCAGTAGGAATGTTGTGTTTTTCCATAAATTGCTTCGAAAAATCTTTACTTCCTTCTAACAAAGCACCATCTTTTTTAGGTCCGATTACAGGAATGTTTTGCAACTCTTTATCTGCTAAGAAAAAGTCGTGAACTCCTTCAACTAAAGGCGCCTCAGGACCTACTACAACCATATTGATATTGTGTTGTAAAACAGTTTCTTTTACCTGAGCAAAATCAGTTGGATTAATTGCTATATTTTTAGCAATTGCATCGGTTCCTGCATTACCAGGAGCTACAAAAAGATTGTTGATTTTCGTACTTTCTGAAAGTTTTTTAGCGAAGGCGTGCTCTCTACCGCCCGATCCTAAAATTAGAATATTCATTGTTGTGTGTTGTTGTATTGTGAGTGCAAATATAAAATAAGAAAAAAGGCTATGAGCAAAACCAGTCTTTAAAATTGAATAAAAAACAAAAAAGACTTCTTTTAAATTTAAAAGAAGTCTTTTTTTATTTCTTGAAGTCGCTCTGTGACTAAAATATTTGTTCTAGTATTTTCTGAGTGATGGCATAAGTAGGTGTTACTCCGCTCATTCCAAGACCTCCAGAAGCAAGTGTAGCACCTGTTTCTAGTGGGTTATCAGATGCATAATATGCATAGCGTACCTTTACATTTTCTGAAATATTTCCTCTAATTCTTGAAGCAGATTGAATGGCCTTTTGGTAGTGTGCTCCTTCCATTTCTAACCCAATAACATTCCAAGTAGAATCGTGGAAGAATTTTAATAAGTCTTTATTTTGTAGCGATGTTCCTAATACGGAAATCATAGCCCCATCAAAAACTTGAACACCAAAACCTTCTAAATCTTCTTTTGACAATTCATTTTTAAATGGATAATTATCAGCAGTTCCTTCAAAAATATGTGAAGAAGGAATCATGATATCACCTTTACCGCCTTCTAAAATACCTGCTTTACCCATAATTGAAATGGATTGCACATCTAAATGAATTTTTTTACCACCAGTTTTATAAGGCTTTAACAATTCATCCATAGTTTCAAAAGCTTGTTCACCAAAAGCATAATCCATTACAATAATTACAGGTTTTTCTCCAACTGAATTTACTTTGTTGAAAGAATTGGTGTCAAAATCAATTTTGTCAGTATCAATGACCTGTACGTTAATGTTGGTTCCAGAAGTATCTTTAATGTATATCAATCCGTTTTCTGAAGCATAATTCTTTACTGCAGATTGTAAAGCACTACTGTTAGTGCTACTCAATACTTCAAAAAGTTGAAATCCTTTGTGCTTTTTTGCTTCTTTTGGAATAGCATTTTGCGCATAAATACTATTCATTACACTGTGCATATTAGCACTAATGATGTGAATAGGACGCTCTATTAAACCATTTTCTACCAACACTTTTTTGATGTTGTTCGCCCAAATTTCACCATAAATGTGATGACCAATTTCTTCAATTAAAACAGAACTGA
Source organism: Tenacibaculum sp. (assembly GCF_050290165.1). GTDB lineage: Bacteria > Bacteroidota > Bacteroidia > Flavobacteriales > Flavobacteriaceae > Polaribacter. Next base: position 39,952 of record NZ_JBNKHD010000014.1, on the reverse strand, counting down.
ATTTAACAGAACGTTTTTGGTCGTATAAAGCTTCATTAATAGCAAGTTTACCTAACCAGTAAATTAAATGGAAAAATCTATTTGGATTTTCTTCCGTAGCAAACGTGTTATACGCATGGTACACTTCATCGTATGTTCTTCCTAAAACGTTACCAAGATGTACAACAATCACGTCTTTTTCCTCGTCAGTAAGTGTTTTGTAGTTAAGTACAATATCTTCTAGTTGTAACCACTCACGAATAAAACTATCACCGTTGTTGATAACTACACGGTCTTTAATTTTATGCGATTCAATGAACAAAAATGTCAGGTGCGTTAGAATATCATAAATTTCGGAACGACCTCTGGTAATTTCAATATTCATTTGGTTTTTATCAATACGATAACAATTCCTTCTTCTCTTAGGAGGAACTATAGCTTTGAATTTTGAATTACGATATCCTTCGTCTGCCGTTAAATAAATGAATTGACATTCTTCAATTCCCTCTGGTAAACGTTCAATAACGTATACCAATCCGTTTAACTCGGTTTTATCTTCAGCAATTGACCCATAAATTTCAGGGCGTAATGATAAAAGTGATTTGCGTAACGTTTCTCCAGAAACCCCCATTGGCTTATAAAAACCGCGACTAAATAAGTGTCGCATTGAAATGTATAAACGCTCAATGGCATTAGTAGATTCTTGGGCTCTTGTACGTTCTTTTTGGATAGGTTTCGACATATGTTTTTAAAGTGCAAATATACAAATTATGTTAAGGATACTAATTGTTTAAAATGCTGTTGTATTTTTTTGGGTCGTGTAACAAGGCAGTAGCTTGTTGAATTGTTTTATCATTCTTTAGCTGGTGCTTGTACATTCCTTTACTATACACATAGCGTTTTACAATTTCATCTTCTATCATTTCAGATAAAATATCTTCATTAAGTGCAATTTTAGCAACTTTCTCTTTTTTTAGTTTTTGTATGATAGAATTGTACTCTGTCTTAATAATATTTTTACTATTTGAAGCTTCTTTAAAGGCATTTTTAAATAGGGCTTCTTCTTTTGATACAAAAGCTGTGTCTTTCTCTAATAAATAGGTTTTAAAACTATTGAAGTTTGATGAAGTAAACTGATAGTTTTCTACAGCTAAGTTTTTATTTTGATGCGTAAAATTTGTTACAAAATTAAAAACTGCTTTAGATTGTAGTAACTCATCAGTCTCTTCTGTTTTCTTTGAAGAATTTACAGTAACATCAGGATTTACACCTCCGCCATCATATACTTTTCTACCATTTTGAGTTGTGAACTCATTGAGAGTATCCTCTGAAAACTTAGGAACTCTTCCTGTTTTGGGATCTCTATTAGCATAATCTAATTCCTGAATACAACGTCCACTTGGAGTGTAGTATTTAGAAATGGTAATTTTCATTTGGGTTCCATAACTCAAATCAAAATAACGTTGTACTAAACCTTTACCGTAAGAACGGGTTCCCATAATAACAGCACGATCATAATCTTGTAACGCACCTGAAACAATTTCAGAAGCAGAAGCTGATCTGTCATTGATTAAAATTACTACAGGGATTTCAGTATCTAAAGGTTCTCTATTGGTTTTATAGGTTCTACTATTTTTTTGAATTTTTCCACGAGTATCAACTACTTTTAATCCTTTAGGAATAAATATGTTGGTGATATTTATTGCATCGAATAACGAACCACCAGGGTTGTATCGTAAATCAAAGACCAACTTTTTCATGCCTTTTTCCTTAAGCTCATTAAAGGCTTTGGTAACACCTTCAGTAGCTTTTTGACTGATAAATCGTGTTAACACGATATATCCAGTTTCAGCGTCAATCATATCGTAAAAAGGAACAGGGTCTAAAACAACTTTATCTAATTTTAAATTGATGTTTAAAACAGTTCCATTTCTACTAACCTTTAAGGAAAGTTCTTTTCCTGGAACTCCTTTCAACATTTGTGAATATTGATTTATTTCAAGAGTAGCTAGTTCTTGTCCGTTTACATTGGTAATTATATCGCCTGTTTTCAAACCAGCTTTATCTGCCGAAAAACCTTGATAAACTTCAGAAATTACAATGCCTTTTTTTACATAAAAAGTAGAAATTCCAATACCACCGTATTCTCCTTCACGGCGAATTCGGGCATCTTCAACATCTTGCTCATTGAAAAAATTGGTATACGGATCTAAATTTTTAAGCGTATTTTTTATTGCTTTGTCAGTTAAGCCACCAGGGTTAATTTCATCAACATAATTGATGTTTAATTCTTTAAAAAGATTGTTGTAAATTTCAATTTGTTTGGCAATCTCAAAGAAACGAGATTGAAAAGAAAAGAAAAGAGAGATGATAATGAGGGAACCTAAAAAAAGTGTTGTTCTATTTTTCATCTTGAGTTATTTCTGTAATAAACTGTGTTAATAATTTCTTCATTTTATGCTCAATATCAGCATATTTCCATTCATCTCTTGCAAGATAAGAAATCATAAACACATATGGTTTATCTACAGCCTCATAAATTGTATGTTTTTCTTTTCGGTAGGTTTCGCGTAACAAACGCTTTATTCTGTTTCGATCAACTGCTCTTTTGAAATTTCGTTTAGGTACAGAAACTCCTACTTGTGCCGGAAATTTCGAGGTATGTTCGGTTTGGATATATACCATTCTAAGCGGGAAAACTTTTATCACTTTTCCCTCCTCGTAAAGCCGTCCTATTAGTTTTTTGCTTTTTAAACGTTCCTCTTTTCCTAAAGTAAATCTCATTGGTACAAACATACGGAAACCCTAGATAAAAATCATTTTTTTAATTACATTTGGGAGAATTCTAAAACTCGACTTAACTATGGATTTATTTCAAGCTCCAGATTATTACAACATTGATGACTTACTAAATGATGAACATAAGCTTGTAAGAGAGGCTTCTAGAGAGTGGGTAAAACGTGAAGTTTCGCCTATTATTGAAGAATATGCACAACGAGCTGAGTTTCCAAAACAAATTATAGGTGGTTTAGCTGAGATAGGAGCTTTTGGACCGTATATTCCTGAAGAGTACGGAGGAGCAGGATTAGACCAAATTTCGTATGGTTTAATTATGCAAGAAATAGAAAGAGGAGACTCAGGAGTGCGATCTACAGCATCTGTTCAATCTTCGTTGGTGATGTATCCGATTTACAAATACGGAAATGAAGAGCAACGTAAGAAATACTTACCAAAATTAGCTTCTGGAGAATGGATAGGGTGTTTTGGTTTAACAGAACCAAATCACGGAAGTAACCCTGGAGGAATGGAAACTAAGTTTAAAGATATGGGTGACCATTATTTATTGAACGGTGCTAAAATGTGGATTTCTAATGCGCCATTTGCACAGATAGCAGTGGTATGGGCTAAAGATGAAGAAGGGCGTATTCACGGATTAATCGTTGAACGTGGTATGGAAGGATTTTCAACTCCAGAAACACATAACAAATGGTCGTTAAGAGCATCTGCAACTGGTGAGTTGATTTTTGATAACGTAAAAGTTCCTAAAGAAAATTTACTGCCAAATAAATCTGGTTTAGGAGCTCCGTTAGGGTGTTTAGATTCTGCTCGCTATGGAATTGCTTGGGGAGCTATAGGTGCTGCTATGGATTGTTATGATACAGCGTTACGCTATGCTAAAGAACGCACACAGTTTGGTAAACCTATTGGTCAGTTTCAGTTACAGCAAAAGAAATTAGCGGAAATGATTACTGAAATAACCAAAGCACAGTTGTTAGCTTGGAGATTAGGAGTGTTGCGTAATGAAGGTAGAGCTACATCGGCACAAATATCTATGGCAAAACGAAATAATGTAGATATGGCTATTAAAATTGCCAGAGAAGCACGCCAGATGTTAGGAGGTATGGGAATTACGGGAGAGTATTCAATAATGAGACATTCAATGAATCTAGAAAGTGTAATTACCTATGAAGGAACACATGACATTCATTTATTAATCACCGGATTAGATATTACTGGATTGAATGCATTTAAATAAAAAAAGAAGAAGAAGTACTCTAACGTTAAACCACTAACACATTATTACCGAGTACTTCTTCAATCAACTATTAAAACTAAATTTACCCCACTAAGTTGATGTGGGGTTGGAATATCCCAACACTTTTCACAAAAAGATTTTAAGTTTTTAATATTTCAAACATTCACTATAAGTAGCTAAGCTACTCTTTTTTCTTGCCACCATTTACAAGAATTAAAAGAGCGGTTATTAAACCAATACAAACTAAACCGAAAACAACCATCATTATGGTTCCGTTTGTCCAAGACACTAAAGGAATGTTTATTAATTGTACCATACCATTACTTATATTTCTTGTTTCAAATATATAAGCAACGTTTTGGTTAAAACATGATTTTTATCAGGGTTTTAAAAAAAACATAGTTTTAAAACTACTCTTTTAATAAAGTGTCTAATCCGTCAATACTAGTTTGGTTTCTGTCGCTCCAATACTGTTCAATTCCTTCTTCTCCTTTTTCAATTGCCCAATCATTAAGTTGATTTCGTTCTCCTTGATACTCGTATAAAGGAATTGACATGCCACAAGAAGTTTGTACACTTTCCACTGTTACAATGAAAATTTGACGCGTACCTGGAAATTCAGGAAATAGTTGAAGGTGCTCTTCCCATTTGTCATGAGTAGGAAGTACCTCTTCTGCTTTTCCATATAAACGAAGAATATTAGGAGCGCCTTCAAAAGAACAAAACATAATTGTTATTCGGTTATTGCCTAATAAGTGTGCAGAAGTTTCATTTCCACTACCTGTAACACTTAACCAAGCCACGGTGTTTTTATTAATTATTCTGAAAGAATCCATTCCCTTAGGAGATAAATTTATTCTTCCATTTTTAGGAGCTGTAGCTACAAAAAATAGTTTTTGAGCTTCAATAAATTTTTGAACTCGAGTAGTGATTTTATCGTAAAATTTTGCCATAGTTTTTATTTTTTAGTCAATCCAGTCTTTAGAACGTTCAACAGCTTTTTGCCATTTTTTATATAGTTTTTCTCTTTTTTCATTAGTGAATGAAGGTGTAAATGTCTGATCTATTTTTCGCCTATTTACAATATCGTCTTGTTTCCATAAACCAACACAGATTCCTGCCAAATAAGCTGCACCCATTACGGTAGTTTCAATTTCTTCAGGACGTTCAACGTTCACATTTAATATATCTGCCTGAAACTGCATTAATAGATTATTTACACATGCACCGCCATCAACTTTTAAGGAGGTAAGAGCAACAGCACTATCTTTTTGCATGACGTCTAAAATGTCTTTAGTTTGATAAGCAAGCGATTGTAAAGTAGCTTTAATTAAGTGATTTTTTCCAGTATCACGCGTCAAACCAAAAATAGCACCACGAGCATACATATCCCAATATGGGGCTCCTAAACCAGCAAAAGCAGGGACCACATATACAGGGTTTTCATCGGCTACTTTTTCGGCAAAGAGTTCACTTTCTTCAGCGCTATTAATAATTTGTAAACCATCTCGCAACCATTGAATTGCAGATCCAGCTACAAATACACTTCCTTCAAGAGCATAGTAAACTTTGTTGTTAATTCCCCAAGCAATGGTGGAAATTAAACCATTTTCAGAATATTCTAAGTTTTCACCTGTATTCATCAACATAAAACAGCCTGTCCCATACGTATTTTTAGCTTCTCCTATTTTAAAACAAGCTTGTCCAAATAAGGCTGATTGCTGATCACCAGCAATTCCAGCAATTGGAATTTGAACTCCATCTAACTCATAATTTCCAAAATGAAAAGAAGAAGGTTTTACTTCAGGTAACATAGAAGTAGGAATCTGAAGTTCTTTTACTAAAGTATTGTCCCAACACAAATTTTTGATGTCGTACAACATCGTACGAGAAGCATTACTGTAATCGGTAGCATGAACTTTACCATTTGTTAAATTCCATAGTAACCAGGTATCAATAGTTCCGAAGAGTAAATTTCCGTTTTCCGCTTCTTGTTGAGCTTCTTGCACATGATTTAAAATCCAATGAATTTTGGTGGCTGAAAAATAACTATCAATAACCAATCCTGTGGTTTTTCGAACATAATTTTCAAGCCCTGTTTCTTTCAATTGCTCACAAATATTTGCGGTACGTTTATCTTGCCAAACAATGGCATTATAAATAGGTTTTCCTGTGTTTTTATTCCAAACAACAGTTGTTTCCCGCTGATTGGTAATTCCTATTCCTGCGATTTCTGAAGGTGAAATTTTAGCTTGTTCAATAGCTTTTTGTAAAGTGTCCAGCTGTGTTTGTAAAATTTCATTAGCATCATGTTCTACCCACCCTGATTGTGGGAAAATTTGTTGAAACTCTTGTTGAGTTTTAGCAACTATCTTTTCTTCTTTATTAAGAATTACTGTACGACAGCTAGTAGTTCCTTGATCTAAAGCAATAATATATTTACGAGTCATTTATGTGTAAAATGATTAAGCGTCTAATTTACAACTTTACCCATAGTGACAAAAAAACCTTCTAGATTTTCTAGAAGGTTTTGAACGTTAAAGTTTGGTTAGTTAACTTTTAGTTTCTTAAAGCATATCCAGCTCCTTTACCGAATTCGGCTAAAACTGAAAAAAAGGTGTTTAATCCTTTGCTTGTCTTGCGTAATAGTAATTTTCCCATTTTTAAAAAATTTTAATTAATTCCCCTTTAATTAATGTCATTAAATAATGAACAGTTCAAAAATAGGCTGATAATCAGTGGTATAAAAGGGGATATCCGAAAATACAAGTGTCATTTTCCGAAAAAGACATAAAAAAACCTTCTAGAAAGTCTAGAAGGTTAATTTTCCCCTTAAATGTCTTTTTTCAATTAATCTTGAAAAGAAGATGTTACAAATATAGAGGCTAAGTTTGTTTATAAAAAGGGTATTTCCGTAATAAAAAGTGCGGATTTCTGCAAAAGCTAATTTTTCTTGTATAAATAAAAAAGACTTTTAGATATCTAAAAGTCTTTTTATTTCTCTTCTTTTTCAAGATTCTTCCCAACAAGAATTGAATCATACAGCAAAGATATATGTCATCTTTTGGGCTTGAAAAGGGATATCCGCAAAAAGAAATGTGTGTTTCCGCAGTGATATTAATCTATAATTCCTAACTCTTTTGCTTTAAGAACTAGGTCGGTATTGTTATTAGCTTGTAAATCAGCACGTAGCTTAGATAGTTTGCTTTCTATCGATCGTACTTTAAGTATTGAACCATCACTTTTTTTTACTAAGCCTTCAAGGTTAGAAATCTTAGCATGCTTAGGAAGTTCTTTTAAAATTTGAACGGCAACATCATCCATTTGAATTTCTACCAAAGCTCTTTTTAGAAGTTTTTGATGTATTTCATGAGTATAGTAAACCTCATCTTTCAACATTTTCTGGATAGCAAAAGTCAACTCATCTACACTACAGTTTCCTTTTAAAATATAAGCAGAAGGATTTAAATTGTGAATTACATTAAACACTCTGTTGGTTTCTGAATGTCCTGTAATTACACCAATTTTAATAGGAAGGTTTTCTTTTTGAATGGCTTTTATCAAACATTCTCCATCCTCTAAAATAACATTTCTGCTTTGGTTGTCAAAACTTAAATCAGTAAATACTATATGAAAAGGATTGGTGTGTAAATTTGATTTTAATTTTGAAAACGCTTCATCGCAAGAATTTGTTGTTTCAATTTCTAAACCGTCAATTTTTTTCAAAAAAGAGAGAATTCCTTCAATGATTAATTGATGGTCATCAACTAAGAGTATTTTTGTTTGTCCAGCCATTTAAGGGTATTTGAATACTGGTTTGTGTTCCTTTACCTTCCTCACTGCTAATAGTTAATGTTCCACTTAATTCTTCAACACGCTCTTGTAGGTTTTGTAAACCTATTCCTTTTTTGTTAATGTTGGCGTCAAAACCAATACCATTATCAGCAATACCCAAATGTACATATTTTTTGTGTACAAAAAAATCAATTGTTAAAGTACTCGCTTTTGCATACTTTTTACAGTTTTGTATGCTTTCTCTAGTACTTAAATATAACAGTCGTTTTATTGAATCGTCTATGATAGACCAATCATAATCTTGTAATCCGTTAACCTTAATTTTAAAATCAATATCAAAATAATCACTCACTAAATTGATAATTTGATTTTGAAAAGAAACTTTATCAAAACTGATACTACTTAATTGATGCGATAAATTACGAACATTTTCCTTAACAGCATGTAACTTTTGAGCTTCATCTACTAAATCAGATTTTTGTAATTTTTGATGCAATAAACGTAAATCACCAGCAACCTCATCGTGTAACGATTTGGCTATTTGTTGGCGTTCGTGTTCACGTACTTGTATTTGTTGTAATTGCGCTTGATATAATAACTTTCGTCTACGTTGAAAATAAAACATAACGCTCAACAAAAATAGTAAAAGTCCAGTAGCAGCAGCTAACCAGCCAATTGCTTTTTGTTGTTTGTGGTGTACAATTTCTGCTTGCTTTTGTTGGTTTTCAGTTTTTAAAATGGTGTTTTCTTTTTCTTTTTTATCTGTTTCATACCTAATTTTAGCAAATTGATTTTTTAATCTGCGTTCGTTTTGAAATAAGCTATCGTTTAAGGTTATATATTCCTTTAGATACTGTTTCGATTGTTCTCCTTTGGTAAGTTCAGAAAGGTTATCTAAAGCCTCTAACCAACGTTTATTATTTTGGGTTTGTTTGGCATATTTTAAAGCTTCATAGTTATGAAATAGAGCTTTTTGGTTTTGGTTAAGGTCTTTGTAATAATCTGCTAAGTTTATATGGGTAATACTTAGTTCATTGTTACTTTTTAATTTTTCACGTATATCAAGGACTTCATTATATTGTTGTAATACACTTTCTTTTTTTCCTGAGAGGTAATTGCTTGCTGCTAAATTTTCTAATAATAAGGCATATTGAGAAGGATACTTTTCTTTAATACTATCTTGCGATAACCCTTTTTTAAAATAACTAATAGCTTTTTGGTGCTGTTTTTGACTTTGAAATAATAAACCTATATTGTTTACGATGTATAAATGTGTTGTAAGCTTTCTTTCTGTTTTTTCGGTTAATTCGTTATTAGATAATGCTTTTTTATAATATTTAAGAGCATCTTCTGTGTCATTTAACTCAAGGGATACTAGCCCCAAATTATTATATACACTTTCTAAATATATATAGGATTGGATAGGTTCTAAATATCTTAGGGCTTCAATAGAACTAATTTCACTTCCTAAAAAATCTTTGGCTTCTCGTTGTAAATTGGCTAAACTTAGTAGGCGCCTTCCTACAGCTAAAGAATCATGTGTTTTTTTAGATATATTTTTGGAAAGGTGATAATAGTAAAAGGCGCTATCATTGGTATAAGTAAGTTTGTTTTGCAGGGCTTTAAAGTGAAAATACTTAGCTAATAAAATAGAATCATTTCTTTTTTTGTATAAAGAATCAACTTGTAAGGTAATTGCTTTTAATAATGGAAGATTTTTGTCAAAAAATGCCTGTCTTCCTGATTCTATTAGTATATCTCTAGTAGAAAAATAGCCCTTATTTTCCTGTGAAAAAAGAAAAGAAGAACAAAATAGAATAACACAAAGAAAACTTTTCATAGTTAGTTATAGAATAAAACCATTACTTTTCAAAAGTAATGGTTTTACGCTTATGTTGTACATGAAGTATGTTCGCTAAGTAATTTTATACTTAATCTCCTCCGGTGTTACCACCGCCACCACCAGTATCATTACCAGTTTCAGTTGAATCATTTTCTCCACCAGTATCTCCCCCTGGGTTTAAATTCATTGCCATTTCTTTTAAGTATTTGTTTTCCATATTAACTAAGGTTTTTAATTACTAAATAATTCTTGGGGATGGGGGGTAATCAAGTGTCTAATGTAATGGGTTTTTAGGAGAAAGTCAAAAATTTAACATTCTGTTTTTAAAAGAATGATATTGTCATTGCGAGCGTAGCGTGGCAATTTTTAAATTATGAACTCTAAATAAACAGATTACTTCGTCGCTATTGCTCCTCGTAATGACATAACTATTACCTTCATTGCGAATGATAATGAAGCAATCTTTTAGTTAACAGTGAGAGATAGCCACGTCATTACCACTTCTCGCTGTGGCACTTTGAATTATTCTAATGAGATTACTTTTTTATTTTAGTAAACAAATCCCATAAAACAACACCACAACTTACCGATATATTTAAGGAGTGTTTAGTGCCTAACTGAGGTATTTCGATACAGATATCAGAAGCAGAAACCACTTCTTGCTGTACACCTTTCACCTCGTTACCAAATACTACTGCATATTTTTGGTTAGTTTCTGGAGTAAAAGTATCCAACATTGTACTGTTTTCAGCTTGTTCTATACTTAATACTTTTACATTTTCCGCTTGTAGCTTTTTTACCAATTCTATAGTGTTTTCAATATATTCCCAATCTACCGATTCAGTAGCGCCTAAAGCAGTTTTGTGAATTTCTTTATTAGGAGGGGTTGCTGTAATACCACACAAATAAATTTTTTCAATTAAAAAAGCATCCGAAGTTCTAAAAACAGAACCTACATTATTCAAACTACGAATATTATCCAATACTACAATAATGGGAGTTTTGTTAGTTTGTTTAAACTCTTCAACTGTTTTTCTACCTAGTTCGCTGTTTTTTAGTTTCCTCATAAATTGGTTTTCAGGTTCAAAAGTTTAAAGTTGTGGATAACTTGAAACAAAAGAAACTCTAAACTTTTATATCTTCGCAAAACTAACCCAAAAAATCCACAAACTTGGCAAAAACAAAGGCAAAAAAGGTAACTCCATTAATGCAACAGTATAACGGAATTAAGGCAAAATATCCTGATGCAATGTTGCTCTTTAGAGTAGGCGATTTTTATGAAACCTTTGGAGAAGATGCCATAAAAGCATCCAAAGTTTTAGGAATTATTTTAACCAAAAGAGGAAGTGGAAGTGAAAGTGAAACTGCCTTGGCAGGTTTTCCACACCATTCTCTAAACACGTATTTACCCAAGCTAGTAAAATCAGGGTTACGTGTGGCAATTTGCGATCAGTTGGAAGATCCAAAAATGACCAAAACGATTGTGAAAAGAGGAGTTACTGAATTGGTAACACCAGGTGTTGCTTTGAATGATGAGGTATTACAATCGAAATCGAACAACTTTTTAGCAGCTGTTCATTTCGGAAAGAAATTATTAGGAGTTTCTTTTTTAGATGTTTCTACAGGAGAATTTTTAATAGCTCAAGGGAACGAAGAGTATATTGATAAACTCTTGCAAAACTTTACGCCAAGTGAAGTATTGGTTGAAAAAAAGAACAAACAACGATTTTTAGAAGTTTTTACGAACCGTTTTCATACCTTTTATCTAGATGATTGGGTGTTTCAGAAAGATTATGGAGATGAATTACTCCGAAATCATTTTAAGGTAAAAAACCTAAAAGGGTTTGGAGTTCAGGAGTTGGAATATGGAATTGTAGCCGGTGGTGCTGCAATGTATTACCTGTCGGAAACTCAGCATAACAAGATAGAACACATACAGTCTATTAGTAGAATAGCAGAAGATAATTATGTGTGGATGGATCGTTTTACCGTAAAAAACTTAGAATTATACGGTGGTAACTCGGTGAATTCTGTCTCATTATTGAATGTGATTGACAAAACGATTTCTCCAATGGGAGGACGATTGTTAAAACGTTGGTTGGCACTTCCATTAAAAGATTTAGAGCAGATTCAACAGCGACATGAATTGGTAAAATATCTAATTGATAATGACACCTTTTTTGAAACGGTAAGTTATCAGCTGAAACAAATTTCTGATATCGAACGATTGATATCGAAAGTGGCTACAGGAAAAGTGTCTCCAAGAGAAGTTGTCTTGTTGAAAAATTCGCTAAAAGCAATTCTTCCAATAAAAACTTCTGCAGAGAGTAGTGAAAACGCTGCCGTTAGGTTATTGGGAGAGCAAATTAATAATTGTGATGTCTTAATAGACAAAATTACACAGACAATACTTGAAGATGCTCCAGTAAATATCAATAAAGGAAATGCAATTGCAATTGGAGTTTCAGAAGAATTAGATGAACTTCGCAATATTTCTAATTCAGGAAAAGAGTATTTAGATAGTATGCTGGCTCGTGAAACGGAACGAACAGGAATTCCGAGTTTAAAAATTGCTTTTAACAATGTATTCGGGTACTATATTGAAGTTAGAAACACACATAAAGACAAAGTTCCTGAAGATTGGATTCGTAAGCAAACCTTGGTAAATGCAGAACGTTATATTACCGAAGAGTTAAAAGAATACGAAGCAAAAATTTTAGGAGCAGAAGAGAAAATTCAGCAGTTGGAAACTGAGATTTTTGCCAAATTGGTACAATTCATTCTTGGCTTTGTACAACCTGTTCAGCAAAATGCACAAAATGTAGCTAAGATTGATGCATTATTATCGTTTGCAACCTTGGCAAAGGAGAATAACTACGTGCGTCCGCTATTGGATGAAAGCACCGATATTGAAATCAAAAATGGTCGACATCCTGTAATTGAAAAGCAGTTGCCAATAGGGGAAGAATATATCGCTAATGATGTGGTGTTAAACTGTAATCAGCAACAAATTATTATGATTACGGGTCCAAACATGTCGGGTAAATCGGCGATTTTACGTCAAACCGCATTGATTGTGTTACTGGCACAAATGGGAAGTTATGTACCCGCACAAAATGCTCGAATAGGAATTGTAGATAAGATTTTTACCAGAGTAGGTGCTAGTGATAATATTTCGATGGGAGAATCGACCTTCATGGTGGAAATGAATGAAACGGCATCTATCTTAAATAATATTTCCGATCGTAGTTTGGTATTGTTAGATGAAATAGGACGAGGAACTTCTACCTATGACGGAATTTCTATTGCTTGGGCAATTGCAGAATATTTGCATGAGCATCCATCAAAAGCAAAAACTTTATTTGCGACACACTATCATGAGTTGAATGAAATGACTACAACTTTTGAACGTATCAAGAATTTTAACGTGTCGGTAAAAGAATTAGACCACAGTATTATTTTCTTACGTAAACTGGTAACAGGAGGAAGCGACCATAGTTTTGGTATTCACGTAGCGAAGTTGGCAGGTATGCCAAATATGGTAATTCACAGGGCGCAAAAAATACTAAAAGAGTTAGAAGAAAGTCATAAACATCAAGAGGTAAAAGAAACCTTGAAAGAAGCACAGCATCAAGATATGCAGATGAGCTTTTTTCAGTTAGACGATCCTTTGCTAGAAGACATTCGAGAAGAAATTCTAACAACTAATATTGATACTTTAACACCGATTGAAGCGTTGATGAAACTGAATGAAATTAAACGAATGTTGACGAAAAAATAAACGTTTTGCAACACGATATTAGCTTTAAACACATAAATAAACTAGCCTTTCCTGCATTGGTGGCAGGTGTTGCAGAACCCTTACTCTCTACAACCGATTTAGCCATTGTGGGTAATATAGAACACAATGCTACTGAAAGTATTGCTGCGATTGGTATTGTAGGGGCTTTTCTTTCGATGTTAATTTGGGTGTTTGGACAAACACGTAGCGGAATTTCTTCTATTATTTCTCAATATTTAGGGGCTAATAAGCTTGAAGAAATTAAAAACCTACCTGCACAAGCCATTGTCATTGTATTAGGGGTAAGTGCTCTTATTTTGGGACTGAGTTATCCGTTTGCTAAAGAAATTTTTGAATTGTATAATGCTTCTGGAACCATTTTAGACTACTCAGTTGAGTATTATAAAATTCGTGTTTTCGGGTTTCCGTTTACCCTTTTTACTATTGCAATCTTTGGCACATTTAGAGGTTTGCAAAACACCTATTATCCAATGCTTATTGCCTTAATAGGTACAGTAATAAATATTGGGTTAGATGTTGTATTGGTGTATGGAATAGAAGGAATCATTCCAGCAATGTACATTCAAGGAGCAGCGTATGCTAGTGTAATTGCACAAATTGTTATGGCGTCAATTTCGGCAGTATTGTTGCTGAAGAAAACAGATATTCCACTAAAATTTAGGCTGCCATTCCATCCTGAAATACCCAAGTTTATCCTAATGGTATTGAATCTTTTTGTAAGAACCATAGCATTGAATGTGGCGTTGTATTTTGGAACTTCCTATGCAACCAATTATGGTGATGCCTATATTGCAGCGTATACCATCGGATTTAATTTATGGCTCATGGGGGCTTTTATGATTGATGGTTATTCTTCCGCAGGAAATATGTTGTCAGGAAAATTAATGGGAGCAAAAGCATATAAAACTTTGGTCACCTTAGGTGGCCAGCTAATTACATATGGACTACTTTTTGGGTTGTTTTTAGCTGTAGTAGGGCTTGTATTGTATCAATTTATGGGAAGAGTATTTACCAAAGAACCAGAAGTATTACAGCAATTTTATAATGTGTTTTGGATTATTTTACTCATGCAACCTATATGTGCTATCGCTTTTATTTATGATGGAATGTTCAAAGGAATGGGAGAGATGAAGTATTTGAGAAATGTGTTGTTACTGGCAACTGGGCTTGTGTTTATTCCAACGTTATTGTTTTTTGATTCGTTAGACTATAAACTTTATGCTATTTGGATTGCTTTTTTTCTATGGATGATTGCCAGAGCTGTTCCTCTCGTTGTAAAGTTTAGAAGTAAATTTTTACCACTTGCTCAAAAAACGTAATTTTGAACAAACAAATAACTCAATGACTACAACCAGAGAAAACGGAAGTTTATATACTCATATTGAAAATAAGATAGCGAAGGTTGAATTTGGACATCCAGCAAGCAATTCTTTTCCAAGTGTATTGTTAGAACGTTTAGCTAACGAATTTGATAAGCTTTCAACAAATGAGGAAGTTTCAGTAATAGTATTAAAATCGGAAGGAGATCGTGCTTTTTGTGCTGGTGCTTCTTTTGATGAATTGGTAGCAATTGATAATTTAACAGATGGTAAAGCTTTTTTCTCAGGTTTTGCAAATGTAATCAATGCGATGCGACGTTGTTCAAAACTAATTGTAGGTAGAGTACAAGGAAAAACTGTAGGTGGTGGAGTTGGATTGGCAGCTGCTTGCGACTATGTGTTGGCTACAGAGCAAGCCGCTATTAAACTTTCTGAGTTTACAATAGGTATTGGTCCATTTGTAATTGCACCTGCTGTAGAGCGCAAAATAAGCGTAAGTGGATTGGCGGAATTGACCTTAGATGCTACCAGTTGGAAAAATGCGTATTGGGCTAAAGAAAAAGGCTTATATGCTCGTGTTTTTGAAACACAAGGAGAATTAGATAAAGAAGTAGAAATTTTATCAGAAAAATTAGCTTCTTATAATCCTGAAGCGTTAGCAGAAATGAAAAAGGCCTTGTGGAAAGGAACAGAGCATTGGGAAGAGTTACTAATTGAAAGAGCTGAAACTTCTGGAAAATTAGTTTTGTCAGACTTTACCAAAAAGGCATTAGAAAAATTCAAGAGCTAAGAAATTAGCTCTTTTTTTCATAAAAATAATCTGGCTTCCATATTAGATTGCCAAAAATAATTTTCAGTTTATGGTTTAAGGTTTTACACTTTTTAACATCTTTCAATATGTTCCCATATTCAATAAAATTTATTTTAATAGGATTGTTGGTTTTAATGTTTTTTGTTAGCCCGTAAATTACTTTTTCTTCCTCTCTTTGAAATGTACCGAAGATCTTATCCCAAATAATTAAAAAGCCGCCATAATTTTTATCTAAATACTTGTTATTAGAACCATGATGTACTCTATGTACTGAAGGAGTATTAAACACTTCATCTAACCAACCTAATTTTCCAATATGTTCTGTATGAATCCATGTTTGAAATTGAGCTACTAGAACCAATCCGATAATAGCTTGAAATGGCGAAAAACCAACCAAAACCATTGGAATTAAGAAAGCCCATTCAAATAAACCCTCTACAATACTCAAACGCATTGAAATGGTAAGGTTATAATCTTCAGATGAATGATGAACACTATGACTAGCCCATAATATTCGATGTTCATGCTCTAAACGATGCATCCAATAATAGGTAAAATCAGCAACGAAAAAAGCGAATATCCAAGTAAAAGTATTTATAGGTATTGATAAAGGGGTTATCCAATGAAAAGGCATTAAAAAGATTACACCAATAGATCCTAGAGTTGTTTTTTCAATAAGTTGATTTAAGAAAAAGATACTAATATTTGCAAATGTGTCTTTCCAACACCTTTTTTTTCTAATAATAAAATCGATTAACAATTCAATGATAATTAAACTTGTATTAAATAGGAAAAAATAACCTATATACAACATAATATTAGACTCTTCAAATAATGATATTAATTTGGCAAAACTCATTTTTTATCTTTCTTTTTTAGTTATATATTCAGGAATAAAATAAGAGAACCATAAAAACCACAATAGGTTTGTTAATACCCATGGAGAATTGTTTCCTTGAAAAAAGTCAATTATATAAGGAATGTAATACATACCCACAAAACCTAAAAAGCCTAAATACCAGTACTTGTGTAATTTGTAATCTTTCATGTGTTCATATTTATTTAATTCACAATACAAAAATAGTCTGAGCAATGTAGGAGTGTTTGTCTATTTAGGACAAAAATCACTTTAGTATAAGAATTAAAGAAAGAGCATTAATTTCTTTTTTTTGGTCTTCGATTATATTACAGGAATGTAGATTTCTGTAATTAATTCTTCTTGAGAAGTATCTTCTTCATCGTTTAAATAAAATTCTAAGATTGGTGCATCAGCAAACTCTAATTGAACTTCATACATCCAATGTGCATAAATTGTATTGTATGTTTCAAAACAGCTTTCATGACTTCCTTTATGAACAAATTTTGCATATTTTTGAGAAGGAACTTCTTTAACTTTAAACATTCCTTCAACTTCAATTTTTTGTGCTTCTGTAAGTATAATTCCTGCATTATACCTACAATTAATAGATTCCGTTATTTCATCGTCATCCAAAACTTCACCAACAACAATAGTTTTATCAGTTAATAATTTACACTTATGAGCATATTTTAAAAGCTGTTTCCAGGTTTTCTCAATATCTTTTACATTTTCGTAAGCTCCTTGATATTGTAAATAAAGCATTTGAAATGTTGGTAGAGTTTCAAATTCAAACTTTAATAAAGAATCATTTTTTTCATTAGATTCTTCTAAAATTTGATTTGTGATTTTTTGTTGCAATGTATAAGAGCTTCTAAATCTAGATGGTGTACAGCGAAAATATTTTTTAAAAGCTTTACTAAAAGCTGCTACATCGCTATATCCAATTTCTAGGGCAATATCTGAAATTTCATGATCTGAAAACTTTAAATACTGTGCTGCTTTTTCTAATTTTCTTCTTTTAAGAAACTGACCAATAGTTTCATGCTGTAATGCTAAAAATATTCTATTAATATTTCGATAGGAATAAAAAGAAATATCTTCTATTTCATATATATCAATTGATGTTTTAAAACGTTCTTCTAAAAAATCTAACAACTTATTAAATCGCTTTACCTGTGTTGAGTTTTTCATATATGATGTTTTACCCCTCAAAATTACAATAGGTTTTTACTTTATAGTTTGTTTATCTAGGACAAAAGGTAAAAAATAATCATTGTCTTAAATGAACAAACACACATTTTATCTGCCTTATACTTTTACCTAGAATTTAATAACCACTTATAATATGTATCGAATTACTTTATTTATCATTTTGTTTTTAGTATCTCTATCTCTTTTTTCTCAAGAAAGTCTAAAATCTAAATTAATTGGAAAATGGTATATTCAAAATTATGAAGTACTTGGAGAAGTGTATCAACCTTCTTTAAAAGAGAGCAATGACTATATTTTATTTAAAACAAACATGCTTTTTGAAGCTTCCTCTGAAGGAAAACAAGACAAAGGAACTTGGAAATTAAACAAGGAAACCAAAATATCACTGATAACAGATGAAAATCAAAGTTTAGAAGTTATTTTATTAAAAATTACTTCGGGTTTTTTAACTATAAAGTATAACACTAAAGAATTAGACTACATTATTTTTCACTATAGAAAACAATAAAATATGCGTTGTTTATTTTGGCTAACTCTTTTTTTAGCTAGCTTCGTTCACGCTCAAAACCCTAATATAAGTAAGAAAGAAGCTACAAGAACTATTCATATACTTTCTTACAATACTATTTTTAGTAAACATTACAAAGGGTTTAAAATAAAATACTCTGAGTTTATAGATACTGAGGAGGACTTTATAATTCCTGTTGCATTTTCATTTAATAACTATCAACTAAAATCAAATGTTTTAAAAAATAAGGGCTACAAAAATTTTAATCAATTTTTATTAGGAGCTAGTTTGGATGGGTTTATTAAATTTCACAAAGGTATTTATGTAGGTGTTGGTATAAATATTCCTTTTGGGTATGAAACAACTAAGGATTTTAATAACGAAAAAAAATCAAAATTCTTAATTGGAGTTGAATCTAAACAAGGAATAAGGTTGATTCCTTGGGAAGATTTAGGTATAGTTTTAGGCGTAAATTACAAACAACATTTTATCAATTCTAATGTGTTAAATAGAGAATTAAACTTTGAATTGGAGTTAGGTATTAATTTTTAAAGGTTTTTAATTTTCTAGAGAGCGAAAATTATAACATTTGAAATCAAATTCGTACTTTCGGCGAGTAAAATATATATCATGGGAGGAAATCATTTATTTTTAGTACTTGCATTAGCAGTAGCTGCTGTATATTTCTTTAATAAATACAGAAGTAATAAAAAATTTAGAAGAAAATAAAAATAGTACTATCCTGATACTTCGGGAAAAAGTAGTTTTTTAAAGTTTATTTCATCTCTTCTTCTTTATAAATAGGGAACTTATGGGCAAGATTAGAATTACCAAGCAATTTAACTTCGAAACAGGACATGCTTTATATGGTTATGATGGAAAATGTAAAAATGTTCACGGACATAGTTATAAATTATCGGTAACAGTAATTGGTTCACCGATTAGAGATACATCGAATGTTAAGTATGGTATGGTTATCGATTTTGGAGATCTAAAAAAGATTGTAAAAGAAGAAATCGTTGATGTTTTTGATCATGCTACCGTGTTTAATAAGAATACACCACATGTAGAGTTAGCAAAAGAGTTAAAAGATCGAGGACACCACGTTATTTTGGTAGATTACCAACCAACTAGTGAAATGATGGTGATTGATTTTGCTAAGAAAATCCAGAGTCGTTTACCAGAAAATATTAAACTACACGCGATAAAGCTTCAAGAAACAGAAACTAGTTTTGCGGAGTGGTATGCTGCAGATAATGAGTAACTAAATCTAGTTAATTAATGAGGAATATTATAGTTATTTCCCGTTAAACTCATTCATTGTATTTGCCAAACCAGCATTGATAAATGAAGTAACCGCATTAACAGAAGTTGGTATGCGTTCAATCATAGCACTTTCTTCTTCAGCTGTCCATTCTCCTAGTACATAATCAACTTGTCGCCCTTTAGAGTATTCTGAACCAACACCAAATCGAAAACGAGGATACGCACCTGTATTAAATTTATCTTGGATGTCTTTCAATCCGTTATGTCCACCAGAACTTCCTTTTCCTTTAATGCGAAGCTTTCCGAAGTCGATATTTAAATCATCAGTAATAACCAGTAAATTTTCTACTTGAATATTTTCTTTTTGCATCCAGTATTTAACCGCTTTTCCACTTAAATTCATATAAGTGTTAGGTTTTAAAACAATAACGGTTTTGCCTTTAATTTTGAGGTTGGCAACATCACCTAATTTTTCAGTTTCAAAAGAACCTCCATGCTCTTTTACAAAAGCATCTACAATTTTAAAGCCAATATTATGACGTGTGTTGTGATATTTTTCACCAATATTACCTAAACCTACAATTAAAAATTTCTTCATGGAATTGTCTTCTATAGCTGTTGTTTGTGTTTTAGAAAAACCACATAATCTTTTTACAAAAGCATTAAAAATCATGGGGCAAAAATAAAAAAAGCGCTACACTTGGTAACGCTTTTTGCAAACTTAACGAAGTATAAGTCTTATTTTTTTCCAGCTTCTGCTGCTGCTTTAGCCGCGTTACGAGACATACGAACTTGAGCAACTACTGTGTTATCTGGGTGTAAAATAGTATAGTTATCGTTCTTTAACGTAGTAACATATAACTTATTACCAATTTCTAACTCAGTGATATCAGCTTCGATAAAATCTGGTAAGTTAGCTGGTAATGCTTTTACTTTTAATTTACGTAAGTTGTGACGTAAAGCTCCACCAATCATAACCCCTTTAGAACTTCCTACTAAGTGTACAGGAATTTCCATAGTTACAGCTTTATCTTCGAATAACTGATAGAAATCGATGTGTAAGATATTATCGCTTACTGGGTGAAATTGGATATCTTGTAATACCGCATTGTAAGTTACACCATCTAATTCAATCGTAGCAGTAAATACGTCTGGAGTATATACTAATGGTTTGAACGCTTTTTCATCTGCTGAAAAGTGAACAGGTTTGTCTCCTCCGTATAATACGCAAGGAACCTTTCCAGCATTACGTAAGTCTTTTGTAGCTCTTTTACCTACGCTTTCTCTTTGAGATCCTTTGATTGTAATTGATTTCATTACTTTGTTTATTAAATTTATTTACATTAAAAATTGATCACTGATAGATGTATTGTCTTGAACTTTATGCATCACATCAGCGAATAAAGCGGCGCAAGATACAACTTTTATTTTAGATATGTTCTTTTTTAAAGGTATTGTATCTGAAACAATTAACTCAGTTAATTGTGAATTTTGAATTCTATCATAAGCATTTCCAGAAAGAATAGGGTGCGTACATATAGCACGTACACTTTTTGCGCCTCTTTCTATCATCAAGTCAGCGGCTTTGGTTAATGTTCCTCCTGTGTCAATCATATCATCAACAAGAATCACATTTTTACCTTTTACCTCACCAATTAACTCCATATGTGCTATTACATTGGCTTTTTGACGTTGCTTGTAGCAGATAACCACATCACTTTCTAAATATTTAGAATATGCATAGGCTCTTTTTGAACCTCCCATATCAGGTGAAGCAATAGTTAAATTGTCCAACCCTAAGCTTTTTACATAAGGTAAAAATATAGTAGAAGCAAATAAGTGATCTACTGGTTTTTCAAAGAAACCTTGAATTTGATCAGCATGCAAATCCATGGTCATAATTCTAGTAGCTCCAGCAGTTTCTAATAGTTTTGCCACCAATTTAGCACCAATAGCTACACGAGGTTTATCTTTTCTGTCTTGACGTGCCCATCCAAAATAAGGCATTACTGCTGTAATGTGTCTTGCTGATGCACGTTTAGCAGCATCACACATCAATAGCATTTCCATTAAATTATCTGTTGAAGGGAAAGTAGATCCTACAAGAAATACTCTACGACCTCTTACAGATTCTTCAAAAGCAGGTTGAAATTCACCATCGCTAAAGTGTGTAGTAATAACATTTCCTAGTTCAATCCCATATTCTCTAGCAATTTCTTCTGCTAATTCGATACTTTGTGAACAGGCAAAAATTTTTGGGCCTAATTGATTTGTAGCCATTTACAAAAAGATATTTATAGTTAGTGTTGTTGTTGTGGCAAAAATAAAACTATTTTAAGAGTTTAAAAGATATTTTAAATGAAATATTTTATAGATTTGCAATCTCCAAAAGCCAAAGTGGTGGAATTGGTAGACACGTCGGATTCAAAATCCGATGCTCGCAAGGGCGTGTGGGTTCGAGTCCCACCTTTGGTACTAAAAAAAGACGATTCAAAAGTTTTATTTTGAATCGTCTTTTTTAGTAAAGTTAAGAATCCAACGATACCCAAATTTATCAGTAAGCTCACCAAATAAAGCACCCCAAAAACTATTTTCTAGAGGATGATTTTGCTTGCCATTTTTAGAGAGCTTTGTGTAACAAGATTTAATATCTACTTCGCTATAGCAATTTAGTAGTAAGGATATATTATTTCCTTTAGCCAAACCTTCATCACTTACCATATCAGACCCCATTAATACAAAGTTCTCTTTCTCGAGAGTAGCGTGTAAAATGTAATTTTTCATTTTTTTTGGCAATTTTTTGGATAGAGGGGATTCACCTATGGTTTGAAAAATAAGCTTCCCCCCTAAACATTGCTGATAAAATTTCATAGCTTCCCTACAATTACCATTGAAAGTAAGGTATGGATTTACTTGTAGCTTAACCATTAGTCTCTGCGTAGCTTTTAAAGCAATTTAAAATAGATTGCCAACCTCCTTTTTGCATTTCAATTGAATTTTGGGTTTCAGCATCAAATTTTATAACAATTGTTGTAGTGTTTTTATCCTCTGTAAAGTTTACTGAAACATTTCTTCCATCATCAATAGTATACACAATTGTTTCATTAAGTTTCACATCATTATAAATTCCGCTAAAATCAAAACCAAAACTACCATCTTTGGCTTCCATTCTGGAAAGAAATTTTCCACCTATTTTTAAATCATTTTCTGCTTTTGTGGTATGCCAATCTTCAGATGGAGTATTCCATTTAACAATATGCTTCGAATCCGTGTAAAGTTCCCAAACCTTTGCTACTGGAACATTTACTGTTGCTTTAACTGTGATGATTGTTTTTTCTGTGATCATTATTTTTATTTTTTAAGATTAATTACTTATACAAAGATGCAACGAGTTTTTAATAGTTACGATATATGAAAATGACAAGAAAAGGGTGATTTATGACAAAATAATTTATCTTTATAAAGAGATTATACGCTAATAGAAAATGAAAAATGTAAGTATTCTTGTTCCTGAAAATTCGGTAATGCAAGCCATAGCAGATCCTCAGTATTTATTTTCTGCTGCCAACCAGTTTATGGTTGCTAATGGTAAAAATCCGTTATTTAATATTCAGTTAGTTGGTTTAAAAAAGGAAGTTAAAATCAATGAAGGACTATTCTCTATCAATACTTCACAACGCTTAAATGAAGTTGAGCAAACCGATTTGGTAATTATTCCAGCGTTGTTTGGCGATATGAAAAAAGCGATTGAATCAAATAAACAATTATTACCTTGGATAAATGATCAATACCAAAAAGGAGCGGAAATAGCTTCGTTATGTGTAGGAGCTTTTTTATTAGCTTCAACAGGATTGCTTGATGGGAAAAAATGTTCTACACATTGGGGCTTTCAAAATGAATTTCGAGAAATGTTTCCTGATGTAGAAGTTGTAGATGGTAGTATTGTAACAGAAGAAGACCGCCTTTATTCTAGTGGGGGAGCAATGTCTTACTGGAATTTATTACTTTATTTGTTAGAAAAATACACTGATAGAGAGACAGCCATATTAGCCTCTAAGTATTTTGCTATTGATATTGATAGAGAAAGTCAGGCAGCTTTTGCCATGTTTCAAGGGCAGAAAAATCATACGGATGAAGCTGTTAAGCAGGCTCAAGAATTTATTGATAAGAACATTCATGAGAGAATTACAATTGATGAATTGGCAGATTTGGTTTCTGTTGGAAGACGGAGCTTTGAGAGACGATTTAAAGCAGCAACAAACAATTCTGTTTTAGAATATATTAATAGAGTAAAAGTAGAGTCTGCTAAACGAAGCTTTGAATCAAGTCGCAAAAACATTAACGAAGTGATGTATGATGTAGGGTATACAGATACCAAGGCATTTCGCACTACTTTTAAGAAAATAACAGGGTTAACTCCTATAGAGTATAGAAATAAGTATAATAAGATGTCTTCTGTATATCAAGACTAATTACTTTCTTCTTTTTTGAAAATTTTTTCAAAAGCCTTGTATACAGATAAATGTAAAGCATCTCCGTGGTTTTGCTGTTCAAAAAATTCAAAAAACAGGTTGGTGTTTTCTTTCTTGTGTAGCTTTAACTTGTTATATAATTCGTTTGCTACTCGTTCCATAATTGGTCCTTCTTTTCCAACCGAGATAAAAATTGATTTTTTTGATGTATATGAAGTAGGTTGATAGGTAAGTAAAGATTCATCATCCCACCACAAACTAGGGCTTACGATAATATAATTATCAAAAAGGTCTGGATTTTTAAATAAAATTTCAGTTGCTAAGAGCCCTCCAAGAGATTGCCCAATTAAAGTTTTTGTTGAATTGGTTTTATATTTTTTATCAATAAATGGTTGTAGTTCTTTTTTGATAAAACTGATGAAATTTTCAGATTTTCCTGTTGTAGGAAAGTCCTTTTTGTCTTTTTTGTTATTGGTAGGATAAGTAAAATCTCTTTTTCTATCAACATTAGAAATACCAACAACAATAGATTCAGGAAGCATGTTAATCCAAGAAAAAGAACCAAATTGTACAAGTCCAGAAATATGAATAAAATCTTCATCAATAGAACCATCTAATAAGTAAATTACAGGATATGTTTTTAATGAATCTTTTGAATACCCATTAGGTAAATAAATATTTAAAGCTCTATTTTCATTGAGGGTGTTTGATTGAAACTCTATTTTTTCACCTATAGAAATAGGAGTGATATTAGTTGGTTGAATTTTATTTTGAGCAAAAACCTGACTAAATAAGGTTAGACAGATTAATGTCAAAAATGGTTTTCTAATTTTCATTTGCATTTTATAAGGTTGTAGAGATTTAATTCAATGAACTTTCAATTAAAGTGATATATCTGCTTTTCCTGCTTCATATTCCTCAGGAGTGTTAATATTTCTTATTAAGTTGTCGTCAACCTCAATAATTTCAACCTCAGAATTGATTAACATTTTGCGTGGACAAGAATATCCCTGTGCTAAATAGGCTAACAATTTTCCGTAAGCTCTTGGTTCGTAAATAGTGATTAGAGGTTCTGGAAACTCTTTGTTTTTTCCTTTAACAGCCGTAGCTACCTTAGAAGGGTTTCTCTTTTGTAATAAGAGTTGAATGAGCTCGTTATTTACAAACGGAACATCAGTAGCCATAACTAACCATGCTGAGTTTGGATCTTTTTGAAAAGCAGAACAAATACCTCCAAACGGCCCTAAGTTTAAAAAAGCATCGGGAATTTCATTTGTCATTTCTGAAGAAGTAGATACATCTCTTACAGAATAAAAAGTTTCTAGATTGTTATTTTCTAGCAACTCTTTTACATGTTCTTTTTGAGGCTTTTTATAATACACTAACTCCGATTTATCACGTCCCATTCGAGTACTTTTTCCACCGGTTAATACCAGTCCTTTTATGGGAGCTATGTTTTGTTTAATGAGATTATGAATATGATTAGAGATTTTATCAATCTCATTAATTGTATAAGAAGTGATGTTTTTGATGTTTGGAAAACGTTCTAGTAAACAATCAAAATATTTTGAGTTTTCATTCAACTTAATTACAAATTGAACACTGGTTAGTTGGTCTAATCTCTTTTTTACAGAAGCTTCCTTTTCGTCATCTAAAATTAAAATTTGCTTTGCTCCTTGGTAATGATTTCCATTAATGAACACTAAATCGTGATTGTAAAACTGCAAACGTTGTTCGTATTTGTTTACAGAAGAAGTAGTCTTTATTTGTAGATTTCCTTCATGGTGAAAAGTGTATTCTGATATGATGTTTTGCTCAATATTTTTAGCATGAGAAGCATCAAAATATCCTAAGTTATATTGTGATAATTTTTTAGAAACTTGATGAACAAGGTTTGCTATAGTACCACATTGGGTTCCTAAGATAGCAACTTCATTAGGGGCAAAATTATCGTTGTGCTTTTTTTCTAGACTAGTATGTTTAGTGTGTTTTTTACCCATTTTTAATATCTGATTTTCCACCTGTCTTTTCTACTAACTTAACTTCTTGAATCACCATTTTTTGACTGATAGCTTTACACATATCGTAAATGGTTAAACAAGTTGCAGAAGCACCTGTAAGCGCCTCCATTTCTACTCCCGTTTTTCCTTCAATAGTCACTTTACAAAAAACCTCCACGTGTTCAACGTCTATAATATTGATATCAATATCCACTCCATTGATTAACAAAGGGTGACACATTGGGATGATATCTGAAGTTTTTTTCACTGCTTGAATTCCAGCAATGATAGCGGTTTGAAAAACAGGCCCTTTTTTAGTGATGAGTTCATCATTGGTAAAATGACTCACAATTTCTGAACCTAAAAACATAGTAGCTTTGGCAATAGCAGTACGTTTCGTGATTTTTTTATCAGAAACATTTACCATTTTAGGTTGATTTTGTTCGTTTATATGGGAAAAGTTGCTCACTTTGTATAAATTTTAAATGTTGAGTTTTTAATTTTTAGTCAAACTTTGTTGTGATGTTTTTACAATTGCTGTTAATAGCCTAATTAGTTCGTGAATATCTGAAAGTATATCTGTAACATCAATATTTGTTAAATCACTTTCTTTTAATAGGCGTAACCAATATTTAGTTTCTCTAGCCTCTTTTGAAGAAATAGACATTTTAGCTATAAAGTCTCTTTTACTTTGTCCTGCTAAAGCCTCTTCTATATTAGCTCCTATTGAAGTGCCACTTCTTAAAAGTTGCTTAGAGATTATATATTCGTTTTCAGAAGACAATTTTTTATAAAGTGTAATTATTTTAAGTGAAAACTGAAAACTTTTTTCTTGTACAAGGCTCTTTTTCATAACTTAAAATTAAGAATTTAAAACTAAAAACTACGAAACGTTAGTGTCGGAAAAACACTTCCTTTCTTAAATTCTATTTCTTCAGTTTTGGGGAGTTCAATAAAACCATCAGCCTCTACTAAACTTGCTAAATCTCCTGAACCATTTCCTTGTATTGGAGTTGCATATACTTGTCCGTTTTCCGAAGTTAATTTTACCTGTAAAAAACAGCTCAAATTGGGTTTGAAAGTGATGTTGTCAGCTAAAATTGCGGTTTTTTCTTTGGAAGGAATCTCAACAGATTTTTTATACCAAGGATAAAAATACACCAAACAATTTACAAATGTAGATACTGGATTCCCTGGAAAAGCGAACACATTACAATTATCAGTAACACCAGCCCAAAAAGGCTTTCCAGGTCTTTGTGAAACTCTATGAAATAACTTTTTAACACCCAGTTCATCTAAAACCTCAGGTAAAAAATCAAACTTCCCTTTGCTTACAGCTCCACTAAATAATAACACGTCATATTCTTGTAGAAAAGACGCTATTTTTTCTTTTAAAACTGATCTTTCGTCAGCTATATGAGCTGTGTCTGCGGGGATTTTTAAATCATTCAGTAAAGAAACTAAGGTGTATACATTGCTTCTTCTAATCTGATGTGCTAACGGAGTTTCATGAGTGTCAACCAATTCATCACCCGTAGAAACAATCATTACTTTAGGTTGTTTGGCTACTTTAACCATAGCTTTACCTACAGTAGCTATAACCCCTATTTCAGCCGCAGAAATAATCGTGTTCTTTTTAATAAGAACGTCTTCTTTGGTTTTGTCTGAACCTTGTACATGAATATTTTGCCCTTTGGTAATTTCATCAATATTGATAGTTGCCATTAAGGTATTGATGTCTACATCTTCGTAACGAATTACCGTATCAGTATTGTTAGGTAAGCAGGCTCCTGTCATCACTTCATAACAGTTTGAAGTATTCTCCATAGTTTGTTGAGGTGCTCCTGCAGGCTGAATACCTTCAATTTTAAAATCACGAACACCGTATTCAAAAAAACGATGATTGATCGCAATACCATCCATTGCCACTCGGTTGAATGGAGGAAAATCTCTATCGGCAACAATATCTTCCTTTAAAACTCTTCCGACAGCTTCTAAAAACGGGATTTCTTCAATTCCGAAATCTTGTGTGTTTTCTAAAATTATATGTTTAGCTTCTTCTACAGTAATCATTTGTATAAATAAATGTAATTGATGGTTTGTCTAAAAGACTAGATTATCCTCCAATGGTACTCATACTTTCAGAAACATTCCCTTGTTTACGGTTGGCTTCAGCCACAAAACCATTTTCTGGTTTTTCTTTTATGAGTGATAAAAACAACGCTTTTAAATCTTCATTGCTCGCACCATTTCTGATAAAATCGCGTAGATTAAAAACACCATCATCAAACAAACAGTTTTTAAAAGTCCCGGTAGAGGTAACTCTAATTCGGTTGCAATCGTTGCATATGGTACGAGTAAAAGCAGGAATGATTCCTACTGTTCCTAAGTGACCTTCAACAGCAAAATTTCGTGAGGTAGAAGATTTTTCTGTGATGAGTTGTGTAACGTTATAATTTGATTGTATCTCGTTTAAAATCTTGTTGTAGTTCCAAACTTCTTTAGTGTTTCGTTGTCCTTTTCCATTAAAAGGCATCTCTTCAATAAAACGAACTGCAATATTCTTCTCTTTGGTCAACGCAACAAAATCAACTATTTCATCAGTATTAAAACCCGATTGCACTACTACATTCAATTTTAAATTGAGTGGACTTTTTTCTAGTAATTCAAATGTTTTATATACTTCTGGGAATACGTCCCGACGCGTAATTTTCGCAAACTTATCAGCATGTAAACTGTCAATACTTAAATTGATAGTTTTTATTTTCTTAAGTCTTTCTAAATCTTTAATGTGTTTAGAAACGAGTGCTCCATTGGTAGTGATATTGATAGCATCTAGTAAATCGTTATAAGATAACATTTCTAAAAACGACATAAAGTCTTTACGGGCAAAAGGTTCACCTCCTGTTAAACGAACTTTGTTTACACCTAACTCGGTAAGTACTCTGATAATGCGGTACATTTCTTTGTAGGTAAGTAGTTCTTTACGAGGTACAATGTCAATGCCTTGTGCAGGCATACAATACTGACAACGTAAATTACAACGGTCAGTTACAGCTAGCCTTACATAGCTAATTTGCCTCCCAAAATTATCGATGAGTGTACTCATAGCGTAAAGGTACGGATTAATCAATCAACTTTTCCTGTCATTTATCATGGTTTTATTGAAAGAAAATACAAGCTTTCTCAAAACCAAAGATTACACAATCTCCATTTTTTTAAGAAGAAAAGATGCATTCATGTTTTTACATACGCCGCTTTTCATTTTATAGTCAAAAAACAACTCATCATTGATGATTTCAGCGTCAAAATAATGGTTTTCTATTTGTGGTGCATATTCATTTACCAAATCACATAAACTCACATCGTGGGTGGCTATAATTCCTGTAGAGTTTGAGTTACTTAGTTTTTCAATAAACTTTTTAGAGCCTAAAGCTTTGTCTTTGCTATTGGTTCCTTTTAAAATTTCATCTAATACAATGAAATAATTCTCACTAGTGATTTCATCAACAATAAATTTCAAACGTTTTAATTCTGAATAAAAGTACGATTCATCATCGGTTAACGAATCTGAGGTACGCATACTTGTAATTAGTTTAATAGGAGTATAGTTATATCTTTCGGCGCAAACGGGGAGTCCACAATTAGCCATGATTATTGATAAAGATATGGTTCGTAAAAAAGTGCTTTTTCCAGCCATATTTGCTCCAGTAATTATAAAAAACTGTTCGTTGTTTATTGTAAAGCTGTTATCGACCCTTTTAGAAGTATTCAATAACGGGTGTCCTAAGTTTTTAGCTTCAATAATGTTTGTTTCTTTTTGAATCTTTGGAAAAGTGTAGTTAGGATGATTATACACAAAGTTTGCTAGTGAATTTTGCGCATCAAAAAAACTAACGGTTTCAAACCACTGGGCTATTACGTTTTTATATTTGGCAATCCATTGTTCTGTTTTAATTGCATTTAGAATGTCCCATAAAAACAAACCATTTCCAACTACCGCAATTAGCACGTTGTTTCGTTGATCGAAAGCGTCTAATATTTTTGAGAATTTTTTAAAAATAACCGAAGCTTTTTCTTCTTCTGAAGCTATGTCGTTTTGTTTTTTTAGTAGTATAGCAGAAGAAAATTGTTGGTTTTCTATTTGTTCTAACAGTAAATAATATTGCTTAAAAATATCTTTTGCCTGATTGGCATCGGTATATAGTTTTTGTGTAGCTTTTAAAGAAGTTAATGTTATTCCTAACCCGATAAAAAACCATATTAAAAGTACAGAAAAGCTAATGATTTTAAATATTACTAGTGCAATTAAACCAATAGAAATTAATGGAAAAACTTTGATAATAGTTGAAAGGAAACTTGGGAGTTTTGAGTGGTAATTTTGTATCCAATGAATAATTGTTGAGGTATCTTTTTTAGAAGACGCCAAACTTTCTAAAGCGGCAAAATGTTGTCGCCATTCTATTTTTAATGAAAGTTCTTGTAGTGCCTTTTGTTTTTCAGAGATATTGGAAATATGGTTGCTTGATAAAATTCTAGCAAGTAATTTTTTGCCATCATTGGTTACCGTTCTGTTAATGAATTGGAAGAATGACCCTTTTCCAAATAAATCAATATCGTTGCTAAAAAAATGAAGAGGATTTATAAAATCTTTCCCTGTATCTAAAGAGTTGTATTTTCCATTTAAAACAGCTATTTCGGTGACGTTGATGCTTTTTTTTGTGTTAATTATTTTTCTGTTTTCTTTTAATTTTTGATGATGTATTACTAAAAAAACAAAAAGAGTAATTCCGGTAAAACCAATAATCAAAGGAAGGTTTGGAACTCGAAAAGTGTAATATATTCCTATTGAAGTAGCTAAAAATACAGTAAACCTCAATATTCGAATGGTTACAATTTTCTTAGAAAGGACTGCACTTTTTTTTTCTAATTCAATAAGTTGAGATTTATAAAAGTCTAAAGGTTTTTGCATTGTAAAATAAATAAGGGTAAAAGTACATCTTTACTGAGAATATATTTTTTAGAAGTCGTATTTTCGTTGTATGCCTACACCATTAGAACTTCAAATACAAACATTGCCCAATTCACCGGGAGTTTATCAATATTTTGATAAAGAGGATGTGATTATTTATGTAGGAAAAGCTAAGAACTTAAAAAAACGTGTTTCGTCGTATTTTACTAAGAATCATGAGAATGGTAAGACTCGAGTTTTAGTGAAAAAAATTGTTCGGATTGAACATGTGGTGGTTGATACAGAGACAGATGCTTTACTCCTCGAAAATAATTTGATAAAAAAATATAAACCACGATACAATGTGTTGTTGAAGGATGATAAATCGTATCCGTGGATTTGTATTAAAAAGGAACGATTTCCACGTGTATTTTCAACGCGAAGAGTTGTAAAAGATGGTTCGGAATACTTTGGTCCGTACACCAATATGCGAACGGTACATGCTTTATTAGATTTAATTAAAGAATTGTATCCGTTACGAACGTGTAATTATGATCTAAGTCAAGAAAAAATAGATGCTGATAAATACAAGGTTTGTTTAGAATATCATTTAGGAAATTGTAAAGGGCCTTGTGAAGGGTATCAATCTGAAGAGGATTATTTAGAAGATATAAGAGCAATTCGAAACATCATCAAAGGTAATTTTAAAGAAAGCTTACAACAATTTGAAAAATTAATGCTCGATTTTGCTAATAATATGCGCTTTGAAGAAGCCCAGAAGATTAAAGAAAAATTAGCATCTTTACAGAACTATCAAGCAAAATCTACGATTGTGAATCCATCGATTAACAATGTAGATGTGTTTTCTATCATTTCTGACGAATCACATGGGTATGCGAACTTTTTTAAGGTGATGAATGGTTCCATAGTACAATCATATACTACAGAGATTAAGAAAAAGTTAGATGAAACTGATAAGGAGCTATTAGAGTTATTTATTATTGAAACCAGACAGCGTTTTAACTCTTTATCGCGAGAGATTTTTGTGCCTTTTAAGGTTAGTGTTGGTAAAGATATTAAGGTAACTGTTCCTAAGCTAGGAGATAAAAAACGTATTATAGAACTCTCTGAGCGCAATGCAAAGTTTTATCGTCAAGAACAATTTAAACAAATAAAAATTGTAGATCCTGATCGTCATGTAAAGCGAATTATGGCACAAATGCAAAAGGATTTGCGATTAGGAAAAGAACCACGTCATATTGAGTGTTTTGATAATTCCAATATTCAAGGAACTAATCCTGTAGCTGCTTGTGTGGTTTTTAAGGATGGAAAACCAAGTAAGAATGACTATCGTCATTTTAATATTAAAACAGTAGAAGGGCCTGATGATTTTGCTTCGATGGAGGAAGTTGTTTACAGAAGGTATAAAAGATTGTTAGATGAAGACCAACCATTGCCTCAATTAATAGTTATTGATGGAGGAAAAGGGCAATTATCATCAGCTTTAAAAAGTTTAGATGCTCTAGGTTTAAGAGGAAAGATTGCTATAATAGGAATCGCGAAACGCTTAGAGGAAATTTATTATCCAGGAGATTCTGTTCCGCTGTATTTAGACAAAAAATCAGAAACGCTTAAAGTAATTCAGTATTTGCGTAACGAGGCTCACCGCTTCGGAATCACTTTCCACAGAAATAAAAGAAGTAAAAGTGCGATACAATCAGAATTAGAGCAAATTCCAGACATAGGTAAGCAAACAATCACCAATTTATTGCGTAAATTTAAGTCAGCAAAACGTGTTAAAAGTGCTAGCTTAGAAGAATTAAAAGAAGTCGTTGGAAACTCAAGAGCTCAAAAGATATATCAATATTACCAAAAAAAAGAAGAATGAAAAAGTTGCTAATTTTATTATTATTTCCAGCATTGATGTTGGCACAAAATCAACCCAAGGTTGGGCTGGTGCTTAGTGGTGGAGGTGCCAAAGGATTTGCACATATTGGAGTTTTAAAAGAATTGGAAAATGCAGGTGTCCAAGTAGATTATATAGGAGGGACAAGTATGGGGGCTGTTGTTGGTGGCTTATATGCTTCAGGATACACAGCGGATCAGATAAAAGAAATTGTTCTAGGGGCTGACTTCATGAGCTTGCTGCAAGATAAAGTTTCTAGGAGAGAAAAGCCTTTTTTTAGTAAGCAGCATGGAGAAAAATACGCAGTTTCCTTACCAATTAAAAATGGGAGTTTAGGATTGCCTTTAGGGTTGTCCAAAGGACAGAACGTGTTAAATTTTTTGACTGAATTATTGGCTCCTGTTGATGAGATTAGTGATTTTTCTCAACTTCCTATACCCTTTTATTGTGTAGCAACAAATATTGAAACAGGTGAAGAAGAAGTTTTAGAAGATGGTTCATTACCATTAGCTTTAAGAGCTAGTGCTGCATTTCCCTCGTTATTAAACCCAGTAGACATTGATGGTAAGCTGTTAGTAGATGGGGGAGTTGTAAATAATTTCCCAGTTGATGTCATGAAAAAAAAGGAAGTAGATATCATTATTGGGGTAAGTGTTCAAGGAGAATTATTGAAAAGAGAAGAGTTGTCTTCAGTAGCTTCGCTTTTATTACAGATTATCAACTTTCAGATGTATAAAAAATCAGATCAACAAATAGATCTGTTAAATATATATATTCGACCTGATGTTGTTGAATATAGCGTGATTTCATTCGATAAGAAAATAGGAATTTTAGCAGAGGGAGAAAAAAAAGCAAAAACGTTTAAAGTAGTTTTTGATAGTATAGCAAAAATGCAGCCTCACAAGAAAAAGATATCAAAAGTAACCTTACAAGAAAAAAAGTTTCTAGTAGACAGAATAATTATTAAAGGGAATAAAAATTACACAAATAATTACATTTTAGGAAAGCTACAATTAAGAACAGGAGATAGTGTATCATATCAAGAAGTATCAAAAAAAATAAATACATTAACGGCTTCTAAAAACTTTGATAGAATTGATTATCACTTCGAAAAATCTTTTCAAGGTAAAAAGTTAGAACTCACAGTAAAAGAAGAAAAAGTACTGTCTTACTTCCGATTGGGCTTGCATTATGATTTGCTATACAAATCAGCAGTATTGCTAAACTATAATCATAAAAAATTACTTTTTCAAAATGATGAACTTTCTTTTGATGTAGTGGTAGGAGATAAAATAAGGTACAATGTTGAATATTTTGTAGATAATGGGTTGTTACCCAGTTATGGAATTAAATCAAGATACAATAGTTTTAACAGTAGTTTTTTATACGATACTGGGCTAATTACTGGAAAGTATACTGATTTTTCAAGTTCAATATATTTACAGACAACCTTTGATAAAAAGTTCGCTATTGGTATTGGTGCTGAGCATAAAAACTTAAATGCAAGTACGCAGAATATTTCAGCGGATGGAAAAGAAGATTTTTTTGATAGGAGTAATTATATAAACACATACTCTTACGCGAAATTAGATACATATGATAAAGAAATGTTTCCAAATAAAGGTGTTTATATAGATTTAGGGTTTAAATGGTTTGTGTGGTCTGATAGAAATAATAGGCTTGATGAATTAATAGATAATAGTGCTCCTTTCCAACAATTTTCGCAGTTAGGTGGGACATTAGGTTTTGCTACAACTTTTTATGATAAATTAACCTTTCAATATATCTCACAAGCAGGATACACTTTAGGTAAAAAAGATTCAGATATATTTGATTATCGCTTGGGGGGTTATAACCAAAATTACATTAACAACTTTATTCCTATGTACGGTTATGAGATAGGAGGGCTTCATGAGCAGTCTTTTTTAAGATCAGAATTTAATTTGCGGTATAAAGTTTTTAAAAATCATTACGCGATGTTCATCGCCAATTATGCTCGTGTAGAAGAAGATGTTTTCGATAATGGAGACTTATTTAGAAACACCAAGTCAGGATATGCTGTAGGATATAGTGTAGAAACCTTTTTAGGTCCTATTGAATTAAAATATAGTTGGTCTCCAGATCATTCTGAAAAGCATTGGCTATTTAATCTCGGATTTTGGTTTTAGATATAAAAAAAACCCATATCAATTGATACGGGTTTTTTTATTTCATAATAAGATTGCCTTACTTACTTTTTATTCTTTTTTTGAAGAAAAACTTGTATTGTAAGTATTGGTAAGCATCTCTAGGTAATATTTTAATCCACTTTTTGTGTTGCACAAACCATTTAAAACGGATAGAGTTTACGCCTTTTGTTAAATAAGCAGCAATAAAGGGATGCACATTCAAAGTGATTTCCTTGTAGTTTTTATCGCTATTTATAATGCGTTCTAACTCAGCTTCAATTTTATCTAATAAAACGATAGGAGCTTCTACTTCTCCATTTTTATTAGGGTTTGGTTCACGTGTTTTTATTTCTAATTCAGGTCGTACGCGTTGTCTTGTAATTTGTACTAAACCAAATTTACTTGGAGGTAAAATTTTATGTTTAGTACGGTCTAAAGCCATCGCATCTTTTAAATGTTGATATAATTTTTGCCTATTTTCGGCAGATTTCATATCAATAAAGTCAACTACTATAATACCGCCCATGTCTCGTAACTGTAATTGACGAGCTATTTCACTAGCGGCAATTAAATTGACTTCTAAAGCAGTTTCTTCTTGGTTTAAGGCTTTATTAGAACGGTTACCACTATTTACATCTATAACATGTAAAGCTTCGGTATGTTCTATAACTAAATAAGCACCTTTGCTCATTGAAACTGTTTTACCAAATGATGTTTTTATTTGACGTTCTATTCCATATTTTTCAAAAATAGGTACGTCAGAAGAATGGAGTTTTACAATGTTTTCCTTTTCAGGATATATTTCCTGTAAATACTCTTTAATTTCAACTTTTAATGTTTCATCATTGGTTACTATACTTGTAAAAGAATCGTTCATAACATCTCTCAAGATTGAAGATGCTCTATTTAACTCACTTAAAATTTTGGTTGGAGTATTGTTGTTGGGAATACGTTTACACATAGTTTTCCAACGATCAAGTGAGTTTTGTAAATCTTTGTCAAGTTCTGCTACCTTTTTGCCTTCGGCAACAGTACGTAAAATAAGTCCAAACCCTTTAGGTCTGATACTTTTTGCTAATTTTTTTAAACGCTCCTTTTCTTTTGGATCAGCTATCTTTTGCGATACCGATATACGATCTGAAAAAGGAACTAAAACTAAAAATCTACCTGCTATAGAAAGTTCCGAACTAATACGCGGACCTTTGGTAGATATAGGTTCTTTTACAATTTGTACTAATAAATTTTGACCTGATTTTAGTACATCATTAATACTTCCGTCTTTGTTGATATCTTCTTCAAAGCGAAAGTTTTTTAAAGTGAATTCTTTGTAATTACCTGTGCTTACTTTTTTAATGAATTTGTTTAAAGATTGTACTTGTGGACCTAAATCATGATAGTGTAAAAAACCATCTTTTGGGTATCCAACATTTACGAAAGCGGCATTTAAACCAGTCATTACTTTTCCTATTTTAGCAAGAAAAATATCACCAACTGAAAAATTATTGTCGCTTGTTTCTTTGTTTAATTCAATAAGTTTACCATCTCTTAGTAAGGCGAAATCAATATCAGAAGAATTGGAACGAATAATTAATTCTGTTTTCATTCTGAATATAGTTTTGTGCCGACGTAATTACTTACGAAGACGGATTAAAATTTGTAAACAGGTATAATTTTTATACCATTTTAAGGTGTTAAAACCTTAATGTCAATGAACGTAGCGTATAAAAGCAACGAAAAAGTAAGCTACTGCTTACTTTTTCTTATGACGATTTGCTCTTGCTCTTTTCTTTCTTTTGTGTGTAGAGATCTTAGCTCTCTTTCTTTTTTTACCACTTGGCATAGTTAAAATGTTTTGTAAAGTCCTACAAGTTAAGACTTTTGGTTAATACTTTTTTAATTATTTTACGGCTACTTTAGTTTTTACACCTTCAGTAAATACCTTAGATGGTTTAAAAGCAGGTATATTGTGCGCAGGTATTTTGATAGTTGTATTCTTAGAAATGTTTCTACCAGTTTTCTCTGCTCTAGTCTTAATAATAAAGCTACCGAAACCTCTTAAATATACATTATCTCCATTCTCTAATGCATCCTTTACTTCGTCCATAAATGCTTCAACAGTCGCCAAAACATCCGCTTTTTCAATTCCACTCTTATCTGAAATTTTAGATACGATATCTGCTTTTGTCATTATAAATATATTTTGTTTTGTTTTCTTAAAAAATTGAGGGTGCAAATATATGATAATTAATCTATTCCGAAAAAAATAAGAATAAAAATATCTAAATAAAATATGTTAATTTTGCGGGCACAATTTACGTAAATGATTTTAGCTAACAAACTAATTTACTGGTATTTACAAAACAAAAGAGAGCTTCCTTGGCGAAAAACTAATGATCCATACCGTGTTTGGTTAAGCGAAATTATGTTGCAGCAAACACGCGTAGCACAAGGCTTGCCCTACTTTTTAAAGTTTACAGAAGCTTTTCCTACAGTGTTTGATTTAGCTAAAGCAAATGAAGGCAAAGTATTAAAATTGTGGCAGGGGCTTGGGTATTATTCACGAGCTAGAAACTTACATTTCACAGCTAAGTACATAGTAAAAGAATTGAATGGGGTGTTTCCTGAAAACTATAAAGGATTATTACAATTAAAAGGGGTGGGGGATTATACCGCTTCAGCAATTGCATCTATTTGTTATGATGAACCTGTTGCGGTTGTTGACGGAAATGTATATAGAGTTTTATCCCGTTATTTTGGAATAGCTACACCTATTAATTCTACCAAAGGAATTAAAGAGTTTAAAGAATTGGCACAAACATTAATTGATGCTTCACAACCAGGAGTGTATAACCAAGCAATCATGGATTTTGGTGCATTGCATTGCAAACCTCAAAATCCGTTGTGTAATGAGTGTCCAGTATCTGATAGTTGTGTGGCGTTGGCAAAAAATAGTATCAACGACCTCCCTGTAAAGGAAAAGAAAATCAAAATAAAAAAACGATACTTTAATTATTTGGTTCCAATTACAGATGATAATCAAACAGTTTTAGAAGAACGAACAGGAAAAGGAATCTGGCAAGGGTTGTATCAATTTCCTCTTTTGGAAGCCAAAAATGAAATTGATGAAAAAGAATTAATCAAGCACGAGCAGTTTATAAAGCTGTTTCCGCAAGAGACAACGGTTTCGCTTTTCAATAATGAAAATATTGTTCACAAATTATCACATCAACATTTAATTACCCGATTTTGGGTAGTGAAAACCAAAGATGTAAATGGAAAAACAATGAGTTGGTCAAAGGTGAAAAAGCAACCAGTACCAGTGTTGATTGACAAGTTTTTGGAGGAATATTTAAACGAGGAATTCTAATTTTTGTATATTTGATTTTACACTAAACTATAATGCTATGGCAGGAACAATTAATAAGGTTATTTTAATAGGACATTTAGGAGATGAAGTTAAAATGCACTATTTTGAAGGAGGCAATTCGATTGGTCGTTTTCCGTTAGCTACTAACGAAACATACACTAATCGCCAAACAGGAGAAAAAGTAACCAATGTTGAATGGCACAATATAGTAGTACGTAATAAATTGGCTGAAATTTGCGAAAAATATTTAACCAAAGGAGATCGTGTGTATTGTGAAGGTCGAATAAAAACACGTCAGTATGAGGTAGATGGTCAAAAAAGATATGCTACTGAAATACATGTGCAAGACATGACGTTTTTATCTACTAAAAAAGATCCGAACAATATGGCTTCCAATGAAGTTCCACAACAAGGAAGTCATACTCCACCAAGTATAGCTCCAGAAGAAGATGACGATTTACCATTTTAATTAAATTTTAAAAGTTGGACCCAGAACCCGAACCTTTATTTTTATTACTCTCAAGTTTTGATTGGTTGGCAGCTGTCAACTGTTTACTATTGCTTTTTTTATTGATTTGCTCTGCTTTAGTTTCAGGAACTGAGGTGGCTTTTTTCTCAATATCTCAAACAGAATTAGATGAGCTTTCATCAAACTCAAAAAAAGAAAACACTGTAGTAAAGCTATTAAATGACCCTAAAAAATTATTAGGAACCATTTTAATCACCAATAACTTTATCAATATTCTTATTGTATTGTTGTTTGCTTCTTTGGAAGACTTCATGTTTGGAGGAGCCAATTTTTCTATAGATCTTATATTCTTTACGGTACCTGCATCTTTAATTAAAGTTTTAATTGAAATTGGTTTAGTAACCTTTTTAATTTTATTATTTGGTGAAGTATTACCCAAAGTATATGCAAGCCGAAAGTCATTACAGTTTGCAGGCCTTATGGCGAAACCCATTCAAGTATTAAATACCTTATTAACTCCGTTAAGTTTGCCACTTATTAAGTTAACAAGTATTATTGAAAATAAGCTGGGAAATAAGAATAGTAACCTTTCAGTAGAACGTTTATCGCAAGCGTTAGAGTTAACATCTGATGATGCAACAACTAAAGAAGAACAAAAAATATTAGAGGGAATTGTAAGTTTTGGAAATACTGAAACTGTGCAAATTATGAAGCCTCGGACAGATGTTTGTGCGATAGCCGAAGATGCAAGTTACGAAGTGGTGTTACAAACAATTTTAAAGAATGGTTATTCGAGAAACCCTGTGTATCGTGAAAATATGGATACTATAGTTGGGGTTTTGTATGCTAAAGATTTGTTAGAGCATTTGAGTAAAAAAACATTCAAATGGCAAAAACTGATGCGAGAGCCTTTTTTTGTACCTGAAAACAAGAAACTAGATGATTTGTTAATTGAGTTTCAAGAAAAGAAAAAGCATTTAGCAATAGTAGTTGACGAATATGGAGGAACAAGTGGAATTGTAACCTTAGAAGATGTTATTGAAGAAATTGTAGGTGATATTAATGATGAATTTGATGACGAG
This sequence comes from Tenacibaculum sp., assembly GCF_050290165.1. Classification (GTDB taxonomy): domain Bacteria; phylum Bacteroidota; class Bacteroidia; order Flavobacteriales; family Flavobacteriaceae; genus Polaribacter. The sequence continues at coordinate 107 of NZ_JBNKHD010000014.1, read as the reverse complement.
GATTTGACCTATTCGAAGCTTGATGAAAATAATTATATTTTTGAAGGAAAAATAACCATTAAAGATTTTTGCCGAGTGTTGGATGATGAAGATGAAGACAAGTTTGA
>NZ_JBNKHD010000013.1:0-38361 GCF_050290165.1 Tenacibaculum sp. | reverse complement strand
GGTCTACTTAAAAACTCTAAAAATTAGGGTTGATACAGTATCTCTGCTTAATTTACCTACTACTACTTCCTCTTTTTCTTGCGATCTCGCTTCTTCTGTAGCTTTGAAAACATCTCCTTGTACTCCGAAACATCTACATAGCCCCTACTCTTTGATACTATATCGAGGTAATCTTTGCTTAATTTTGGAAGTTGATATTCTAACTTATCATCTATATATGCACGTTGTATAATATCTTCAATCAAATAATCTTCATTCTCTGTTTCTGGTTTATATTCCAATTTTAAAGATAGCTTGAACATATTCGCAGTAGTGTTGTACCAAAAAGCTTTCCATCCGCTTCGAATTTCTTTAACATTATCAAAGGCTGTTTTTCCTGTTTGGCGATGAATTAACTTTAGTAATATTCTTCCTTCTGTTCTTGTCAACTTTTTTAGTGGCGCTGTTAATTCGTTTTCGAGATACTCTTGTACTCGTTTTATGTATTGTCTCTTTTTTCTTTTTGACTTGATTCTTGATAAACGAGAATTTACACTATCTACTCTCTTAGCAGCCAGAATTGCATAAGGATATGCTTTGAATACTTTTTTTCGAAGCCAATAATAGTACAGAATATCTTTTTTCTCTTTGAACTTGTGTTTTGGCAATACCGTTACTTCATTTAACCTTATCATTAGGCTATCACCCTCCTTTACTAAAAAGTACTCATCATTAAAATTAGGTAATGAATCTTTTTTTTGTGCTTGTATTGTTACAGCAAAAAGTAATATATATAAGTATAGAATTTTTTTCATTTAATTTTTTTTGTACAAAAAGGATTCCAAATGTATCATTTCTGTTTTAAAACAAAAAAACTCATGAAAGATTTCATGAGTTTTTTTGTTTTATTTCAGGCTTATACTATTCAGCCATTATTGATTCAGCTACTTTTTTATACGTTCCGTTTTCTAATTTTTCACGAATCGCTGTAAATGCTTCGATTGTTTCTGTTACATCATCTATTGTATGGCGTGCTGTTGGAATTAATCTTAATATGATTAATCCTTTAGGTATTACTGGATACACCACAATTGAACAGAAAACACCATGATTTTCTCTTAAATCGTTTACCATAGCCATTGCTTCTGGAATATCTCCTTTTAAATATACAGGAGTAATACATGTTTCCGTAGTTCCTAAATCAAAACCTGCACTACGCAAACCTGATTGTAAAGCATCAGTAACTTCCCACAACTTATCTTTCAATTCTGGTTGTGTACGAATTAAATCTAAACGTTTTAATGCTCCTTTTACCATTGGCATAGGCAATGATTTCGCAAACATTTGAGATCTCATATTGTACTGTAAATACTGTACTACATCTTTGTCTCCTGCAAAAAAGGCTCCGATACCTGCCATAGATTTAGCAAAAGTAGCAAAATACACATCGATTTCATCTTGCACTCCTTGTTCAAAACCAGTTCCTCTTCCTCCATCTCCTAAAGTTCCAAATCCATGAGCATCATCAACTAATAAACGGAAGTTGTATTTTTCTTTTAATGCTACAATCTCTTTTAATCGTCCTTGCTCACCACGCATACCGAAAACTCCTTCAGAAACCAACAAGATTCCTCCTCCAGTTTTTTCTGCCATTTTAGTAGCACGCTGTAAGTTCTTCTCACAACTTTCTATATCGTTATGACGGTATACAAAACGCTTACCTGCATGTAAACGAACTCCATCAATAATACATGCATGTGTATCAACATCATATACTATAATATCATCTTTTGACACTAAAGCATCAATTGCCGATACCATACCTTGGTATCCAAAGTTTACTAAATAAGAAGCTTCTTTTCCAACAAACTCTGCACACTCTCGTTCTAATTGTTCATGGTATTTAGTGTGTCCTGACATCATACGTGCACCCATAGGATACGCCATACCATCAGTAGCAGCAGATTCACCATCAACTTTTAACACTTCTGGATGATTTGCTAACCCTAAGTAATCATTGATACTCCAAGTAATTACTTTTTTCCCATTGAAAGACATACGGTTAGAAATTGGCCCTTCTAATTTAGGAAACACATAATACCCTTCTGCTTTATCTGCCCATTTTCCTAAAGGTCCCTTATCTCCTTTAATTCTTTCAAATAAATCTTTAACCATTATTATTTTTGATTTTTATAGGTTGCGAAAATAGTGCTTTTTTAACAGATTTTCAAATATTGTCTACAGCTTCGTTACTAATAAATTGAAGAAAGGTGCCTATACAGACACCTTTTTCCCTTCATTTGACTAATCTAATCAATCTTATCCCTGAATATTAGATTTTAACTCTTCTATAAATGGTTGCTTATACAGTCTTTTACCCAAAGCTTTATGAATTGCATTCGCTACTGCACCTCCTGCTGGGGGTAAACCTGGTTCCCCCAATCCTGTTGGGGACAACTCATTTTGAACAAAATGAACTTCCACTTCTGGTGTCTCATTCATTCGTATTAATCTGTAATTATCAAAATTTCTACTAGAAGGTTTTCCTTCATTAAATGTTAAGTTACCATACATTGCATGCCCAATACCATCTATAACTCCACCTTGAACTTGATTTATTGCTCCGGTAGGATTGACAACAATACCACAATCTACCGCTGCCACAACTTTAGTTACAATTGGCATTCCTTTTCTTAACTCAACTTCAGCTATTTCTGCCACATGAGAATTATGGCTATAATATGCAGAAAAACCTTGGTAAACTCCTTCTTTAGCTTTTCCCCAGCCTCCTTTTTCAGCAGCTAATCGAATCGCATCTTGCATTCGTTTTCCTGAATATTGTATTTTCTCGTCTTTGTTATCTTTTACGTTTTCCAATAAATCTAAACGTAATTGTACCGGATCTTGATTTAACTCTGCTGCTACTTCATCAAAAAATGATTGTTCAGCATATCCTAAAAAGTTAGTGTAAGGTGCTCTCCAAGCTCCTGTAGTAATATTACTTTTATAGTTTGCTGTAGACACTTTATAATTCGGAATACATCCTGCAGGAAAGAAATTTGGTACTAATCCGTACATATTATCATTAATCGCGGCTTCTTTTAAATGGTATCCAGTTACTTTTCCATCTTTAATTGATGCTGCTATTCGGTATTTAATTGCTGGACGATAAATACCTGCCTTGATATCTTCTTCTCTGGTAGAAACCATTTTTATTGGTTTCTTAATTTTATCTGATATTTCGAGTGCTTCATACACAAAATCTCCATACAATCTTCTACCAAAGCCTCCTCCCATTCTAGTCATTTCTACATGAACTTGATCTAAACCACGACCTAACATTTCTGACGCTACCTGCGCTGCATATTCTGGAGTTTGCACAGGTCCTACTAAATGCACTTTATCTGAAGTTACATTTGCAAAAAAGTTCATAGGCTCCATACAATTATGAGGCAAGAAAGGTGAGTGATATGTACGTTCTATAACCTTATCAGCTTCCGCAAATGCTTTATTCACATCTCCGTCTTCTCTTCTTGTATCAAACTTATCTCCATCTAATAAACTTAACAGTTTTTCATCGTGAAGTTTTGTATTTTCAAGTGGAGAACTTGCTTTCCATGTAGCTTTAATTGCTCTTGCTCCTTTGATTGCCGCCCAAGTATTTTCTGCAAGTACTACTACCTTATCTGATTTTGATAATTTGAAAGTCCAATTGTTTTTACCTGACTCAATAAAATCCCTAGCTTTTTCTCCAATAGTAACAACATCAATCACACCAGATATTTTTTTTGCTTCAGACGCATCGAACGATTCCAATTCTTCACCAAAAGAAGGTGGTCTTACTACCGTAGCATACATCATTTCTTCTTCTTTATAATCTAATCCAAATAATGGTTTTCCTGTTACTATTTTATCTAAGTCTACGTTTGTAGCATTTTTACCTATAATTGAAAATCCCGAAGGCTCTTTTAATGTTACATTCTCAGGAATTTCTAATGCAGCTGCTTCTTTTACTACTTCTCCATAACTTAACTTATCTCCATTTTCATTGGTAATTACTCCTTTTGAAGCCGAACATGTAGCTGCATCCACACCCCACTTTACAGCCGCTGCATTGATCAGCATTTGTTTGGTTGTTGCCCCTGTTTGTCTAAGAGCAGTCCAACCTTGACGAATAGACTGACTTCCACCTGCTAATTGACGTGTATAATTTTTAGTATCTAATGGTGCTTGTACAACACGTACTTTATCCCAATCAACATCTAATTCTTCTGCTACAATCATGGGCATTGTAGTTTTAACTCCTTGCCCTATTTCAGGATTTGGTGAGTAAATAGTTACATAACCTTCATTTGAAATCTTGATAAAGGCATTAAAATCATTAAAATTTAGGTTTTCTACATCTATAGATGGTTTTACATTAGACTTACATGCTGTAAACAAATTAAACCCAATCATGATTCCTCCACTGGCTAGTGCAGAAGCTCTTAAAAAATTTCTTCTACTAAACGTTACTTTGTTTTCTTGTATACTCATGACTGAAAAATTTTAAGACATTTTTTCCGCAGCTAGGGCAACCGCTTTTTCTATTCTGTTATAGGCAGCACAACGACAAATATTTCCTTGCATTGCTTCTCTAATCTCTTCTTTTGAAGGATTTGGGTTTTCTTTTAAAAAGGATGCTGCAGTCATTATTTGTCCTGCTTGACAATATCCACATTGTGGCACATCAACTTCTTTCCAAGCTTCTTGTAATGGATGATTTCCTTCAGCTGACAAACCTTCAATAGTAGTGATTTCTTCGTCTCCTAACATTGATACTTGCAATTGGCAACTTCTCATTGCTGTTCCATCTACATGAACAGTACAGGCACCACATTGTGCGATTCCACAACCGAATTTGGTTCCTACCATATCGAGTTCATCACGTAAAACCCACAACAATGGTGTATCAGCATCAGCAGTAAAGGACACTGATTTTCCGTTAATTTTTAAAGTATAATTTGGCATTTTTAAGGTAGTTTTAGAATTCGTAAAAGTTACAAAAAAAATAAATGCCAGTTTGTTAATGAAGATGTTTAATATAGTTTTAAACAAAAAAGAGAAGCGTTCGCTTCTCTTTTCTTATCTATTCTGTAAAAATGTAGTTACATTTTTTTCTATTCTTTCGAGTACATTTTCGGTATTTGCTTTTACGAAAGTGTCTCCAGTAATTTGCTCATACAACTCAATATATCTGTTAGAGATTTCATTGATTTTAGCATCAGTCATTTCAGGAATTTGTTGTCCCACTTTTCCTTGGAATCCATTTTCAATTAACCACTGACGTACAAACTCTTTTGATAATTGTTTTTGTTTCTCTCCTTTTTCTTGGCGTTCAGCATATCCATCTGCATAAAAATAACGAGAAGAATCTGGAGTATGAATTTCATCAATCAATACAATTTTACCGTCTTTCGTTTTTCCAAACTCATATTTAGTATCCACTAAAATCAAACCTCTTTTAGCAGCTAACTCAGTTCCTCTCTGAAAAAGTTTACGAGTGTAGTCTTCTAATACTAAATAATCTTCTTCTAAAACAATTCCTTTTGCTAAAATATCTTCACGAGAAATATCTTCATCGTGTTCTCCATTATCTGCTTTTGTCGAAGGCGTAATTATTGGAGTTGGAAACTTATCATTCTCTTTCATTCCTTCTGGCATTGTTACACCACAAAGTATTCTTTTTCCCGCTGCATATTCACGAGCTGCGTGCCCTGATAAATAACCACGAATCACCATTTCTACTTTAAATGGTTCACATAAATCACCTACTGCTACATTTTCGTCTGGGTTTGCTAACAACCAATTTGGAACGATATCAGCAGTATCATTCATCATTTTAGTAGCAATTTGATTTAGGATTTGTCCTTTGAAAGGAATCTGACGAGGTAAAACTACATCAAATGCAGAAAGACGGTCTGAAGCAATCATTACCAATAACTCATCATTGATATTATAAACTTCTCTTACTTTTCCTTTGTAAACTGTCTTTTGCCCTGGAAACTGAAAGTTAGTTTCGTTTATTGTATTCATTACTATTTTGTTGTGTTGTTGTGGCGCAAATGTAAGTAATCTAGTCTAGTTTTTGAATAGTTTTTATTTGTTTTATATTTTCTAGAATTGGCGTGACAGTTACATATTTATTTCCTTCTTCTACATAAAATATATAGGCACTATTTTGTCCTATTTGGGTAACTTTTAATTGAGAATCATCTTTAAAAACTAATGTTATATTATTCTCAAGTTTTCCATTTAACAAGTGTCCTCTAAATTTAATTCCCATTCCTAATCTGAACCCTATTAACAAAGAAGACATCATGAATGAAACAGAAATCATAAACGCTAATTTATTACTATACTCCACCTTTTTAGCTTTTGGGTCTACTCTCTTCTTTAACCATTTTATCTTATTTAATTTTTCATCTATCTTCTCTGAATTTTTAATATAAAAATACATAAGTGTAGAACATACCAATACTATTACTGATAACGACCAATTATTTGCCAATAATGAAATAGGCGATAAAATGGTATCTGTAATAGATATATACTGTAAATAATCTACACCTATAAAGCGATAAAAAATAGTATCACTAACTAGCCCTAAAACAATCAAAAATATATACCCTACAGATAAATACTCTTGAATACCAAATCTTTTAAACATACTTACTCGGTCTCTATACTTTTATAAGCCGTTATAATTTGTTTTACTAGTCGGTGGCGGATCACATCTTTATCATCTAAATGCACTTGTGCAATTCCTTTGATATCTTTTAAGGCTAATAACGATTCTTTTAGACCTGACACTTGTCTTCTTGGTAAATCTATCTGCCCTGGATCCCCTGTAATGATAAACTTTGCATGCATTCCCATACGGGTTAAAAACATTTTCATTTGGGCGTGTGTAGTATTTTGTGCCTCATCTAAAATTACAAAGGCATTATCTAATGTACGACCTCTCATAAAAGCTAGTGGTGCTATTTGAATCGTTCCATTTTCAAGATAAGCTTGCAACTTTTCATGTGGAATCATATCTCGTAAAGCATCATATAATGGTTGCATATACGGATCTAACTTCTCTTTTAAGTCTCCAGGAAGAAATCCTAAGTTTTCACCAGATTCAACTGCTGGTCTAGTTAATATGATTCGTCTAACTTCTTTTTCTTTTAATGCTTTTACAGCAAGTGCCACCGCAGTATATGTTTTACCTGTCCCTGCTGGACCTACTGCAAATAACATATCATTTTTTTGCATCAACTCAACCATTTTGTGTTGATTGGCTGTTTGTGCTTTTATTAATCTTCCACTAACTCCATGGACTAATACATCATTCGTACCACCTGATTTGCGGATCTCTTCTTCTTTACCAGTAGATGTTAAAATACGTTCAATACTATTTTCATCTAGCTTATTGTACCTATTAAAGTACTTGATAAGCATTTCTAGCCGTTTTTCAAATTCGTCTAAGAGTTCAGGTTCTCCAAAAATTTTAAGTTTGTTTCCTCTCGCTACAATTTTTACTTTAGGAAAGAATGTTTTTAACTGAGTAATTGTGCTATTTTGAGCACCAAAGAAATCGTTTGGATTGATTTCCGTTAATTCAATTATACGTTCGTTCAAATGATAAAGGTTTTAGTAATATTATTCACACTAAAATAATGATTATTTTTATCGAATTACGTAGTTTTGTTTAAAATTTCAGCATAATTTTTCACAAACTAATTAACAAACACCTAAATTAATGTCTCTTATTACATTAACTACTGATTTTGGAACTAAAGACCACTTTGTAGGTGCTGTAAAAGGAGCTATTTACTCAGAACTACCTGATGCTAAGATTGTAGATATCACACATCATATCTCACCGTTTAACATTACGGAAACTGCTTATATTTTAAAGAATGCTTATAAAAGTTTTCCTGATAAAACTATTCATGTAATTGGAGTTGATTCTGAATTAAGTATTAATAATAAGCATATCGCTTTAGAGTTAGACAATCATTATTTTATTTGTCCTGATAATGGGTTAATATCTATGATTGCCTCAGAAATTAAACCCACGAAAATTTTTGAAATTAACATTCATGACCGGGTAGAAAGCAGCTTTCCTGTATTAGACGTATTTGTTCAAGTGGCTAGCCATATAGCTCGTGGAGGTAGTTTAAGTGTTATTGGTAAAGAAATTGATTCCTATAAAAAGATTATTGAAATACAACCTAAAGTAAACGAACAGCAAAATATCATTTCTGGTGGGGTCATTTATATTGACAACTATGGAAATGTGATTACCAATATTAGCAAGAAACAATTCAATACAATTGGTAAAGGACGTGACTTTAAAATTACAGCAAGGCGTTATACTTTTACCAAAATTTACAACAGATATAATGAGATTGTAGATTATTCAGCGACTGACAATAGACAATACGATGGTGAAAAATTAGCTATTTTTAATTCTGCAGGTTTTTTAGAAATAGCCATATACCGAAGTAATTTAGAAACAGTTGGAGGAGCCTCTACCTTATTAGGATTGGAATATAGAGATACTGTTACTATTGAGTTTGAAACTCCTATAAAACCTGAATTCACTACTTTAAATTAAAGATATGTTTGTACGCATTGTAAAAATGAGCTTTCAGCCAGAAAAGATTGAAGAATTTTTAAACAACTTTAATGCTAAAAAAGAGTTTATACGAAACTCTCCTGGTTGTCGTTTATTAGAATTGTACAGAGACAAAACAAATCCGGACATTTTTTTTACCTATAGTTACTGGGAATCTGAGCAAGACTTAGATAATTATAGAAATTCTGATTTATTTAAAGGTGTTTGGGCACAAACCAAAGTCTTATTTAATGATAAACCACTTGCTTGGAGTGTAGATAAAGTAGCATCACTACTTTAAATCAAATTTTCACAAAAAGTTTATTTATTAAATAACTTAAAAACAACATTTAAAACTAACTATGTTAGCACTACTAAAAAAAGAATTTAACTCATTTTTTGCCTCACCTATTGCCTATTTGGTAATTGGAGTATTTTTACTAATAAATGGCTTATTCTTATGGGTTTTTAAAGATAATTTCAATATTTTAAATGCTGGTTTCGCTGATTTAAACAGTTTTTTTTATTTAACTCCTTGGTTATTTTTATTCTTAATTCCTGCAATTACCATGAAAAGTTTTGCTGATGAGTTTAACAGCGGAACGATTGAAATTTTAAAAACCAAACCACTTACCGATTGGCAAATTGTTTTAGGTAAATTTTTTGCTTCTCTTTTACTAGTTCTTATTGCATTACTACCTACATTAACGTATGCATATACAGTGTATCAACTAGGAAGTCCTGTTGGAAATTTAGACCTAGGTAGTACCATTGGTTCGTATTTAGGATTGTTGTTTTTAGCATCAACTTATACTTCTGTTGGGTTATATACCTCTACACTATCTAAAAATCAAATAGTAGCTTTTATTTTAAGTGTATTCATCACTTTCGCGTTGTTCTATGGATTTGATGCTGTGGGGTCTTCTTTAGGGAACTCAGGTTACACTTTACAACAATTTGGTTTTAATGAACATTTTAAAAGTATTAGTCGCGGAGTGGTTGATACCCGAGACCTTATCTATTTTATAAGTGTTACTTTCTTCTTTTTATTCATCACTAAACAACAGTTAAAAAATGAATAAGAAATTACAACATATCGCATTAGCACTTATCGGACTTTTAGTTGTTAACTACATAGCAAACTCCGTTTATCAACGTTTTGACCTAACACAAGACAAACGTTATACCTTATCAAAAGTAAGTGAAACTCTTATTGATAAAATCGACACTCCACTTAGCATTCATGTATATTTAGAAGGAGATTTTCCTGCAGAATTTAAACGATTGCAAATAGAAACTCGTCAATTTTTAGAAGAGTTACATGCTAAAAATACGAACATCCGTTTCAGATTTATCAATCCAGATAACATTCGTGAACGTTTGGTAAAAAAAGGAATGATGCCTAGTCAGTTAACTGTTGAAGAAGACGGAAAACTGTCTGAAGCTATTATTTTTCCTTGGGCAGAAGTAACTTATGGTAAAAAAACTGAGTTGATTTCGTTATTACCTAATTCCATTGCGAAAACGCAAGAAGCTCAGTTACAAAATGCAATTGAAAAACTAGAATATATATTTGCCAATGCACTACATATCATCACCCAAAAAGAAAAACAGAAAATAGCTGTATTAGCTGGTAATGGTGAGTTACAAGATATCTATCAATATAGTTTATTGAGTGAAGTTGGTACAAAATATCGTTTGGCTAAGTTTACACTAGACAGTGTTGCTAGCTATCCGCAAAAGACCTTAAAAGACTTAAGAGCATACGATTTAGCCATTATAGCAAAACCAACCGAGCGTTTTTCTGAAGAAGAAAAATTCACTCTTGATCAATTTATTATAAACGGAGGAAAAAGCCTTTGGATGATTGACAACAATTATGCTGATACTGATAGCTTATATAATGAAGGTAGAATGTTAGCCTTTCCTCGTGATTTGAATTTAACCGATTTATTGTTTGGGTATCAGGTTCGTGTAAACAACAAACTGATTCAAGATTTGTATTCTGCTAAAATTCCACTAGCAACAGGAAATGTAGGAAATCAAACACAATTTCAACACTTAAATTGGTTTTATCATCCTTTAGTAAATGGAAATCCAAATCATCCTATTACTAAAAAAGTGGCGCCAGTTCGTTTCCGATTCACAACACAAATAGATACCTTAAAAGGAAATCTAAAGAAAACTCCTTTATTGGTTACTTCAGTACTTACCAAAAAAATTGGGACTCCTAATTTTGTAGAATTACAAAGTATAGTAAAAGAACCACAAGAAAATGAATATTCTGCTGGTCCACAACTATTAGCTGTTTTGTTAGAAGGTAATTTCCCTTCTGCGTATAAGAATAGAATAAAACCTTTTAAATCCCTTGATTTTAAACCTGAAAGTAGTGCTAACAAAATGATTGTAATTGCTGATGGTGATGTGGGTAGGAATCAAATTTTAAAAGGAAAACCTCATGATTTGTCGATAGATAAGTGGACAGGTGAACAATTTGGTAATAAAGAGTTTTTAATCAATGCGATTGATTATTTATTAGATGACTCTGGTTTAATTCAATTACGTAACAAAACGGTTCAAATTAACATATTAGATAAACAACGTGCATTTACCGAAAAACGCTTTTGGCAGTCTATTAATATAGGTATTCCGTTAGTTTTATTGGCTTTGTTTGGTATTGGGTTTAATTATTGGAGAAAAAAGAAGTATCAATAGTTTTTTAGCCTCATTAAAAAATGATTGCAAAATACTCCTCAAATAGCCAGCAGAAGTATGATGATTTTACAATTATCATACTTATTCTAACACTTATAAATATTTCCTTATTTTGTTATAAAATAAGCTTTTTTTTAATAATAATATCTATTATACTTTCTATTTTTTTTGGTATTCTAGCTTTTAATAAATTGTATAGACAAGCCTTTAAAATTTCTTTTTTTGAGGATAAAATAGAAGTGAAATATGATAATATAATAAAAACTGAAACTTTTAGTTATTCTGATATTTTAGCTTATAAATACTCTGCACCTTATAGTAGTAAAACACCTCATTCTAACTACTTAATTTTAAAAAATTATAAATTTCGTTTTACTCCTATTGCTAGAAATGAGGGTTTTATAGTGTTTTGCAAATGGTTAAAAGCTAAAAATGAATCAATCAAAATAGAGATTGTTCCTTCTGATAATTATTTAAATCATCTATATCAAGAAGAGTTTGGCTTCAACTACAGGAAAAGGTAAAACCTTTTTTAAATACTCAATAAATCATTGTGGATAAACTGATAGTTTAATAGTTTTTGAAGTTTTTTGTTGCTAATTATTTTATATTCTAACGGTTTTGAATTATCAAATTCAGGAGCTGGTTTTCCTAGACTTTTTCTAGCATTTATATAGAAATCTTCTCTGGTTGGATGGTAATTAGCACATGCATTAAATACTTCTCCAAAAACATTTTGGTTTATAAGCTTTTCTATAATTGCTATACAGTCCTCACGGTGAATCATATTCACATATCCTTTGGGATGTGGAATCTTTCTAGTTTCAAACCAATTCCCTGGCTGTCTATTACCTCCAAACAATCCTGCAAACCGAATAATAGTAGTCTTAAAGTTAGTATTCTTTACAAATAAACTTTCAATATGAGCTAAAGGAGAATCAATGACTTCATCTTCTTCGGTCATTTCTTTATTTAAACTAGGATACACAGAAGTTGAACTGATAAAAATAATTTTCATTAAATTACTTTTTTCTATTTCAGAAATCAATCTTTTAAAATCTTCTATATTTTTTGAAGTGATTGCAATTACTAACACATCTGTTTCTAAAAACTCCTGATATGAACTTTCCTTTGAAATATCAATTAAAAAAGGCTCGATATTAACTGATTTAAGTTCCTTTAACTTCTCTATTGAAGTTGTAGAACCTTTAACGGTATAACCTTTCTTTATAAGCTCTATTCCTAGCTCCTTACCTAACCAACCACAACCTAGTATACTAACATTTTTCATCACAACAATTATCGTCTTTAACCAATCTACAAGAAATCACCGCTAACAAAGCTCCAATAATAGGAGCCAATATATACAACCATAAGTGCTCTAAATGACCAGAAACTAATGCTGGTGCAATAGAACGAGCTGGATTCATAGATGCTTTAGTCATTGGACCAGCAAACATTGCTTCTAATAATACAACTCCACCAATAGCTATACCTGCCATCACTCCTATCTCTTTACTTCCTGTAGAAACATTAATAATGGTTAACATTAAGAAGAAAGTTAATAATAGTTCTAAAATAAAAGCACGCCAGGATATTATTGAAGGAATAGTTGCCCCGTAAAACTCGCTTGTAGGGAACAATATCCAAAGCATACCACTAGCTAACAACGCTCCTAATAACTGAGCCATAATATAGTTAGGAACTTCCTTCCAAGAAAACTTTTTAGCGTATGCAAAAGCAATAGTTACAGCTGGATTAAAATGTGCTCCTGAGGTTTCACCAAAAGCATAAATCATTGCCATGACAATCAATCCCCAAGTAATGGCTACTCCTGTATGTGTTAAGTCTGCACCATTAGTTATTTCGCTTACTGTCATTGCCCCTGTTCCACAGAAAATTAGAGCAAAGGTTCCTATAAATTCAGAAATGTATTTTTTCATGATGCAAATATCGTTAAATAACTTCCTGTTATTTTAAGTTTTTGTTAACATTAATCCGATTATTTCCTTGTAATTTTAACAAAACTAATTTTTAAATACAACCCTATTATTATGAAAAAAATACTCTTAAGCTTGTTTGTTGTAGCCCTTTCTACAAGCATTAATGCACAATTAAAAACACCAGCTCCAAGTCCTGCTTCTAAACTAGAACAAAAGGTAGGTTTAACTGATGTTACTGTTGAATACTCTCGACCAAGTATGAAAGGAAGAACCATTTTTGGTGATTTAGTTCCTTATGGAAAAATATGGAGAACTGGAGCCAATGCTAATACTAAAGTTACTTTTAGTGATGATGTAACTATCGATGGAAAAACCTTAAAAAAGGGAACCTATGCATTATACACTAAACCAGGAAAAGATTCTTGGGAAGTAATATTTTATTCAGATGCAAGTAACTGGGGAACTCCTCAAAAATGGGACGAATCTAAAGTAGCTGTATCTACTACAGCTAAGGTAGAAAAAATGCCTACAAAAATAGAATCTTTTACTATTAGCATTGATGATTTAACCAGCAATTCTGCTGTATTAGGAATGTTATGGGAAAATGACTATGTAGGTGTAAAATTCAATACTCCTACAGATAAAATGGTAGAAGAAAGTATTGCACAAGTTATGGGCGGACCTTCTGCTAATGATTATTTTTCTTCTGCTATGTATTATTTACAAGAAGGAAAAGACATTAACAAAGCTAAAGAATGGATTAACAAAGCTGTTGATATGACAAAAGACAAGCCTCGTTTTTGGTTCTTACGTCAACAATCATTAATCTTAGCTAAGGCTGGTGATAAAAAAGGTGCTATTAAAGCTGCTAAAGCTTCATTAGCTGGTGCAGAAAAAGCAGGAAATGCTGACTATGTAAAAATGAATAAAGAGTTTATAGCCGGAATGAAGTAATTCAACTATAAATATTACAAATAAAAAAAACTCGCTATTAAGCGAGTTTTTTCTTTTTATAACTATATAAATTTTATTGATTCTCTATGTTGTTTTCTCCTTTTATAAAACTCCCCAATACAATAAATATACTGCAATTAATATATTAGAAAACAGGACCGTAAACAACACACTCCTATTATTAATATCCTTTATCTTAATTAGAAATAAGAGACTAATAATTAGCAATATTGATACAAAAGGAATTAATAATTTGAATACATATGAATAGTCTTCTGGAAGCCCAAATGCTAAAATGTAAAAATTATTTAGCGCTGTATTATTCAGACCAATTATTAAACCTGAAATAATTACTATAGAGAATATTGAAGAAATTACAAGTAATATTTTTATACCTGTATCTATTTTTCCTTGCTTTTTTTTCTTTCTTTTAACGAAAGAAAAAGTATATGCAAGTATTGCTATTAAAGAAACTATAAGAGCGATAATTAATGGTGTAAAAAATAGTATATCCATATTATTTAAACTATTCCCTACTTCAGAAACTCCTTTATTTATGTAAACATTCTTGACAAAGTTTGTTTTTATTACCTCAAAACCGTTTTTAACTTTCATTGTTGGATTATTAATAAAATCAGCTCCAATATCAAACCCAACACCACTTAAACTAGAAGCATGTCCATAGGAAGATGCATTAATAACTTGGCTGCTTTTTATCTTTTCTTCCAATTCTTTTCCATTTTTAGAAGGTGTAATAGGGTCAAATCCTCCTGTGAATATTAAGGTTGGTATATTTATTTTTTGAACTAAAGTATCAATATCATTTAATGTCAGCTCTTTTCCTTTGTTCCATTCTTTACATACAGCAAAATCTGATTTATAAAAGGAAACCCCTTCTGAAAGTAATTTTTGGGATCCAACATCCTCTTTATAACTCTCATATGAATTTCTAGGAATAGTTTCATTACATGTAACACAAAAATACATTCCATAGTCTAAACCTAAAGCTCCTGAGAAAGATGCTACTAAAGCACTCAAAGCAGCTTCATTTCTATTGTGAAACTGGTTAATTAGCAAAGGTAAAACTTCCACTAATTTTCTTTGATACAAAGCTTGATGAATCGCTATTTTAAAATCCTCTTCATTATAGGTAAACTCTCCTTCTGGAAGAATATTTTTATCTACTTTAACCGTTATAGGGTTCTTTTTTAATTCTTGAATGGTATTATTATACACTGCTTCTAATTCTGGATACTCCGAATTACACGTAGGATCATCTTTACATGCTTTAAACACCTTTTTTAACTTATCTACATAATTTGATGTATTGAAAGTATAATATTCATTAATATTAGAAATAGGAGAATCTAACAACAATGTTTTAAAATCATCTGGATACATTGTTGCATAAACCTGAGCTGTATAAGTACCATAAGAAATCCCATACACATTCCATTTTGAATACTTAAAATATTCTTTAAGTGCATGAAGGTCTTTTGCTATTGAAACACTGTTATAACTATCAATATCAATCCCTTTTTCTATTAAGCTTTTTTTACACTCTAAAGCATCAGCTACTTTTTCTTTTTCATCTGAAGACGAATCCTGATTTTTTGCCAAAATATTCAGAAACTTTTTCCCTAATTCTGGACATAATCTAGGTTCAGAAAAACCAGTACCTCTTGCATCTACTAAAATAATATCATGTGTTTTTCTGGATGGATGTCCAATCCACCAATGTATAATTCCCATAGCTTCTCCCCCTGGTCCACCAGCAATTATAACTATAGACTCAGCATTATCATTATTCGCTAAATTTTTTAATTTGGCTACTGCTAGCTTAACTTTTTTATCTCCTGGGTTATCCCAATTTTCTGGTACTGTAAAAGTTCCCCATTCAATATTTTCCTTATTTAGGATTTCATCATTAGGATAAAAAGAATTTACTTTTTCATAAAAGGTTTCTTGTTCCTGTCCGAAAATTTGTAACCCCAATAATAGTAATACTACCAAAAAAATATTTTTCATGTTGTAATAAATTTATCTATGCTTATTTCTTTTATTATTATATGTTCCTTGTTAATTTTTTGTTGAGAAGCTACATGGCATGAGTACCCTTCTTTCAACTTAATTTCTGTGACATAATACTTATCACTCTCTATGAGGGTTTTTCCCTCTTTAATTTCAAATGATTTTAACGGAACTAGTAGTCCATTTCCATGTGCTTTTAAGGCCGCTTCTTTTTGTGTCCAATAAAGAAAAAATTCATTCAAAGGATCTTTTGAATTAAATATCTTTCCTTCCTCATAGTCAGTCATTTGATTTTTAAAATCTTCAATTTTTAGTTTGTGATTTTCTTCTATATCTATACCAATATTTTCTTCTTTATTTGTCATATATACCACCACCATTTCTCCTGAATGTGATATATTAAAAGAAACATCATTGTTTTCAAAATAGGGTTTGTTGTATTTCGTAAAAAAGAATTCTTGGAACTCTATTTCTTGATTAAAAAAGGACATTCCTTTTTTTACTAATAATCTTCCTATTAACGACAATTGTACATCTTGCCACCTTCTATACCTTAAAAGCTTATCTTGATAATCTTCCGAAAAAAGATGCAAGTTACTTTGCAATAAAGACTCATGCTTTACCTCATCTATTTTTGAATAAAAAATATACACGCTCATTAAAAATTAAAGTCAAAATCTAATTCTTCTTGTTTACTATTTTCATTCAATACCTCTTTTAACGTTGCTATTTTTAAAGCAGGTTCTTTTATTGTATGATTTAATAGTTCTTTAAATAAATCAACAATAAAAAGAATAGTTGATTGTTCATACCTTCCTATATCATAGGATAAAGAAAGGTTTAAGATTGAATTAACTTCAAAAAAGTTAAACAATAATGGTACTCTTACGTAATTCGTATCTGACGGTAAGTACTTAAGCTTTATATCATCTATAAAAATTTCTTCCTGATACGAAAAATCAGGGTTTTGAAAAGTGACAAGAATATCAAATAAATCTTCCTTTGTTACAGTTGATGGGATATCTTGATAGGTATCAAGTAAAATTAATTGTTCTTTAACTTGTTGAATCAATTGTGAAAAAGAAGTTTCTTCTTTTAATTTTGTTCTAAGAGGTAATGTTTTCACAAACATTCCTATCATTGAGGCCATACTTTCAATATTTCTTCCTGAATGTACAGTTCCTATTACAAGATCTTTATGATCGCTTACTACATAACTAATTATATTTATTAAAGCTACAAGTACATTGTATGGAGTATTTTGATATTCTCTTGCGAGTTCTTTTATTGAATTAGTTTCTTCTAAACTGAACTGTAATGAATAATGTTCTGCTTTAAAAACCTCATTACTAGGGTAAGTAACATCGGATAGTATACTTTCTTTAACCTCATAATCTTTTAAATAAGATTGGTAAAATTCAATTGTTTCTTTTGTATCTAAGTTATTACATAACCATTCAGAATAATCTTTAAACTGAATTTCATTTACATCGGTAATTGTATGTTCAGTTTGATAATTTTCTATTAATTGGTTTGTAAAAAATTCAAGAGAAATACCATCCATTATTATATGATGTGTACAAAATACAAGGGTAGATGTATTGATACCTGTTTGAATTAATAACATTCTTAATAATAAATCATCCTCTAAATCAAAAGGTTTATTTATATACTTTTCTATATAATACTCTACTTTATCTTCAGTAGTTTGTAATGTTGAAAGAGTAAAATTAACTTCTTGAATCTGTTTAACTTTTTGATAAATCTCTCCTCTTTTTTCAATAAAATTAGTTCTTAAAATCTCATTCTCTGAAATAAGCTTATCCACAGCTTTATTAATTTTATTAGAATCAATATTTCCTTCAACCTTAAAAGCTGCCACCATATTATATGCTATTAATTTATCTGGTGTTTGAGACGCCAACCATAACTTGTATTGAGATGGTGTTATATGATAGAACTCTTTTGAATTTACTTGAGGAATATGAATGGTATACTCTTGATTAGCATTTTCTAAAAAATTAGCCAAAGAGGCTATGGTAGGATGATCAAAAATTGACTTTAAACCTATATTAACACCATACTTTTTATTAATTTCATGTGATAATTTTACAGCATTTAAAGAATGTCCTCCTAAAGCAAAGAAATTTTCTTTTAAACTTATTTCATGTTTACATCCTAAAACTTTTTTCCACAATAAGGCTAAATCCTTTTGCAGTTCTGTTTTAGGAAATTCTTCAGACTTTGATACTACATTAATAATCTGTTCGGATAGCTTTTTTCTATCTATCTTTTTATTAGGTGTTAGTGGAAACTCCTCTATCTCAAATACTGCTCGAGGAATCATATACTCAGGCAACTCTTCTTCTAGAATAGAAATACTTTCTTGTATGTTATACTCTAAGTCTTTTTTCTGAATATAAGCCACTAAAAAAGCTTCTTGATTTTGTTGTTTTTTTACAACAACTACAGCCTTTTGAATTTGAGAAATCTGATTGAGTTTATCCTCAATATCTCCTAGTTCTATACGATATCCTCTTATTTTTACTTGGCTATCATTTCTCCCTAAAAAAATCAGTTCTCCTCGTTCATTCCACTTTACTAAATCGTTGGTATTGTATATAAATCCTTCTCCATGAGGATTTTTCACAAACTTTTCAGCAGTTTGGTTAGCATCTTTATAATATCCTTTCGCTAGTCCCTCTCCACCTATATACAAAACTCCATTACTTCCTATTGGAAGAAACTGTAAGTTATCATCTAACACATAGAATTTAGTATTGGCTATTGGGTTTCCAATATTAGAAGCTTCTTTTTTGGTTGTTATTTTTTTTACCGACGACCATATTGTGGTTTCAGTTGGCCCATACATATTCCATAACTCTGAGCAATTTGATAATAATCGAGTAGTTAAATCTTCACTTAATAAATCTCCACCACAAAATAATTTTACTTCTTTATTTCCTTCCCAACCTCCGTTAATTAGTAATTGATAAAAACTTGGAGTTGCCTGAATGATTGTTGGTGAAACTCTTTGAATGGTTTCAATTGTTTTAGAGTAATCATCTAGAGTTTTATTTGAAGCCACATACACACTCGCTCCTGAAATTAGAGGTACAAAAAATTCTAAAATTGATATATCAAAAGAATATGTGGTTACCGCAAATAGAACATCCTCTTGTTTTACTCCTGGTTTCTCTTTAATACTTAATAAAAAGTTTAGCAAAGATCTATGACCAATTTCTACTCCTTTTGGGTTTCCTGTTGATCCTGAAGTATAAATGATATATGCTGTATCGTTTGGTAAAACTGTGGGTAAGACGAACTCTTTCTCGGTTTTTACCTCACTTACTATACTTTCTAATAAAATTGAATTACAATTATCAAATATCAATGCCTTTTCTTGATCTGAAATAATTGTTTGTAAATTACTATGATCAATAATGTATTGCAATCTTTTTTTAGGAAAGCTAGGGTCTAAAGGAATGTAAGATTTTCCTGCTTTTAAAACCCCTAATAAAACTACAACTGTATAAGCAGAACGATTTAATAATACTCCTATTAAATTTGTGTCTTCTTTTAAAGACAATAAATTCTTTGCTATTGTAGTAGAAAGTTCTTGTACTTGCTTATAGGATAATTCTGTAAAATCATCCTTTATAGCTATTTTATTAGGGTGCTGCTTTACCTTATCATTAAAAACACCTAAAAATGTTTTATCTTTTTCTAGCAGAGTCGTTGTATCATTGAATAAATACTGTAGTTGCTCTTTCTCTTTACTTGGTATATACTCAAACTCGTAAAGCTTCTTATTAGGATCATCAAGTATACTATCCAATAGTTCATTAAAATGCATCGTAACCTGTGATATTTCCTCTTCATTAAAATAGTTAAGATTATAATTAAAATCTACTTTAACATCTTCTATATCGTCAAACTCCCTAATATAGACTGCTAAAGCTACTCTTTCTGACTGGTGAGAAAGTGGTATTACTGTAGTTTTAGTATCTTTAAAATGATCCGCATAGTTTTGCTTTTCATAAGATAATGTAATATTAAACAATCTTTCTGTTTCTTGAAATCCGTTCAATCCCTGAATTAATTTACCTAAAGGAAAGCGTTGATGACGATAGTCTTTTCTTAACTGATTTCTTATATCTTCTAAAAGCTTTTTAAAAGATGAATTAAAGTCCATTTGGATTCTTAATGGAGATATCCCCATAAATAACCCCACTGTTCTTTTAAAAGTAGCCTTTCCTCTATTTAAAACAGGTAAACCAATTGCATAATCGTTATTCTGATGTTTGCGTCCGAAGTATAAAAACAAAGTTGCTAAAATAACATGAAAGGTACTTGAATTGAACTCTTTTGCTAATGCATTAATTGAATTATACAATTCTCTTTTTATGTAAATAGATTTTTGAGCACTTTTACTTTCTTTATTGTACTGATTTCTTTTTTCAAATATATTTTCTGGTAATGCAGCAAATCTTTTTAACCAGTATAATTTATCTTCTTGATACTTATTTGAATTTTGGTACTCGACATCATCAATTATAAAATCTTGATAACTGCAGACATATTTTGATATTACCTCTTTATTTTCTACTAACTCATTATAGTTTTTAACTAATCGTTGGAACATAAGCGATGTTCCCCAACCATCAGTAATAATATGATGATACACTGAAAAAAGGTAATGTTTTTGAGAAGCTACTTTAATTAAGATAAATTTATGTAAGAATTTTCCACTTGTAATATCAAATGGTTTTACAAACTCATTTTGCATAAAAGCAATTACTTCTTCATCCGCATTTTCTTTTTCAGAAAAATCTATAACAGGTAACTCTTCTTCAAAATTTTCTAATACCAATGAGGTTATCTCTTCATTATCGTTTTTAAAAATAGTTCTATAGCTATCGTGCTGTTTAATAAGACTTTCGTACGCTTTCTTGAAAGTTACAACATCTATAATTCCTTCAATTAATATTTTTGCTCCAATATTGTAAATTGGAGCACTCGGATGCATAAGTTGTTCAAAATATATGTCTTGCTGTGGTAAGGTAAGTTTCATTTATTTCAAAAATTAATAGGTTTATTTAGCTTTAAGAGTGTATAGGTAAAATGTGATTACCATAAACTCTTTTCGCTTAATACTTCTTCTTTTACTCTGATATCTTTTACTATTTGACCATAGTCAAACTTTAATATTCGATCTGCTTGATGGAAATAAGCATCATCGTGAGTAACCGCTATAATAGTTTTACCTTCCTGTTTAAATTTTGGTATTAACTCTTCGTAAAAGAATTTTCTGAAATACGGATCTTGATCAGCTGCCCATTCATCTAAAATTAAAATTGGTTTGTCTTCTAATAGTGCAAAAATCAGAGACATTCTTTTACTTTGTCCTTTTGAAAACTTTCTTCTTACCGAACTATCTTTATCATCTCCAACAACTTCTTCAAGCTCCATTAATTTTAAGTACTCTTGGTATTCTATATTATTTTCTAATTCATACTCTTCATAATTTTTAGAAAAAATATGGTTATCAGTAAATACTGCTGCTGTTAAACTTTGGATCTGTTCCGTAAAATCTACTCCTTCTCCATCTAGTAAGATTTGCCCTTTAGTTGGAGCATATAAACCGGTTATTGTATTGATGAAAGTACTTTTCCCTGAACCATTCCCCCCTACTATAAAAACGGTTTCTCCTTCTTTGAGTTCTAGATTAATTGGTCCCAATGCAAATGATGAATCTGACTGTTCTTCATTATAAGAGAAGTATATATCTTTATATTCTATTGAAGCAAAATTATTTGTTACTTGAGATTTCAACAGAGTATTCTCTCTATCTTCTACTTCAAAATCTTTCATAAAAGACTTGATTCTTCTATTTGCAACAATAAAACGCGTATACATTTGCTGCAAATTGATAAGATTATTTATTGGACCTGAAATGAATAATATAACAACTACATAGGCAATAACATCAGAACGGTTTAATAAACCCCATTCTGGTAATAAGAATAAAATAGTTGCTATTACAAAGTATAATCCGTACTGGCTTATTAAGTTTATTGAAAGAAAAACATAGTTGATCTTAAAATCTAAATTTCCTGCTTCATTTCTATTAGGAATCAAAAATTTATTCATCAAGTTTTCAGTTCTAAAAAAGCTTAATTTAAGTTTTTTGAAACCTTTCATTACGTCATCAACATATTCATAATAATCATCATTAAACTTACGCAGGCTTTCTACTTGTTTAGACATCATATTCATTACAACAAAATAAAAAGCACCAATCATTATCACTAATCCAACAACTATTAATGCTGAAGGTACAGACAGCGTAAATAAGTATATTAAACACAGTACGAGCATTAAAATAGAGTTAATTGTATGTGTTATAGTATAAGGTAACATGGAAAATATTCGAAGATCTTCAACTGCTGTAAAAAAACGAGCTGATCCTAATTTTTCAAGCTTAATGAGTGGTGCTTGAAGTATTTTTCTAAATATTTTCTTTTCATTATCGTACAGTACTTTAAATGAAAATTTATTTAGTCCCTTTTGAAAAATGATATTTAATAAATAAGTATAAACTACAATGGATAGAAATACTATACCTGTATAATCTCTTAGAAATATTTCATTTCCTGCTAAAGCATTATTTATTATATAAATAATTCCGAAACTTAAAATTGTGTTTGGTACTGCATACGCTAATAAATAGAGTATGTTTTTTAAAGTTATTTTAAACATTTTAAATAGTTGTTTTTTGATATGAATTAGTTGGTATAGGTATAACAGTTTTTCTGTTTCCTCTTAGACTTTAGATTTAAGTCTTAATTATAATATTTTAGTATTTACTATACACTTATAAGCTCCAATGTATTAGTTACATTGAAGCTTATCCATTTTGATGTGATTATCCCGAAGTTAAAATATAATGGTACTAGAATTTAATTCGACTTTTTTCTTCTTCAATACTATTTTGGCTTCTCGCTTTATTTTTGGATACTTTATCCCCAAATCTATAATTAAATGTAAGTCTTACTTGTTGGGTATTTCTTAGTGTTTTATAATTTGCAGTGGTATTAACTAAATTATTAATATCTCCTTTATTTATATTAGTTTTGAAAATATCTGTGAAAACTAGTTTAAAAGAGCTTCTGTCCGATAATTTCTTACTTACGGTCAAATCTGTAAACCAATAAGGTTTCGTTATAAATTGAGCTTCATAGGATTTCCCTACATAATAACCAAAAACCTCAATATTCCAATCTTTTTTCAATTCTATCTGAAAAACTGGGTTAATCATAAAATTATAACCACTGGTTTTTAAATCTCCACTATAAAAGGCGCTCACACTATTAGTATATGATAATTGTGCATATCCACTAAAACTTAACCAATCTGCCATTTTAAAAGAAGAATTTGCAGACAAACTTGTTACTTCCGTTTTACCTATATTTCCTGGTTTACTAAAGTATATTCCGTCTATTACTTCAATTGTTTCTTGTACTTGGTTTTCTATTTTACTATACGCCACACTAAGATTAAGCAAACTTTTATATGAATAAAATGCTTCTATACTATTTGTTAATGAAGGTTTTAAAAAAGGATTCCCTCCATAATATGTAAACTTATCAACTTGAAAAACTACTGGGTTAAGATCTATATAAAATGGACGATCTATTCTTTTACCATAGTTAAGCCCAATCGTATTATTAGATAATGAATCTAACTTATATGACAAATACGCTGTAGGAAACCAATTTTGGTAATTTGTTTCATTTCTTTCTCTAGGCTTAATCTCATTCCCTAATTGCTCTCCCACGACATTAGTATTCTCATACCTTAACCCCAACTGAAGGGATAATCTATTGTAATTAATATTTGAGTTTATATATGCTGATGTTATATTTTCATCATATAAAAACTGATTACTTTGATCTAAATTTGGAGTAGATATATTATTTACAACATTAGTATAATCACTTTTATTATCAGTTGCTACATAACTATGTTTTACTCCTGTTTGGTAGGATATCTTTTCACTTATTTGATTTGAATAATCTACTTTACCTGAATAAACCTTCACTTTTGAAGTTGACATACCTAATAACTTATCTCTTTTTTCTTCTGCTGAATTAGGATATGAAATCGTATTTATGAATTCTTGTTCAGGTTCAGTCTTATATATTAAATAATCTAGATTAGTGCTTATATTTCTTTTCTTATCAAATTCGTGTTTAAAATTTAAATTGATTCCTGTATTATAAAATTCTGTATCCATATTAGCCTTGGTAGTTGCTACAGAATCAATGGCATTAGAAGCATTAAATAATTTATTAATACTTTTATCTTTATCATTTCCTGCCCAAAATAATCCGTCAACAGCCATTCCTACATTAGTTTTTGAAGAGACTTCATAGTCAATTCCTAACTTTACATTACCCAAAAAACCATCTCCTATATTATTGGTTTCTTGTCTTGTGTAACTACCTATATCTCCGTTATCTAATATCGTATTTCTATTAATAAAAATATCTTGAAAACGCTTTTTGTAAGCTAGAGTACTATTGGTAAAGAAATTATATTTTTTCTTTCGTTGATTAAAATTAAAGCTAGTACTATACTCTGTATATTTATGCTGTCTAATACCGAAAACTAAATTCCCATTTTCTCCTTCTGTTTTATTTTTCTTAAGTTTAATATTAATTACTCCAGCATTACCGGAAGCTTCATATTTAGCTGGAGGGTTGGTCATAATTTCAATTTTATCTAATACATCAGAAGACAATCCATTTAGGTAATTTTCTAATTCTGCACCAGATAAGTATGTCGGTCTATCATCAATAAAAATAGTTACCCCTGATTTTCCTCTTAAACTTATATTACCTCCTTCACTAACATTAACTCCTGGCGATTTCTCTAATAATTCTAATGCTGTTAATCCTGAATTTGATTTTAATGCATCAACATTAAGCACAGTACGATCTATTTTACGTTCAATAAACTTTTTTTTTGAAACAATATAAACTTCATCTAACAATTGGTCTTCAATACTTTTTAATAATTCTATATCCGAAAGTGTTTGTACCCATTTATTCTTATCTATTCTTAAATCTCCTGTTGTTAATGTATTAAAGCCATCGAAAATAACCTTTACTTTGTATATACCTTCTTTTAGATTGCTAAAATTAAATTCTCCCGTATCTCCTGTGAATTCACTCTGCATATAAGTTTCATCTGTTCCGTTTACTAGTAGTACTGTAGCAAACACAATAGGATCTTTAGTAGAAGTATCTGTAACTTTTCCTGAAATAGCTCCTTTTTTATTTTGTGCTTGTATTGTGGGTAAAAACATAGCGCTAATAATTATTAATGCTATTGTATATATGTATTTATTGCTGTGCATATTTTTCAAATAAATATCATTATTTCCTAAAACTTTAGCATGCAAAGCCCTAGTAATATGAAATGATCTTCATATTATAAGTAAGAAATATTGATTTGTAATAAGTTAATTTAACTATAAATCAAGCTGTAGTTTCTTTGCTTGCTTACTCTGTGTCTATATAAAAAGAAAGTATATAACTACATCTTATAGTTCTTACAGATATTCCACTTTAGTTTATCCTTAATGTACTTGTCCTTATATTTTTTATGAATTTCTGAAGGTTGTTTTATTCCATTAATAATAAACTTCTCACTATTAAGCATGTAAGACAATTCTTTTTCACTTTCAACCAGTTTATCTTTAATAACTTGCTTTGTTATTCGCTTAATTATTTTTTCAGATTTATCTAATTCTAAAGTCTCCTTTATAGATTCACCTGTAATTCCTGTTATAATTAGTTTTTGATTATTATCTTCTGATTGTGCGATACTTAAACTTGGTATTAATAAAAGAATTAATAATCCAAAAAATGTTCCTTTTATATTTTTCATGATTTATTTTTTTACTTCTTAAAATTTTATTCTGTAGTTATAACAAATTCTCCAATCATCCTTTTTAATAAACTCTGTTTTATATTTATTATGAATTTCTGAAGACACTATTTTATTATTAACTATCAACTTGTCTTTATCTAGTATAAATGAAAGTTCATTTGTATTATTTATTAAACCTTCATTACTCATCTTATTAATAATTACTTTTAAAGTTCCAACAATCTTTTTTCCTTCTTCTTCCGATAAACTTTCTGAAGTAATCCCAGTAAAAATAGAGGTTTCATCAATTGATGTTTTTTCAACACTCTCTACCTTATCTTTATCTAGAATTTGCTTGTTTAACTTCGATGTACTTGTAAAAGCTAATGATATTAATAGTAAAATAGTACTCAGTGTATAAAAAATTGCTGCTTGAGTTCTGCTGTAAAAATTTTCTCTATTAGACAAAATCCTTTTAACCCTATCTAAAAGTTCTTCATTATTGCTTGCAAAAGCTAATGATAAATCGTTACTATTTACTTCCAAATCAGCACAAAAATAAAGAGCTTTAACATAGTCTTTCTTGTTATTTGTAACACCCAATACCAAATCGTCGCAACACTTTTCTCTTTCATTTCTTATTTGATTTAACAACCATAATAAAGGTGGGTTAAAAAAGAAAACTGTCTCTAAAATGTTTTGCAGTAGGTTTACTATTGGATCATACCTTTTTATATGAGTTAACTCATGATAAATAATGGCTTCTAATTGAGCTAAGGGCATTCCTGTTATCAACTCAACAGGCAATAAAATTACAGGTTTGAAAAAACCTAATACCATAGGAGATTTTATGGATGAAGATTTATATATCTCTATTTTCTTATCCAATCCTATCTTTTTAGAAAAAGTAGTAACCTTTTCATTCCAAAATACCTCTACTTCTTTTTTGCTTTCAAGTACAATTTTTTTAATACTTCTTAATCCAAAATACAGTCTAAGACTTTTATAACAAAAAACCACATACCATAATAGAATTATTTCAAAAGCATAATTATAAATCTTATAATACGATTTTAGAAAAAAGCTCCATGAATTCGATTCTGTTGTAAGTATTTGAGTCTGATACTTACCAATGTAAGTAGCTAAATCAAGCGCTTTAAGATTTATGAATTGTTCATTATTGGTTTCAAAATAGACATTAGCAATTATTACACATACCATGTATAACATTGATATAATAAACAGAGATAAAAATGTTATTAATATGTTATAACGTATTATTGATGTAAGTTTTTTTGAGAAAAACATTAAAAAATACGCAATACCTCCTAATAAAGTACTTATTACAAGAGAATATATAAATAAATGCAATAATATTTTAGAAAGTTCTTCCATCTTTATTCTAATTTATCTAAAATCTCTTTAATCTTTAATAACTCATCTTTAGAAGCTTTTTTATTACCTAGTGCCTGTATTACTAAATCTTTAACTGAACCATCAAAAATTCGATCCATAAATTTATCTAATAAATGCTTTTTAGTTTTTGCTTCTTCTTCTGCCACATAATAAATATGCTGCATCTTACTTTTATCTCTATATAAAATACCTTTATCAACCATAACTTGCATTAGCTTTAGAGTTGATGTGTATTTTATTGGACGCTCTTTATTTAGTTCATTATTTACAAACCTTACTGTCGATCCTCCATTCTTCCATAAAACACTTAGAATTTCAATCTCAGATTTTGTTGGTTCAATATCACTATTTTTCATGTTATAATTGTTTTACATTGTAAACATACGAAAAAATTCGTACGAAAAAAAACTTAAGTTGATTTTTTCATTTATCACACTATAAAACAGAATATTACTTTCTTATCCACATAAAAAAAAGAGGTTAAACTCATATAAATATGGAGTTCTCTTAAAGATATTGTTAACATCTAACTCATAATTAAGCTATGAGTTAGATGTTTTAAAGTTATTTACTTAGAATACGTGTTTAAACCAAATTCTCACTCTCTTGGCAGCTTTTATGGAATATCTCTACCAACTCCTTTGTGTTATTGTGTATAAAAAAATGATTTCCATTTAAAACATATGATATAAAGTTAGATTGAGTGTGATTTTCCCAATTTGTTATTTTGTCTACATTTTTTTCCTCATTTCCCATAATGGCAGTTATTGGAGATTTTATTACAATATTATTAATGTAAAAATCTTCTTCAACTATCTTAAAATCTGAACGAATGATAGGTAAAACAAAATCTAATAGTTCCTCACTTTCTAAAAGCTCTTTAGGAAGTCCTCCTAATTCTTTTAACATCTCAATAAAATCATCTCTTTCTAAAGAAGAACGATTCTTCCTCTCAGCATTGACTCCTGGTCCAGCATTACCACTTACAATAACGCTTTGTGGCATTTTATTATCCTTTTCCAGCAGGTCAGCTACCCCTAGTGCTAAAGAAGCCCCCAAACTATGTCCGTAAATTACAAACTCCTCTCCTTTTAATTGACTGCTTATTTGTTTGTATACATCTTTAACGGCTTCTGAATAGGACACTAAAAGTTTTTCTTTTATTCTTTTACCTCTTCCTGGAAGTTCCACAGGTACCATTTCAAAATCAGTAAGAAGAGGTTTTAAAAAATCAAATGAATAAACGTTACCTCCTGCAAAATGCAGCATAAATATTTGTTTCTTATTCATAATCAATTATTCGTTAGTTACTAAAACATTTTGCATCTCATAATTATATAACAACTCTTTTTCTCCGAATAATCTCTCTGCAATTACTCCTTTATCTTGACAAGTTTTTATTAAATTATTAGATTCAATTATAGCCAAGGATTCTTCAGTATATTTTATACTACTAATAAACTCTAACCATGGTTCCATACCCATTGCGTAAACATATGCTTCTTTTGGGTTAAAAATATCTACCAAAGAAAGTCCTCGTTCGCTGTCACAACCAGCTAATCTTCTCGATTGATCATCTTCTCTTGTTATATCTTGTGTTAATAAACATCCATACAACCAACTTAAAGGTGCACCTGCACATTCCATTCCTAAAAATAAAACATCAACATCTCCTTTCATTCTATGAATATGCTCGTAAAGTCTTGGTTCCATGACTCTAGAGTCTGCAACAAATAAAAAACTTAACTTATTAATTGCTATATGAAAACATGCTTTTGCTCTAATATTAAGATCACTATGCTCTCCTGTGAATGGTAAACCTGTAATTGTACAATTTTCAAACTTGATTTCTTCCATCTCGTCTATTTCAATTACATTGTTAAATCCAATACTTTCAAATGCCAACTTAATACTTGGGTCTTGAAGTGCTCCACTAGTTGTTACAGGTACAATTATATTTTTAATCTTATGTCTTAGTGGCAATAATGTTTCTAATACAATATGATCTTGATGGTTATGGGTGATTAAGACATAATCAATCACATCTGGTAAATCGATATCTGAGAAATGCTCTACAGTTGATTCATAACCATAGTAACTTATCAATGGATCTACTAAAATACTTACATCTTTTGTTTCAATTAAAATACAAGCATGTCCGAAATAACGCATTCTTGCTTTATCTCCGTTATATTTTTCATATGTAGGATGTTCTTTTTTAGTAAAAAATGTTTTGAATAACTCCATTTGATCTTCACGAACTCCTAATTCTTCTGCAACATCTTCTATTGCACCTGGATTTCTCTTCATTCTACTTAAAGTATCGATTCCTTTATGATCAAAAGGAATGTCCAAATGCAATACTTTAGGATCTTCTAATTGTGGAGTACTTAAACAAAAAGGACGTTCATCGTTCTCTGTTTCCCAAAGTGAAATTGATTGTGATTGTTTAGAATAAAACTCACTATTAAACAATAATGATTCAAAAAATCTATAAGAAGGATTGTTGTTCAAATCATAAACTAATTCTACATAACCTTTTAAAATATCTGGCACTTCCTTATACAAAGGTTCTAAAGATGCTCCTTTTGCTTTTGTTCTAAGCATTAGGTCAAGCTCTTTAATTGCTTTAGATAACTCAATTGCATTAGCCTGTTTATCTAACATCTCTTCTTTTAAAGCCTTGATTTCATCTACTTTTCTTGTTTCATAATCCATAAATGGTCCACCTAGCATCTTAGGATTTTTTACAGCTGCTTCGTGAATCATAGGTGCTTGAATATAAGAATTCATTATTTTTAAGTGTCTATCTACAATATTCATTGCTGCAGTAGCTGGTGATATTAAATGTGTCCATGCATACCACTTATCTACTAAAGGTCCAATAATTACATTTGGCTTAAAATAATATTCTTCTCTGTTTTCCATTTTTAATTGTTTTTTGTCTTTTATTAAATTGTTTTTACGTATTCATCACTATACAAATCCAATAAGGTTTGCAAATATTTTTCATGATTTATTTGTGATAATGCTTCCCAATGAGTTCCTTCTATATATGTATGGTTTAACTCTCCATTTGTGTAAGCTTCCCAATCTGTCATCTTACTTGGTTGTTCATTTTCAAGAGATTCAAAAACTTGTATACTGCTAGTTACTTTTCCTTTTAATTTGAATTGACTACCTAACTTTAAGTTGTTTTTTAGAAAGTTTCTCATTTTTTCTCTTTCATCCCCTTTTAATGTTACCAGCTTTTCATATTCAGCTAATAACCAGTCCGAATCTCTTGCTAAACTTTCTTCTGTGATTGGTGAATTTATTTGTGTAGGTCTGTCTACCAATACTAAATCTATATCTGGAAAATCTTTCTCTAAAATTTTTACTGTTTCAAAAGCCAACACTGCTCCTAAAGAGTATCCAAAAACTTTAAACTTACTAGCTTTATCTTTTTGATTCTTTTTGATTTCATTACTAAAATGAGCAGCCATCTCTTCGATAGAGTTAAATAATTCTTCTGAACTATTTAATCCTTTATACTGTAAGCCATAAGAGTTAAAGTCATTTACTAAATACTTGGCTAATGGCTGAAACAGTATAGCATTTCCTATAATTGGTGGTATAAAGTAAATTGAGTTTTCAGTATGCTCTGAATAATGTAAGGTTATTAAAGATGAATTCTCTACTGACTTCATTCTAGCTAAATCTCTTACTGTAGGATAATTATATATATCTACAATGTTTAAATCTAACCCTAACCTTGCCTTAAGCATAGATTGTAATTTTATCGCTTTTAAACTATGCCCTCCAACTTCAAAGAAATTAACAGTAACACTAAGCTCTTCTTTCGATAAAATTTCTTTCCAAAATTCTAGTATTTCTTCTTCTAACTTATTTTCAGGCTTAACAACCTCATTAGCAGATGTAGTATAATACTCATTACTAAGAGTCAATAATTTCTTCTTATCTACTTTTCCGCTAACAGTTCTTGGAATAGATTCAAGCTGTATTATATGACTCGGAATCATATAATATGGTAAAAAAGCTTTCAACTTAGTTATCAACCCTTGAATATTGATTTCATCGTTAGCTGAAACAAAAGCTATGAGTTCCTTTTCATTATTTCTATTCTCTTTTACTAAAACAGTTACAGCCTGAATATTATCCTCTTTTCGTATGGTTTCCTCTATTTCACTTAATTCAACCCTGTACCCTCTAATTTTTATTTGTTCATCAATTCTTTCTAAGTACTCTATTTCTCCATTTGGTAACCATCTTACTAAATCCCCCGTTTTATACAATATCTCGTTTGGTTTAAATGGATTACTGATAAACTTTTCTTTAGTTAGTGACTCTTGATTCAAATACCCTCGAGTTACCCCAATTCCTCCGATATATAATTCACCTACCATATTCACTCCTTTTAAATCAAGAGAGCTTCCAAGTACATAGCCCGTAATATTTTCTATAGGTTTACCAATTGGGAATCTATTTTCATATTTTTCATTATTAGAAAACTTATGAACCATAGTAGTAACTGTTGCCTCAGTTGGACCATAGGTATTAAAGAAAGGTATCAACTGTGCCCATTTTTTTGCTAATTCTAATGAACAAACTTCACCTCCTACAACAACTCTTTTTAGATCATATGAATTTGGGACCAATGTTGATAAATAACTAGGAGTTACATGTAAATGAGTAATTTGTTGATTTCTTAATAAATCCTCAAACTTTTTATAATCTAGAATATCGTTTTGGGTAGGTATTACTAACCTTACCCCATTCAATAAGGCCAAAAATATTTGCTCTATTGAGGCATCAAACACATAGTTAGAAAAACTTAAAACCGCTTCATCTTTTGTTATGCTGTATTCTTTTGTTTGGGAGTTTATTAAATTAACGACTCCTTCATGTTCTACCAGAACTCCTTTAGGGGTTCCTGTAGTTCCAGACGTATAGATTATATACATCAAATCATTCTTTTGAACAGGAACATTTGGAGAACTTGCATTTTCTACTTCCTTTATAACTTCATTTACTTTAATAAAACTTATAGTATCCGATTCTGGTAAAGTGGATATAGGTGTTTGATTAATTAAAACATTCTTTGTTTGAATATCTTCTAGAATAAATGCTATTCGCTCTTTAGGTGCATTTATATCTATTGGTACGAACACACCACCTGCTTTCATAATACCAAGCATAGAAACAATCATTTCTATAGACCTGTCCATCATGATTGCTACTGACTCTTCTTTTCTTAGTCCTCTTTCTACTAAGATATTTGCTAGTTTATTCGCCTTATTTTCTAAATCACCATAAGTAACTTTAGTATCATTAAAAACTAATGCTACCTCTTTACTGTTGATTGCTACTTGCTTTTCAAATAATGAATTTACAGTATCTTCTATTTTAGTATTAGAAGCAACTCCACTAAATTCATTTATAATGCTTGATATTTCTTCATCATCTAAATAGTCTACTCTTTCTATCTTTTTAGAAGGTGTTTCTACTAGATTTTCAACTAACTTAACAAAGTGTTTTGCTATTCCTTGTGCAAGGTCATCGGTGAAGATGTCTGAATTATACTTTACATTAAAAAATATTTCTTCCTCACTTTCAACAAAATCAAATGATAAATCAAACTTACTTATAATCTCATTTTTCCCTCCGTATTCAGAGATTTTTAATTTATCAATAGAATTTTGTTTCTCTGCTGTTGTGAATATTTCTGATGTATTCTCTAATGAAACCATTACATCAAATAATGGGTTTCTACTCAAATCTCGTTGTAAATCAAGATTGTTTAAAATTTCATCAAAAGGATATACTTGATGTTCATATGCATTTAATGTAAGTTCCTTTACATTTTGTAATAACTCTTTAAAAGTATTTTCCTCTTTAAACTGTGTTCTTAAAGCAAGTGTATTTACATACAACCCTATTTGATTGTGGGCATCTAAATGATTTCTACCAGCTATTGGACTACCAATAATTATGTCTTTCTGTTCGGTATATTTATATAAAAACACATTAACCATACTTAAAAGTCCCATATATAAAGTACACTGCTCATCTTTTAACAGTTCTTTTAAACCTGCTTTTATATTGCTTTCAATTTTTCCTGAGACAATACCTCCATTAAAAGTTTGTAATTGTGGTCTAGGTTTGTTTCCTAACCTTTCTAACACAGGCAACTCTCCTTTAAATTGATTTAACCAATAATTTTTGTGAACTTCAAGTAATTTTCCGCTTAATTCTGTTTGTTCCCAGACAGCATAATCTTTATACTGAATTCTTAAAGGAGCAAGACTACTTTTAACTTCATTTAAATTAGTAGATGTATATAATTTGATTAGCTCATTAAAGAAGATTTGTTGAGACCATCCATCACTAATTATATGATGCATTGTAAATGTAAATATCCATTTAGAATCTTCTATTTGATATAAAGAAACTCTTAATAAAGGACCTTCTTCTAAATTAAAAGGCGCACTAAGTTCTTTAGCTATGAAATCTTCTACTTCAATCTCAGATCTTCCTGAATCTCTTAAATCATGACTTGTTACAATATTCTTTAAAACATCATCTGTTTTTAGTATGAATTGATTAACCTCTCCTAATTCATTATCCTTAAATATTGTTCTTAAAATTTCATATCGTTCTATTAAGATAGAAAGTGCTAACTGGAGTTTTTCTACATGAAATTCACCTTCAAAAACATAGGCTTTTGGCATATTGTAAGCCACATTCCCATCTTTAAATTGACTTAAAAACCACAATCTTCGTTGTCCTGATGATAAAGGATAACTTGTTTTTAATGCAGCTACAGGTATTTCTTCGTATACTTTTAAACTGCTCTCATCTATCAACTTAGCCATTTTACTAAGTGTAGAATTATCAAACAATTTCTTTAATTGGAGCTGTACTTGGAAAACTTTACGAATCTTATTCATTAATTGAATGGCTTTAAGACTGTGTCCACCCAACTCAAAAAAGTCGTCATCCAATCCTACTTTTTCTTCTCCTAATAATGTGCTCCAAATCTCTCCTAAACTCTTCTCTGTAGATGTTACAGGAGCTATGAACTCCTTAGTAGTAACAAAAGAATCATCTTCCGTTAATAATTTTTTCCTATCTAATTTTCCATTCAGAGTTAAAGGCAGAGTTTCTAACTGAACAAAACGACTAGGAATCATGTACTCCGGGAGTCTTCCTTTTAAATAGCTTTTAATTTCCACAATATCTAAATCTGAATTGCTTACTGTAAATGCTACTAAATAATCTTCATTTTGTGGAGTCTTTTTTGCCAACACAACAACAGAGTCTATAGCTTGATGCTCTAAGATTTTTTGCTCAATTTCTCCAAGCTCTATTCTAAATCCTCTTACTTTTAATTGGTTATCATTTCTACCTATGTAAATAACATCTCCTTTAGAGGTCCATTTCCCTAAATCTCCTGTCTTATACATTTTCTCTCCAGGCACAAACGGATTGTCAACAAATCGTTCTTCCGTTAAATCACTTTTGTTTAAATATCCTTTTGCCAAACCTACACCTGCAAGATAAATCTCTCCTGAACATCCTACAGGAACCAAGTTTTTATTAGCATCTAAAATGTAAATTGATGTGTTCCATATAGGCTTACCAATAGGTATAATATCATCTTCTTTAGAAGTATCGTAGTATGTTACATCGATTGAAGCCTCTGTTGGTCCGTATAGGTTTTTAATAGGTATTTCTAGTTTTTCATACCATTTTTTAACCGTGTTTAACTGTAATGCTTCTCCACTTGTGATGACTAGTCGTAAACTACTTAATTCTTCATTAATACTTGACCTTTCAAACAACGTATTAACAAATTCATTTAACATACTTGGCACAAAATGCAAGCAGCTAACTTTATGTTTTGTTATTAATGATGCTATATTTTGTGGATTCGCTACATCGTCATCTGAACATAATACCATTTTGGCTCCCCAACACAAAGGCATAAAAATCTCCCAAACAGACACGTCGAAAGTA
The DNA here is from genome assembly GCF_050290165.1 of Tenacibaculum sp. Taxonomy (GTDB): domain Bacteria; phylum Bacteroidota; class Bacteroidia; order Flavobacteriales; family Flavobacteriaceae; genus Polaribacter. The sequence continues at coordinate 2,718 of NZ_JBNKHD010000013.1, read as the reverse complement.
AATGTTGTTTTTTGTAGAATTACATCTTCTTTACTGTAGCTGAACTCATTCCACATCCATTCGATTCTATTCACAACACCTTTATGTTCTAAAATACATCCTTTAGGGTTTCCTGTAGAACCAGAAGTGTAGATTACATATGCTATATCAGTGGGTATGTTTGTTAATTCTAAATTTTCTTTTGAAAATTCTTGTGCTATAGATTCAAATTCATCAAACGTATCTTCTGTTATAATCAACTTACAACCGCTATCTTTAACTACATAATCCACTCTCTCTTTTGGGTGATTTGGATCTATAGGAACATATGCACTTCCTGCTTTATGAATTGCTAAAAGTGTTATAATCATTTTCTCACTTCTAGGTAAAGCTACTGCAACCAAATCATTTGGCTTTAAAGTATGTTTTGACCTTAAATAGTGAGCTAATTGATTTGATTTTTCATTTAACTCAGCAAATGTGAGCTCTTTATCCTGATATACTAACGCTACTTTTTCTGGTACCTTTGCAACTTGCTTTGCAAATAAATTAGGTAATGTTGTTTCAGGAAAATCATGTGCAGTATCATTAAACTCATAAAGCACTTTTTGTTTTTCTTCTTCTCTTAAACAACTTACAGTTTTTAATTCTTGATTTGGAATATTTATGAATGATCTTAAAATAAAGAAGAAAAGATTATTCAGTTCTTGTGCAGAAAATCCTGATTTTAATTTTCTAGTTAAAGAAAGACTAGCGTGATAAATGTTTCCTGTGGTATTAACATTAAAATCTAAAAACGTATTTGTTTTACTGCTACCCAATAAAGAAATCGCATTTTCTGATGTTTCCTCTTGCACTCCTCTTTCTGTGCTTTCTTCTTCAATATCATTATAACTATAGAAATCAACATAGTTAAAATAAGCATCAAAATAAGGGTTTTCGGTAATGTATTCCTTTTTATTTAAGGTAGCTATTTCTAATAAACTTAGACGCTCGTATTTTTTTAGTGCTAGTAATTTTTGCTGAATTTCTTTGATAAAATCTCGTACAGTAATATCATAATTAATTGTATACTGTAACGGAATGGTATTTAAAAAGCAACCTAAAAGTTTATCTCCATCTTCAATACTTGGTCTGTTATTTGTTACCAGCCCTGTTATTACTTGTGAATCTCCATTTAAAATACTTAAAGTAAAGATATAAGCACTAAGTGATACTTCCTTTATCGTTGTATTTAAATGACTTGCTAGTTGATTTAGTTTATTAAATTCTTTTTTACTTAGTACATTTCCATAAAGAACATTTGTTTCTTCATTGGTAAAAATGTCTAGCTTATTACAATCAGCTAACTCATTAGCCCAGTATGATCGAATTTCTAAATCCTTTTTATCAAGTTCATGTTGTATCACAAAATCTTTATAACTTGCTTTCAACTTACTAGGCATAAATGTGATATCCTTCATAAGCTCCAAGTACACATTATTTAATTCTGTTAAAAGCATTGAATCACTCCAACCATCAATAATTGCGTGATGACATTGAGAAACAAAAACTATATTATCTTCTCCGATATGAAATGCTGCCATCCTAAATAATGGTGCTTTTGTGGTATCAAAAGGATTTTCAAGTTCTGATTGAAGAAAGCTTTCTATAATTTTTTCTTGCTCTTCAAATGTGTTAATGTTTGAAATATTTCTATAAACAAAAGGAATATCAACCTTTTTATGTACTATTTGAACCTCTTCATCATAGTCATATATATTAAAGCTTGTTCTTAATATTTCGTGCTTACTCGCAATTAACTGTAGGGCTTGTTTAAATATTGATTCATTAAAATCTTTAAATACTCTTTGATTCAGCATTTGATCATGATAAATACTAGCTCCTTCATGTATTGATGATTCATATATCATTCCTTTTTGAATATCCGTCATAGGATATACATCTTCAATATTTTCTACTTCATCTTCATCTAAAGATTTTAAAACATTTTCTTTAATCAAATTAAAAGAATCTATTACTTCTTTTCTCGCCTTTGATATTTCATCTTTTTTGTCTTCTAAAACCTTCTTATTTTCAGATATGAAATTTGATAACTCTAAGACACTATCATGCGTATAGATATCTGAAATAGAAACTTCTATTTGCATTTGATTATAAATTGCATTTACAATTTTTAGTACTTTAATCGAATCTCCTCCTAAGTCAAAGAAATGATCTTTAACACCAACTCTGTCTTTGTTTAATACCTCTTGCCAGATCTCTACTAAAAGACGCTCTTCCTCGGTGTTTGGTGCAACATACTCCACTCCACTATCTAACTCTGGAGCATCTATTAACAATAAAGCCTTGGTATCTATCTTCCCATTGGAAGTCGTTGGAAATGAAGCTACCTGTGTGTAATTCGATGGGATAGCGTAACTTGGTAATAAATCTCCTAAATACTTCTTGATAGAAGGAACACTTAAATCTTCGGCTCCTTTTACATAAGCATACAACTCATTGGTACCCGATGAATTTGCTTTTGCTAGTACTATAGCTGATTGTATAGAGGTATAGCTCTCTAAAGCATTCTGAATCTCGCCTAACTCTACTCGGTTTCCTCGTATTTTTACCTGATCATCCTTTCTTCCTAAAAACTCTATCTCTCCATTTAACTTCCATCTTCCATAATCTCCTGTCTTATACATCTTTCCTCCTGGATTAAACGGATCGTCTACAAATTTCTCCGCTGTTAAA